>JBDIWC010000001.1:0-160677 GCA_039794085.1 Gemmatimonadales bacterium
TCTCTTCCCTCACTCCTCGAACGAAGGCACGAACCTCTCTCTCACTCCTCACTTCTCTTCCCTCACTCCTCGAACGAAGGCACGAACCTCTCTCTCACTCCTCACTTCTCTTCCCTCACTCCTCGAACGAAGGCACGAACCTCTCTCTCACTCCTCACTTCTCTTCCCTCACTCCTCGAATGGCCCCTCCTCTTCCCGCGCGCGAATCACGGAGTCGAGCAGGGGTACCACCAGGGCGGTCCATCCCGTCTGGTGACTCGCCCCCAGTCCCTGCCCCGTCTCCGCGTGGAAGTACTCATGAAACAGGGCCAGGTCCCGGAAGGCGGGATCGGTGGCATACCGGGCATCGCCGCCATGGCAGGGCCGGTGGCCCTCGGGATCGGCGCACACGAGCCGAGCCAGACGCCGGCTCAACTCCCGGGATACCTCCTGCAGGGTGACCCGGCGTCCGGAGCCCGTGGGGCACTCGACTGTGAACGAGTCGCCGAAGAATCGGTGGTACCGTTCCAGAGCCTCGATGAGGAGGAAGTTGAGCGGAAACCAGACCGGCCCCCTCCAGTTCGAATTGCCTCCGAAGATACCCAGGGTCGACTCCCCGGGTAGATACTCGACCCGATGCACCTCGCCTTCGACGTGCAACTCATACGGATGGGCCTCGTGGTATCGCGAGAGGGAACGGATTCCGAAGGGCGAGAGGAACTCGGATTCATCGAGAAGGTAGCCCAGCACCCGGGTGAGACGCTCGGGAGTGGGAAGCGCCAGGAGCCGCATACCGCATTTCGCCGGATCCGGGGCACAGAGAGACACGTGCTCGGCGAGGTCCGGACGGTACGCCAGGAACCACTCCATGCGCCGACGGAAGTCGGGAAGCGCGTCCAGCACCTCCTGGTCGAGAATCTCGCAGGCGATAAGTGGAATCAGTCCCACCAGCGAGCGGATGCGCAGAGCGGTCGTCTGGTCGTCCACGTGGAGCTGGTCGTAGTAGAACCCGTCTCCCTCATCCCACAGTCCATGCCCACCCACTCGATTCATCGCCTCGGCGATCGCGATGAAGTGCTCGAAGAACTTGGTGGCCATGTCCTCGTAGGCGGGATCCTCCCGGGCGAGTTCCAACGCCATGCTGAGCATCGTCGCGCAGTAGAACGCCATCCACGCCGTCCCATCCGCCTGCTCGAGATGCCCCCCCGTGGGGAGGGCGCGGCTGCGATCGAACACTCCGATATTGTCGAGCCCCAGGAAGCCCCCGCTGAACAGGTGGTTCCCCTCATGATCCTTGCGGTTGACCCACCAGGTGAAGTTGAGGAGCAGCTTCTGGAAGGCACGGGCGAGAAAGACGTGATCCCGCTTGCCCCGTGCGCCGGTCATCTTGTACACCCGCCAGCAGGCCCAGGCATGGACCGGGGGGTTCACATCGCCGAGGGCAAACTCGTAGGCGGGAATCTGCCCGTTGGGGTGCATATACCATTCGCGGAGGAGGAGCAGCAACTGTCCCTTGGCAAACTCCGGGTCGAGCCGCGCGAAGGGCACCGTGTGAAAGGCGAGGTCCCAGGCGGCATACCAGGGGAATTCCCACCCGTCGGGCATCGAGATGATGTCACGGTTATTGAGGTGCCGCCAGTCATGGTTCCGGCCCGTGCGCCTCGTCTCGGGGGGAGGTGGTTGTGCCGGGTCCCCCGCCAGCCACTGGGGCACGTCGTAGTAGTAGAACTTCCGGGTCCAGAGGAGCCCGGCGCGGGCCTGGCGCATCACACGGGCCTCGTCGGGCGTGGTTCCGCCGGGCAGAAGCGAGGCGTGAAACCGGTCCGCTTCCCGCGCCCGCTGGCGCATCACCTGCGCAAATCCCTTCCAAGGCCGCTCCGGGGACGCGAGAACCGCCTCGGCGCAGAGCCGGAGTTCCACCACGCCCGACTCCCCCGCCTCCAGATCGAGCCGGTAGACCCAGGCCGCCTTGGTCCCGGTTTCCTCCGGGTTCACGGCGGAGGTGTCACCTTCCACGAGGAACCGGTGGAAGGCATCCTTGACCCAGGGGGTGCGGTTCGGGACGCCGAAGCACCGGTCGGTATTGGTCTCGTTGTCGGTGAAGAGGGCCGTCGGAGTTCCGGCTGTCCCGGAGCGAGCGAGCCAGAGGTAACGCCCGAGCGTGGAGTGGTCCGCCCGGATCCGGTCGGGTCCGGTTCGGCGCAGTGTGGGACGGGGCGGGAACCCCTCGCCCGTGCGTCCCCACGACCAGGTGTTGCGGAACCAGAGGGTCGGGGCCACGGTACAGGGGGCCCGGCGATCGCCCCGGTTCGTGACCGTCACCCGCATGAGCAGATCCTCCGGATTCCCCTTGGCGTAGTCCACCCGCACGTCGAAGTACCATCCCCCCTCGAAGACACCGGTGTCGGTAACTTCATACTCGGGATCCTCGCGCCTGCGCCGGGCATTCTCCGCCACCAGGTCCGCGTAGGGAAACGCCGCCTGGGGATACTTGTAGAGGGCGGAGAGCCAGGAGCCGGTGGGCGTTCCATCGAGGTGGTAGTACAACTCCTTCACATCCTCACCATGATTTCCCTCCGGCCCGGTCAGGCCGAAAAATCGCTCCTTCAGGATCGGATCGTGCCCGTTCCAGAGCGCCAGGGCCAGAGCCATGCGACACTGCTGGTCGCAGACACCGAGGAGTCCGTCCTCCCCCCAGCGGTACGCCCGGCTCCGGGCCTGGTCATGGGGAAAGGCGCCCCACACCGTGCCCTCGGCGGAGTAGTCCTCCCGCACGGTACTCCATTGCCGGTCGGCGAGATAGGGACCCCAGAGGCGCCAGGGCTCGGCGGAGGCGAGACGGTGATGTTCAGCGGTTCGGCTCATCAGATTCCATGGTGGACGGGTGCGAGCAGTGATTCCTTCCCCCTCAACGCCGTGGGGGGCGCCGCTGGTTCCGGCCGACGAACGATGGGTCTTCCCCCCGCACCTTGCCCGCACAGGCATTTCCGTCAAACTTGTGGGGGATCACTCGTCACCCGACCACCCGGGGAGAACTCGTGCCGGAACCGCTCGCCGAGGCCGTCATCCGCGCTGCCGCAATCTACCTCGGAGCGGGGCTCGTCTTTGCCATCCCCTTCGCGTGGCGCTGGGCGGGGCGTCTCGATCCGGTGGCCCGGGAGGGAACCGGGGGCTTCCGGATCCTGCTGGTCCCTGGGGGAGTCCTCCTGTGGCCCTGGCTGGCGGTGCGGCTGCTCCAGCCGGGGCCACACCCTCCGGAGGAACGGAATGCGCATCGCCGCATGCGGGACGGCGTCCGGTGATACGCTCCCTGCGGACTGCGCACCGGTGGGTCATGCCTCTGATCGCCCTCCTCGTGGCCGCCGTTCTGGTCGCTGCCCTTGCCCGGCCGCGCGGCCCGGTGATCGTGTCGACCCCGCCTCTGGATCAGGCGCCGGCCGTCGCAGAGCATGATCATGAGGTTGCGCCTGCGGGACTCGACTCGAGCACGGATTCAGAGGATTCCCTCGTGCCGGTGTCCCGATGAGCGTTCGCTATCAGGCGGTCGGGTGGAACCCCCAGAAGCGTAAGATCGATCTCGTCGCCGCGACCAGCGTTGGTCTCTTCCTGGTGGTCTTCGGGGCCGTGACCCGGTGGCGGTCTCCGGCCATGAGCCTGGAGATCGTGCTCATCCGTGGACTCGCCACGGCGGCGTATCTTCTTCTGCACGTCATTCTCCTGATCGGTCCCTTGACCCGGCTCGACCGTCGCTTCCTTCCGCTGCTCTACAACCGCCGCCATCTCGGCGTGATGGCCTTCGTGCTGGGGCTCAGTCACGCCATCCTGGCCACGCTGCAGTATCATGCCGGCGGCAATGCACCGTTACTGGTCAGCCTCCTGAGCGCCAACCGGTCGCTGGGCACTCTCTCGAGCTTTCCATTCGAGCTGCTGGGCATCGCGGCTCTCGGGATCCTCGCCCTTCTGGCCGTCACCAGCCACGATTTCTGGCTTTCCATTCTGAGTCCCCCCGTCTGGAAACGGCTCCACATGCTGGTCTACCTCGCCTGGGGGCTCCTGGTGGCCCATGTGGCGCTCGGGACTCTCCAGGCGGAAGGGGATCCCCTCCTCGCCCTCGGGGTGGTGGCCGGGGCCGCCTCGGTGATCGGGGCTCACCTGGTGGCGGGGTGGAGGGAACGCCGGGGCGACCAGATGCTGCCGGCGGATGACGACGGGTGGGTGGATGCCGGGCCCGCCGGGACGATACCGGAATCCCGGGCCCGCGTGGTGATGGTGGCAGGTGAACGCGTCGCCATCTTCCGGCATCAGAACCGATTGAGTGGGGTTTCCAACGTTTGTCGGCACCAGAACGGGCCTCTCGGCGAGGGGCGGATCATCGATGGGTGCATCACCTGCCCCTGGCACGGGTATCAATACTATCCCGATTCCGGGAGTTCACCACCTCCTTTCACCGACACCATTCCCACCTTCTCGTTGCGCATCCGGGACGGGAGGGTGGAGGTTCATTCGCGCCCGCACCCACCCGGTACCCGAATCGACCCGGTCCCGCTTCATGACACCTGATTCCCCTCCCCCCATGGCTCCCGACGATTTCTTCGTCGGACACCACCCCAGAGCCCCGGACAGTCTGCGCCGATGGCTCCGGCGGCTCACCGCACTCCTTCTCACCGGAGTGATCGTCACGGCGTGGGCCGTGGCCAGGAGCCAGTCCCGCCAGCCCGATACGGTGTACGCCGACGGGGAGCCGGAGGCGTGGGATGGTCGACTCCGGGAACATCCCTACCCGATGCTGGTGACAGAGAGCCCGGGGGGCGCCGTGTCACACGTTCACCTCTCCGCTCCGGGAAAGTTCGGGGCCCAAGACCTGGCCCGAAGCCGGGATGGCAAATACGTGTCGCTCCGGGGAGTGCGGATCGCCCGGGGAAACCAAACCATGGCCGAACTCGTTCCAGGGTCGATCGTTTCCGGCTCCGCGCCCCTCAGCGCCGACCGTCCGGTCCCGGCGGTGGAGAAGTTGGGCCGCCGGACTCTCACCGGAGAGGTTGTGGACTCGAAGTGCTTCCTCGGCGCCATGAATCCGGGTATTTTGCAGACCCACCGGGGTTGCGCCATTCGATGCCTGAATGGCGGCATCCTCCCCCTGTTCGTGGTACGAGGTCCTGGAGAGTCAGAATGGGAACTGATTCTGCTGGACCCGGACGGCGCCCCGGTGACAGCCGACATCTTCGCGCTGGCGGGCCTCCAGGTGCGCCTGACGGGTCAGGTGCAGCGGGAAGACGACCTGTTCTTCTTCAAGGTGGATCCTACGACCTACGAGATCGCCCGGTGACCGGCGCCCCCGACCCGCGGCGCCCCACCCCGATTCCCCCGGGTACGCTCGACTACCCCGGGAGCCCGGAGTCCCTGCCCACCGAGGAGATTGCCGCCGGCCGGTATCTCCTCCGGTTTGCGCGCACCGCCGCGGAGCTGGACCGCCTCCTGCGGCTCCGTTTCGAGGTGTTCAACCTCGAGCTCGGCGAAGGGCTCGACAGCGCCTATGCCACCGGGCGGGACGAGGATGAACTCGACATCCATTTTCATCACCTGATGATCGAGAGCCGGGAGACGGGGGAGGTGGTCGGGACCTACCGGATGCAGACGGTGGAAATGGCGGAACGGCTGGGCGGGTTTTACTCCGCCGGAGAATTCGACCTCTCCGGAATTCCCGCCGAGGCCATGGCGCAGTCGGTCGAGATCGGCCGGGCCTGCGTGGCCAGGCCGCATCGGAATGGGAGAGTTCTCCATCTCCTCTGGCGCGGGTTGGCCACGTACCTCTCCTGGAACCGGAAGAGCCATCTGTTCGGGTGTTGTTCCCTCACCAGCCAGGATCCCGCAGTGGGGGAATCGGCGTACCGGTTTCTGCAGGGCAAGGGGCTGGAGCACGACCGCATTCGCACCACCCCCTTGCCGGGCCTTGGTTGTGAGGTCGCCGAGGGGACCCCACTCCCCGAGCCTCACATTCCGGCTCTGTTTCAGTCCTATCTCTCCCTGGGCGCCAAGATTTGCGGTCCTCCCGCCATCGACCGCCTCTTCAAGACGATTGATTTCCTGGTGGTCCTGAACGCGGACGAGTTGGACCCGCGCGTATTCCGGACCTTCTTCCGATGACGGCGCGGACCGGTTGGGTGACGGAATCCGAGGAATTCCACGGTGGGGACGCCGTGCGGGCCTCGGCGCGGTCGGCTAACCGGTCCCTGAGCTGCCAGCTCCGACTCCTGGGACGGAGCATGGGGATCGTGGCTTGGACCGCAGGGCTTTTCGTGATCGGGACGGTGGGGCTGCTCCCCTTGCTCTGGTCGGCGCGACGGAGCCTCGGCTGGCGCACCTGGTTCGTCCACCTCTGGGCGCGGGGAATGTGCGCGCTGCTCGGCATCGAACGCCGGGTGGAGGGTCCGGCCCCCCGACCACCCTTCTTTCTGGTCAGCAACCATCTCTCCTACGTCGACATTCTGGTCCTCGCCGCTTCGGTTCGCGGGGTGTTCGTGTCCAAGAGCGAGGTGCGGCGCTGGCCCGCGATCGGCACCATGGCCACCATCTTCGGCACCATCTACCTGGACCGGACCCGGACGCGGGATGCGGTGAGGGTGCTGGAGACGTTCGACCGCGTCGTGGGCGCCGGAACGGGGGTGGTGGTCTTTCCCGAAGGAACGAGCACGGCGGGAGACCGGGTCGGCCCGTTTCACGCCGCGCTCCTCGAATGGGCGGCTCGTCGTGACTTTCCGGTTCACACCGTGGCCCTCCGCTACGAGACAGCACCGCCCGATCCCCCGGCGCACGAGGCCATCTGCTGGTGGGGCGACATGACCTTCCTCCCTCATCTGGCCCGGTTGTGCACCCTGCGCCGGAGCCGGGCCACGGTCCGGTTTGCCCCCGAAGCGATCCGCCGGCCGGATCGCCGGGCCCTGGCGGACGAAGCGCGCTCGGCGGTGCTCGCCCGCTTCCGCCCGGTCGTAACTCCGGAGCTGCTGTGACGGATCGGTCCTGGCCCGCGCTCGATGGCAACCTGTGTTTCTTGCGTCAGGGAATCTCCCTGCTCGATCAGCTCGGCGATGCCACGTACGCCTCCGCGGTGGGCCGCCACTCTCCGGTCGGCGCCCAGTACCGCCATGTGCTGGAGCACTATCAGTGCCTTCTCACGGGGCTCGACGACGGGTGTGTCGATTATGATGCCCGGGCGCGGGATCCCCTGATCGAGCGGGACCGGGGCCATGCCCTGCGGACCACCCGCGATTTGCTGCAGGCGATCGCCTCGCTGCCCCCGGACCCGGACCTCTCCCTCGAGGTGCGGATGGACTGCGGAGGGGGCGGGGCCTGTCCCGAATGGTCTCGCTCCTCGCTCGGCCGGGAACTGCAGTTCCTCGCGAGTCACACGGTGCATCACTACGCCCTCATCGCCCTCCTGCTCGAGGCGCAGGGCGAGGAAGTCCCCGCCGATCTCGGAGTGGCCCCCTCGACGCTGGCCCACCAGCGCGCCGGGCGGTGATGTGCACGCTGAGCTGGGTCCGCCTCTCGCCCGCACAATACACCGCCTTCTTCAACCGCGACGAGCAGCGTTCCCGGTCCCCCGGCCATCCCCCTCGCCTCGGGGTCACCCGCGGAATCCCGTGGATCGCACCCATCGATGGCGAGGCGGGAGGAACCTGGATCGGCGTGAACGGCCACGGCGTCACGCTGGCGCTGCTCAACCGATATGCGGATGCTCCTCATGAGATCCCGGGTTCTCCGGTCAGCCGGGGGTTGCTGGTGCGCGATCTGCTCGACACCCCCAACCCCGAGACTCTGGACCGTCGCCTCGCCGCGGCATCCCTCCAATCCTATCTCCCATTCACCCTCGTTCTGTTGGCCCCGGAGCACCCGGCGCGCGTCCACGAGTGGGATGGCACCACCCTCGTCACCAACGCCGTGCCCGGGAGTGGACTGCTGCGCACCAGTTCCGGCGCGGACCAGACGGGGGCGGAGCAGAACCGGCACCGCCTCTTCGAGGCTCTTTCTCCCACTCCGGACACTCTGGCGGAGGTGCACCGCAGCCACGATCCGTCCCCCGGCGCCCTCTCGGTGTGCATGCATCGGTCCGACGCGATGACGGTCAGCTTCGCCCGAGTGGATGTCACCCCGGGTGAGGTGGTCATGCGGTACGCCCCCGGTCCCCCCTGTACCACCCCGGTGACGGAAGGACTCACCCTCGCCCGGCTGCCCGCAACATGACCGAGGCTCTCGACCCGAACGACCGCTCCCCCCGGCGTCTCTCACCGTGGATGGTCCTCGCAGCCCTCTATCTGCTCGTGCTCGGCGCTTCCCACGTGGCACGGCGGCTCGACCCGTGGGAGCCCCTACCCGCCCCGGATGAGCGCTCCATTTCCCTCCGGACCGTGTCGGGAGACCGGGAGCGGACCGGGAGCACCATCCGTTTCGTGTGGCGCGAGTCGGGAAACCCCGAGGGTCCGGTCGTCATCCTCCTCCACGGGAGTCCCGGCAGCAACAACGAGGTCAAGGATCTGGGTGCCTACCTGGAACCCCGCTACCGGGTGATCTCCCCCGACCTCCCGGGGTTCGGCGCCTCATCCCACCGCATTCCCGATTACTCCTTCCGGGCCCACGCCCGGTATCTGCTCCAGCTCCTCGACTCCCTGCGGATCCCCGACGCCCACTGGGTCGGCTTCAGCATGGGAGGAGGGGTCATCCTGAGTGCGGCGGATCTGGCCCCGGATCGCATCCGGTCGTTGGTCCTGCTCTCGGCCCTCGGTACCCAGGAGTTCGAGCTGCTGGGCGACTACTGGCTGAACCACGCCATCCATGGGTTGCAGTTGGCCGGCCTCTGGCTCCTCCGCGAGGCGGTGCCGCACTTCGGAGCGTGGGATCCCTCCTTTCTCGGGGTGGCCTACGCCCGCAACTTCTACGACTCCGACCAGCGCCCCCTCCGCCGCATCCTGCAGGAGTACCAGGGCCCCGCCTTCATCATCCAGGGAAAGCGAGACGACCTGGTGCCGAAGGAGGCGGCCCTCGAGAGTCACCGGCTGTTGCCCCAGAGCGAACTGCTCATGCTCGAGGGCAATCACTTCATGACCTTCCAGCGTCCCGGGGATCTGGCTCCGCCTCTCCTCTCCTTCCTCGCGCGGGTCGATGGCGGCGTTGCACCCACCCGGGCCTCCGCCCCGGCGGAACGGGTCGCGGCAGCGAACGCCCCCTTCACCCGCGCGATGATTCCGCGGGCAACCGGTCTCGCCCTGAGCGTTCTTCTCCTGCTCCTGGCCGCCGCCACCCTGGTGAGCGAGGATCTGACCTGCATTGGCGCCGGCCTCCTGGTGGCACGGGGCACCGTGGCCTTCCTTCCCGCCACGATCGCGTGCATCATCGGCATCGTCGTGGGAGACCTCCTCCTCTTCGCGGCGGGTCGCTTCCTCGGGCGGCCGGCCCTCCCCCATCCCCCGCTCTCCTGGATCGTGAAGCCGGCGGATGTGCGCCGCGCCTCCGAGTGGTTCGCCCGCCGGGGGCCCTGGCTCGTCCTCGCCACCCGCTTTCTTCCGGGTACCCGGCTCCCCACCTATGTGGCGGCAGGCATCCTGCGGACCCGAGCCCTGACCTTTGCCGGGGTCTTCCTCCTGGCGGCCGTTCTCTGGACCCCGGCGCTGGTCGGGCTCGCCGCCGTGTTCGGAAACCAGGTCGGTCACCTGCTCCAGACCTATCGCACGTTTGCAGGAGAGGCCCTCCTGATCCTCGGGGTGGTTCTCTTCGCCCTCCTCCGGATCGGCATCCCGCTCTGTTCGTTCCGGGGCCGGCGCCTGCTCCTCTCCCGCTGGTACCGGATCACCCGCTGGGAATTCTGGCCCCGCACTGTTCTCTACGCCCCCATCGCATTCTACATTCTCTGGCTGGCCCTGCGGCACCGCGGGTTGCTGCTCCTCACCGCCGTGAACCCCGGAATGCCGGGGGGCGGTTTCGTGGGAGAGCGGAAGCATGAGATCCTCCAGCGGCTGGCCGGAGCGGGAGACGCGGTTCCCCCCTGGTGCCTGTTGCCCCGGGACCCGGCGGCGGCACTCGACGCGATCCGCGCCTTTCAGGCCGAGCACCAGCTCGCATTCCCCCTGGTGCTCAAGCCGAACATTGGCGAACGGGGTGCCGGGGTCCAGATCATCCACTCCCCGGCCGAGGCCGAGGAGTATCTGAAGGAAGCCAACGGAGAGGTCCTGGCCCAGGCCTTCGTCGAGGGAATCGAGTTCGGCGTGTTCTGGTATCGCTACCCCCACGAGGCGGAGGGACGGATCTTCAGCATCACCGAGAAGCACTTCCCCGCCGTGACCGGCGATGGAACCCGCACCCTCGAGGCGCTGATTCTCAACGATCCCCGCGCGGTGATGATGGCTCCCACCTATCTGGCGCGCCACGCAGCACAACTGGATACAATCCCCGCCGCGGGAGCCGTCGTCCCCCTGGTCGAGATCGGGACCCATTCCCGGGGGGCCGTGTTCCGCGATGGTACCGCCCTGCGGACCCGGGAACTGGAGGCGGAGATCAATCGGCTGAGCCGCACCTTCGACGGTTTCTACTTCGGGCGCTTCGACCTTCGGGTCCCCTCGGTCGAGGATTTCCAGGCGGGACGGAACCTCCGGATCATCGAGCTCAACGGGGCCACCGCCGAGGCGACCAGCATCTACGATCCGGCCCATCGGGTCTGGACCGCCTGGAGGACCCTCGCCACCCAGTGGCGCATCCTGTTCGAGATCGCTGCGGCCAACCGGGCGGCGGGAACGGCCCCGGCCACGGCCCGGGAGATGAGAGAGCTCTTCCGCGCCCATCGCGAGGCCCAACGGGGGCACGTCACTTGAAGTTCGAAGTGGGAAGTGGGAAGTTTGAAGGAGGGGGCGTTCGCGAACGTCCGGTACGAGACGGGGAGTCATCCCGAGTGAAGCGAGGGATCTGAGACCGCCGCCGGTGCACTTCCCGTCGTCCAGTGTGGGATCCATTGATCTGCAACGACCGAATCAACACAGGACGCCAGGGTGGATGTGCAGGGGCCTTTCAGACTTCACACTTCCAACTTCGAACTTCCTATGAGCTGGCACGATCTTGGCGCGGTCAACGAACTCGCCACCACTCCGCTCCGGAAGGTCCTGGTGGGCCGGACCCGGCTCGCCATCACCCACCACGCGGGTGAGTTCGGCGTCCTGTCCGGCGTCTGCAATCACGTCGGGGGCCCCCTCGGCGACGGACGCCTCGACGGGGAATACGTGGTGTGTCCCTGGCATCACTGGAAGTACCACTGCCGCACCGGACTGGGGGAACCGGGATTCGAAGCCGACGCCGTCCCGAGCTACACGACCCGGATCGACGGTGGTCACCTCTGGGTCGATCTCGCCTCCGCCACTCCCCGGAGCAAGGCCCCGCACGCCCCACACCCCCTGGCCCGTCCGGTGGTTCGCGCCGACGGTCCGATCCGGGTGGCGGGCATCTCGACCACGGGGCTCGACCCGGCGTGGCCCCGGGTGTCGACCTCCGAGTTCCTCCTGGAGCACGCCCTGGCCCACGCTCAATCCGCCCTGGGGGTGGAGAGCTCGCTCCTCCGGCTCTCGGAATTGAAGTTCAGACACTGTGAGGGATACTACTCCACCTCCGCGCGGGCCTGCACCTGGCCCTGTTCGATCACCCAGATGGACCCCAGCGACCAGATGGACCAGGTCTACGAGGCGGTGGTCCACTGGGCAGATGTGGTTCTCGTCGCCACCCCCATTCGCTGGGGAGCGCCGAGTTCCCTCTACTTCCGGATGGCCGAGCGGATGAACTGCATCCAGAACCAGATCACCCTGCGGGACAAGGTCCTGATCCAGCGCAAGGCGGCGGGGTTCATCATCACCGGGGGCCAGGACAACGTGCAGGGGGTGGCGGGTCAGATGATGACCTTCTTCGGCGAACTCGGCTTTCACCTGCCCCAGTTTCCATTCATCGCGCATTCACGGGGATGGACGGCGGAGGACATGGAACGGAACGTGACCCAGGTGCGGGAAAGCCGGGACCTGCGGCGGGGCGCCGAAGAGCTGGCGGAGCGGGCGGTGACCCTGGCGGCGACCCTTCTGGAGCATGGAGACGCCGATCATGTGTGCCGCGGGGGACGGAAGGCGCAGCGGCTGGACACGGAAAGTTTGAGAAGTTCGAAGTTCGAAGTTTGAAGTTCGAAGGAGATCTGGAAAGTCTTGAAAATTCAGACCTCTACGGCTTCCAAACGAGCTGCCCGTCGATGTCCTCCGGCATCGGCTCGCCCAGCCACTCCAGCATCGCGGGGAAGAGGTCCACCGATCGCATCGTGGCCTCCGGCAGTGGCCGGTTGGCCCAGATCGGGATCTGCATGTGGGAGCGCAGGAAGCTCCCGTGTCCTGCCCGATGCTCCGGCACTTCGAACCGCCGCCGGAAGTCATGCCCCTCGGCCGCGGCCAGCACCACATCCCCGGTGCGCGGGGAGTCGAAGAGCGACAGCAGCTGGACCGCGGCATCGGGATAGGGACCGTCCCACGTGGTGGCGAGCCATTCCGCCACCGAGGCCTCCCGGGCCTCCCCCACCTGCAGCGGATCGCCGGTGAGGGGCTCATAGTGGACGGTCCCGTTCCGGCGGAAGAGCCGCGCCTCCTCCCGTCCGTCATCTCCCCCCACGATTCGTAGCGCCCCGGGGGTGTCGTCGGGGCCCGCCAGGAAGGCCACGCTCGGCTCCGCGGCGAGGGCCCCCACCAGATCGTCCGCATGTCCGAACATGGCGCGGATCCGCAGAGCCGACAGCGGAAACCTCCCGGGTCGCGTTTCATTGGGCCGGGCATAGAGCATGGCCGAGGCGTTCCCCGCCACCGTCACCGCCACGGCGGGGCTCCGTTCCCACAACACCGGATGGGCGAGGGCGCGAACGCCGCGATCACGGAACCAGCAGGCCAGATCCATGTGGGTGTGCATCGGTGCCGCCCCATGATCGCTCACCAGGAGCACCAGGGTCTCCTCCAGCGTCCCGGACGCCGCCATGCGATCCACGACCGACCCGATCACGCGATCCACCCCGGCAAGGGCCGCCCGGACCCGCGGATGGTCCGGGCCGCACTGGTGAGTGTAGCCGTCCACCGCGGGAAACTGGGCAAAGAGGAACCGCCAGGGCCGGTCCACCAGATCCAGCAGGTGTCGGCCCACCACGTCATCGGAGGGCTGATGCCATTGGAGATAGTGCCCCATGGCGCCCCAGAACTTGCGGCTCCGCCGGGAGGGATCGCGCTCGGGGCTCAGCCCCCGCGCGATCGGCGTGAACAACCCGTAGCTCTCCGGCACCAGCTGGAAGAGGGTGCGTACCTCCGGCGTGATGTCCCCATCCAGGAGCCCGGCCTGCACCCCGCAGTAACTCCGCACCGCGTGCCGGTCCCGCCACCAGCGGCCGGCGTAGTGGGACCGGTCCATCCACCGGATCGACGGAATGTTGGCTCGGCCCGGGAGACACCCGGTCAGAAAGGGGAGATAGGCCACGCTGGTGGTGGACGGGAACGCCGTGATTCCCCGCCGGCGCGTGTCGATAGAGGTGAGACGAGCCAGATGAGGCAGGTGCCCTTCGGTCAGCCACTGCTCGGCGAGGTCGGGACGCAGTCCATCCACCAGAAGGAGCAAGACGCGACGCACGAATGTCCTTCGCCACGGAGTGAGGGGGGACAGGACCGGCAGTCGGGAAAGGTAAGCCACCCCGCGGACAAATCCCACCCGTCCCGGGCCGTGACCAGGTGTTGTCAGGACGCCCGCTCCCGCGGCAAGCCGGTGATCATCCCGGAGAGCGTCCCGATCCAGACCTTCGACATGCAGGATCCCCAGACCCGGAGCACCTGGTTTGCCCCCTACTTTTCCCTGATCAATGCCGACATAAAGGGGTTCTGCCACTCGAACCGGAACTATACGACGATTCCCGTCTGGCAGGACTGGGGCGACCTCCGGATCGAGCAGTCGGTGCTGGCGCCGATGTGGGCGGCGGAGCTGGCCCGTCCGCAGTACCGGCATCTCCAGTGAGGATCCCCTGAGGCTGGTGCCGGTAGGCCGCGATCCGGCCGGGAGCGTTCAACCACGAACGAGCACGAAATGGACACACGGTGACTCTCGAAGGAGGCGTGCGTCGGTCGAGCCTGGGGTGGCCTCCACTTTCGTGTGTTTTCGTGTCTTTCGTGGTTCCCGTCCGCGCGGGTGGCCACCCCTGGAGGACAATCAGGGCTCGAAGAGAACCAGTTCCTCCCGGGCCACATGTTCGAGGCAGGCGGAGTATGCGGCGAACTGTTCATCCGAGGTGCTGCCTGGAATCACCGCCCGCAGCTCCGGGTCATGGAAGAGTTGCAGCGCGGTCCGCTCGCCGGTGGCGAGGGCAAAGAAGCGGCGGGACCATCCGGGAAAGGTGAGCACCCGGTCGGGCACGGCCCAGTCGGGAATGGGGAGATCGCCCGAGGCGGGATCCTCATCGAGGTGGCGCCAGTCGAACCAGCGCATCCGCCGAGGCCGCATGTGGGCCAGAAGCGATCCATGCACTGGATACCGCAGCGGCCGCCGACCGGCCAGGGTGACGAAGCAGCGGTGCCGCGCCATGCGACCATGGAGCAGCTCGGCCACCTCGGCGCGTTCGCTCTCGGGGAGACCCGCCACCAGGTCCCGCCCCTCCGGCGTGGTGAGATAATGTTCGGGCTGATAGGCCGCCGTGTCGGCGAAGCGTTCGAGACGGAGCCCGGCGTCGGCCAGCAGCTGGCGCAGCTCCGGCACCGTGAAGCTCCGCTCGTAGACGTGCATCAGCAGATCGGCGATCCCCGTGTCCCGGGCCCAGGTCACTTCCTCCCACTCCCCCGCCTGAAAGGGATGCCGGGGAGGGAGGGCGGCGATCAGCGTCCTCGCACGGGCCACCCGCTCCGGCTCCCCGCGCCCCTCACCGAGCCGGTCCATCAATCGCCGGAGGAGGAGGACCGCGTGACGCCCGTAGGTGCCGTACACCATGAGCGACATCCCCCCGGTGGGGGCGAGATGGCGAGCCAGGGCCCGAAGACCTTGCACCGGATCGGGGAGATGCTGGATTACCCCGCTCGACACGACGAGGTCGAAGGGCTCCCCCGGCTCCAGGTCCTCCAGCCGGGTTTCCCGCAGGTCCAGGTTCCCCTCGACCCCGGCGCCCCGCGCGCGCGCGGCGGCCTCAGCGAGTGCCGCCGCACTCACGTCGATGCCGGTGACGTGCACCTCGGGGAACTCCTGCGCCAGGCGCACCGCGATCTCCCCGGTGCCGCACCCCGCATCCAGGATGCGCAGTCCGGCCAGGCTCAGCCGGTCGGGCCACAGCACGGAGCGCGTGTAGTGCAGATCGGCCAGGAGTGGTTCCCGCGTCGCTTCCAGCGGAGGAAAGGGATGCCGGGTGTAGAACTCCCGGACGGCGTCGGGAATGGCGGTGGTGTCGGGGGGATCTGGTGTCGCGTGCATGAAGTCCTTTCGGCCGCCCACCGGCAGGCGGCCCCAATATAGGGAATCGGCGACCATTTGACGAGACGACCAGGCCCGTCGTTCCGCCCTCGTGTAGTGGGACGACGAACCGGAGGTTCCCCTGCACATCCGCGTCTCCCGTGAAACGGATCGCCCCGCTTGTGCGTACAGGAAGAACGCCAACACACGATCGGCCCCCTCTCCCTCACCCGGCACACCGAGGACCACATCCCATGGCCCTGCCCCGTTCCCTGATTTTCCTGAGCGCTTGCTCGTATCTTCTTGCCGCCTGCGCCACCGGTTCGGCCACTCCTCCGGCAGGAACCCCCGCGCCCGTCCGGGCTCCCGGCAACCAACCCGTCCCCCAGGATCCGGCGCCCGGGGGCCAGACGCCCGCGCAACGTCCCGGGGCCACCCCCTCCGGTCCTCGGCCCTACGGTCAGATCATCACGAAGGAGGCTACCAGCGACTCCGGCCTCTTCCTCGTTCACGCGGTGGGCTCCAAGCACTACTTCGAGGTTCCCGATTCCCTCTTCGGGCGGGATCTCTTCCTCGTCACCCGCATCGCGGGTGTTCCCCCCGGTTTTCCCGGATTTACGCCGGCCGGGGTGTCCGCCAACGAGCAGGTGCTTCGGTTCGAACGCCAGGGTGACCGCGTTCTCCTCCGCCGGCAGACCTTCGGTGCTGTGGCCGATACCTCCCTTCCGATCTTCAGCAGTGTGGTCCAGAACAACCTGCCGCAGGTATTGGCCAGCTTCCCGATCCAGGCCTTCAGCCGGGACAGTCACGCGGTGGTCCTCGACGTCACCGACTTCTTTCAGGGCGACACTCCCGCGATCAGCGGGCTCGGAGCGGCCCAGCGACGCCAGTACCAGGTGCGCCGACTCGACCCGGCCCGCAGCTTCATTTCCCGGGTCCGGAGCTACCCGCGGAACGTGGAGGTGCGGCATGTGACCACCTTCGATGCCGGGGCCCCGCCGGCCAACGCCGAAACCGCGACGATTTCCCTGGAGATGTCGCAGTCGCTGATCCTCCTCCCGCGGGACCCGATGCGACCCCGTTACCAGGACCCCCGGGTGGGCTACTTCGGTGTCACGCGGGTCAACTACGGGCTCGACGAACAGAAGGCGGCCACCCAGAGCTTTATTCGCCGGTGGCGCCTGGAGCCCAAGGATCCCGCCGCCTACGCCCGGGGCGAACTGGTCGAGCCGGTCACACCAATTGTCTACTACATCGACCCGGCCACCCCGGCCCGATGGCGGCCCTACGTGAGGCAGGGAATCGAGGATTGGCAACAGGCGTTCGAGACCGCCGGATTCCGGAACGCAATCCTGGCGAAGGATCCGCCCTCCCAGGCGGAGGACCCCGACTGGGATCCGGAGGACATCCGCCACTCGGTGGTGCGGTGGGCGGCGAGCCTCACCCGGAATGCCCAGGGACCCAGCACCTCCGACCCCCGGACGGGGGAGATCATCGAGAGCGACATCGTCTGGTACCACAACCACATGCGCTCCTACCGCAACCGTCTCCTGATCGAGACCGGTGCCGCCAACCCTGTGGCCCGGACCCTCGACATCCCCGAGTCCCTGATGGGCGAGGCGATGCGCCAGGTCATCGCCCACGAGATCGGCCATGCCCTGGGCCTCCCCCACAACATGGTGGCCGGCTCCGCCTATCCCACCGATTCCCTCCGCTCGCCCGCCTTTGCCCGGCGGATGGGAGTGTCCCCCTCGATCATGGACTACGCCCGCCAGAACTACATCGCGCAACCCGGCGATGGCCTGGAGCCGACCGACTTCATCCGGAAGATCGGCCCCTACGACCACTACGCGATCAACTGGGGATACCGCCACCTCCCGAACACCACGCCCGAATCCGAGCGGGCCACGTTGCACCGGTGGATCGTGGAGAAGGCCGACGACCCGATGTACCGCTACCTCCCGCAGAACGTGAACTACGATCCCCGGGCCCAGACCGAGGACATGGGAGACGACCCCGTCACGGCAAGCACCTACGCGGTGGCCAATCTCCAGCGCGTGACCCCGCGCCTGGTCGAGTGGACTACCGCTCCGGGCGAGGACTACGACGACCTGGCCGAGCTGTACGGGGAACTTATCGGGCAGTGGTCCCGCTACATGGGTCACGTGGTCACGGTGGTCGGAGGAGTCCACACCGTCCTCAAGACCGCCGACCAGAACGGAGCGGTCTATACCACCGTGCCCCGGGCCCGCCAGAAAGCGGCCCTCGGGTTCCTGGCCCGGGAGGTGTTCGAGACCCCGGCCTGGCTCGCCCCCCGCGAGATCCTCGACCGGATCGGATCCCCCGGGTCGGCTCCCCGCCTCGAGCGGGCGCAGGCGGGAATTCTGGGCAACCTGCTCGACGCCCGACGCCTGATGCGACTCGGCGAGCGGGAGGCGATGGACCCCGAGGCCGCCTGGCCCCTCGCCGACTATCTCAGCGACCTCCAGCGAGGAGTCTGGGGAGACGTGGGATCGGGCCGGTCCGTCGATGCCAATCGCCGGGCGCTGCAGCGGGTCTGGATCGACCGGATGGAATCGTTGCTCACGACGGAACCGGCGGGCAACCCGTTTCAGGGCCCGGCGCCGAACCTGGGGTTGTCGGACATCCGGCCCCTGGTACGGGCCCAGTTGCGCGCCGTGCGGGGCCTGGCGCAGCAGGGCGCGGGCCGCGCCGGCACTCCGGTCATGCGCGCGCATCTGGCCGATGTGGTGGTGCGGATCGATGCCGCACTCGATCCGACCCCCCGCCCCGCGCCCCCCCGCCCGACCCCGCAGGGACCGGGTGGGAATGATCCGGACCATCAGCCGATGGAAGGGTAGGCGGCAGGCGATAGGCTGCAGGCGGCAGGCGGTAGGCGGTAGGCGACAGGCGGTAGGCGGTAGGCGGTAGGGCGGATGTCCTATGTCCTAAGCCGGCAGAGCCGGAACCACAGAGGCACCTCGGGGTTTCGCGTGGGTTTTCTTCGGCATGGGTTCCGGTCCTGCCCGAGTACCTCTCCACAGCCCCAGAGCCAATCACAAGAAGCACAAAAGGCACAGAAACCTCTCTCGCCCCTGGTGGGCCCCCATGCGCACCGAGGTGTGCCTCTTGTGACTTCTGTGCTTTTTGTGGCCATCCCCCTCGCACGGCGCGGCCGTGGCGATCGACGTGTCTGACGGGGGGGGGGGGTCCGGAGTTGCCCAAAAGATTGTTGCCGTTTTGTGTTCAATCTTGTCCGTAAGAGACGATTAGGTCCTATGTCCTATGTTTTGGGGTGTTGGGTGTTTGGGGCAGTAGGCGGGAGGCGGTGGGCGGTTGGGAGTGGGGGCGCGCAATCCTTCGAGGAGAGAGGGAAGAGGAGTGAGGAGTGAGAACCACCGTTCTTCACTCACGCTCCAACATCGGTATCCGGACGACGGGAAGGCCACCGGCGGCGATCACAGATCGCCCCACGTGCCCAGGGCATGCTCCTCGCTTGCTCGGGATGACCCCGAGCATTGACCGGCTCTCTGGTCCTTCAGGATCTGTCGCCGCAGGCGCCGAGCCGGGGCTTCAGCCCCGGACGACCGCGGAATCACTTCGGGATTCTCCGAGCGAGAAGAGAGAGAAGAGAGGAGTGAGAGCGCTCTCTCTCTCCTCACTCCTCTCCACTCACTCCTCACGCCCCGAGATAACCCGTTGACTGACAATGTGTTGCGTGGTGTTGCGGGGAATAGCTGGGGGCGGATTCGAACCGCCGACCCCGGCATTATGAGTGCCGTGCTCTAACCACCTGAGCTACCCAGCCTTGGCCGGGGCATTCTACCGACACCCGGGGGCCGGGTCAAGGGTGGGGCGAGAGATCGGTGACCCGAATCTCCTGCCACACCCGCTCCCCGTCTCCCGTGGCGAACCAGCTCCGACCGGCCCAGAGAAAGGGATCCCCCCACTCCTCCTCCAGATATCCGTGCAGGAGGATGGGCTTGAAATTCCCCGCGATACCCCAGTGCAGCCAGCCGACCACCGGAACTCGACCAATGCGGGACATCGGACACCTCCCGGGCAGCGAGAAGACAGACCCCACCCTACTGTACGCGGGAAGGGCCCCGAGAGATTCGTTCAGCTCTGGCCGAGTCGTCCCGCTTACATGTTCCCTTCGTCCGCGCTCGGGCCATAGGTCGACGGAACCGGCACTCCCGTCAGCCGAAGGTAGACGCTCAACTGCCCCCGGTGATGAATCAGATGGTTCATCACGAAGCTCCGGATCACGGCCACCCTCGGCATCGTGAAGAAGACCTCGCCCCCGTTCTTGAGACTCCAATTGACCATGAAGTCGGCATCGGATGTCCCCGTGATTGCCTCCCGCGCCGAACGGACCGAGGCATCGAATCCGGCAAGGAGATCGGCAACGGTGGTGAATCCGGGACTCTGGTACGGTTCCCCTCCTGGCGGATTCATGTCGAGTTCGGTGCCGGTGAGGGTCGGGGCAACCCACATGGGAACCTCTCCGATGTGAGCGGCCAACTGGCCCATCGACATCGACTTCTCGTGCGGTTTCCAGTCCTTCTGTCCCTCGGGCACCCGCTCCAGCATGGTCCGGGTAGTCTGCATCTCATGATCGAACTCGGGCACGAGGGCCTGCGCGATGGACATGGCGTTCTCCAGGTGGGGGGAATGGTGACGGGAGACGGACACGTGATCCCTACGGACGGCGCGAGACGGAGTTTCGTCCCTCCCCTCCCTCCCCCACAACATGGAACCACGAAAGACACGAAAGGCGCCCCGAAACCCTCCCGTCCTGGAAGAGTGTCGTCTTCGAGGTGATGGCCAGTCAGTCGATTGGCCCGCCGACCTCCGCTCACGAGATCGCCACGGGCCCTGCGGGCCCTCGCGATGACGACCCTTACCGCCTATCGCCTGTAGTTACCACCTGGGACACGGGCGACGGTGGCGCGTCGCCCCTATTCCCTATTCCCTACTCCCTATTCCTTACCATCCTCTTCCTGCAACAACTGATACGCGAACTCCCCGCGCCGCAACATGCCGAACTGCTCGCGTGCGATCCGCTCCTGCACCACCGGGTCGGTTTCGATGGCCACCGCCTCTCGTTCCAGGGAGTCCACCGCGGCCTTCAGTTCCTCCACGCGTCGCATCTCGTCCCGCTCCTGTCGGCGCAACGCGAGCCAGTCCAGGGTACCATATTCCCCCCCCGTGAACGCAAAGAGGAGCGCAAGTCCGACGATGAGGAGAACGACGCGGCGCCCCCGGGTCATAGCGCGTACAGGTCCCGGCCGGGATAGTGGCCGATCTCGCCCAGTTCCTCGGCGATGCGGAGCAACTGATTATACTTCGCCACCCGGTCGGTCCGGCTCGCGCTCCCGGTCTTGATCTGTCCCGCCCCGGTGGCCACCGCCAGGTCGGCGATGAAAGTGTCCTCGGTCTCCCCGGACCGGTGCGAGATGACCACCCCGTAGGTGCTCCCCTTGGCCAGCTCGATGCACTGGAGGGTCTCGGTGAGAGTCCCGATCTGGTTCACCTTGACCAGGATGGCGTTCGCCACCCCCTGCTCGATCCCCCGGCCCAGGCGGTCGGTGTTGGTGCAGAAGAGATCGTCTCCCACGAGCTGGATGCGGTCATGGAACTGCTCGGTCAGTGCGGCCCACCCCTCCCAGTCATCCTCCGCGAGCCCGTCCTCGATCGACACGATCGGATACCGGTCCACCCACCCGGTGTAGAGCCCAACCATGTCCGCGGCACTCCGGCGACTCCCATCCCCCTTCTTGAACACGTACTCACCATCCTGGTACAGCTCCGATGCCGCCACGTCGAGCGCGATGGCGATGTCCTGACCCGGCTGATAGCCCGCCGACTCGATCGCCTGCATGATCACATCGAGCGCCGCCTCGTTGGACGGAAGCATCGGGGCAAATCCCCCTTCGTCGCCCACGGCCGTGGAGAGGCCCATCCCCGCGAGCACCTTCTTCAGCGCATGAAACACCTCGACCCCCATGCGGAGTCCGTCCCCAAAGGTGTCCGCCCCGACCGGGACCACCATGAACTCCTGGGCATCGACGTTGTTGCTCGCGTGGGCGCCCCCGTTCAGAATGTTCATCATCGGCACCGGAAGGATCCGCGCCATTGGTCCTCCCAGATACCGGTAGAGCGGCATTCCGAGTTCTTCGGCCGCGGCCCGCGCCACGGCCAGACTCACGGCGAGAATGGCGTTGGCACCAAGCTTCCCCTTGTTGGGGGTGTCATCGAGATCCATCATCTCGGCGTCGATGGTGATCTGCTCCTCCGCCAGCATCCCCTCGAGGCGGGGACCGATGATCTCCCGGACATTGTGGATCGCATCGAGGACTCCCTTCCCGCCGTAGCGTTTCGGGTCGCCATCGCGCAGTTCCGTCGCCTCGTGCTCCCCGGTGGAAGCACCGCTGGGCACGGCGGCCCGTCCGCGGGCCCCGCTCGCCAGGGTCACCTCCGCTTCCACCGTCGGGTTGCCACGGCTGTCGAGGATCTCGCGTCCATTCACTTCGATGATCGTGCTCATGTCGGCTCGTCGGGGGAAGAGGAAGGAAGAGTGGAGGTATAGTAGTCGCGCAGGGCCAGAATCGCCGAGCGGCAGGTGCGGGCCAGGGCATCCCGATCGTCGTAGGTCATCCCCGCCGTGGGGATTGGTTCACCCACCAGGAGATGCACCTCTCCGGGTCGCGGGGCGAGCGCCTGGCTTGGCATGACCGCATGGGTCCCCCCCAGATACAGGGGGATCACCGGCACACCCGCCTGAATCGCCAGGACGAAGGGTCCCTTCTTGAACGGCTGCAGGGTCCCATCGCGGCTGCGGGTTCCCTCGGCAAAGACCACGGCGGAAATCCCCCCGCGGATCTGATCCGCCGCCCGGTCGTAGCTGGAGAACGCCGCCCCCTTCCGCTGCCGGTCGATGGAGATGTGCCCGGCGGCCCGCATCGCCTGGCCCAGCACGGGGATGTACATCATCTCCCGCTTGAACACGAAACGGAGGGAGCCGGGGAGTTCCTTCAGCAGCACCCAGATGTCGGCGAAGGAGGCATGGTTGGCGATGTACACCACCGGCGTGGCCGGGAGACGTTCGCGGTGGTGGACGGTCACCCGGAGGCCGGTGAGGCGCAGGAGACGCCGTCCCCAGACCCGGCCCGCCCAGTCGTACACACCCCCGGGCCGGTGCCGCACCCGCGCCACCCCGGCGGCAAGCGCCGCGCCGCCATGCACCGCGGTGAGAAAGCCGATGCCGAGGACATAGCGGAGGGTCTGGAAGAGTCGGCTCATGCGAAGTGGTCGAATCCGCGTTCGGGCAGCGCCGTGTCGCCGGTGACACGCACCCGGCCCTGCTCGGTGGTCGCGACACCGATGCGGGTGAGGGTGACCCCGGTATCCGCCAGGCATCGGGTGGCCCGGTCCTCTTCCCCTCCCGCCGGGAGAGTCACCAGAAGCTCATAGTCCTCGCCCCCCGTCAGGGCCATCTGGATCGGGGAGATACCCAGCCGACGAGCCACGGGAGCCACTCCGGGATGCACCGGCACGGCGTCGGGGTCGAGGATAATTCCAACGCCAGAGGCCGCGGCGAGGTGCCCGAGGTCCCCCAGAGTTCCGTCGCTGACGTCGATCATCGCGGTGGCGCCGTGGGCCGCGAGCCAGCGACCGGCGGCGAGCCGGGGTGTCGGCGCGGCGAAGGCGGGGCGTACATCGGGCGCGGGATCGATCCCGGCCAGGAAGGACACCAGGGCGGCCCGAGCTCCCCCCAGGGAACCCGTCACCCACACCTCCTCCCCCGGGGAGGCTCCCGAGCGGAGAACGGGCCGCTCCGCCCATCCCAACACCGTCACCGAGACAACCCACTCACTCCCCCGGGTGAGATCCCCTCCCAGAACCGCCGTCTTCACATCCTCCACCGCCTGGCCGACCCCGGACATCAGGAGCACGGCCGACTCCGGAGTGGCCTCCCGGGGGACCACCAGCGCGACCACCACCCCGGCCGGCGCGGCTCCCATCGCGGCGAGATCACTCAGGGCCGCAGCCGTGGCGCGATATCCCGCCTCCTCCAGAGAGATCCACCCGGTCCGCCAGTGTACCCCTTCGACCGACGCGTCGGTGCTGACCAGGAGTTGCCCCGGTCCGGGGGGAACCACGGCGCTGTCGTCCCCGAGGGAACGGGCGCGGGATCCGAGCCGCCCGATGATCCGCCGGATGAGATCGAACTCGGCGCCCGGACCGAAGGCGAGGTGGGAGTCGGTCATGGTCCGGCCGGCGAGGGAAGTTCGTGAAGGATGGGCGGCACGGCGGGCGGCGGGTCGCGACGAAGGAGGTCCCAGGCTCGCCACAGGTCGGGGAGGGCGGCGAGGACGTCCATCGGCCGCAGGGTGCGGCGAGTGAACCGTCGTGCGGCGATGTCCGCCGCGGAGCCCAGCACCTGGGCGCCGAGGGCGGCGGCGGTCGAGGCCTCCATCCCCCGGGCCAGGAGGGATCCGATGATTCCGCTCAGCACGTCCCCGCTCCCCCCCGTGGCGAGGCCCGGATTCCCCGCAGCAACAGTACGTGAGGCCACTCCCGTCCGGGCCACCACGGTGGGGACTCCCTTGAGCAGCACGGTCGCTCCCGCCAGCTCCGCCGCCCGGGCCGCCGCCACCCATGGGTCGACCGAGAGCCCGTGGGCCAGATCGGGGAAAAGCGTCCGGAACTCCCCGGCGTGGGGCGTCAGCACGACCGGCCGCCCGGTTCCTGCCCGGCGGAGCTCCGCCACCCTCCCCTGCGCGGCTACGAGCCCATCGGCATCGACGACCACGGACCGGGCATGAGCAAGCACCGCAGCCACGAGGTGCCACTCCGCCCCATCCCGTTCGCGGCCGAGACCCGGGCCCAGCACCACGGCATCGGCTCGGGCGATTCGTTCCGCGATGCCGGGGGCCAGGGGGGTCGCCCCGTCGCGGGGTGGCTCGCAGGAAAAGACCTGGAGATCGGGCTCTGCCGCAGCCAGGTCCGCGGCCACCTCCGGGGGGACGACGAGACTGACGAGCCCCGCTCCCGCACCGTAGGCGGCGCGACCGGCGAGGCGCACCGCCCCCGAGAGACCGGGGGCGCCGCCGACGACCACCACCCGGCCGCGGGTCCCCTTGTGGGCCGAGGCGGGGAGGGGAGGAAGGAGTGCGAGGGCATCCCGGTCGGTGAAGAGGACCGGCCACTCGGGGTTTGGAGGAGGGAGACCGATATCAAGGACGACCACAGTCCCGACGTCGTCGCGGGCCAGGAGGTGACCGCGCCGGTAGCCGCCGAAGGTGATGGTCAGGTCGGCGCGGAGGGGACCCCGGCTGACCCCGTCGAGCAGGTCGAGGCCGGTGGGTCCGTCGATCGCGACCAGGGGGAGGGAAAGATCGGCGAGGCGGGAGACCATCGCGGCCACGTCACCGCGAAGCTCCCCCCGTGCCCCGGTACCGAGGAGGGCATCGACCAGGAGGCCAACCGCGGGCCATGGGCCGTCAGGGGAAACGACACGCACCCCCTCGTCGATGGCACGGGAGGCGGCGTGTTCCGCCAGAGGAGAGCGAGGGCCGGGGCAGGAGGCCACCCAGACCGGAATACCGAGACGATGGAGGGCGCGGGCCAGGACCCAGCCATCTCCCCCGTTGTTGCCCGTCCCGGCCGCGACCAGAACGCCGCGACGGCAGTCGGCGCCACGCCGGGCGCAGAGGACGGAAACCGCCCCCCGCCCCGCCGCGTCCATGAGGGTCGCGGTGGAGATGCCCGCCTGTTCCGCGACCTGGTCCCATCGCCGGGCGTCGGCCGGCGCGAGGACGGGTGGGGAGAGGCGGTGCGCCGACGCGCGCGACACCACGATCTCGAGGCTCCGTCCCCGGGGAGACTACTTGAAGCTCTGCCCGATCGCGCGCCCGAAGGAGATCTCCCCGTTGTCGATGCGGAGATTGAAACCGCAGTCGGGGTGGGTGCAGACCCACGCCTTGTAGGTGATCGGCGCTCCGTCCCGCCCATAATCGCTGAGGGGGATCAGGATGCCGTTCGAACACTTCTGGCACGCGGGCCAGTCACGACCTTCGGTCATGTTTCCTCCGGTGGAGTAGACGCCTCGCGGCGGGGCGGCGGAACACATCGCCACGCATAGGAGGCGGAAAACGCGTTCTCGAAATCGAACACGTCGTGGAAATCTTCCTCGCGATCCTCCGGCTCCGCGGAGAGGAGCCGGACGTCAACGAGCGTGAATACGATCCTGCCGATGTCCCGCGTGGAGCGAATGCCCCAATGTTCCAGCACGGTGCGGGCCATCAATCCGTACTGGTCCAGCGCCAGATCCCGGCAGGCCAGAGCCAGCTCTGCGCCGCTCACATGGCGCCGGGCGGGAAGGCGCGTCTGAAGATACTCGATGCCGCCCAGCACGAAGAGATAGGCGCGCTCGTGATACGCCCCGCCCACGGCCCGGATGCGGGCCAGCAGATCGGAGGCGAGGGCCAACTCGGCCGGCACGAGAGGGTCCGTCCGGGCGGTCAGGCCGCCACTCCCTGCCCGTAGAGCGGGTGGGCGGCGGCCAGGCCCTCCACCTCGCGGCGCACGGCGGCGATCGTGACATCGTCCTGGCGGGTCAGCACCCGGTCGATGAAGTCGGCGATCCGCTGCATGGCGTTGGGTCCCATGCCCCGGGTGGTGAGAGCGGGCGTGCCGAGCCGAATGCCGCTCGTGACAAACGGACTCTCGGGGTCGTCGGGGATGGTGTTCTTGTTGACGGTGATTCCGGCCCGGCCCAGGAGGGCCTCGGCGACCTTGCCGGTCAATCCCTTCGGGCGGAGGTCCACCAGCATCAGATGGGTGTCCGTCCCGCCGGACACCACCGGGAGGCCTCGCTCCATCAGCCCCGCGGCCAGAACCCGGGCATTCTCGACCACGGCCCGGCCATAGGCCCGGAAATCCTCCCGCATCGCCTCACCCAGAGCCACCGCCTTGGCGGCGATCACGTGTTCCAGTGGCCCTCCCTGCCCTCCGGGGAACACCGAACGATCCACGGCCCGCGCATGCTCGGCGGTGCAGAGGATCATCCCCCCGCGCGGGCCCCGAAGGGTCTTGTGGGTGGTGGTGGTCACCAGCGCCGCATGCGGAACAGGGGAGGGATAGACGCCCGCCGCCACCAGCCCGGCGAAGTGTGCCATGTCCACGAGAAGGAGCGCCCCCACCTCGTCCGCGATGGCGCGGAACCCGGCGAAGTCGATGATCCGGGCGTAGGCGCTCCCCCCGGCGATGATCAGGCCGGGGCGGTGCGACCGGGCCAGGTCCCGGACCTGGTCCAGGTCGATGCGGCCGGTGGCGGGATCCACCCCGTACTGGGCGGCGTCCCACAACTGGCCGCTGTGATTCACGCTCGCGCCGTGGGTCAGGTGCCCTCCGTGCGGCAGGGACATCCCGAGCAGGCGGCCGCCGGGCGGGAGCACGGCGAGATAGGACAGCAGGTTGGCGGAGGCCCCGGAGTGGGGCTGTACATTGGCGTGGTCGGCTCCGAACAGAGCCTTGGCCCGATCGATGGCGAGTTGCTCGATCTGGTCGACCACCTCGCATCCCCCGTAGTACCTCTTTCCGGGGTACCCTTCGGCGTACTTGTTGGTGAGGGTGGTGCCCATCGCCTCGAGTACGGCTCGCGAGGCGAAGTTTTCGCTGGCGATCAGCTCCAGGCCCTCCTGCTGCCGGGCCGTTTCCCGGTCGATCAGGGCGGCCACGACCGGATCTCCGGCGGCGAGCGATGCGTCGTGCATCCGGGTCATGTCGTCTCCGGTTCGATCTGGGCGATGCGCCGACTGTGCCGTCCGCCGGCAAAGGGTGTCGCCAACCACGCCTTCAGGATGGCCACCGCGTCCTCCTCCTCCACGAACCGGGAGGGGAGAACCAGGATATTGCTGTCGTTGTGTTCCCGGGACAGCACCGCGATCTCCTCACTCCATGTGACGGCCGCCCGCACCCCGGGATGCCGGTTGGCTGCGTAGGACATTCCGAGCCCGGTTCCGCAGATCAGGATGCCGCGCGCCGCCGAGCCCCGGGACACCTTCTCGGCCACGGCATGGGCAAACCCGGCGTAGTCGCTCGACTCCGCCGAGGCCGCCCCCACATCATCGGCCGCATACCCCAGAGCGGCCAGCTCCTCCTTGAGCCGGGCCTTCAGGGCAAACCCCGCGTGATCCGCGCCGATCGGAATGGTCTCAGTCATGCCGCAAATCTAGCACAGTCCCCGACCAGGTGAGAGCGTTCTCCACCCCCTCAGCGCTGCCCGCCCACCCAGAGACTCGACAGGCCCACCACCGACGCTATCCGGTCCTCCGCCACGCGATCGGCGGCCTCGAACGAGGGGATTCCCTCGGAGTGTGCCTTGGCAAAGATCTTCCGTACCGTGTCGTAGATCTCCTGGGCCTTCCGCTTGGCCCGCTCCTGGGGCCACCCCTCCAGCTCCCCATACACATTGATCAGCCCTCCCCCGTTGATCACGTAGTCCGGGGCGTAGAGCATTCCCTTCTTTTCCAGGTCCCGTCCGTGCCGCTGTTCGGCAAGCTGGTTGTTGGCGCAGCCCGCGATGATTTCCACCTTGAGACGGCCCAGCGTGTCATCGTTCACCGTGGCACCGAGGGCACAGGGGGCATAGATGTCGCCGGGCTGATCGTAGATGACGTCGGGGACGACGGCGGTGGCCCCGAACTCAGTGACCACCCGCTTCACCTTCTCGCTGTCGAGATCGGTCACCACAAGCTTCGCCCCTTCGCTATGCAGGTGTCCCGAGAGATAGTAGGCGACCTTCCCGCATCCCTGCACCAGCACGGTGCGCCCGGCCAGACCGTCGCTACCCCACCGTTCCTTGGCGGCCGCCTTCATCCCCATGTAGACACCATAGCCCGTCACCGGCGACGGGTCGCCGCTCAGACCCTGAAGGCCCGCCACGTGCCGTGTCTCCCGGCGCACGAACTCCATGTCCACGGGACTCGTCCCAACGTCCTCGGCGGTGATGTACCGGCCCCCCAGGGTCTCGACGAACCTGCCGTGGGCCCGGAATATCGCCTCCCGATCGCGGCGCTTGTTGTCGCCCAGGATCACGGCCTTGCCGCCCCCGAGGTTCAAGCCGGCCACCGAGGCCTTGTAGGTCATCCCCCGGGCGAGCCGGAGGGCATCGGTCACCGCCTCGGCCGTGGAGGCATACGACCAGAACCGGGTGCCGCCCAGGGCCGGGCCCAGTGTCGTGTCGTGCACCGCGATGATGCCACAGTAGCCGCAGGAGGGTTCATGGCAGAAGACGAGCTGCTCGTGGCCCAGGGATTTGATGTCGTCGAAGAGATCGGTCATGGTGTCGGGTGTCTACCTGTGAGCGGGGTCAGGTGGTCGAGGCGTAGTCGTAGAACCCGCGACCGCTCTTCCGGCCGAGGTGTCCGGCGGCCACCATGCGCCGGAGCAGGGGACAGGGACGATACTTGTCGTCGCCGAGTCCGTGGTGCATGACATTCAGAATGGCGAGGCAGACATCGAGCCCGATGAAGTCGGCCAGGGCGAGAGGCCCCATCGGATGGGCCATGCCGAGCTTCATCACGGTGTCGATGGCCTCCGGGGCGGCCACCTGTTCCATCACGCAGAAGATCGCCTCGTTGATCATCGGCATGAGAATCCGGTTGGCCACGAACCCGGGGTAATCGTTGACCTCCACCGGGGTCTTGCCGAGGGCGGTGGCGATGTCGCTCACGGCGCGGGTGGTGGCATCGCTCGTGGCATGGCCCCGGATCACCTCCACCAGCTTCATGACGGGAACCGGGTTCATGAAATGCATCCCGATCACGGACTCGGGGCGCCCGGTGTCGGCGGCGATTTCAGTGATGGAGATGGAGGAGGTGTTGCTGGCGAGGATCGTGCCGGGAGCGCACACCCGGTCGAGGGTCTGGAAAATGGATCTCTTGACCGCACGGTCCTCACTCGCCGCCTCGACCACGAGGGTGGCGTCGCTCGCCGCCGCGAGATCGGTGGCGGGGATAATCCGGGCCAGGGTCGCGGCGGCCGCCTCGGCATCCAGGGTCCCCTTCGTGACCTGCCGGTCGAGATTCCTGCGAATCGTGGCGAGGCCGCGCTCCACCGCGGCGCTCTCCACATCGATCAGGGTCACTCTCCACCCGTGCTGGGCCAGGACGTGGGCGATCCCGTTTCCCATGGTGCCCGCGCCGATCACCGCCGCGTGTGTCATGCGTCCCGCTCCTTCGTGTGGGTCAGAGTGCGCGCCGCGAACCAGAGGGTTCCCGACAGGGCGAGGGTCGCGAGCAGACCCCCTTCCGGACCGAAGCCGCCCCCGGTGAGCCACCGCGGCGCGCCGACAACATAATCGAGCCCCGGCATCGGCAACGGAAGACCGCTCACCGGGGCGCCCAACGCGGAGAGGGAGAGATTCCATCCCAGGTGCGCGCCGGTGGCGGTCCAGAGTCCGCCGGGCAGGAAGAACACCACCCCGAGCAGCACACCCGCCAGGCCGATGTTCAGGGCCCCGAGCCACCCTATCCCTGGATTGGCTGCGTGCCCCGTGGCGAAGAGGACGGCGAGCGCCACGATCGCCCCGGGGCGGCCGAACGCCCGTCCGCACACGGCCAGGGGAAGCCCCCGGAAGATCAGCTCCTCCGCGAGAGCGGCCGGCAGGAGCGCCCCGGCGGTCTGGACCGTGACCGCCCCCCATGCCCCCGCGGTCTCGCCGTCGAGCTGCCACGATGCCCCCCCCGCCGGCACCGCCAGCATCATCGCCGCGCCGGCGGGAATCGCCCCCCACAGAACGCCCCGGCCGAAGCCGCGGATCCCGGTCGTCATCGGGGCCAGTCCCAGGGACACGGAGGGAAGCCCGAGGGCCCGGATCCCGATGACCCAGGTCGCGATCCCGAAGGCCGTCACCAGCAGGACACCCTGCGCCAGAACCGCCCCGGCGGCGGGACGGGTGGCCAGGAGCGCGGGATTGACCTGGGGCAGCAGCCGCACGAATCCTGCGAGAAGGGCAACGGCGAGCCCTCCGCCGAGCAGCAGGTAAACGACCGTCCACCCGACCGCCTTCCCCCGACCGAGTTGAACGCCGACGCCCGGCTGGCTCACACCCCACACCGCCGCGCGGACCGCCGAAATCGTCCCTTCGTGTCTTCGCGTCTTCGTGTGGGCTGCTGTCGAAGCCCCCGGAGCGCCAGGGGGGCGGCGTTCCCGAGGAACCGGGTCATCAGAGAGCTTCGACGGCGAGGGCCACCGCGTTCCCCCCCCCGAGACAGAGGGTGGCCAGACCGGTGCCAACCCCGCGGTTCCGCATCGCATAGAGGAGGGTGGTCAGTAGCCGGGCGCCGCTGGCCCCGATCGGGTGACCGAGGGCCACCGCGCCCCCGTGCACATTGACCCGGTCCCAGTCCCAGCCGAGAGCCCGGCCGTCGGCCAGGGCCTGGACGGCGAAGGCCTCGTTCGCTTCAATGAGCTGATAGTCCCCGATGGTGGTCCCGGCCTTGGCCATCAGGTTCCGCACCGCCATGATCGGGGCAAAGAAGAGATCCTTCGGCTCCCCACCTCCGGTGGCGTAGTGTGTCACCCGGGCCAGGGGGGCCAAGCCATGGGCCTTGGCAAAGGCGAGTGAGGCCACCACCGTGGCGCTCGCCCCGTCGTTCAAACCGGGTGCGTTCCCCGCCGTCACCGATCCCGCCTTGTCGAACACCGGCTTGAGCCGGGCCAGGGCCTCGAGGGAGGTGTCCTCCCGCGGACCCTCGTCGGTGTCCACCGTGACCGACCCCTTGCGACCGGGGACCTCCACCGGAGCGATCTCCGCGACGAACTTCCCCCCCTTGATGGCGGCCACCGCCTTCTGGTGGCTCTTGAGGGCGAACTGGTCCTGGTCCTCGCGGCTCACCCCGGCCTTGCTGGCAGTGTACTCGGCGTACGCTCCCATGTGGACGTTGCCGAAGGAGTCCCAGAGCCCGTCGTGGATCATCCCGTCCACCACGGTCTGATTGCCCGCCTTGATCCCGTTCCGGTAGCCGTAGAGATAGTGCGGCGACCCCGACATGACCTCCTGGCCGCCGGCCACGACGCACTGGGCGTCGCCCGAGCGGATCGCCTGGGCCGCGAGCATCACCGCCTTGAGCCCGGACCCGCACACCTTGTTGATGGTGAGCGCGGGAATGACACCATTCAATCCGGCGTGGATCATCGCCTGCCGCGCCGGGGCCTGGCCCCATCCGCCCTGCAGCACCTGTCCCATGATCACTTCGTCGATCGCCGCGGCGTCGACCCCGGCCCGGGCCACGGACTCGCGGATCACGTGCGCTCCGAGCTGGGGAGGGGAGAGAGTGGAGAGCCCCCCGAGGTAGCGACCGATCGGAGTGCGGCAGGCGGAGAGGATGACGGCGGTGGTCTGGTCTGACATGCGTTCCATCCGGATCAAGACAGTGTGCGAGGATGCACGAATCTGGCGACGGCGGAATATATCACTCCGTCGCGACGCAGGCAGATATCGGACCTCCGACCCTTTCGATCCCCTATGCGGGCAGGGACCGGGAGCGGATCTCGGCCTGGATCCGCTCGAGGAACCGGTCCACCGGGATCACCTCCTGCTTGGCCCCGGCGCCGCGGGCCCGAAGCGCAAGGGTGCCCGCGTCGGCCTCGCGCTGCCCGATGATGGCCATGTAGGGCACCTTCTGCATCTCGGCCTCCCGGATCCGGTAGTTCAGGGTGTCGCTCCCGGCGTCGAGGCGCGCGCGAATCCCCGCCGCGGTGAGCCGTGCGGTGACGGTGCGGGCCGCGTCGGCCTGGGCGTCGCTGATCGGGAGGACCCGGACCTGTTCGGGGGCGAGCCACACGGGGAACGCACCGGCGAAATGTTCGATCAGGGTGCCGATGAACCGCTCCAGGGTCCCGTAGATGGCGCGATGAATCATCACCGGCCGATGGGGCTGGTTGTCGGCGCCGGTGTACTCGAGCTCAAAGCGCTCGGGAAGCTGGAAATCGAGCTGGATCGTCGGTCCCTGCCAGAGGCGGCCGATCGCATCCTGGAACTTGATGTCGATCTTGGGCCCGTAGAAGGCTCCTCCCCCCGCGTCGATCCGGAACGGGATTCCCTTGGCGGTCAGAACCTGCTGCAGCATCGCCTCGGCCCGGTCCCAGGTCGCGTCGTCCCCGAGGCGCTCCTCCGGCCGGGTGGACACCTCGAAATCGAGCACGAAGCCGAACGCCGAGCGCACCAGGCGATCGACCTGATCGAGGCAGAGCCCGATCTCCTGCTCGATCTGATCGAAGGTGCAGAAGATGTGGGCGTCGTCCATGCAGAGTCCCCGCACCCGCAGCAACCCGTGCAGCACTCCGGACCGTTCGTTCCGGTAGACGTTGGCCACCTCGGACACCCGGACCGGGAGATCGCGGTAGCTGCGCGTGCGGTTCCGGTAGATGAGGCAGTGCATCGGGCAGTTCATCGGCTTGACGCGATACCGCACCTCCTCGCTCTCCTCGTGCCCTGCCCCCATGGCGGGATACTGGTTCGCGGCATAGAGCGGGAGATGGCCGGAGATCCGGAACAGCTCCTCGCGGGTCACGTTCGGGGTGTAGACCAGGTCGTATCCCGAGGCGAGGTTGTCATCCTCGACCGCGCGCGACAGCACCCATTTGATGAGGGCCCCCTTGGGATGCCAGAACACGAGCCCCGGGCCGACGATCTCCTGGATCGAGAACAGATCGAGCTGCTTGCCGAGGACCCGGTGGTCCCGCTTCTTCGCCTCCTCGAGCCGGTGGAGGTGCTCGGCGAGATCCTCCTTGCGGAAGAAGGCGGTGCCGTAGATGCGTTGCAGCATCTGCCGTTTTTCGTCTCCCCGCCAGTAGGCGCCCGCGCTGGTGAGCAGGCGGAAGTGACGGAGACGGCCGGTGCTCGGAATGTGGGGCCCCCGGCAGAGATCGACGAAGGGCCCGTCGGTGTAGAGGGAGATGGTCTCGTCGTCGCCCAGTTCCGTGATGCGCTCGAGCTTGAGCGCGTCGTCCGCAAAACGGCGGTTGGCGGTGTCCCGGTCCACCTCCTCCCGCACGAAGGGGTGGTCCGCCGCCACCACGGCGTGCATCGCCTCCTCGATCCGCTCGAGATCCTCGGGCGTGAAGGGCCGGGGCACCTCGAAGTCGTAGTAGAAGCCCTCGTCGATGGCGGGGCCGAACCCGATTCCGGCCTCGGGAAAGAGGGACCGCACCGCCGTGGCCAGCACGTGGGCCGCGGAGTGCCGGAGCACCGGGAGCGCGTCGGCATCGCGCTCGGTCAGGATGGCAACCGACACCCCGTCCCTCAGCGGACGGCTCAGATCCTGCACCGCTCCATTGACCCGCATCGCCAGGGCGGCCCGGGCCAGTCCCGGTCCGATGGCGGTCGCGAGATCGTGTCCCGTGGCGCCGTCCGGCAGCTCGCGCACGCTCCCATCCGGGAGGGTCACGTGAACGCTCATTCGGCACCCCCCTCGGAGACGATGGCCACCACCGGCTCGGCGCGGGTAAGGTGAACAAAATAGAGACCCAGGCCGGTCAGAACGAGGACCGCGAACAGCAGCCAGCGCCAGATCGGGAACGAGGTCGGGGATACGAGAGGAGTCGTCATGTCCATCCGGAGAATACGAGAAGACGGTGCGCGTGCGAAGCGCTGTGCTGCGGTATTAACTTAATGCGATGCGCACGATCCGTGACGAACGCCGCCGGCACCGTCCCCGCGACCCCCTTCTCCTCAAGGCCACGATCGGCCTGGGTCTCGGTTTTCTCGGGGGATTCTTCCTGGGGGAACTCCTCGGGCAGGTCACCGGGGAGCGCGTCCGTCGTCTGGCGCGGGCAGGCCGCGCCCGGTCGGGGTCCACTCCCGATCCGATCCGGGCGATCCGCGAGGTTCTCGGGTCGGACCCCGTGCTCGGAGCCGCGGACCTGGAGGTCCGCCGGGTCGGATCCCGGGGGGTGGAGATCCATGGCTGGGTCGATCGCCGTCAGGATCGGGCCCGGCTGCATCGTCTGGCCACGGGCGCCGCACCGGACCGGACCGTGGTCAACGCCGTGCGGGTGCATGGCGAGGATGATATCGAGCCCCCCACCCTCACGACCTCCTCGCAGCCGGCGTGACCGCCCCCCTCGATCCCGCCTACGATCCTCGCGGCCTGGAGACCTCCCTCTACCGCCAGTGGGAGGCCCAGGGCGCATTTCAACCCTCCGGCCGGGGCGATCCCTACGTCATCGCCATGCCGCCGCCCAATGTGACGGCCCACCTTCACATGGGGCATGGGCTCAACCACGCCATCCAGGATGCCCTCATCCGCTGCGCCCGCATGCGGGGACGGGACACCCTCTGGCTTCCCGGAACCGACCACGCCGGCATCGCCACCCAGAACGTTGTTGAGCGCCAGCTTGCCGCGGAAGGGACCAGCCGGTTCGATCTCGGGCGCGAGGCCTTCGAGGCGCGGGTTCGAGCCTATGTCGGGGCCACCGAGGCCACCATCCTGGGGCAGCTCCGCGCGGTCGGAGCCAGTGCCGACTGGACCCGGACCTATTTCACCCTCGAGGACCGGATGTCCCGGGCGGTGCGCGAGGTCTTTGTCCGTCTGCACGAGAAGGGGCTCATCTATCGCGGGAAGTACATCATCAACTGGTGCCCCCGATGCCTCACGGCCCTGTCCAACGAGGAGGCGGAAAAGGAGGAGGTCCGGGGATCGATCTGGCGCCTGCGGTATCCGCTGGCCGACGGGAGCGGATTCCTGGTGGTGGCCACCACCCGCCCGGAGACGATGCTCGGCGACACCGGCGTCGCGGTCCATCCCGAGGATGAGCGCTACGCGGCGATGGTGGGCCGGGAGGTCCGTCTCCCCCTCACCGGCCGAGTGGTGCCGGTGGTGGCCGATGCCGCCATCGACCGGGAGTTCGGCACCGGGGTGGTGAAGATGACCCCGGCCCACGATCCTCTCGACTTCGAGATCGCCGGACGCCACGGGCTTCCCGCGCTCGATATCCTGACCCCCGAGGCCCGGCTCACCGACGACGTCCCGGAGCCGTTCCGCGGGCTCGACCGGTTCGCGGCCCGGACCGCGGTCATCGCCGCGCTGGAAGCGGAGGGACTCGTGGAGAAGGTGGAGCCGCACACCCATGCGGTGGGGCACTGTTACCGCTGCCACACCATCGTGGAGCCGCGGCTCTCGGATCAATGGTTCGTCCGGATGGCCCCCCTGGCCGCTCCGGCCCTCCAGGCCCACCGGTCGGGCCGGCTCCGGTTCGTGCCCGCCCGGCGTGGCGACGAGTATGCCCAGTGGATGGAAGGGATCCGGGACTGGTGCATCTCCCGCCAGCTCTGGTGGGGTCACCGGATTCCGGTGTTCTACTGCGAAAACCCGGAGTGCGGACGCCCCAACGTCTCCCGAACCGACCTGACCCACTGTCCCTCCTGCCAGGGGCCGGTGCGGCAGGACGAGGATGTGCTCGACACCTGGTTCTCCTCCTGGCTGGTTCCCTTCAGCGGACTGGGGTGGCCCGACTCCACGCCCGATCTGGCACGCTACTATCCGGGTCATGTCCTGGTCACCGCGCCCGAGATTCTCTTCTTCTGGGTGGCGCGCATGGTGATGGCGGGCCTCGAATTCATGGGCGACCTCCCCTTCACCACCGTCTACCTCCACGGCACGGTGCGGGACACCCAGCACCGGAAGATGTCCAAGTCCCTGGGCAACGGAATCGATCCGCTCGACGTCGTGGATCAGTACGGGGCGGATGCCCTTCGCTTCACCGTGCTCTCGGGGACCGCGGTGGGCACCGACCTCATCCTCGATCCCGGTGATCTCGAGGCGTCCTTCGCGGCCGGCCGGAACTTCGCCAACAAGCTCTGGAACCTCGGCCGGTTCCTGCTGGGCCATCTCGACGGTCCGGTGCGTCCCCTGGCCGGGTCCGACCCCGCGGTGATCCGTCGGGATGAGCTGCGACTCGCGGATCGATGGATCATCGCCCGGTGTGACGAGATGGTGCGGGAGGTGACGGTCGCCTTCGACCGGTTCCGGCTCAACGATGCCGCCGCCGCCGTCTACCGGTTCGTCTGGAGCGATCTGGCCGACTGGTACATCGAGCAGATCAAGCCCCGGCTGCACGGTGATCTGCCGGGTGGCGATGTGGCCCGCGCGGTGGCGACCCGGACCTTCGACGTGGCCCTTCGGCTGCTGCATCCGGTGATGCCGTTCATCACGGAGACGCTCTGGACCCGCCTGCCGGGACACCCCCCGGGGGCATCGATCATCCGGGCCCCCTGGCCCTGTCCCGATGAACGGGCCCTCGATTCCGAGGCCCAGGAGCACTTTCGCCTGGTGCAGGAGGCGGTGGGGGCCATCCGCGCGATCCGGGCGGAGTATGGGGTGCAGCCGGGTCAGCAGGTGCGGGCCGTCATCGCCAGCAGCCACCCCCGCTCCCGGGACGTGCTGAGCCGGGAACAGGACACCATCAGGCGACTCGCCCGGGTGTCCGAGCTCCAGGTGGGCCCCGACGCTCCCGAGGCCGGTGGGGCCGGGACGGCTGTCCTCTCCGACGGATCGGCGATCCTCGTTCCTCTCGGGGATCTCATCGACCTGAAGCGGGAGTGCGCCCGGCTCCGTTCCGAAATCGAACGCATCGAGGAGCTCGTGGCCCGCCAGGAACAGAAACTCGGCAACACCGCCTTTGTCACCCGGGCCCCGGCGGACGTGGTGACGCGGGAGCGGGAGAAGCTCGCTTCGTGGCAGGAGCAGGTCTCCGTTTTGCGGGACAAGCGGGAGCGACTCGCCTGCCCCGATTGACCGGCGCGATCCTCGCCACCCTCTTCCTGGCCGGGTGCGCGCGCATCGAGCCCCCTCCCGGCGGCCCGCCGGATTTCACCGCGCCCCTTCTCCTCGCCACCCGTCCCGACTCGATGGTGGTCGAGGCCGACTTCGAAGGGGAGGTCGAATTTCAGTTCGACGAGACCGTCTCGGAAGGATCGAGTCCCAATTTCGGACTCGGGACCGGAGACCTCGAGAAGCTGATCCTCCTCTCGCCGGTTCGGGAGAGGGATGAGGTGCCGCGGGTACGCTGGCGCCGGAGCCGGATCACCGTCAAGCCCCGCGACGGATGGCGACCCGAAACCACCTACCGGATCGAGCTGCTGGCCGGAGTGAACGACCTCCGCAACAACCGGTCCCGTCAGCCGGCGGTCGTGACCTTCACGACGGGAGGCGAAACCCCGGGGACCATCTTCCAGGGAACCGTGATCAACTGGACCACCTCCCGGCCGGTACCCCAGGCCCTGGTCGAGGCCATGCTGCTCCCCGATTCACTGATCTACCGGGGTTTGGCCGATTCCGTCGGCGACTTCACCCTCGGTCCTCTTCCGGGTGGTACCTGGCTGGTCCGGGGCGTCATCGACGAAAACCGGAACCGGCGGTTCGATGGCCGGGAACTCTTCGACACGGTCCGGACGGAAACCGCAACGGGCGCGGGCCAAGTGGAAGACCTCGGGGAGCTCTGGGCCTTTCGTCACGACTCGCTCGGCCCCATTCTACAAACGGTCACCATGCGGGACACCCTGTCGATCCTCCTCACGTTTTCCCAATTGCTCGCCCCCGAGCAGGAGATTCCGCTCGACTCGGTGCTGGTGCAGCAGGTGAGCGACTCGACCCTCCTGGCCGTCGAGGCCATTCTCTCCCCGAGCCGGTACGACAGCCTGTACCGTCTCCCTGTCACTCCCGCGCCCCCCGACTCGGCCGCCGCCGCGGACACCGCGGGCCCGATCCCGCTCCGGGCCCCCCAGCCCCGTCCCCCGTCACCACTTGATCCCCGGACCAGCCGGCCCCGGCTCGACGACAAGCTGGTGCTCCGCCTCACCACCCGGCTGCAACCAGGCGAGAGGTACATCGTGGACATCGGCGGCGTCCGCAATCCCAACGGCGCATCGGGACGCGGGCGCGCGGCGCTGGTCATGCCCGCCACCGCTCCGGTGGACACCACCGGCGCCCGCCCCGACTCCCTTGCCGCCCGGCCCGACTCCGGCGGGACACGACGGTGAGCGACTCCCGCCGCCAGCTCCCCTCCGTGGATCGGATCCTGCAGGAGGCCTCCGAGCACCCCCGCTTACGCACGGCACCACGTCCGCATCTGGTGAGGGAGATCAGGGCGCTCCTGTCCGACCTCCGCGCGCGGCGGAGTCCCTTCCCCGAGGACTGGGCGGACACCGTGGCCGATCGGATGGAAACCGAACGGCGTCCTTCGCTCCACGCCGTGATCAACGCCACGGGGGTGGTGCTGCACACCAACCTGGGCCGTGCTCCCCTGGCGGAGGAGGCCGTCGCCGCCCTGGTTGAGGTGGCCCGGAGCTACAGCACGCTGGAGTACGATGTAGCCACCGGTACCCGGGGCAGCCGTCACGACCATGCCGCCCCCGTTCTGGCCCGATTGACCGGAGGTGAGGAGGCGCTGATCGTCAACAACGCCGCCGGTGCCCTGGTGCTTGCTCTGAACGAGGTGGCCGCAGGACGTGAGGTGATCATCTCGCGGGGGGAACTCATCGAGATCGGAGGGGCGTTCCGGATTCCGGACATTCTGGAGCGCAGTGGAGCACGGCTTCGGGAGGTCGGCACCACAAACCGCACCCATCTCGAAGACTACGCGCAGGCCATCGGCCCGGACACCGGGGCCCTGCTGATCGTGCACCGTTCCAACTTTGCCCAGACCGGATTCACGGCCACGCCGTCCCCCACCGACCTGGCCGCCCTCGGACGAGCGCACGGTTTTCCCGTGCTGTATGATGTGGGCAGCGGACTCCTCGCCGACCTGACCGAGTTCGGGATCCGGGATGAACCGCGAATCCAGGATGCCATCCGAACGGGGGTCGATCTCGTTCTCTTCAGTGGGGACAAGCTGCTCGGCGGCCCGCAGGCCGGATGTCTCGCCGGACGACGCGACCTGATCCGCAACGCCCGCCGCAATCCCCTGGCCCGGGCCCTGCGGGCGGACAAGTTCACCCTGGCTGCCCTGGAGGCGACCCTGGCTCTCTACCGCGATCCCGATACCGCCCTCTCCCGGGTTCCGGTCCTGCGCATGCTGACCCGGTCCCCGGCCAGCCTGCGCGCAGCCGCCCTGCACCTCCGGGATCTGACTCCCCCGGAATTCCACCCGATTCTGACGGAAGGTACCTCGGCGGTGGGGGGAGGAGCCCTTCCCGACCAGGACCTTCCCACCACGCTGCTCTCTCTGGATCCCGGGCCTCTGGGCGCGGACGGCCTCGCTCTCCGGCTTCGATTGGGAGATCCCTGCCTCGTCACCCGGGTCGGCTCGGGCCGGGTTCTCCTCGATCCCCGGACCCTCGACGAGACCGATCCCGCCCTGGTGGCCCGGGCCTTGCTGACAGCATCACAATCATGACCTCTCTCACTCCTGCTGTGTTCCTCGACCGCGACAACACCGTGCTCCGGGACCCGGGTTTCATGAGAGACCCCGATCGGGTCGCCCTCATGCCGGGCGCGGGGGCGGCGATTCGCCGGCTCAACGAGGCCGGTCTTCCCGTGATCATCGTCACCAACCAGAGCGGAATGGCTCGCGGAATCGTGACCCCCGCGGAATACGCCGCCGTGACGGACCGGATGCATGCCCTCCTGGCCCGGGACAACGCGACGCTCACCGGGGTGTACCACTGCCCGCATCTCCCCGAATTGAGCGGAGAGTGCGAATGCCGGAAGCCGGGAACGCTTCTCTACCGGCACGCGGCCCGGGAGCACCATCTCGACCTCGAGCGGAGCTGGTACGTGGGAGACCGGCTCACCGACGTGCTCGCCGCCACGACCCTGGGAGGACACGGCATTCTGCTCGCCAGCGGGACCATCGCCGATGACGATGCCCGGGATCGCGGGTACGCCGTGGTGGACGATCTGGCCGGTGTCGCGGCACGCGTGCTGGCGGAGAGCGCCCGGTCCGTCTCCCTGATCTGAAAAAAGAACGGCTCCTCAGGCTTCGGCATGGGTCCATGTTCAGCCGGAGCGCCTCTCCTCACCCGGGGAGCCAACCACAAAAAGCACAAAGGGCACAAACCTGCAACCTGAGCACCGGGGCCTCACCTCCCCCCCGGAAGAAACCACGGATGACACCCGATGACGCAGAGGGAAGTGAGTTCTGCCCAGACTGCTCCCAAGTCGAGTCAGCGTGGGGGGCGACTCACCCTCCGCGGGATCTCGTGTTTCTTGTGCCTTTGTGCCTCTTGTGGCCATTCCCCCGCCCGCCGGGCCGCCGGAGCCCCTCGGCTCACTCCAAAATCCACCCCCAAGAAGGCCGAAGAGCCCCGGGAAATGGTTGGTTGAAGTTCCCCTCACCCACCCTCACCCACACAAAACCCGGATGAGCCAAAAGAACGAGTCCATCGCGGGCGTATGAGCGCGAACGGGTCCGAAACAGAGAGAAATGGAACGGGCGATTCGCAAGAGAGGGTTCCGGTTCCACCGCGCGCTTTGCGGGGAGACCGACCCGAGCCGGGATGGTGGGGCCCGTTCGTTAGTTGTGTGGTGCCCGTGGTGCCGGGAGCGGGGTCTGAAGCGATCAGCGCCGCTCGGCGAGGGTCTGAATCCGCCGAAAGTGCCTTTCATCGTGAACGGTCAGCACGGCGAAGCAGTCTCCCAGATTCAATCGGACAAGTCGTGACGCGGGAGACGTGACTCGCGTACGATCCCAATCCACCGATTCCGCATCGCCCATCAGTCGCTCGGTGGACTCGAGCGCGGTGAGATAGCGTTCGAGAACGGTGGGAACCACGCTCTGATCCACCCGGAAGGCCTTCGGTGCCGGCAACCGCCGGGCCCCTTGCAGTGCGTGGACCATCAGTCCTCCCATCCAGGTCGATCGCCAGGGCGTGTCACCGTGACCGGGAGGTGGGGCCCGACTCAGGACCCGTCGCACCCGATCCGCGTAGAGCTGATGAGTCACCACGAGATGTTGCAGGACCTGATTCACAGACCATCCCCCGTCGGACGGACTCGTCTCTCGCCGACTCGCACTCAGGGTGTCCCGGTAGGAGATGGCCTGCTCCCGCAGGGCGTCGATGGCCTCGTGCAGTGCGACATGGAGTGCCTCCTGCGGCACGGGATGCACCAGCCGCTGGCGGAAGAAACCAATTTCGGGAAGGGGGGGCGGACGAGGGGACATGGTGAGGGGAAAGATAAAGACAAGGACGGAGGATGCAGGACAGAGGACATAGCTCCCCTCGGTGCCCCCGCTCGGTTACGTTTCTCCCCCTATGCCTGGATATCGCGTGGCGGTCTGTGTGTCGGGGCGCGGGAGCAATCTCGCGGCCCTGATCGACGGGCTCCGGGGAACGGACGCCGGTGTGGTTCTGGCGCTGTCCAACCGGTCCGATGCCGCGGCCCTGGCGGTGGCGGAGGCCCACGCCATCCCGACCCACGTCTTCACCGACTCGGCCGATTCCGGAGAGTGGTTGCGGACGCTGGAAACCCGGCGGATCGACCTCGTGGCCCTGGCCGGCTATCTGAAGGTGGTGCCTCCGGACGTGACCGAGGCGTGGGCCGGCCGGATGATCAACATCCATCCCTCGCTCCTTCCCGCCCATGGTGGTGCTGGAATGTACGGGATGCGCGTGCACCGGGCCGTGCTTGCCGCCGGCGATCCGGTGAGCGGGGCGACCGTCCACCTGGTGACCCGGGAGTACGACCAGGGTCCGGTCCTCGGGCAGGAGCGTGTCCCCGTCCTGCCCGACGACACTCCGGAGGCCCTCGCGGCCCGGGTGCTCGCCGTCGAACATCCCCTCCTGGTCGCCGCGGTCCGCGCGGCAGCCCGGGCCGGCCGTCCCGTTCCCTTCACGACGTCTCCCGTTCCCTCCTCCCCCTGAGTCCGGACCCGCCATGCCTCGTGCGTTGATTTCCGTCAGTGACAAACGCGGGATCGTGGATTTTGCCCGGGGGCTGGTGGCTCTGGGGTGGGATCTGGTGTCCACCGGGGGGACGGCGGCCACGCTCCGGAAGGCCGGGCTTCCGGTCACGTCGGTGGACACCATCACCGGGTTTCCGGAAATCCTGGACGGCCGGGTCAAGACCCTGCACCCCGCCATCCACGCCGGCCTCCTGGCGTGCGTCGACAACCCGAATCATGTCCAGACCCTCGCCGATCACGGACTGCTTCTGTTCGACCTCGTGGCCGTCAATCTCTATCCGTTCCAGGCCACCGTGGCCAACCCCTCCGTTACGTTCGAGAACGCCATCGAGAACATCGATGTGGGCGGTCCAACGATGCTGCGCGCGGCGGCCAAGAACCACGCGCGCGTGGTGCCGGTGGTCAACCCGATTGACTATCCCCGCATCCTCGAGATGCTTCGGGAGGGGGGTATCCCGCCGGAGTGCCGCCGCGAGCTCGCCGCCAAGGTTTTCACTCATGTCGCCGACTACGACGCGGCGATCGCGCGGTACCTGACCGTGCATGAGGACGGACTTCCGAGCCGGATCAACCTCTCCATCGAGCGGAAGCAGACCCTCCGGTACGGCGAAAACCCCACCCAGCGCGCGGCCCTCTACGTGACCGAGGAGCCCCGGGGATTCGGGGACATGCGCCAGCTCCACGGCAAGGAGCTCTCGTTCAACAATCTGCTCGACATGGACGCCGCCGTGCAGGTACTGACGGCCTGGCCCCACACGCCCGCCTGCGTCATCATCAAGCACACCACACCCTGCGGCGTGGCCACCGGCCGCACGGCCCTGGAGGCCCTCACCCGGGCCCGGGAGACCGACCCGGTCTCCTCATTCGGATCGGTGATCGGCCTCAACACCGCCGTGGACCGGCCGGTCGCCGAGGCCCTGGACGACCTTTTCGTGGAGGTCGTGGTGGCCCCCTCGGTCAGCGGAGAGGCGCGCGAGGTCTTCCGGCGAAAGAAGAACCTGCGGGTGGTTGAGGTGCCGGTGGCCACCGTGCCCGGGACACTCGATTGGAAGCGGGTCCGGGGAGGGTTCCTCATCCAGGACCGGTTCGTCGTCGATCCGAGCGAAGAGGGGTGGAAGGTGGTGACGACCCGCATGCCAACCCCCGAAGAGTGGGAGGACCTCCGGTTCGCCTGGGCCGCCGTGGCGGGGGTGAAGTCCAACGCCATCCTGCTGGCGCGCCAGCAACGAGCCATCGGAATAGGGGCCGGTCAAATGAGCCGCGTCGATGCCACCTTCCTGGCGGTCCACAAGGCTCGGGAGGCCAAGCACCCTCTCGCCGGAGCCGTGCTGGCCTCCGACGCCTTCTTCCCCTTCCCGGACGGGGTCGAGGTCGCCGCGGAAGCCGGGATCGCGGCCTGCATCCAACCGGGGGGCTCCATTCGCGACGCCGACGTGATCGCCGCGGCGGACCGCCTCGGGATGGCCATGGTGTGCACCGGCGTCCGCCAGTTCCGTCATTAGACCACGTGACGACATCTTTCGAAACGAGCCCATGACCACGCCTCTCGCAGACCAGGCCCCGGACCTCCGCGGCTCCCCCCCCTATGGATGGGCCGCCGCCGTCAGCGTCGCCATTCTGGCGCTCTACGTCGTGACCCTCGGGCCGACCACCGCCTTCTGGGACACGCCGGAGTACATCGCGGCCGCCAAGGTCCTGGGCATCCCCCACCCCCCGGGGAACCCTCTCTTCGTCGTTCTGGCACACGTGTTCGGGCTGCTTCCCCTCGCGGCGTCCTATGCCGAGCGGATCAACCTTTTCGCTGCCGTCACCAGCAGCCTGGCCGCAGGGCTCTGGTTTCTGGTCGCCGAGCGGTGGCTGAGGAGCATCGTGCCGTGGCGGGGAGCCCGGCTGGCGGCGTCCTTCGCGGGCATTCTCGTCGGGGCCACCGCCTGGACGGTCTGGAACCAGTCGACGGTGAACGAGAAGGTCTACACCGTGTCCCTCCTCTCCATCGCGCTGGTGATGTGGTTGGCGGTCCACTGGGCCGATGACCGGTCCGGGAGCCATCGGGACCGGTGGCTCGTCATGATTGGATACGTGATCACGCTGTCGTCCACCAATCACATGATGGGAGTTCTGGTGGCCCCCGCCGTGGCCCTCTACGTCCTCTGGACCGATTGGCGCGAGGCGTTCCGACCCTGGGTTCTCCTCCTGGGCTGGACGACCCTGGTGGCGGTGACCGGCGTCTGGACCGGGGCGGTATCGGGCGACACCGTCGGCATCGCGGCGGTGGTGGTGTCCCTCGGCCTCCTCGTCTGGGCGGTGTCGAAGGATCCCCGGAGCTGGATGCCATGGCTCGTCGTCCTGGCGGTGGTGGTGGGCGTCTCCCTCAACTACATCTTCCTCCCCCTGCGCGCCGGCCAGTTCCCGGCGATCAATGAGGGGGAACCCACCACCTGGAACGCCCTGCTCGACGTGCTCAACCGCGCCCAGTACGGCAAACCCTCGGTCATGCTGCGGCAGGCCGACCTCGTGGGCCAATTCGCCAACTACTGGCAATACTGGACCTGGCAATTCGCGCGCGACTGGCCGGCACTCTCCCGCCTCGCCACCGCGGTCTTCACGCTGCTCGGCGTGGGCGGTCTCCTGGCCCTGATCAAGAGGGACCGGCGGGCGGGGTTTGCGGCTCTCGTCCTGTTCGGGACGTTGTCCGTCCTGCTCGTGTTTTACCTGAACTTCAAATACGGGTTCTCGATGTTTCCCGACCGGCCCTCGCTCCCCCGCGAGGTCCGCGAGCGCGACTACTTCTTCGTGGCCTCGTTCGCCTTCTTCGGGACCCTGCTGGCCTTGGGCTTCGGCGCGGTCATCCGATGGCTCGCCGAGGCGATCGGCGATGGGTTGGGGAAGACGGCCGCACAGGCGTGGCCCCTCGCGACACCGGTGCTTCTCCTGGCCTTCATCCCGCTGGCCGGCAACCGGCTCACCGCGAGCCGGGCGCACGAAACGACCCCGCGTGACTTTGCCGTCGACCTGCTGGAGTCGGTGGAGCCCTACGGTATTCTCATCACCGCAGGCGACAACGACACCTTCCCGCTCTGGTTTGCCCAGGAGGTGCTCGGCGTGCGGCGGGACGTGACGCTGGCCAACCTCTCGCTCATGAACACCGAGTGGCATCTGAAACAGATCAGCCGCCGGCAGACGCCCCCGTTCGACAGTGCCTCCGCCGCCGGCATCTGGCAGGAGATGGCCGATCAGATCGGTCCCCCTCCGCCCCGGCCGGCGCTCGACCTGCCGGAGGACGAGATCGACAGCCTCCCGGAGGTGATGCGGGCACCGGACGGAACCAACGGGTTGCGCTTCGGCGACATCACCCTGCGATTCGCGAGCGACATTCTCATGCGAGCCGATCTCGCCACGATCTTCCTGATCCGCGACAACCTCTCCACCCGGCCGATCTTCTTTGCCTGGAGTGCAGCGGGCTACCCCGATGAAACCCTGGGGCTCACGCCGTACCTGGTGACCCACGGGCTGGTCCGGAAGCTGAATCCCACGCCCATCGTGGGCGACAGCACCGTGGTGATGAGCCCCGGCCTCGGATGGGTGGATGTGGAACGGAGCCGGAAGCTCCTCTTCGAGACCTATCACTGGGAAAGCGCCGCGCGGGACCGACCCCGCGGCTGGGTGGACCAGCCCTCCCGGTCGATCCTCTCCCTCTACTCCGTGGTCTATGGGGGCCTGGCCGACACCTTCGCCATGCTGGGCGACAGCACCGCCTCGGCCCGTGCCGATTCGATCGGATCCGCAGTCCAGCGCGGTCTCGCACCGCGCCGCTGAGGCGCTCCGTCCGAACCTTCAGTTACTCCCCCCTTCGTCCGATAATCCCTGAACCGGAGGCCTTCGCCTCCGGTTGCCCGCTGTGCACGTCCACCCCGAGGATCATCGACAGGGTCCCATGCAACACCTCCCCCTCGTCCTCGCTCAACCCGACATGGTCCTTGCCCGGCCGGTGCCGAATCCCAGCCAGCCGGATGGATTTCCCCTCTGCGGGGCGGGCACCGTCCTCACGCCGGGACTGATCGGCCAGCTCAGTTCGAGGGGGGTGGGCATGGTGTCGGTCGAAGGGCACCCGGTGACCCTGCCGGGGGAACCCACCATCGAGGATCTGCTGGAGGCCCTCGATCGCCGATTTGCCCGTTCGGCTCAGGATCCCCGAATGGCCATGCTTCGGCGGTTGTTCCGACAGCGGCTGAGCCGGGCGCATGAGGCGATCCCATGACTGCTTCCACCCCCGAGGTCGGCGGGATATTCCGCACAGCCGAAACACTCCCCACCCTTCCCGGTGTCGTCCGGCGGCTCACGTTGATGGCGGACACCGGAACGGCCACGACCGAGGAAATGGCCCGGGTCGTGAACACCGACCAGGTGCTGGCCGGCAAGGTTCTCAAGCTTGTCAACTCGGCCCTCTTCGGCTTTTCGGGACGCATTGCCACTGTTTCGGGAGCCATCATCCTGCTTGGCGTCAACGTGGTCAAGAGCCTCGCCGTCAGCAGTGCCGTGTTCGAGATCATGGAGAAGCATGTGCTCGGTCTCTGGACCCACTCCATGGGCGTGGCCGCGGCCGCCAATGTGCTGGCCACACGGCTGCGCCTCCCCGATGTGGAGGAGATTGCCACCGCCGGCCTGCTCCACGACATCGGCAAGGTGGTGGTCAAGCTCACCTATCCCAAGGAAACCGAACGGCTGGATGGTCTCGCGGAGTCGGGGGGAATCACCATGGTCGAGGCGGAGCGCCAGCATCTGGGTGTGGACCACGCCGAAATCGGAGGACGGGTGGCGAAACATTGGCGGCTACCCGACCGTCTGGTCGAGCCCATCGCCTTTCACCATGATGTGGCCCATTCCGTCGCCCACCGGCAGCGCACGGCCGTGATCCATGTGGCGGACATCCTGATTCGCGGCTCGGCGTTCGACGGCACCGTCCGGACGACGGTGCCCACCCTCGATCCTGCGGCCTGGGAATCCTTGGATCTGAACGAGGCTCTCCTGGAGACCGTGATCGAGGAAATGGAAGAGCGGTTGGTGGATGTGACGAGCTTCTCCCTTGACATGCAGTCGGGACATGGCCGGTCGTAGAATCGCCCTCCTGTGCCGGGACGCGGAGCTGGCCGAGCACCTGGCCATCCGGCTCCAGAGCCGGGGAGACCACGTCATTCGGCTTACCGAAGGCTCCCAGATGCTCGGCATCATGTTTGCCGATCCCCCGAGCCTCATGCTGATGGACCTGTCTCGTCCCGATACCGGCAGCGACACCCTGCTCCGCGACCTCCGGGATGACAGCTATTTCAGCGCCATCCCGATCATCGGGCTGGTCGAGGGGACGGCCCTGGAGGCCACGCAGTGGGGCTCCATGCCGATCGACGACTTTGTCACCCTGCCGATCCACTACCCGGAACTGTTCAGCCGACTCGACCTGGCCGGGACACGCATTGCCCGGGTGTTCGACAACAACCCGCTGACCCGCCTCCCCGGGAATACGTCCATCCAGCGAGCCATCGAGCAGTCCCTGGGCACGGATGTCGCGATTGCCTACCTCGACATCGACCGGTTCAAGCCCTTCAACGACCACTACGGATTCGACCGGGGTGACGAAATCCTCCGCATGCTGGCGCGGATCCTCTCCAACGCGGTGAAGGAGGGATCACCCGGCGGATTCGTCGGTCACATCGGAGGGGATGACTTCGTCTTCATCGTCCCTCTCGATCGGATGGAAGCCACCTGTGAAACAATCATCGCCCGGTTCACCCTGGTCGTGACCGACTGTTTCCCCGCCGAGGACAGGGCACGAGGCCATTACGTGGCCAGGGACCGCCAGCGGCGCACCCGGCCCATTCCCTTCCCCTCGCTGTCCATCGGTGTGGTCCAGGCCAACCATCCTTCCGCATGCCATGCGGCGGAGCTCATCGGGATCGCCACGGCGATGAAGAACATCGCCAAGCGCTCGGCGGGAAGCAGTCACGTCGTGGACCGCCGCACCACCCTCGGGGCCGCCGTCCCTGAGCCACTCGCCCCGGCTCTGGCACCCGGAGCCCGGCGGTGATATGCTCCCCAAGAGTACTCAGTCCCCCTCTCAGCCCCGGAGGCTCCATGCTGACCCTCGGATTCGAACTCGAACTTCCCACCGACCAGAGTGACGCGATCACCCAGGTGACCTCGGCGCTCCAGGCCGAGGGATTCGGGGTCGTGTCGCGCATCGACATGCACACGACATTTCGAGAGAAGCTGAACGTCGACTTTCGCCCCTACACCATCCTGGGCGTGTGCCAACCCTCCCTCGCCCATCGCGCCCTCCAGCACGAACCCGGCATCGGATTGATGCTCCCCTGCAATGTCACCGTCGAGGCCGCTCCATCCGGTGGCACCCGCGTCCGGATCGCGAATCCCGACGGCGTCATGACCGTGGGCGACTACCATGTGGACCCGGAACTCCGCGCCATCGCCGCGGAGGCCCGTACCCGCCTCGAACGGGTCATGGACTCGCTCGACGGCACAACCTGAGCCCCTTCCCCCATCACCATCACCCGCGCCGTTCCCATTGGGGCGGCGCGGTGCTCATGGGCTCCTTCCGGGCATCCCGGATCTGTGATCCCGTTAGCTTTCCCCCATGTCGCCCCGCACCCCGCGCATGAGCCCACCGCCACTTCCCCCAGCCCTGCTCCCCATCGGAATCGTCGGGATCGGCCGCGCCGGCGCCCTCTTCGCCCGGGCCCTGGCACACGCCGGCATGCCCGTTCACGTCTGGACCCGGCACCCCGAGCACCTCCCGGCCGACCTGGCCGAGCGGAGTGAGCGGGACCTGGGAGCGCTTGCACGCCGGAGCCGCACCGTGATCATCGCCGTGACCGACCGGGCCATCGTCGAGGTGACCACCGCCGCGGGGGCCCTCGTGGAGGACACCACGCGCCGGGCCTGGGTACACCTGAGCGGGGCCCTCGGTGCCGGAATCCTGGCCCCCGTCGTGCCCACCGGCGATATTGTCGCGGCGATGCACCCCCTGCAGACCATCGCCCCCGATGCCGACCCCCGCCTCTTCCAAGGGGCCCTCGCGGCCATCGATGCACCCGATGACACGGGCCTGGCCCTCGCCTCCACACTCGCGCTCCACCTCGGAATGCACCCGGTCCCCGTGCCCGCGGCCGCCCGCCCCGGCTATCATGCGGCGGGGGCCCTGGCCTCCGGAGGACTCACGACGGTGCTGGTCACTGCACGTGAGGTTCTCCAGGAAGCCGGACTTCCCCGTGGGGAGATCCGCGAAGGATTGCGCGCCATCGCCACCACCGCCCTCGAGGCGGCGCTCGCGGACGATCCTGACCAGGGGTGGACCGGACCGGTGGTCCGGGGTGATGCCTCCACCCTGCGAGCCCAGCTCGAGGCCCTCGACCGCTTCCCCCCGGACGTCGGGGACCTGTTCCGGGCCCTGATGCGCACCCTGCTCGCCCGGCTCGATCGGCATCCCACCCTCCCGGCCACTCCTCGCGATGCGGTCAGGGCGATGCTGACAGAGTCCCGCCGATGATCCGCGTCACCGCCCTCACCGACCTCACCCGGACCCTGACGGAGATGCGCTCGCGCGGCCTCCCGATCGGCCTGGTCCCGACCATGGGAGCCCTGCACGCCGGCCACGCCGCCCTGATCGAGGCGGCGCGGGACGCGGGCGACACCCCCGTGGTCAGCGTGTTTGTGAACCCCACCCAGTTCGGCCCGGGAGAGGATTTTGAGCGCTACCCCCGAACCCCGGAGGAGGACGCCGCCCTCGCTCGGGACGCCGGAGCCCAGGTGGTCTGGTCGCCCCCGGCCGAGTCGATCTACCCTTCGGGAGAAGCCACGCGGGTGCAGGTGGGCCCCCTCGCGGAGATCCTGGAGGGCGCCTGTCGCCCGGGGCACTTCGACGGGGTCGCCACTGTGGTGGTAAAGCTGCTGATTGCTACGAGACCGGACCGCCTCTACCTGGGCGAGAAGGATTATCAGCAGACGGTGGTGCTCCGCCAGGTGGTGCGCGACCTCCTCCTTCCCGTGTCCCTCGTGGTGGTTCCCACGGTGAGGGATCCCGATGGCCTCGCACTCAGCAGCCGCAACCGATTCCTCTCTCCCTCCGATCGCGCTGATGCCCTCCGGATTCCGGAGGCCCTGGCACGGGCGGACGAGCTGGTGAAGGAGGGCGAACGGTGCCCGCAGGTCATCGAGCGGGTGATGCAGACCGTCCTGGAGGGCGGCGCATCACTTCGGACCGAGTACGTCGTGGTGCGGGACGAATCGCTCGAGCCGGTGGACACCGTCACCGGACCGGTGCGCGCTCTGATCGCCGCGCGGGTCGGGAGCACCCGTCTCATCGACAACCTTTTGCTGGTTCCATGAGGGCACCCCTGACCGCCGAGACACTCCGCCAGGCGGCGGGGGGAGGGGGTCCTCCCCTCGTGATGGTGACCGCCTACGACGTCATGAGTGCGCGCCTCGCCGAGGCCGCGGGCGTGGACCTGATTCTGGTGGGGGACTCGGCGGGGATGGTCATGCTGGGATACGAGAACACCAGCGCCGTCACCATGGAGGAGATGCTCCTCTTCTGCCGGGCCGTGGCCCGCGGCGCCACGAACACCATGCTCATCGGGGATCTCCCCGCCCACAGCTACGAATCGGGAGACACCCTGGCGGTGGCCAACGCGGAGCGACTGGTGCGCGAGTCGGGGATGCACGCCGTCAAGCTGGAGGGCGCCGGGCCGATGATTCCCCGAGTCCGCGCGGTCACCGCCGCCGGCATTCCGGTCATGGGACACCTGGGGCTCCTGCCGCAGTCGGTGCACACGCCGGGGGGATATCGGGCGCAGGCCCGCACCGCCTCCGAGGCCCAGGCCCTTCTCGACGATGCGCAGGCGCTGGAGGAGGCGGGGGCCGTGGCCGTCGTGCTGGAGGCGATCCCTCCCGAGGTGGCGGCGGCCGTCACCGAGCTCCTCACCGTCCCCACGATCGGCATCGGGGCCGGGTCCCGGACCGATGGGCAGGTACTGGTCTGGCACGATCTCCTGGGGATCACCCCTCCCCCGCATCCCCGCTTCGTCCGGCAGTATGCCGACCTCGCCTCCGAGATCACCGACGCCCTCTCCCGCTACGCCACCGACGTCCGGACCCGCGCCTTTCCCACCGCGGAGCACGAGTATGGAATGGCGGCAGCGGAGAAGGATACTTTTGAGCGGATGGTCCGAGGGCGGGGGCAGCCCGACTGAGTAACGGGGTTGGCTGGTGGTGTTTTCTCGTTAGATCTTGGTCAACGGGACGGGCGGCACGAGCTATGTGAGTTCTTCCGGTATCTCGAACATCCGCTCCGCGCGGAAGACGGTGAGGATTCGCACCTCATCCTGCCCGGCGATGTATTGGTAGACTACCCGGTAGCTGCGCCATATCACCTCGCGGATGTCGCCCCGATCGAGTTCAGGAACCATCCGGCCCATCTCCGGAAACTGGCGGAGGCGTCCGGTCGCCGCGATCAACGCCCGTACTGTCAGCCAGGCATAGTGCTCAGAATCTTGAGCGATGTAGGCGAAGATCGCCCCGAGATCGTCCCCCGCCTGAGGCGTCCAGCGGACGCGGGTCACGGGGTGAAGCGTTTGACGATATCATCATGGGGAATGAGCTTACCCGCCTCGGCCTGGGCAATGCCCCGCTCAACCTTGGCCACAAAGACAAGGCGTTCGATCGCATCCTCCATGGTCGCGTTGGCCGGAAGGCCGTCTACAGCGTCGAGGATTCGCTGCTTGAGGGGAGCAGTGCCGGTCATAGTCGCCTCACAGGCAAAAGTACGTTGCTTCAAATAAGCCAGGTTGGGGGTGGTCGGCAACTCGACTGGAATGACCCACGTGGAGTAGAGTAGCGGTATCGGTTCGGAGGGCATGGCGGAACACGCTGGCGGTCAGCGGCTCGGCAACTCGAAGACCAGTACCGATGCCTCGCCCCGCGGCGCCATGTACAATCTCCGCCGCTCCGAGTCGACCGCGAAGTACCCGGTATTGGGCAGGTCCGGGAAGGTCACCCGGCGGCGAACCGAACCATCGCTCGCGCGCAGCACGAGGAGGAGCCCGTCCTCCTCGTCGGCGGTGTTCAGCAGCAGCCACAGGTCGTCCCCCACCACTTCGGCATCGGTGACGTACTGAAGCGGATGGATGCGGGACGGGTCCTGTTCCTCGAGGTCGCGCGGAGGAACGTCTCGCGAGCCGCCCGCAGCACGGGCTCGTCCAGGGTGCGCGTCCAGAGAAGGTTGCCAACGGTGTCGTACCGGCGCACCTGGGGTTCGGCGAGGAACGTCAGATAGAGGGAGTGGTCCGGGGCCCAGGCGAGCTCGGCCCGATTCCGAAAGGCATCCGGGACGCGGCCGTCCCGGATCTCGGACTTGAGCGCCGCAAAGTCCCAGGACGCGACCGGGGGAACGTTCGGCTCGCCGAAGGTCCTCACGCGGGCCCCCGCCGCATCGACCACAGCAATCATCGCATTCTCGAAGCCCTCGATTGACGCTGCGACCACGCCGTCGCTCCGGAAGTCGCGCCCGGCACCGAGTCCTGGAGCGTCCACCCGGTAGCTCCGCCCCAGCACACCGGCGCTGTCGAAAACCTGCACCCGATTGCTTGTGGCGTCGAGCACCCACACCGAGTCGCCGCTGGCTTCGACGACGTACGGCATCTCGAACTCGCCGGGGCCCGACCCTTCGCGGCCGATCGTCCGGCGAACCGCACCGTCGGGACCGACCACCAGCACGTGCTTGAAGCCGTAATCCGCGATGTGGACATCCCCGTGCGGCGAAAGGGCCAGGTCGTACACGCCGCCGATGAGTTCGGACCCGGTGGCAACCAGGGTATCCATGGGGACGAGCGCCAGAGACTCGACGGCACTCGATGGGCGGGCATCCATGCAACCGGCCATCGTGGTGACGGTCACAAACACAACCCCGGCCGATCGGATCTGAATTCCCAAGCGCGGTCTAACGCACATTGTCACCTTTCCCCTGGGAGACCGGAATCCTGCTGTCCGGACGGGAGGTTTCTCTCGTGAGGGTTTCTCAAACCTATCGCCTGGGAGGTTCATCAGGCAACCACCCTGGCCTCGGGCGCGACTCCCTCCAGGTCGCCTTTGAGAAAGGGCTCCCCATGCCCCAATGGCTGCATGCCTGTGGTCGCCGCTGGTCCGTCACGTCACCGTTGCCGGGCGGCAGGGCGCCCTCCAAGGAAACAGAGCGGATGCCAAGCGGGTGATGCAGCGGCGCCCAGGTGGCTCGCCGACTTTGTGAAATCTTTCACAAACACACGAAGCAAGACCTGACCCCATGCCCGATCGTGCCCACCAAGCCAGGGTCGAGATCCCGCCGTACCCGGTCCCCGCCACCGCGTGTCGGCGCCGGTCTCAGCCGACGATCGCCAACGGCTTCAGCCGGGCGATTTTCGCAGCGTCGTCGGACCGCAGGGCATGCCACAGATCCCGATCCTGCTGCAACCCGAGCCAGAAGTCCGCACTCCTGCCGGTCACGCGCGCGAGCCGCAGGGCCGTGTCGGGTGTGACGCTCCGCTTCCCGTTGATGACCTCGAGGAGCATCTCGCCCGGATGCGTCGGAGGGCGGTGCGTGGGCAAGCGCCGCTGCACCAAGCCCCGTTCGGTTCCTTTAGTGATAGTCTGTGACTTCGACGTCGTCGGCATGGCCGTTCTCCCACCGGAAACAGACCCGGTACTGGTCGTTGATGCGAATACTGGACTGCCCGGCCCGGTGGATTTCGGAGTGAGCTGAGGGGCTCCGGTGGCCAGGCGGACGGGGGAATGGCCACAAGAGGCACAAAAGGCACAAGAACCACGAGTCCCGCGGAGGGTGGCTCGCGGTCGGGAAGGGGGCGGAACCACCGATGACGCAGATGACACCAAGCCGCCCGCCCCCCCCTCGCTGACTCGACTCGGGCCCGGTCTGGGCAGGATTCACTTCACTCTGCGTCATCGGTGTCATCCGTGGTTTCTTCCGGGGGGGGGGGGAGGTGAGGCCCCGGTGCTCAGGTTGACGGTTTTGTTCCTTTTGTGCTTTTTGTGGTTTGCCTTTTGGGGTGAGGGGAGGCGCTCGGGGCTGAACATGGACCCATGGCCAGGCCTGAAGAGCCTGACATATTTCACATTTCACAATCGCGGAAAACAAGACCTGACCCCGGCGGTGCGACCCCGGCGGTGCCGCAGACCCGGTGGCGTTTCGGCCCGCGCCCCCCTACGATTATGCCGGGAGCGGTGGCAGAGGCCGGTCGATTGCGCCCGACTTGAAATCGGGTAGGCCCGCGAGGGTCTCGTGGGTTCGAATCCCACCCGCTCCGTTTTTTTTGCCCTACCAGGCCCCCCCACCCGCTTCCCCCCTGGCATGTTCCTGGCTCTTACCTGACTGAAACCTCTACAGTCCGGGATGGCCAATTGTCGCATTCTTGTACAGATCGAACGATCAACAGTACCCGCCCGGCCTCGCGGTCACTCGGACCTCTCCTGGCCGTGGCGCTTCCCCTCCTGTCGGGCGCCTGCGGAGCGACCACCGCACCCTCGGACAGCCTCCCGCTCGGAGCGGTGGCGATTACCCCGTCGCGCACTTATTCCGAATGGTTTGCCAAGACGGAAGCCTGCTCCGGGAGAACTGGCAATTTATCAACAATTCAATTCTTTGTCGTACCAGGGGTTACAGCATTTTCCACAGACGCCGGAAACAAAGCAGGAATGTGGATAAAGGAGGGTGACCGGAGCAACATCGTGCTCGCAGGAGCATTCCAGGATCATGAAATGGTGGTTCGGCATGAAATGCTCCATGCCCTCATCGGGGCGGCGGGACACCCGCAGGGGATGTTCGAAGGCGCGTGCCGTTTGACCTGGGAAACGTGGAACACCACGGGATGATGAATTGGCGCAACAACGTGCATTCTTGCTACACCATCAATTCAGCGAGGTGAGGAACCAATGCGCCTGCGAGACAACATCGTGTTGCTGACACGCAACAAGCAGAACGTCCGGATTCTGGTCCGCAGGGGCGCCACCGAGGGAAGTTCGTACCGGGACTTTCTCAAGCGAATCCGCATCGGGGATCCTGGAGAATCCGGGCCGCCCGGTCCGGCGTCCCCCCCCTCGGAGGCAGGAATCACTCGACACGAGTGGTAAGGGTTGCCCCGAACGCCCGGTGCGGACACTTTTCCCCCCCGCATGGAGCGGTGGCCGAGAGGCTTAAGGCACCGGTTTGCTAAACCGACATAGGGGGTCAACCTCTATCGAGGGTTCGAATCCCTCCCGCTCCGCTTGAGGTCCGGGTCCGGGGCGCCGCGTTGCGCGGTGTTCCCGGTCCGGCACCCTCTCCCTCATCACCCAGAAACGCCATGATTCGCGTCCGTTTTGCTCCCTCGCCCACCGGATATCTTCATGTCGGCGGCGCCCGCACCGCGTTGTACAACTGGCTCTTCGCCCGGAAAATGGGGGGAGTCCTGGTGCTGCGAATCGAGGACACCGACCGGGACCGGAGTTCCGAGGAGCACATCCGCGCCATCGTGGACGGCATGACCTGGCTCGGGATCTCCTGGGACGAGGGGCCCACCTTCCAGGGCGCCCAGGGGGACCAGCACCGGGCCGACGCGATGCGCCTGCTCGAGGCGGGTCGCGCCTATCGGTGTTTCTGCACTCCCGCCCAGCTCGAGGCCGATCGGGCCGCCGCCACCGCCGAGGGAGGAGACGCCTTCCGGTACAGCGGTCGCTGCCGCACTCTCCCCGCCGACCAGGCCGAGACGAGGGTTGCGGCCGGTTCGCCGTACACCGTTCGTCTCCTCATGCCGCGGGAGGAGCTGGCCTGGGACGATGCGGTTCACGGACGGATCTCCTTTCAGGGCGGCGACCTCGATGACTTCGTGATCCTCCGGACCGATGGATCTCCCATCTACAACCTGGCTGTCGTGTCCGACGACATCGCCATGAACATCACCCACGTCATCCGGGGCGACGACCACATCTCCAACACGCCCAAGCAGATCGCCATTTACCGGGGCCTGGGACGCACCCCCCCGGTCTTTGCGCACGTGCCGATGATCCACGGGACGGATGGCCGCAAGCTCTCGAAGCGGCACGGCGCCACCGCCGTGGGAGACTACCGGGACCAGGGCATCCTGCCGGAGGCCTTGCGCAACTTCCTCCTCCTCCTGGGCTGGTCCAGCGGCGACGACACCGAGCTGTTCACCGAGGAGGAGATGATCGCCCGATTCTCCCTCGAGGGAATCCAGCGCAAGGCGGCTGTTTTCGACCCCACCAAGCTCGAGTGGATGAACGGGCAGTATCTGACCTCGCGGAGCGCCGAGGACCTCGAGCCGATCACCCGGCGGGAACTGGCCCGGCTCGGCGTGGACCCCGGCCCCCGCGACCTGCTCCCCCTCATTGGTGCCGTGCAGGGGCGCGCCCGAACGACTCTCCAGCTGGCCGAGCGGGTGGCCCTCCGGCTCGATCCGGGCCGGGCCATTCCGGACGAGAAAGTCGAGGCCCTGCGCCGAAAGCTCGGCCCCGCCTGGACCGGGCATGTCCAGAGCGCCCTCGACATCCTGGAGTCGATCCCCGAGGCCGAATGGCAGGCGCCGCTTCTGTTGGAGCGCCTGACCGCCCTGGCGGAAGAGAAACGGGTGAAGCTGGGCGACATCATGCAGCCCATCCGCGCGATTCTCACCGGAACCACGGTCTCGGAGCCGGTGAACGAGCTTCTCGTGGTCATCGGGCGGGATGCGTCTCTGCGCCACCTCCGGAGGTCACTCGCCTCGTGATCCGCGGGGGAGGCTACATCACCAGGGACTGGTCGAACCGCCAGGCCTGATCCAGAAACCGATCGAGCAACCCCTGGTCGATGAAGGCGTCGAGAGCCTCGCGCGTCGCCTCGGCGTTCATTCCCCAGATGGTGGCGCGGCGGAAGGGACCCTCGAAGGCCACCTGCAGATAGGAGCGCTCCTCGCGGCTCCACACCAGGGGAAGTATCCCGGCAAAGTACTGGGACACCGCGTTGGCCCCGGGCCCCCCCACGGCGATGGTCGGACTCCGGTGGTAGTCCTCCCGTTGCATGTACCAGGCGTCCTGGACCACCAGGGCCCGGCGATAGTGATGACCCCCGCCTCGGGTGTCGATCACCTGCCGCAGGTGGTAGGCCAGCGGCTCGTCCTTCAGCTCCGCCGACAGGCTCGCGCCCACCACCACCAGCACCGTTTCCACCGGATCGATCAGTCTCATGGCCTCCGACTCAGGGAATCGTTCGGGTTGAGGCGGCTGTTCCTCTCGAATTCCCGCTGTCGTTCCCGTTCCAGACGGAGGAGCCGGACCTGCTCCTTGAACTCGGCGAGGGTCACGGCCCGACGGGCTGCGTAGGCCAGGTCAGCCCGCATCGCGTTGAATCGGCGGGCGTTCACCAGGTCGAACTGCCCTGCCGGGATGTCCAGCAGCGCCAGGAGGAAGGTCGGGATCTTGATCGGCCCCAGATAGAGGAACTGCTGGTCGAGGCCGACCTTGCCCACCCCGAGCTCCGTGGTCCAGGCCGGAAGGGCCGTGGCACGGGCATTCGCGAGGACCGAATCGAGGTAGGCCTGCACGAGGGCCGTCACGGCGCTGTCGACCAGCTCCGCGTGGGACCCCGAGAGCCGCTGGGCCAGGTCCCGCGGCGCCACCGGCAGGGGGTCGATCCACAACGGTCCCTCCCCGCGGGCCGGGCGGAGTCCCCCCGTCACCGCGCGGGGCCCCGGTGTTGCGATCACCGAATCCGGAGCCACCGGAGCCCGGCCCGTGGCCTGAGCGCGCTCCGTGATGGACACCCGCGGAGCGCGGAGCGCGGGCAACGGAAGGCGATCCGAGCGCCCCACCCCCGCTCGCGGCGGTGAGGGCTGGACGGCCCCTTCCGTCCCGCGCGACGGGGAGGAACCGATCGGTGGCAGGGTCACCTCGCGTCTCTCCCTCGGCAGGGGCAGGAGCAGGACGTTCCGGAGTTCTCGATTCCGAGCGGGAGGAGGCAGGTGTCCCTCGATGCGCACCAGCAGCAGGAGCCCGTGCAGACCGACACTGAGCAGGAGGGCCCATCGAGGCCACCGGGATGCGCGGAGACCACCCCGTCCCCCGTCAGACCAGCGTCCCATGGGCAACTCCCGCCATCGAGCGCGCGACCCGCCCCAACCGACCGGCCGCGTCGGCGAGACGCGGGCCATCCACGGTCAGAGCTATCCGAAAATAGCCCTCGCCACCCGGCCCGAATGCCGCCCCCGGGAGGACCACCACCCCCTGCTCCAGAAGGGCCCGGCGCGCAAAAGGTTCCGATGCCACTCCGGCGGGCAGCGGGACCCAGAGGTACATCGCCGCCCGCGGGGTGTCGAGAACGAACCCGTCCGACCGGAGCGCGGCCAGAGCGGCATCCCGCCGACGCCGCAGGATTTCCCGCACCGGGGCCACCAGTTCCTCCGACCGATCGAGCGCCACGGCGGCGGCGGCCTGCAGGGCGGGAAATGGCCCGGTGTCGACGTAGGTCTTGACCGCGGTCAATGCGGCCACCAGTTCCCGGTTTCCCGTGGCCCAGCCGAGACGCCATCCGGTCATCGAGTAGGACTTGGAGAGGGAGAAGAACTCGATCGCCACATCGCGGGCCCCGGGGATCTCCAGGATCGAGGGAGCCACATATCCGTCGAAGGTCAGCTCGCAATAGGCGTTGTCGTACGCCAGGACGATGCCGTGGTCCCGGCAGAGGGCGACGGTCCGCTCCAGGTAGTCCCGCGGAGCCACGGCCGCCGTGGGATTGTTCGGATAGTTCAGGAAGACCAGGCGGGTTCGGGCCAGCACATCCGGGGGAAGGCGGTCAAGGTGAACCAGATAGTCGTCCTCCCGCCGAAGCGGCACCCGGAACGGTTCCCCGCCGGCCAGGAGCGTTCCCCCCAGATAGGCCTGGTACCCCGGTTCGGGAATGATTGCCACGTCGCCCGGGTTCAGAACGGCGAGGGGGAGATGCGCGATCCCCTCCTTGCTGCCGAGAAGGAGGGCCACCTCGGAGACGGGATCCACCGTCACCTGGAAGCGCCGTGCCATGAAGCGGCCGATCGCCTCCCGAAATTCGCGGAGACCGAGCTGGAATCCGTACTTGCTCCGGGCGGGGTCGAGCACCGCCTCCCGCAAGGCCTCCACTACCGGCGGCGGAGGAGGCGTGTCGTTGTCTCCCGCTCCGAGATCGATCAGATCCACTCCGTCGGCCCGGAGCCGGCGCGTGAGGGCCGGGACGTCCGCCAGGGGATACCCGGGAAGCTGCCTGAGGCGATCGCTGGGTGTCATGCTTCCACTCCGATCACGGGGTTCCGGAGGACGCCCACACCGGGAATCTCCACCTCCACCACATCACCCACCGCGAGTGGTGCGGTGCCGGCGGGCGTTCCCGTCAGAAGCAGGTCCCCTGGTTCGAGGGTCATGATCGCGCTCACCCAGGAGAGAAGGAAAGGGATGGAAAACACCATATCGGTCGCGGGGGCCCGTTGCCGCTCCTCGCCGTTCACCCGGCAGATCACGATCAGGTCCCGCCAGGAGAGTCCTGTTGCCACCGCCGGTCCGACCGGACAAAAGGTGTCGAACCCCTTGGCACGGCCCCACTGCGATTCCGCTCTCTGGAGGTCCCGCGCGGTCACGTCATTGGCACAGAGGAATCCGCCGATCCCCGCCTCGGCTTCCGGCTCGGTGGCACGCCGGAGGGTCCGCCCGATGGCCACAGCGATCTCCGCCTCATACTCCACCCGGCTCGAGGCCGCCGGGAGCATAATCGGATCACCGGGGCCGATGAGGGCGCTCGGAGGCTTGAGGAACAGCATCGGTGTCGAGGGCACTTCGTTTCCGAGTTCCCGCGCATGTTCCCGGTAGTTCCGTCCGACACAGACGATTTTCGACGGCCTCTGGTACAGCGGTCCCATGGGACTCCTCGTCGGGGGTGCGCAGGAGGTACAGGTGAGGAATAATAGCGGGACCGGACGGCGGATCAGCGAAGAGCGCCCACTCCATGCCGCGCAAAGAAGTCCTCGCAGGCGGTTCGAATCGTCGGCCAGGTGCCGGACAACCGGGTGGCCCGGGGAAGGCCGTCGAGGAGGAGGGGGCCGTAGCGGCGATTGAGAACCCGGGAGTCAAGGAGCAGCACCACGCCGACGTCCCGGGTGCTGCGGATCAGCCGTCCGAATCCCTGCTTCAGCTTGAGCGCGGCATGCGGCAGCAGGTAGCCGAAGAATCCATCCTCCCCCTGCTCGGCCAGGCGCTCCAGGCGGGCCGCGGTCATCGGCTCGCTCGGCACCTTGAAGGGAAGTTTGGTGAGCACCAGCCCCCGGAGGGCGCGACCCGGGACGTCGACGCCTTCCCAGAACGAATCGGTGCCCAGGAGCACGGCATGCCCGCTCTCCCGGAATCGGCGAAGGAGCTGGTCCCGCTGGCCCTCGCCCTGAACCAGGAGGGGCCAGACCATGCCCGTTGCCCCGCGCAAGGCGCGCGCCGCGCGGCGGAGCGCCGCATGGCTGGTGAAGAGCACAAACAGCCCGCCGTCGCTCGCGGCGGCCAGGTCCCGGACCACCTGAACGATCGCCGCGTCGTGCCCCGCCTCATCCTCTCGCGGATCGGGGATGTCCGAGGGAATCCCGAACAGGCACTGGTTGGGATAGTCGAAGGGGGAGGGGAGGATCTCCCGGACGGTCACCGGGCTCGGCGTGGTGTGCAACCCGATCCGCGACTCCAGAAAGGTGAAATCGCCGCCGGCCGCGAGGGTGGCGCTGGTCAGGGTCACGGTCCGCACCCGGTCGAAGAGGAGCTCGCGCAGGACCGGAGCCAGATCGAGCGGGACCGCATGCAATCCGACCGCCTGCCCCCGGGCGCCGGCCCGTTCGATCCAGCGGACGGTCGGTTCCTCGTTCGCGGCGGGGCGCAGCGTTTTCGTGATCGCATCGGCGGAGGCCTCCAGGCGCCGGACCACGGCGCGCACCTCGGCCAGGAGGCTGGCGCGGCGATCGGTCGACTCGGCGTGGGACAGGCGATCGGTGATCACCTCCGCGGCGGCCCGCATCCGGCTGAGTGACCCCGTGAGGGTCTGAATGTCATCCCCCAGTCCCTCACTCCAGATCGGCTCGCGTTCGAAGTCGGCATCCACCCGGCGGGGGCCCCCGCCACTCTCGAGCAGATCGTGCAGCCGGCGGAAGATCGCCTCGCCGGTGCTGCGGACGAGTCCCAGGGCCGGCATCATGTCCTCGTGAATGACGTCGAGGCCGCTTCGGCCGGCGGTGTCCTTGCCGAGCATCACCTCCTGGGCCAGGGCGGGCAGGAGCCCGCGCCCGTTGCGGTCGAACCGGGCCAACAGGCGCTGCAGCCCCGCGCTCGTGACCCGGGCCCCGAGATGGGAGGCCGCCACGTCCTCGAGATGATGGGCCTCATCGAGAATCAACCGTTGGTAGGGGGGGAGTACCGCGGCCTCCTCCCAGTTGTCCTGGGCGGCGCGCACCGCGAGATCCGCCGCGAGCAGGTGGTGGTTCACCACCACCACGTCGGCATCGGCGGCGCGGCGGCGGGCGCGGAACAGGAAACAGCGATCGAAGTGGGTGCAGGTCATGCGCGGGCAGAGATCCGACTCCGCGCTCACCTCGTCCCACACCTCGCCCGAGGGGGGGGTGGGCAGATCGCCCAGGGTCCCGTCGTTGCTGCGGGCGGCCCAGGCGGCCAGGGCCAGCACCTCCTCCACCTTCTCCGGTTCGAGGAGCGAGCGCTGCACCGTCACGGCCTGGTCGAGGCGGGCCAGACAGAGATAGTTCCTCCACCCCTTGAGCAGCGCGAAGGTCGGGGTGTGATCGGCGTCACCCAGCGCATCCCGGAGGAGCGGCAGGTCCTTCCCCACCAGCTGTTCCTGCAGGTTGATCGTGTTGGTGCTGACGACGGTGCGCTCCCGGTTGGCCCGGGCCCAGGCGAGGGCCGGCACCAGGTAGGCGAAGGACTTGCCCACCCCCGTGCCCGCCTCCAGCAGGACGATCCCCCCGTCGTTGTACGCGTCGGTGATGTGGGCGGCCATGTCGCGCTGGCTCTGGCGGTCCTCGTGGAAACCGAGTCTCCGGGCCACCGGCCCTTCGGCGCCAAGGCGGGCGATGATGTCGAAGGGATCGAGCCGGGTCTCGGGAATCTGGCGCGGCACCTCTACCACGACGTACAGCTGGTCCACCGCGTTGTTCACGATGGCGAAGCCCACTCCGCCGTCGTGAAGCCGACTCGCCACGGCCAGGTCCGCGGGAGAGGGATCGAGGCGGCCACCCGGATGATTGTGCACCAGGATCTCCCCGCGCCGGGCGATGCCGGGAAGGGCCAGGACCGAGGCGGCCGTCCCCCGGGCCACCACCCGGCCCTCGGTGAGCCGACCGTCCGGTCCGACCGAGGCCACGAAGCACACCTCCCGACCGCCGGCCCGCGCGATCTCCCCCGCCATGGTCCGGCGCAGATCCGGAGCGATCCTCTCGATCGACACGGGTCAGGTCTTCAATTCCCGCTTCTTGGCGGCCGGGAAGAGGACGTTGTTGAGGATCAGGCGGTATCCGGGCGAGTGGGGGTGCATGCTCAGGTCCGTCGGGGCGTCGCCGATCTGATGCTGGGGGTCTTCGGGATCGTGCCCGCCGAGGAAGGTCCAGGTGCCCTCCCCTCGGGTGCCGTGGATGTACTTGGCCCAGTCGGTACCCGGCTCCTCGCCCAGCACGATGACACCGGGTTTCAGCGTGCGCCGGGTGAAAGAGGTGGTCAGGCCGTAAAAATCGGGGATAACGTCCCGATGATTCTGCACCAGCATGGCCGCCACGGGATCGATCTTGGCCGAGAAATCGAAGAGGCGGAAGCTGCCGAGGGGCTGCCGGCCGGAGGCGGCATTGACCTGATGGCCGTCGATGTCCGAAAAAACCGCCGTGGAGGGACTCAGCTCGAGCCGGGCCCCCTGGAACGCCAGGCCACGATCCCACCGCATCCGGGCGGATGCGGCCGGATCCATCGGCGTGTTGTCGGCGAAGCTGGCGGCGATGTCGGTGTTCTCGCTCGCCAGCGCCAGATCGAGAGTCTCGGTGGCGGTGCACATGGCGAAGAGAAATCCGCCGCGTTCCACATGGGATCGAATCCCCTGGGCCACGGCCCGCTTCGCCGCCGGCACATGAGGAAAGCCGAGTTCGGCGGCGGTCCGCCGGTTCCGGTCCACCATCTCCACCAGCCAGGGAGCCCCCGCGTAGTTGATGAAGAATTTCGAGTACTGCCCGGTGAAGTCCTCATGGTGGAGGTGAAGCCAGTCGAAGTCGCTCAACCCTCCGCGGACGACCTCGGGATCCCACACCTTGGCGAACTCGATCCCGGCGTATTGCAGGGCCATGGTGACGGCATCGTCCCAGGGGGCCGCATTGGGCGGGGCATAGACCGCCACGCGTGGAGGCTGCTCGAGAGGAATCGCGTCCATGTTGGATTGCTGGATCTCGGCCCGGATCTGGAGGAGCCGTCCCTCGTCCACCGGCTCGGACGACACCCCGGACAGCACGGCATCCCGTCCGGTCAGGGTGTCGGCGGGCAGAAGGAAGGAGCCGCCTCGATAATTCAGGAACCACTCCGCCTTGCCTCCCCGCTGCAGCACGCGAAAAGTGACACCATACGCCTTCAGGTGGTCGCTCTGAGTATCGTCCATGGGGACGAGCAGCCAGGGCGAGGCGGATGCGCGCCAGAACTCCCCGCGCAGGTCCCCGAGTCCCACCATGCCCGTGGCCAGGCCGGCGGCCAGAAATGTCCGTCGCTTCATCGGCCGGGAATGCCTCCCTTCCAGCGGTCCAGGAGTCGGCGAGCCTCGGGAGCAATGGCACTCCCCGGCCAGGTGAGAATAAGGTGTTCCAGGGTCTGCAGGGCATCGGCCTCGCGGCCGCTCCGCCGGAATCGGGTTGCGAGATCGAGCGCGGCCTGCGCGGCGGCCCCGGGCGCGGCCCCGGCCATCACGGCCTGGAGCAGGTCCTCGGGGGAGGCCATGGGGTCGGTGATACCCGTGCTCGGTGCCACCCGGGCCGCGAGGAGGAGCACCTCCCCTCCTCCCTCCCCCAGGGGGAGCCGGCTCCCCACGGCGGCGAGTGCCGGGGCCGCGGCGGCACTGTCGCCCCGGTCGAGCTGGTACAGTGCCGTGCCGAGCGCGGGAAGGGAGTCGTTGTCGATGGTCTGCAACAGGGCCAGGAGGGCGCTCCGGTCCGTGGCCCCTTCCCGCGTTCCCGCAAACGGTCCCGCGGCCGCAAGATCCTCCCGGGCGCCGGAGAGATCTCCCCGATAGAGACGAATGCGTCCCCGCAACGCGAGGGCTTCCACCGTTGAATCGGCCCCGAGTGCTCCCTCCGCCCGTGCCAGGCTTCCGGCGCGCACCCACCCCTCGGCGAGGCGGAGCCGCAGGCGGTCTCTCTCCTCCGGACTCACGCTTCCCTGCACCTCGGCGAGCCGCTGGGCCGCCTCCTCCATCCGTCCCTCCCCGATCAGCACGCCCACCAAGGTGGAGGCCGCACTCGCGGCCATCGAGGGGGACGCTCCGGCCGTCGTGGCGAGGCGGGCGAGCATCCGCCGGGCCGCGGGCTGATCCCCCCCGTCGGCATAGGACTGCGCCGCCTCCAGGTAGAGGCGGGACGCTTCCGCCCCGCCAGCCCGGGATGCCAGCGACTCCAGCAGGATACCCCGGGCCGTGCGGGCCCCGCTCCCGGCCTGCCCGCGCAAGTCGTCCAGCAACTCCTGCAGCAGGGCCACGCCCCCCGGGCCCTCGGGCACCCCCGCCAGCAGATGACGCACTCCCTCCACCGGGGTGCCCCACCGGACCATCAACGACGCGACGATGCGACGTGCCACGACGCCGTCGTGACCGGCGAATTCGCGAAGGACCTCCGAACGGCGAGCCTCGGGGACCTGCCCCAGCACCGCCACGGCGGAGGTCCGATACCCGGGGACCGACGAAACCGCCAACACCCACTCGGCCACCGCCCGCTTGTAATCGCCCTCCAGAGTGGCCAGTTGCGCCAGTTCCCCGGCCAGCGCCGTCGAATCCCCCAGCGCCACCCGGCCAGCCCGGTAGGCGGTGCGCGCCTGATCCCGGTCCCTCGCCTGCAGAGCCGTCATCCCCCACTCCTGCCAGGGGGCCTCACTGTTCGGTTCGCGCGCGGCCCAGAGTTCCACGTAACGGCGGACCGAGTCGGCGTCCCCCCGGGCCCCCCAGAGCCGAACGGCGATCCCATACACCGGGATCGCGGCGGGATCGGCGGTGAGCGCGGCCGCCACCGGCGCGGCGAGTTCGGCCAGGCGATTCAGGGGCTGGAGGGACCGCTCGAGCCCGAGAAGGGCGGCCACATCGGTCGGACGCGCGGACAGCAGTTCCTGGTAGAGCGCCGCCGCGCTGGCGAACTCACCCTTGCGCTCGAAGTCGAAGGCCCGGTTCATGGCAGCCTGTTGCGCGGTGATCGGACCCGGCAGGATCAGGGCCACGATCGCCAACCACCCCCGAAGTTCGCGTCCCCGACTCACGGAGCGCGCCGTCCACCGGACAGGCGCCGGAAATAGTCCGCGACCAGCTTCCGTTCCTCGGGACTGTACTTCATCAATTCCTCCCAACTCGGCCACCGCCACCCCAGCTCCCGGACCCGGCGATCGAGATCGGGCGGGAGCCGGGGAGGATCCTCCCCGGCCGACCGGCTCTCACGCTCTTTTTTCTCATCCTTCTCCTCACCCTGGAGCGTCCGCCCCGCGTCAAGCATCCGCTGGAAGAGCCGTTCCTGCCGAGCCACCGTCTCCGCATCCAGGCGCCCCGCCTCCAACCGTCGGGCGAGATCCTCCGCCTCCGCGGCCAACTCCCCCGCTCCGGGAAGCTCCCCCATCGCCCTCACGCGCTCCAGTTCCTGCGACACGGCCCGCTGCTCCGCGGCCATCTGCCGCAACTGCTGTTCCAGAGCGCCCTGGCCCGCCATGGGCAGCAGCCCGCCGGCCTGCTGGCTCAGCGCACCCTGCTGTTGTGCCATCTGGGCCATGCGCTCCAGGGCTTCGGCCAACCCCGAGCCGGAGGAGGATCCCGACACGTCGCCCCGGGATCGCAACATCTGGTAGGCGGCCGCGTTGAGTGCATCGATCGCGTCGCCAGCCCGGGCTCCGGCCTCCCGCACATTGGGACTGGCCGTGCTGAGGGCCCCCCGGGCCCGTCCCATCTGCTGGCCGGCCGCGGCCAACGTGGTCCCGATGCGGGGTGAGACCAGAGCGTTCTGCCCTGCCGCCGTTTTCATCTGTTCCACCAGTTGTCGTACCCCCTCCTCCACGGAGGCCTGGTCGCGGAGGACATTGTCGACGGGGCCCGCGCGCTGGAGGTCGGCGGCGACCTGAAGCTGGCGCTTCGCCAGTCGACTGGTCTCCGCCAGGGCACGATCGAGCGCCTGGACCACTTCGGCCCGCCACTCCTCCTGCTGGGCCTCGCGCTGCTCTTCAACGGCCTGTTGCACCTCCTGCATCGCCCCCGCGGCCTCCTCCCCCGCCTGCCCCGCCTCCGCCTTCTTCCCCTGGCGCGCGGCCTGGGACGCCTGGCGCATCGCCTCGGCCGCCTCCCGCGTCCGCTCCGCCCCGGCCTGCATCGCCGCGGAGGCGGAGTCCCCCGTCATGGCGTCGGACGCCTTGTCGAGGCCGGTGGCCAGCGAGTCGGTGCGCTCCGCCAGCTCCTCCTGAGCCCCTGTGGCGGTGGTGTCCCCCGCCGCCAGCCGCGTAGCCAGGGCCTTCTGGGCCTCCGCCACCTCCTTGGCCTCCTGCTCCAGTCCCCCCAGTTCTCCCTCCAGCGCGGCACGCCGAAAGAGCTCCCGGCTTCGTTCCAAGGCCTCCCGCAGTTCCTTCTGGGCCTCGGCGAGCTGTTCCACCGCCTGGCGGGTCCGTTCCGCGTCCAGGTTCTCGATCGCCTTCTGCAGGGCCTCCAGCGTCTTCCGCAGCTCGGGATTGAGCGCCCGCCTCAATTCCTCCCGCACCTCGGCCAGTCGGCGGGCGAAGGCCGAGTCGGTGGCTCCTCCCTGTTCGGCGGCCTCGGCCAGCTTCTTCAGGCTCTGTTCCAGCTTCTCGGCCTCCGCAATCAGCTGTTCCTCGCCCTGGGCCACGGCTTCCGCCCGCCGGGCCTCGTCGAAGGAGAGAGGACGGTTCTGGCCGTCGGGTCTCCCGCCATCGGGGGCCATGCGCGATTGGGACCGGGCGAGGTCCTCGGCCTGGCGTTCCAGGGCGCGGCTCTCGGACACCAGGGAGTCGAGAGTCCGTTGCGCTTCACTGGTTTCCTCTCGTTGGGACGCCCTCTCGTCTCGGGCGGTGGGCACGAGCAGGAGATATTCCCGCGACGTCCCCCGTTGCCCCCCCGGTGCGTTGTCGGTGGCCCAGGCCCGGTAGCGCACCGTGTCCCCCGGTCGGGCATCGAGGTGCTCGAGCACGAGGCGGGCGGGGAGTATCGCCCGATCCGCGCCTCCGGGAGGGAGGGAGAGGGGGATGCGCAGGAGGGAGTCCGGGCGCCCGGGGCTTCGGCGCGACACCTCGAGTCCGAGGGCCCTCAGCCCGTGATCATCCCGGGCGTCGACCACCAGGGCCACGGTGGGATCCACCGCCAGGAGCGTGTCCACTCCCGGCGAGGGGATCTCCACGGCCGGGGCGCTGTCGGGAACCATCCGGACCGGAATTTCCACTTGGCTGCCGGCCACCTGTTGTCCGTCCACGGTACGCAGCTCGAGCCGGAACACGCCATTCCGCACGGGGTCGACGCGGCCGGAGAACCGGGGGCCGTCCACGATGAGGTCGACGGGGCCGTCCGGTCCGATCCAGGAGCCGGACTGCAGGGGAGTCGTCGTCTCGCCGGTGGTCCGGAGGGTGGTTCCCGCCGGCAGGAGCAGGGTGTCCCCCGACACGGGCAGCGGTTCAGAGGGCATTCCGAGATAGGCGGGGTACTCGGCCGTGAGGTCGACCCGGCCCAGGAAGGCGGGTACCCGCACATGGATGCGCACGGTGTCGGAGGATCGCCCGCCCCCGCTGGCGCGGATCAGAAGATCGGTGTGCAGGGGCCCCACGGGAACGGTCGCCCGACCCGCGGTGTCGAGCGTCACAAGCCGGGCCGCCCACGCCACGCCTGGCTCCCGGGTCCAGAGCAGCACATCCCGACGTCCCGGGGCGTCCACCGACACGGTCACCGTGTCGCCCCGATCCACCTCGGTCCGCTCGGCGGCGAGTCGCACGGGGGCCCGGAGCAAATCGAGAGCCCGCAGGGGGTGCCAAAGGAGCGCCACAGCCCCCCGGGCCGGGTTGGCGGAGAGAAGGGTTCCCATCCCTCCGACCAGCACCAGGAGCATGAGCCCGGCCCGGCGTCCCGCGGCTCGGTGGAGCGCTCCCAGGGCGCCGGGCCCCGCCTCGGTCACGGCACGGGCGTGGGTCTGGTCCGCCGCCACGAGCAGTCCGGGGCTGGTTCCTCTCCCGGGAATGTCGAGAAGTGACACCAGGACACCGCGGCGCCAGGGGCCGTTCTGCTCCAACCAGGTGGCCAGGGGCCGGACACGGAGGTCCCGCTCCTGTCTCCAGGCCCGCCAGAGCCCCCCCCCCACCCCGGCGAGGCCCAGGATCCAGGCCCAGAGAACCCAGGCCGGAGAGACCAGGACGTCCATCCGCACCAACCAGGACAGCCCGCCCGCCACCAGGGCGGCCCCTCCCACGCCGGCCGCCCCCCAGGCGAGGCGATTCCGCCAGCGCAGGGGATGGGCCACCCGGTCGAGGGCGGCGCCGGTGGCACTCATCATCGGCTGCTCCCGACCGCGTACATCACCAGATTGACTCCCATGCGAAGAGCGGCTTCCCGTGCGGCGGGCGGATCGTCATGGACGTCGGGATCCTCCCACCCGTCTCCCAGATCCGTTTCGTACGAGTAGAACACGACGAGCCGCTCCCCGAGAAAGATTCCCAGACCCTGCGCGGGTTTCCCGTCGTGTTCGTGAATCTTCGGAACGCCCTGTGGGAAGTCATACACCACGCGGTAGACCGGGTGGTCGAGGGGAACGTCGACCAGGGGTCTCTCGGGAAAGAGCAGGGCCAGTTCCCGCCGGATCGATTCGTCCATGCCGTAGTTGTCGTCGACATGGAGGAAGCCCCCTCGCTCGAGCCACCGCCGCAGGGTGTCCCGGTCGCTCGGCGTCCACCGGACGTTTCCGTGTCCGGTCATGTACAGATAGGCCACGTCCCAGAGCCCCGCCTCGTGCAGCGTGACCACCTGCTCCCGAGGGGCCACGGGAAGCAGGGTGCGCGTCGCCACCGCCTGGAGCAGGTTGGGAAGACTGGAGGGATTGGCGTACCAGTCTCCCCCCCCCTCATACTGCAGGCGACCGATCACCGCAGCGCTCCCCTGGGCCGCGACCGCCGCAGGGGCGGTGCAGAGCAGAAGGCTCACCGTGACGGCACGGGCAGTGGTCATGACAGATCCAGGATCAGACGGTAGACCTCATTGCGGGGGACACCGGTTTCCGCCGCCACCCTCCGGGCCACCACACCCGCCGCGTGTCCCTCGGCCATCAGCGCGGAAATCCGTCGACGGACATCCCCCACGTCGACCTCGTCGGGAACCGGCTCCACCCCCTGAAGCACGACGGTGACTTCCCCCCGGGGAGGCGTCTGCCGATAGTGCCGGGCCAGTTCGGCGAGGGTGCCTCCGCGGAACTCCTCATGCACCTTGGTCATCTCGCGGCACACCACCGCCTGGCGCTCGGCCGGCCCCAGGGACGCCAGTTCCTCGAGCAGGGTCACGAGGCGATTCGCCGCCTCGAAGAGAACAGCGGTCCAGGGCTCCGTGGCAAGTCGCTGCAGCATCGCCCGGCGCTCCCCCCCCCGCCGGGGCAGGAACCCGGCGAAGAGGAAGCGGTCGGCCGGAAACCCCGCCACTGACAGGGCGGTCGTCACCGCGGACGGTCCCGGAATGGGGACGACCGGCGCTCCCCACTCTCGCACGCGGTCCACGAGGTTCGCCCCGGGATCGCTCAAGCCGGGAGTGCCGGCGTCGGTGACCAGGGCCACATCCCGGCCGGCGGCCAGGTGGTCCACGATCGCCTCGGCTCGCGCCTCTCCCGAGTGGGCGTGGTAACTCACCAACACCGGCCGAGCCCCGAGGGTGGACAGGAGGGGACGGGTGCGGCGCGTGTCCTCGGCGGCCACCACGGGAACCTGGGTGAGGATGTCCGCCGCACGGCGGGTCAGATCCCCAAGATGGCCCAGCGGAGTGGCAACGACATAGAGGGTACCGGTGGCCACCAGGGAATCTCTCCGGAGGGGAGGGGTCGGGGGAAGCCCACCTGGGCCTCCCCGGACCTGTGGGTTACTGCGGAAGGTGCTGCTTGATCTTCCCCTCGATCACCTGCTTCGGGACGCCGCCGACCACGGTGTCCACGTGCTTCCCCTCGCTGAAGAAGAGCAGCGTGGGAATGGACCGGACATTGTACCGCATCGCGGTCCGCTGATTCCCGTCGACGTCGAGTTTGGCGATGCTCACCTTCCCGGCGTACGCGGTGGCCAGTTCCTCGAGGGCCGGGGCGATTGCGCGGCATGGTCCGCACCATTCGGCCCAGAAGTCCACCACCACGAGTCCCTTCTGTTGTTCCACCATCGCCGTCCACGTGTCGTCGGTGACGACCACGGTGGCCTTTGTCTCTGCCATTGCGCTACGCTCCCTGCGCGGGGCCGGCACCCCGCATCGTGATTAGGTTTCGCCCGCCGCGACGTATTCGCGACCAGGCCCGTGACTCTGGAGAACATGACCATGCCCCCGCCCGCCCATCTCGCCCACGTCGGCATTGCCGTTCCGAACGTGGACGCCGCCCTGCGCTTCTACCGCGACATCCTCGGCATCACTCCCCCTGCCCCCGAGGAGGCCGATGGAGCCCGGATCGTGTCCCTTCCCTTTGGCGATTCCGAGGTCGAACTCCTCGAACCCGTGGACCCCGAGGGACCGATCGCCCGATTCCTGGCCCGGCGGGGCCCGGGAATCCACCACATCTGCTATCGCGTTCCCGATCTGGACCAGGCCCTCGACGCCTGCCGGGGCGCCGGGTACCAGTTGATCGATGACACGCCGCGCCAGGGGGCCGGTGGACGCCGTATCGCGTTCGTTCACCCGAAGGCAACCGCCGGAATCCTCCTGGAGCTTACCGAGTAAACGTCATCAACGCCCGGGAGGATTCGGAACCGTTGGATTCCCCGGCCGGGGGTTCACACCGCAGGGCTTGACGGGGTTGCCCGCCGCATCGAGATCAATGGTGTTGATCAGGAGCCCTCCCCCCGGCCCTCGGACCAGTCCGATTGGCACGTTCCGGACACACCCCGGCCGTGCCAACTCCACCATGACGGCGACCCGACCCTGCTCCGTGGTCTCGGACACCACCCGGTGGCCGCCATTCTTCAGAAAAGAGTGCATGACGAAGATCCGGCGTTGATAATCGGGTGGATTCCTCGTCGAGGCCGCCGAGCCGCGGGCGGTGCCCCAGAGTTCCGCCATGCGGGTGAGGTTGCTGTCTGCGACGGCCTGCATAAACTCCATCACGACGGAGGTGGCGGATTGTTCAGGCGGGGGAGCGGAAGGAGACACTCTTCCCCCTCCGCAGCCCAGCGTCAGGATCGAGAGCATAACACAGACAGATCGCATTTCGGCCCTCCGGCGAGTAATGAGCGAAAGTAACCGACCGAACAGATGGGAGCAATCCAGCCATGCGCCTCTATGTGAACGTGGATCATGTCGCCACGCTTCGTCAGGCCCGCCGGGCCACCGAGCCCGACGTCGTCGCCGCCGCACTGGCATGCGAGGCAGCCGGGGCCGACGGCATCACCGTCCACCTCCGGGAGGATCGCCGCCACATCCAGGATGCCGATCTCCCCGCCCTGGCCCACGCCCTCGGCACCGTGTTGAACGTGGAGCTCGCCGCGGTTCCGGAGATCGTGACGCGGGTGGCCACCCTGCGCCCCTTCCAGGCCACCCTGGTGCCCGAGCGGCGCGAGGAGCTGACCACCGAGGGGGGCCTCGACCTGGGGCGGAACGTCACGGCACTCACCCACGCCGTCGAGGTCTTGACCCGGGCCGGCATTCGCACCAGCCTCTTCATCGATCCCGATGTGGCGACCATCGACGCCGCAGCCACGCTGGGGGTGAGCGCCGTGGAGCTCCACACGGGAGACTTCAGCCACACCTGGCAGCGGAGTCCCACCGCCCTTGCCACCCTGGCACGCGCCGCCCGCCACGCACGGGAACGGGGTCTGGCCGTTCACGCCGGCCACGGGCTGGACTATCAGAACACGGGCCTTGTGGCTGCGCTCGGCGACATCGAGGAACTCAACATCGGGCACAGCATCGTCGCCCGAGCGATCACCTGTGGAATGCATCAGGCCGTCCGCGAGATGCGAGACCTCATCCGTCGCGCCCAGCCGTCGTGTTGACCCGCGCATCCCACCATCCTACACTTCGCCGTTTCGGGATGCTCCCTGGTCCTCACCCCTCCGCTCTCCCCGCGAGATCGCATGCCCATCAGCCCGGATCGCGCTGAGTTCTTTGTCCGGGAGGCCGGAGAGTATCTCGCCAGGATGACCCCCCTCCTGGCGACGAACGTCCTCTCCTCCCCGGACGAACTTGTGCGCCTGGCCCGTGCCCTCCGGGGCGCGACGCTGATGGCCGGCCCTCCCGGGCTGATCCGGGCCACCACCGCATTCGAGAACGCGGCCAAGGCCCTTCAGGGAGGCGGACTCTCCTGGGGGGAACCGATCATCACGGACGTGCGCGAGGCGCGAAGCCGCCTCGACAGCCTGGTGAGCCGAGCTTCGGCGTGGGGAGAGGAGGAACGGAAAGAAGTGTCAGGCTTGGCCCAGGTCCTGGAGGAGCTTCTGGGAACCTCGGACACGACCTCCCCCGTCCGATCCTCTCCGGTACCTCCCTTGGAGTCCACACCCGAGGGCGTGCGCACTTTCGTCATGCGGGAGGCGGCCCGGATCGCGCGTGCCACCGAGGACCTCCTCGCCACGGCGGCACGACCCGGCCCGGAGGCCCTGCTCCGAGTTCTCGACCGCATGCATGCGCTCCGTGGCCTTGCCCTGCCCGGTCATTTCCACGCCCTCACCCTCGTGCTCGAAAGCCTGGAGTCACTCCTGGGGGACCTGCTGAGGGGCTATCCCCCCCCCCCCGATCTGGGACCGATCCTCACCACCGCGACTCTCGGGCTGCTGCGCGGCGCCGAGGGACCACCGGGAGAGGCTCTCCCCGCCGATGTGGCTCGGCTGGGCGCACTTGTCTGCGCCGCCTTTGCGGAAGAACGCGATGTGGTGCCGGTGGAGCAATTGCTCCTCGACCCGGTCCCCCCGAAGGCGAGCGGGGAGGGGGACGCCCCGCTACCACCTCCCGATCCGGTCGACCTGGTGAGTCTGGGAGACCGGTTGCGGCACCTGGCTTCCCAGTTCCGCACCCCGGATCGGGCCGTCCTCCCGTTTCACGTCCAGTCACTCGCCGCAATGCTCCGCTCTCTCCGCACGATCGCCGATCGAGCCCCGGCGGGACCTGCCATTCGCGAGATTGCCCGGGCCATCCGGCGGGGGGGCGCCCTCGCCGACCCCGAGGGATTTGCGAGCGCGCTCCTCGCCCTGTCGCAACCCCTGACCGCCGCCACCTCCACGACGACCGAGGACGTGGAACGGGATCTTGCCCTGGCCGTTACCCTCCTTCCGGGAGGGACGGCCGAGCTCCCCCCGGGGCCTCCGGAGATCCCCGCATCGGCTCCCCGGACTGCGGCTGTCGCGCCCCTGACAGCCGAGAAGAGCGAAGCCACCCTCCCGCAGGGGGAAGAACCGGACATCGTCCCCATCGCCACCCTCCTTCTCCCTGAGGATCCCACGGCACGGACGTCCTTCGAAGTCAGTTTCGCCACCCTGCACCGACTCCGGCATGGCCTGGATCTGGTGACGACGCCCGGCAACTCCGAGGCTCCGGTGGTCCCGGCGGATCACTCCCCGCGGGAGGATGAGGGCATCGTTCTCATCGAGGAACTGCTCCATCGGGACGAGGGTGTGGTGCCCATCGAGGATCTGCTCTATCGGGGAATGGCCGCGGCAGCCCGCCTCCGGGAAATCCAAACGACGCTGAGAACCCTTCGCACTCCGTCCCCGGATCCGGAGGTCCTCTCCTCTCTGGTCGACGAGTGCCTGGACCTCCTCCCGCTGGCACTTGACGTTGCTCACTGAGGACTCGGGCGCGCCCGCTCCCCGTCTGCGTCGCAGTGCCATCGGGGCCGGCATCGGCATCCTTGTTTCCCTGGGGCTCCTCGCCCTGGCCCTGCGCGCGATCGACATCGAGGCGGCGTGGCAGCATGCCCGGAGTGCCCGGGCCCTGCCGCTCGTCCTGACGGTTGTTCTGGCGACGCTCGCGTTCCCCCTCCGCGTGGTGCGGTGGCGGGCGCTCCTCCACACGGTCGACGGGGTCCCGATCCCGCCGGGGCCGGCGTGGCACGCCGTGGCGATGGGCTTCATGGCCAACAACCTCTTCCCGTTCCGCGCCGGTGAGCTCCTCCGTGCCTACGCCATTGGCCGGCTGGCCCCGGTCCCGTTCAGCGGCGCCCTGTCGTCCATCGCCGTGGAGCGGGTGCTCGACGGGCTCACCCTCCTGGGCCTTCTTCCGCTGGGGCTCTTCCTGTCGGGCATTCCCGCGGACACCACGATCGGGAGCCTGCGCGTCACGAGCCTGGTGAGCCGAATCGGCCTTCTCAGCGTCGTGGCCCTGGGGGGCGCCCTGGCCGTGGTGCTCTTTCCCCGGAAAGCCGAAGGCCTCATCCGCCGCCTCATGCCGGTACCGGCGGTGGCCGAGCGACTGGCCGGGCTGGTGCACTCGGTGGCCACGGGGTTCGGGGCGCTCGGGTCTCCCCGCCGGTTGGCCGCGGCTCTGGTCTGGTCCGGTGTCCTCTGGGGGGTCAACGCACTGTCCTTCTACGTCGCCTTCCAGGCCTTCGGGCTTTCCGTGGGTCTGGCGGGGGCCCTGGTGCTGCAGAGCGTGCTGGCTTTCGGAATCGCGGTTCCGTCGAGCCCCGGGTATGTCGGGCTGTTCGAGGGCGCCGTGATTCTTGCCCTGGCCCTCTACGCCGTCCCCGCGGACCTCGCCTTCGCCTACGCCGCCACCTATCACGTCCTGACATTTCTCCCGATCACCCTGCTCGGACTCTGGTCCGTGACCCGCACCTCCATCGGGCTCGGTGACCTGCGGCGGAGTGGACCATGACCGAACCGATCACCCTCCTCGCCCACGCCAAGATCAATCTCCTCCTCCGCGTGCTGTCGCGGGAGACGGACGGATATCACGGCATCGAGACCCTTTTCGCGCGGATCTCGCTGGCGGATGAGCTGGTGCTGGAACCCCGGAAGCCCGGCGACATCACCCTGGCCGTGGAGGGGAGGATGGACCTGGGCCCGGAGAAGGACAACCTCGTGGTCCGGGCCATGCGCCTCGTGCTGGAGGCGACCCGGCATCCGATCGGGATACATTGTCTTCTCCGAAAGCGAATTCCGGTTCAGGCGGGGCTCGGGGGTGGGTCCGCGGATGCCGCCGCCGCGCTCCTCGGGGTCAACGCGCTGGTCAACCACCGGATCCCGACCCACGAGTTGCTTCAGCTATCGACCCAGCTCGGGGCGGACGTCCCCTTCTGCCTGACCGAGGCCCCTCTGGCGCTGGCCTGGGGACACGGGGAGAGAATCCTTCGTCTTCCCCCCCTCCCCTCGACCCCACTTCTCGTGTTGACTCCTCCCGCCGGGATCCCAACCAGCCAGGGGTATGCCTGGGTCGATGCCGCTCAGGGAGGATCCCGCCGGGGGGCCCTGGCACTCGATCTGGAGGCGCTGGGCTCCTGGGGAAGCATCGCCCGGATGGCGGGGAACGATTTCGAGTCACCCACATTCGCCCACCTCCCGGCCGTCCGGGCCGCCTTCGAGGCGCTGGTGGCCACGCACCCGTTCCTGTGCCGGATGACGGGCAGTGGATCGAGCCTGGTGGCACTGTACCGCTCCTCCCGGGACCGGGACGACGCCCGCCAGCAACTGGGGCGCTCGTTTGGCACCGTACGAGAGGCGGAGACCCTGTAACCGGTGGTTCACCGGCGGGCCGGGATCGTTTATCTTCCCCGCGCGCTGGCCCTTCGTCCAATGGCAGGACATCAGACTTTGGATCTGAGAATGGTGGTTCGAGCCCACCAGGGCCAATGTGGGCCCGGTTCACCGCACCGTGGGCACGTTGTCGGGACCGGGCACGAGTGATTTGACCACCAGCTTTCCCACCGCTATCTTTAGGGGCTGTGGCAATGTCGGGAATTGCGGCTGCACGCAGTCCATTGATGCTCATCAGCGGGTCGGCCAATCGGCCACTCGCCGAGGAGATCTCCCGCCATCTGGATCAACCGCTCTGCGCGGTGACCAGCCGGCGGTTTGCCGATGGCGAGTTGTTCGTCAAGATCGATGAGAACGTCCGGGGACGGGACGTCTACATCATCCAGCCGACCAACCCGCCCGCCGAGAACATCCTGGAGCTGTTGCTCCTGATGGACGCGGCGAAACGGGCGAGTGCGGCCCGGGTCACCCCGGTGATACCCTACTTCGGGTACGCGCGACAGGACCGGAAGGACCAGCCCCGGGTGGCGATCAGCGCCAAGCTGATGGCCAACATGGTGTCCCGCGCGGGAGCGGACCGGGTGCTGGCGGTGGACTTCCACCAGCACCAGCTGCAGGGATTCTTCGACCTGCCGGTCGATCATCTGTACGCCCTGCCTGTGTTCGTGAACCACTTCCGGCAGAAGGGGCTCACCGATCTCGTGATCGTGGCCTCGGATGTGGGGGGAGCCAAGATGGCCCGCGGGTTCGCCAAGCGGCTGAACGCCTCGCTGGCGATCATCGACAAGCGACGCACGGCGGCTAATGTGGCCGAGGTGGTGAACGTGGTGGGAGACGTGGACGGCCGGGACTGCCTCATCCCGGACGACATGATCGACACCGGGGGCACCATGGCGGAGGCGGCCCATGCCCTGCGCCGGCTGGGCGCCCGGAAGATCTACATCTGCGCAACGCACGCCCTCTTCTCGGGACCCGCCGTGGAGAGACTCCAGGACGCGCCGGTGGAAGAGGTGGTAGTCTCGAATACGATCGCCCTGCCGCCCGAGCGGCAGTTTGCCAAATTGACCACGCTCTCCATCGCCCCGTTGATTGCCAAGGCGATTGGCTACACCCACAGCGACCAGAGCGTGAGCGCGCTGTTCGACTGACCGACGAAGGAACCACACGATGCCGCAGACCACACTGACCGCCTCCCCGCGCACCGCCACCGGCAAGGGTGCCGCGCGCACACTCCGACGCGAGGGACAGGTCCCCGCCGTCATCTACGGACATGGCCGCCCGGCGGAATCCCTCTCGGTGGACGTGGGCCCGCTGACACGCTACTTCGCCTCGCGACACCGGAGCACCGTGATCGAGGTGGAGATTCCCGGCCGGGATCCGGTCCGCGCTATTCTGCGCGAGGTGCAGCGCAACCCGATCCGCCCCTCCGACATCCTGCACATCGATCTCTACGAGATCCATGCGGACGAGGCCGTCACCCTCGAAGTCCCGGTCCGCCTTGTGGGAGTACCCGACGGCGTCCGGAATTTCGGAGGCGTGCTGGACCATGTCCTTCGGGAGCTCGAGATCAAGGTTCTGCCCCGCAACATCCCGGAACACATCGACCTCGATGTGAGCGCACTCGGCATCGGGCAGGGCCTGCATATCCGCGACCTGAGCCAGCCCGAGATCGAGTTCCTTCAGGACGAGGATCTCCTCATTTGTACCGTGGTCGCCCCGCGGGTCGATGACGTGTCGAAGACCGAGGAGGAGGTGGTGGCGACCGAAGCCGAACCGGAACTCATCCGGAAGCCGAAGAGCGAGGACCAGGACGACAGCGAGGACTAGGGTCTGCGCACCATCCTGGGACTCGGCAACCCCGGGCCCGGTTATGGGGGAACCCGGCACAACGCAGGATTCCTCCTGGCCGATCACCTGGCGGCCCGGTGGCGCCTGCCGCCCTTTCGCCGGGAAGGGCAGTCCCGGATCACCCGGGGTATGGTCGGAAACACGGCGGTGGAAGTTCTCAAGCCGCAGACATACATGAACCGCAGCGGCATGGCGCTCGCCCCCGTGCGGGCGCGCCCCGAGTTTGACCCCGCGCAGGACCTGCTGGTACTGGTGGACGATGTGGCCCTTCCCACCGGACGGTTCCGGCTCCGGGGTGCGGGGTCCGCCGGGGGGCACAACGGGTTGCGCAGCATCGAAGAAACCCTGGCGCGCCAGGACTATGCCCGTCTTCGCATCGGGGTCGGGCCCGTGAACCCCGGAATGGATCTGGCCGATTTTGTCCTCGGCCCCCTGCCCGCGGACGAAAACGAACTGATCGCGAACCTGCTGGACCCCATGACGGACGCTGTCGAGTGCTGGCTGATCGAGGGGATCGAGCCTGCCATGAACCAATTCAACCGTTGAGGAGCCCCCCGTGACGGAGCTCGTGCAGATTGCCCTCTATGCCACCGGTGCCGGTTTCATCGGACTGATCATCGCCCTGGTCATCTACGGCTATGTGAAGCGACAGCCGGCCGGGTCCGAGGGGATGCAGGACCTCGCGACCGCGATCGAGGAGGGGGCGATGGCCTTTCTCCGGCGTGAGTACACCGTCCTCTTCCCGTTTCTCATCGTGGTGGCGATCCTGCTCGCTGTGTTGGTGGGGCGCAACACGGCGTTCGCCTACATCTTTGGCGGCATCTGCTCGGTGGCGGCCGGATACACCGGCATGAAGTCCGCCACCAAGTCGAACGTCCGGACCTCCGAGGCGGCGCGCAGCAGCGGAGCGGCCAAGGCCCTTCGGGTCGCCTTCAATGGGGGCGCCGTCATGGGGTTGGCCGTGGCGAGCCTCGGACTGCTCGGTCTTGGGGCCATCACCTACCTCCTGCTGGGCGACTCCCTCATGGCGGAAGAAACCTTCTTCCGCTTCAGCGAAACGATCAGCGGATTCGCCATGGGGGCGAGCTCCATCGCGCTCTTTGCCCGCGTCGGGGGAGGGATCTTCACCAAGGCAGCCGACGTGGGGGCGGACCTGGTCGGCAAGGTCGAGGCCGGCATTCCGGAGGATGATCCGCGGAATCCCGCCACGATCGCGGACAATGTGGGAGACAACGTCGGGGACGTGGCCGGCATGGGTGCGGACATCTTCGAGAGCTACGTCGGGGCGATCATCGCCACCATTGCCCTCGCCAGCACCAGCCCCGTGATCCCCACGGAGTTCCGGGCCAACGCCGTCGCGCTTCCCCTCGCCATGACCATCGCCGGGCTACTGGCCTCCCTCGTCGGCATCGGGTCGATGAAGCTGCTGGAGCGGGGCTCGCCTGCCGCCGCCCTCCGGACCACCACCTTCGTGGCCGCCGGCCTCTTCCTTGTGGCGGCCTGGTTCCTCACCGACCTGATGCCGCTTGGCATGGCGGACCGGCCGGTCCTCGGACCCTTCTACGCGGTCATCGCGGGGACTGTGTCCGGGATTCTGATTGGCCTGGTAACGGAGTATTACACTGCCGGGAGCCCGATCCGCGACATCGCGGAGGCCTCCCAGACCGGACCGGCCACCAACATCATCGCGGGCCTGGCGGTCGGCATGCGATCCACGGTGCTGCCACTCCTCCTCATCTCCGGCGCCATCTACGTCAGCTACTGGGCCGCCGACCTGTACGGTATCGCCATCGCCGCGGTCGGCATGCTGGCGACCGTGGGTGTCACCATGACGGTCGACGCCTACGGTCCGATCGCCGACAACGCCGGCGGAATTTCCGAAATGAGTCACCTCGGCCCCGAGGTCCGGGCCATCACCGACAGCCTCGACGCCCTCGGCAACACCACGGCGGCCATCGGAAAGGGATTTGCCATCGGGAGCGCCGCCCTCACCGCCCTTGCCCTTTTCTCCGCCTTCGCCACCGCCGTGAGTCCCCCGGGCCAGGTCCTCGCTCTCGACCTGGTCAACCCGATGGTGGTCATCGGACTCTTCATCGGCGGCACCCTGCCCATGCTGATCGGCGCCATGACCATGACCGCGGTCGGACGGGCCGCCGCGGGCATGGTCGAGGAGGTCCGGCGCCAGTTCCGGGAAATCCCCGGACTGATGGACGGCACCGGTCGTCCCGACAGCGCCCGGTGCGTCGACATCTCCACCAAGGCTGCCCTGCGCGAAATGATCCTTCCCGGGGTGACGGCCATCCTGGCCCCCATCCTGGTCGGATCGATCCTCGGGGTCGAGGCCCTCGGCGGGCTCCTGGGAGGCGCCACGCTCGCTGGCGTGCTCATGGCCCTCTTCATGGCCAACTCGGGCGGGGCCTGGGACAACGCCAAGAAGTACATCGAGGGCGGCGCCCATGGGGGCAAGGGATCAGATCCGCACAAGGCGGCCGTGGTGGGCGACACGGTGGGCGACCCGTTCAAGGACACCTCCGGACCGGCCATGAACATCCTGATCAAGCTCATGTCGGTCGTCTCCCTCGTTCTGGCACCCTGGTTCGCGAGCCTGGCCCGCTGACCTGACCGCGGGCACCGGGCTTCGGTCCGGTGCCCGCGGCCCCTTTCCCCCCTCCCCCTCCCCCTCCCATGCTGCGTCTCGGAATCGTCGGGCTGCCCAATGTCGGCAAGTCCACTCTGTTCAATGCCCTGACTTCGGCGGGCGCCCTCGTGGCCAACTATCCCTTTGCCACCATCGAGCCCAACACCGGAGTCGTGCAGGTTCCCGACCCCCGGCTCGACGCCCTGGCCGCGATTGTCAGGCCGGAGAGGACCCTCCCCGCCACCGTGGAGTTCCTCGACATCGCGGGACTGGTCAAGGGCGCCAGCACGGGCGAAGGGCTCGGCAACCAGTTCCTGGCCAACATCCGGGAAGTGGACGCGATTGTCCACGTCATCCGCTGTTTCGACGATGACGACATCCAGCACGTCATGGGCTCCGTCGATCCCGTGCGCGACCGGACCATCATCAACATCGAGCTGGGGCTGGCCGATCTCGCCTCGGTCGAGAAGCGGCTGGAGCGGACCGGCCGGGCAGTCCGCTCGGGCGATCCGCGTGCCCAGCTGGAACAATCACTCCTCGAGCGATTGCAACCGCTTCTCGGCGACGGGGAGCCCGCCCGGGCTCTCGTGGTCACCCCGGAGGAGGAGCCGGTCTTCCGGCAGTTCAACCTGCTGACCGCGAAGCCCGTTCTCTACGCCGCCAACGTGGCCGAGGAGGAGATCACCACGGGTAACGTCCATCTCACCGCGCTGGCCCAGGCCCTGGAAACCGAGCGGGAACCGGCCGAAATCGTTCCCTTCAGCGCCCGAGTCGAGGCGGAACTCGCCGAGCTGGCCCCGGAGGACCGTGCCGAGTTTCTCACCTCGCTCGGCCTGACCGAATCGGGGCTCGACCGGCTCGGACGGGCGGCGTACCATCTCCTGGGCCTGCGGAGCTACTTCACGGCGGGCGAAAAGGAGGTCCGGGCCTGGACCATTCACCGGGGTGACAAGGCACCGGCCGCAGCCGGCGTCATCCACTCCGACTTCGAGAAGGGGTTCATCCGGGCGGAGACGGTGTCGTACGACGATTTCATCCGGGTGGGAGGGTGGAAGGCGGCGCGGGAGCAGGGACTCGCCCGGGCCGAGGGGAAGGAGTATGTGGTTCAGGACGGGGATGTCCTCCTGTTCCGGTTCAACGTCTAGGGAGGTTGTCCCGCTCCTGTGCACCGTGTCGGGCGACTGACGTCTCCCTGTGTGCTACCGAGAAAGGCGATCTCATGCATAACATCCCGACAACCCGCCGAACCATCGGGTTTGGCCTTGTGCTGCTCGCGGTGGGGCTCCTTCCACGCACGGTCGGAGCCCAGCGCCTGGTGGCCGTCAAGGGCGTCATTCGGGAGGACTCGACGCTCGTGGCGCTCCCCAATGCCGAGGTCCGGTTCGTGACCTTGGGTCGGGGAACCCTGACCGACTCCGCCGGTCGGTTCCTCCTCCCGGGCCTGCCGGCCGGGAGCCACCGCCTGCTGGTCCGCCGCGTTGGATACGAGCCGCTCGAGGCGATGGCCGACCTCGCACCGATCGACACCCTTGAACTTACCCTTCAGCTCACCCCAGTCCCCACCCGCCTGGCCACCCTGGAAAGCCGGGGCACCACGCCCTCTCCACCCGCCCGATTCCGGGAGTTTGAGGAACGGCGCCGAGGCGACCATGGGGCCTTCCTCACCCGGGAGGATCTCGATCGCCGGGCTTCCAGCCGGTTCAGCGACATTCTCCTCGGCATTCCCGGCCTTCGCCTCACGAGCCGCAACGGTACGGTCACCTACCTGGGAAGCGGCCGGGCGTCCGTGGGCGAACCGCCATGTTGGGCCCAGGTGATTGTCGACGGGGCTCTGTTCTATGACCCGACCACCGACCAGGGTTCCCTCACGGATCCGCCCAATCTTGACGGTTTTTCCCCTCGGGAGCTCGAAGCAGTGGAATACTACCGCGGGACAGCGGACGTCCCGGTTCAGTACCTCTCGCGCGGGGCCATCTGCGGGACACTGGTCCTCTGGTTCCGCTCCCGGTGATGGCCATCCAGGCTCGGATGACCCCTCTTTCGACCCCCCACCACTACGGCCACTCCGACCCTTTCCCCTCGCCTGCGAGGGCGAGCCGCCACTCCTCAATGAGCGCGGGGCACTGGGCCAGAAGCCGGCGTTCCTCGGGGTGCCCGCGTCCCCATTTGACCCTTCCCACGCGGGCCACGGTCCACTGGGGATAGGGGCGATCCTTGAGAACAACCTCCATTCCGGCCTCTATCCATCCAGCGCGACCCACCCGGACATACCAGCCGTGGCGCCCGTTGGCGAGCACCTCCTCCACCAGTCCCGGTCGCCGATGACGCCGGGCCAAGGTCAGGCACGGGGCCCGTGGAGCGGAGACCTCCAGTCGGATCGCCCCCGCGTCGTAGATGTCCCCGAGACACACGCTCTCCTCGTCCATCCCCGTCACGGTCAGGTTTTCTCCGAATGCCCCGGGATGAACATCCTTCCTCCCCCACTCCGACCTCCACCGGGGGTAATGTGATGCGGCGTACATGAGAATAGCCCGGTCCGGCCCGCCATGATGGCGGCGATCCACGACGTGATCTCCGGTCATCCCGCTTCGGTCGGCCCAGACGGCTCCATCCACGGGATCTTTCCAGATGGCGCTGGTCCAGGGCCGGTCCATCACGTCATCCGCCCCGGGGGTTCCCACAGTTCTGGGGCCCCCGATCTGAACACTTTCGATCTGCATGAGTAGCATGAACCAAAGGTAGTGCTGCCTGATCCGTTCCGCTTCCATGCCGGGAGGAGACCGGCTATCTTTGCCGGGCTCACAATTCGTCCTCCCCGCCACCCCCCACCGGGGCGGGGCGTTTCTCACGACCGAAGGAAGGTGGCATGGTCCGTCCCTATGAGGTGGTTTACATCCTCGACAGCACGCTCGAAGATGAGGCCATCACCCAGAAACTCGCCAAGCTCCACGAACTGATCCACGTCGACGGAACGGAACCCCCGGTCCTCGACCTCTGGGGTCGTCGCACGCTGGCGTACGCCATCGGCAAGCACACCACCGGATATTACGCGGTGGCCAACTTCGAAACCGACCCCGTGAAGCTCCCGGAGTTCGAACGCGCCCTCCGCCTGGACGACGCCGTGGTCCGGTTCCTGGTTGTGCTCAATGACGAGCCCCCGACCCCCGCCCAGGTCCCGGTCGCCCGGGACGACGAGGAGGAAGACTGATGCGCATGAAGAAAGGTGACCCGATCGCCGAACTCCGGATCCGGGTGATCGACTACAAGGACGAGAAGCTTCTCTCCCGGTTCATCTCCGAGCGGGGAAAGATCCTCCCCCGGAGGCTCTCCGGCATCTCCGCTCGGCACCAGCGCCAGCTGAGCACGGCGATCAAACGGGCCCGGTTTCTCGCGCTCCTGCCCTACATCAAGGGTCACTCCAGCTGACCTCCCCTGTGGTGGCCCGGCCGCCCCGGTCCTGGGTGGTCCTGGCCCTCGTGGTGCTCTATGTGGTGCTGGCACCGTCGATTTTCCTGCTGGGGCCGCTCCTCCTGTTGCTCCTCGTCTCCGGCCCCCGGGCGCTCCGCGAATGGGTCTGGATCTCCGCGTCGGCCCTCGGGCTGTCGGTCTGGGCCCAGACCGGAAGCGACGACCTTCCGGTCCGGATGCTGCAGGCGGCTGGCGTGCTCTTCAGTGGTGCGATGGGAGCCTCGGCCCTGGCATGGCCCTCCACGGTGTCTCCGCTCGCCCGTCTCGGCGCCGCCGTAACCTTCATGGCGGGGGGAGTCGCGGTCTGGGCCGCCGTTCTGGGTATCGGCGTGGCCGATGTCACCGGGGCCATCGCGGCGCAGACGGTCGCGATGGCAACCCTCCTCCTGCAGGGGAATCCGTCCCCGTCCCCCGAGATTCGCGGTCTGCTGGAGTCGGTGATCCAGACGGCCCCTGCCTCCGCCCGGCTGGCGCCAGGGGTCCTGGTGCTCGCGGCGCTCGCCGGGGGAGGGCTGGCCTGGACCTGGTACCATCGCGTGGCGGTGACTCCGCGAGGCCGTCCCCCGCGGGCCTATGCCGAGTTCCGGTTCGATGATCGGCTGGTGTGGGGGGCCATCATCACCCTGGCCGTTGTCCTCGCCCCTGTTCCGGACCGGTGGAACTGGCTGGGAGGGAACCTGTTGCTGGTCTGGATCGGGCTCTACGTCTTTCGGGGAGGCGCCGTTCTCTGGTCCCTGGTCCGGCGGGCCCCGGTGTTTGTTCGTCTGGCCCTCTTGCTCGGGGGCATACTCCTGCTACCATTCGCTTCTGGCGGTCTGCTCGCTTTGGGACTTGCCGACACCTGGGTCGACCTGCGGCAGCGCTTTGCCCGGGCTTCGACTCCCTGACTCTCGAGGATACGATGATCGACCTCATTCTCCGTGAAGATGTTCCCTCCCTGGGCCCGACCGGCGCCCTCGTGCGAGTCCGCCCGGGGTACGCCCGCAACTACCTCCTGCCCAAGGGCCTGGCCTTTGAGGCGACCGAAGGAAACAAGAAGCGCATCGCAGCCGAGTCTCGGGTCCGGGAATCCCGGCGCGCCGCGGAAATCGCGGAGGCCACGGCCTTGGCTGCCACCTTGGGGGGGATCGTCCTCACCCTCCGCGCCAAGGCGGGCGAGGGGGACCGGCTCTTCGGATCGGTCACGGCCCAGGACATCGCCGATGCCGCCCTGGCCTTGGGTCACCCGATCGACCGGCGCAAGCTGCTCCTCGACTCCCCGCTCAAGGAGTTGGGCACCCACCTCGTCCCGATCCGACTCCACCAGGAGGTCACAGCCGAGTTGCGCGTGACGGTTGTCGCGGAGGACTCAGGCTCGGCGTGACGGGACGTTTCCCGTGCGCTTTCTCCCCCACGGCGGCTCCCTCGGGAAGCCGCCGTGTGCACATCCCACCCCGCCCGATCGTCCTCTCCTGATATGGGTGCGCACCCACGCCCGACGGGTGGCTCCGTGACCGTCCGCCGGCTGACAGCCACGCTTCCGGAAGGTCTGCGGCGAGCCGTCCACGCCGCGAGTGGCCGGAAGGCCGCGGACATTCTCCTCCTGGATGTCCGGGGTCTCAACGATGTAACCGACTATTTTCTCCTGGCCTCCGGAACGTCCGACGCACACGTCCGGGGGGTGGGTGGGGCGGTTCTCGACGACCTGCTGGAGGCGGGGTTTCGGGCCCATCATGTGGAAGGCATGACCACCGGGCGCTGGGTGTTGTTGGATTACGTGGACTTCGTCGTGCATGTTTTTCACCCGGAGGCCCGGGCGTTCTACGGATTGGAGCGATTGTGGGGGGATGCCCCCGCCCTCGCGATCGACGATTAGCGTGGAAAGGAAGACCTCAATGCGGTACATCAGCGGGATCCTGCTGGCCCTGACGGTGGGCCTTCCGGTGGCGGCCGAAGGACAGTTTGCGGGGTACTTCGGGCGCAACAGTGTGCGCTACAACAAGGCCGACTTCAAGATCCTGCAAACCGAACACTTCGACCTCCATTATTACGAACGGGAGGCGGAGGCGGCGCTGGACGTGGCCCGGATGGCCGAGCGGTCCTATGCGAGGCTGTCCCGGCTCCTGAGCCACAACTTCACTGAGCGGAAGCCGATCATCCTCTACGCCTCGCACTCGGAGTTCCAGGAGACCAACGTTCTCGGGGGGGGGATCGACGAGGGCACGGGAGGGTTCACCGACTTTCTCCGGCACCGGAACGTGTTCCCGCTCACGGGCTCCTATGCGGAGGTGGAGCACGTCCTCCAGCACGAGATGGTCCACCAGTTCCAGTTCGACATCTGGTCGCGCGGAGCCACCACGAACGGTGTGCAGGGGATCATCAGCGTCAACGCTCCCCTCTGGTTCGGCGAGGGCATGGCCGAGTACTTCTCCCTCGGGCCGGTGAACAGCAACACCGCCATGTGGCTCCGGGACGCCGCTTTCGAGGGGAAACTCCCGACCGCCAAGGAGTTCTACCAGTTCTTTCCCTACCGGTTCGGTCATGCCCTCCTCTCCTACATCGGGGATCGGTGGGGAGATGATGCCATCGGGGCCATCACCAAGACCGCCAGCGCGGGCAACGTCGAGAGCGCGATTCGGCGCGTGCTCGGCGTGAGCTTTCCCCAACTCGTCGACCAGTGGCGTGATGCGGTGCAGAAGCAGTACCTCCCCGAGGTGGCGAGCCGGGTCAAGGCCCGGACCATGTCCACTCCGCTGCTCACCGAGCAGATCGCCAAGGGCACCCTGCATCTGGCCCCGGCTCTCTCCCCCGACGGCTCCCTGGTGGCGTACTTCAGCGAACGGAACTCCTTCTTTGTCGACCTCTACCTGGCCGATGGCAATACGGGCGAAGTCCTGCATCGCCTGCTCAAGTCCACCTACAGCAGCAACTACGAGACCTATCGCTTCATCACCTCCAGCGTCTCCTTCTCCCCCGACGGCCAGCACATTGCGTTCGCCGCCAAGCGCGGCGGCCGGGACGAGATCCTGATCGTCGACGCCCGCCGGAACAAGACCATCCGCCGCATCAAGGTGGACCTGAACGGAGTCACGACTCCCACCTGGAGTCCCGATGGGACCCGGCTCGTGTTCAGCGGACTCGATGGCGGTCTGTCCGACCTCTACACGATCAACGTCGACGGGTCCGACCTCACCCGCCTGACCAACGACAAGTACGCGGACCTCCATCCGGTCTGGTCGCCCGATGGGAAGACCATCGCCTTCACCACCGACCGTGGCCCCGATACCGACTTCCGGATTCTCGCCATTGGCGAGATGCGCATCGGGCTCTACCGGGTGGCCGATGGCGAGATCGAGCTGCCGGAGGCCCTCGGAGTGGCGAAGAACGTCTCTCCCCAATGGGCCCCGGATGGACAGTCACTCGCCTTCGTCTCGGACCGGAATGGCATCAACAACATCTACCTGTACGAGTTGGCGGACGGACAGGCCTATCAGCTGACCGACTTCTACACCGGAGTCCAGGGCATCACCCCCCTGAGCCCGGCCCTGAGTTGGGCGTCCGAATCGGATCGGCTCGCCTTCGTCTACTTCGAACAGGGCAAGTACGATGTCTATACCTTGAGCAGCCCCCGGCTTCTCAAACGGGAACCCTGGTCGCCGTCCATGGTGGCCCCGACGGTGGCCGCCACTCCGGCGTTGGACGCCGCCGCTCCTCCGACCCCTCAACGCCCCTCCCAGGTGCTCGGGGGAGGCGCGGTATACCGCGGGGTGAGCGGGTTCCGCCCCCCCGACTCCCTCGGCGTTCTCGGGGATTCCCTCGAGGGGCAGCCCCCCGTGACCATCGCCGCCCTCATGGATTCGGCGGACTTTGCCCTGCCCGACACCAGCGACTTCACCTTCAAGAAATACAAGACCACCCTCAGCCCCGAGTTCTTCTCGCGTCCGCAGGTCGGTTTCGTCCGGGACAACTTCGGCAGCGGGGTCACCGGCGAGGCCGTCATCGTCCTGGGGGACATGCTGGGCGACCACCAGATGATCATCGGCGCCTCCCTCAACGGTCGCGTCGCCGAGACGCAGGCTCTTTTCGCCTACATGAACCGCAAGAACCGGCTCAACTGGGGCTTGGGTTTCAGTCAGCAGCCGTTTTTCTTCTTCGACAACAACCAAATCCTGGACGGGCCCCGGCAAGGCGAGGCCACCTTCGTCACCAATTTCCGGCGCCTCGTCCAGCGCTCCGTGTTCGGTCAGACGATCTACCCCTTCAACCGATTCCAGCGGTTCGAGCTCGGCCTGGCCGCCAACAACATCGACGACGACACCCAGAGCATCCTGGAACCCTTCGATCCCAACACCGGATTCCGGACCGGGCCCGCCCGGCTGGTGACCAGCAGCAACTCCAACATCAACTACCTCGAACCGTCGGCCGCCCTGGTCTACGACAACTCCCTCTTCGGGTGGGTCGGCCCCCTGCGCGGCCAGCGGTACCGGCTCGAGGTGTCGCAGGCGATCGGTGACTGGCGCTTCACCCAGGCCACCGTGGACTACCGCAGGTACGACCATCTCTTCGGCCCCTTCACCTTCGCCACCCGGGCGCTCTACTTCGGTCGCCTCGGCCGCGACGCCGAACAGTTCCAGATCTTCGGCGGCAACACCGAACTCATCCGCGGCCACACGTCCGGAAGCTACCGGGAGAACGAATGCCTCAGCGGGGCCGACCCCAACTCCGCCAGCGGATGCGCCGCATTCGACCAGCTGATCGGAAGCCAGATTGGACTCGCCTCCGCCGAGCTGCGATTCCCCCTCTTCGGATTTCTCCCGGTCGGATTCCCGGTGTTCGAAGGGGCCTTTTTCTACGACGTGGGATTGGTGTGGAACGAGGGGAGCACACTCAAGCTGAGCCGGGACCCGGGAGACACCTTCCAGAACGTGCGCACGCCGCTTCAAACCTTCGGCGCCTCGGTGCGAGCCAACGTGTTCGGATTCCTGCTGATGCGAATCGACTATTCCGTTCCCCGGAACCGTCCCGCCGTTGGCGGGCTCTGGGCCCTGAGTCTCGGTCCCACCTTCTGACGGTGACCCCCGGGCGGATTCTCCCCACTCTCGGTCTGCTCGGCCTCCTGCTCGCCGCCTGTGGCGAGCCGGAGGCGGAGCCCCCCCCTCCTCTCCCGGCCCTTGCCACCCCGGTCTCTCTCCTTCGACTCCCTCAGGAGGGTGGGTACGCCACCGTCTGGTCTCCGGACAGCCTGCGGGCGTTGGAGTGGCGCAGCGACGCCCCGATCCCTCCCATCGAGGCCATCCTGGGAGCCGACCTGGATGACCAGATTGTGTACCTCCACGAGGGAGACGGGGACGTTGCCGGACTCGATCTCGAATCGGGTACCGTCAGACCCCTTCTACCCCAGGCACGCGTTCCCACGGCCGGGCCAGACGGTGCGCTCTTCGCCGTGGTCGAGGGACGCATCGTCCGGCTGGCTCAGCGCAGGGTACATCCCTATCGCTCGGAGGTAACCGGACAGATTGATCGGCTCTTCGGAACCCTGAACGGACAGGTGACGGTCTTCACCACCGCCGATTCGGTTCGCATGGCCTTGGTCGGCCCCGATCGGGCCGGGGTCCCTCGCGCAGTCCCCGCCGGCAGTGTGGTGGGGGCGTCCCCCTGGGGAGATCAGGTGGCGGTGGTGGCAGGTGACGAGATCACGCTCCACGACGCGACTGAGCGGGGTTCCTCCCACCGTATCGCCGTGCCCTCGGGGACCGAAGCCCTCCGGTACAGCGCCTCGGGACACCGGATCTACCTGGTGGGCCGCAGACCGACCATCGACATCCTGGATCGGTTCACCCGGAAACGGCTGCCCCCCATCACCATTCCGGGACCGGCCCGGGATCTCCGATCCGATTTTTCGGGGCGCTGGCTTCTCGTGCGCCCTGCCGGACTCGACTCGGTTTGGGTCGTGGATGCGGCGAGTGGTCGGCATGTCACGACCGTCGCGACGGTGTGGGACGCCGATCTCCCTCTGGTGACCGGCGGGTCCACACTCCTGATCCGGAGCGCCGAGGGAAGCGTGGCGAGCCTGGACATCGGGGTCGCCCCTCCCCGGGAAACGGGGCGGATCGCGGATGCCGGGGCGGATCTCTGGATGGCGATTCGGTGGCTCCCCCGGGCGTTGCGGGGATCGGCAATCGCCGCCGCGGAGACCGCGCTGGTGGCCCAGGACAGCAGTCTCGTCCTGCCCCCTGCCGAAACGGTGGAGGTGTCGGCGGACGCCCGGATTTTTCTGCAGATCAGCAGTTCCCGCAACCCCGAATGGGCCCGGGCTCTCGCCCGCCAGGTCACGTCGCTGGGCTTCCCCGCCACTGTCGCCGTCCCGAAGAGCCGGGACGACGGGTACCGGGTGATCGTGGGTCCCTACCCCTCCCGGGACGCTGCGGAGGAGGCCGGCCGGCGACTCGGACGCCCCTACTTCGTCCTCACCCGGGACCCGTGACCGCACCACCCTCCCGGGGCACCCCATTTCCCGCTCCGCCCGACTATCTTTGCCCAGTTTCGCGCCCCGGACCGGGGCTCCGGCCAGAGTGACCAGGACACCGATCAGATGAAGCTGACCAAGCTGGAACTTTCCGGCTTCAAATCGTTTGCCGATACCGTCACCCTCACCTTCGAGGGGGGAGTGACGGCGATCGTCGGCCCCAACGGGTGTGGCAAATCGAATGTCTCCGACGCGGTGCGTTGGGTCCTCGGGGAGCAATCGGCCCGACTCCTCCGGGGCGGGAAGATGGAGGACGTGATCTTTCAGGGCGCGGCCAACCGGCGCCCCGTCAACGTGACCCAGGTTTCTCTGTATCTCGACAACAGCGAGGGGGAACTTCCGGTCGCGTGGCAGGAGGTCGTCATCACGCGCCGCTTGAGCCGGTCCGGCCAGAGCGACTACCTGATCAACAACACTCCCGTCCGCCTCCGGGATGTGCAGGACCTCCTCCGCGGCACCGGGCTCGGCAGTGACGCCGGGGTTGTCATCGAAGCCAAGATGATCGACCTGCTCCTGTCGGACCGTGCGGAGGAGAGGCGCTCCCTCTTCGAGGAAGCGGCCGGCATCGGGCTCTACCGCAATCGGAAGCAGGCCACCGAACGCCGGCTGGAGGAAACCTCGGTCGATCTGCAGCGCCTGGAGGACCTCATCGCCGAGGTGCAATCGCAGATCCGCAGCCTGGCCCGCCAGAAGGGCAAGACCGAGCGCCACGCCGCCCTGATGCAGGAGAAGTTCACGGTTCATGTGACCCTGGCGCGCCGACTGCTCGACGAGCTCACGGAACAGGCCGCCCATCTGGAACAGCGCCACGAGGAACTGCGGGTGGAACTGCCCTCCGTGCGAACGCGACTCGCCGAACGGCAGCAGGAACACGAGAGGCTCGCCGCGGAACGGACCCGGGCCGAGGAACACCGCGCCGCCCTGGCCGACGAGGTGGCCCGCACGCGGCTCTTTTTGGAAAAACTGGAGGGCGACCTCGCCGTGGCCGCCGAACGCCTTGCCAACGCCACCACCCGGAGACTCCGGGCGGAGGAGGAACGACAGCAGGGTGAGGAGCGTCTGCAGGAAGCCCTGCGGGAAAAGGAGGTCACCGCCGCGGAGCTCACCGAGGCCGGCGCCGAGCACGCCCGGATCGCGGAGGAACTCACCATACGCGCCAGCGCCGAGGAGGCCGTGCGCTCCCGGCTTGCCGAGCAGCGCAGCACGGTTCGTGCGCTCGAGCAGGAGTTGCACGCCCTGGTGCAGCTCGTCCGGAGTCTGGAAGGTGAGCGCACCGCGCTGGAAGGCGAGCTGGGGGCCTTGCGGGACCGGTTGGCCCAGGTGGAATCCCATCGCGCGGCGCTTCTCACCGAACACGAGCGCACCACCGTCCGGGCGGAGGACGCCATCGCAGAGGCGTCCCGGCTGGCGGCCGTGACGCACGCCGCGCTGGAGGACGCCGAACGGTGCCGGCATCAGTTGGCGGAGATCCGGGAGCGGGAGGTTCACGAGCGATCGGCCCGGCGCCGGTCCGAGGAGAGCGTGGCCCAGTTGTCGGCCCGGCGACAGGCACTGGAGGAACTGGAGCGGGATCGCGTGGGGATTGCCCCCGCTACCGCGGCATTGCTGGCGGACCGGAACCGCTTTGGCGATGCCGTCCTCGGTCCCCTCAGTGACTATGTCTCCGCCGACCGACGCCATGCGGAACTCGCCGAACGCCTCCTCGGCGAATCGATGCACGCCGTTCTGGTCCGGGATCTGGACGCCATCGAGTCCATCCGGTCCTGGCACGAATCGGCGCAGCCCGGCCCGCTCGTCCTGCTCCCCCTGACTCCGGGTCCCCGGTCCGAGGGCACGCTTCCTGCGATCGACTCGCGCCTCCAGGTTCAGGATCCGGCTCGGCCGTGGGTTGCGGCTCTCCTGGACGGTGCCGAGGTCCTGGACGATCGGGGGCGTGTCCTGCGTCGTGGCATCGGCGCCGTCCACCTTCTGGGTTCCGGCAGTCCGACCGGTCCCTTGCAGCGCCGCGCCGAACTCCAGACCCTCGGCGAGGAGCTCCGTCGCGCCGAGGAAGCGCTCCAGACGGCAGTGAGCCAGCTCACCGGGACCACGGAGGCCCTGACCCGCGCCGAGGAGGACGTGGCGTCCTCGACCCAGCAAGTGGAGCAGGCCCGGGAGGTCGAGAGGCGCGGCACGGCCAGTCGCGACGACCTTCACCGGGTTCTCGGGCATCTCACGCGGGAACTCGCGGACGCCGAGACGCAACGGGAGCGCCTGATCGAGCGAATCGCCCACGCGGAAGCTCGTCTCGCCGTCGTGGACCAGGAACTCGGCGAACGCGAGCTGGCCGACGTGAACCTGCGCGAGGCTCTGTCCGGGGCCCAGGCAATCCTCGCCACCTGCGAGGCCGATCAGGAAACGGCCCGGGAGCATCGGGCCCAGTGGCAGGTGCAGGAGGCACACGTGGGCGCCCGCCTCCGGACCAACCAGGAGCGACTGGCCCGAGTGGAGGGTGCGATCAGTGCGTCTCGCGCCAGCATCGAGAGCCTGGACCGGGAAACCACCGAGCTGGAGGCGATCAGCGCCGAGATCGAGGTGCAGCAGGCCCGCAACCAGGAGAGCCGGGTGGAGCAGCGCACCATCCTCGTCACCCGGGAAACCGCCCTGGCACAGGCCGAATCCGATCTCACCCGGGTCAGTGATGCGCTCACCGACGCCGAGCGCCAGGTGGGCGACCTGCGGGCCACCGCCGATCTCCTGAGTGAAGAACATCACCGCCTCGAGATCGAGTTGACCGAAGTGGCGGGAACCCGGCGCCGCATTCTGGAGCGCGTGGAAACCGAGTGGAAGTCCCCCCTGGCCGCCTTGGAATCCGGCATGGTCCTGCTCGACCTGGACCGGGAAACTCTGGAGACGGAAGCCGAGCGTATCGCAACGTCTCTGGAGAGCATCGGTCCCGTCAACCCGCTGGCTCTGGAGGAACACGCGGAGGAAGTGAACCGTCTCACCTTTCTCACGACGCAGCGGGACGATCTGGTGGCGGCACGACAGTCGTTGTTGCAGGCCATCCGCGAGATCGACGGCACCGCTCGTACCATGTTCCTCGACACCTTCACGGCCATCCAGGCCAACTTTCGCCACGTGTTTCAGACGCTGTTCGGCGGCGGGGAGTGTGACCTGCGACTGGCCGACGAAGGGGATCCCCTGGACAGCGAGATCGAGATCCACGCCGCCCCCCGGGGGAAGCGCACCCAGCGCATCCACCTGCTCTCCTCGGGGGAGCGCACCCTCGTGGCGGTCTCGTTGCTGTTCAGCATCTACCTGACCAAACCGAGTCCCTTTTGCCTCATGGACGAAGTGGACGCCCCCCTCGACGATGCCAACGTGGGTCGGTTCACCACGCTGCTCGACGAGTTCAAGCACAGCACCCAGTTCCTGGTCATCACCCACAACCCGCGCACCATGCAGTCGGCGGATGCGGTGTATGGTGTGACGATGCAGGAACCGGGGGTGTCGACCATCGTCGGCGTCCGGCTGGGGGAACATGTCACTCCCGCGGGGGCGGCGTGACACGGCGGCCCCCATGGTGATCATCATGCGCCCCGATGCGAACCTCCCCGAGGTGGAGGCGGTGGTCGCATCGGTCAATGCGCTCGGATTCCGGGCCCATGTCGTTCCCGGTCTGGCCCGCACGGCGGTGGCGGTGATCGGGAATCCCGGCCCGCTCGCCCCGGGGCGGTTCAGCCGGATTCCCGGAGTGGCCCGGACCATCCCCATCACCACCCCCTACCGTCTCGTGGCCCGCGAGACCCGGGAGGCGCCGACCCGGGTCACCCTCGGAGCCGGTCCGGTGTTCGGCCCCGGGAACCTCGTGGTCCTGGCCGGTCCGTGCGCCGTGGAGGAGGCCGAGCAGTTTCTGGCCACCGCCGCCGCCGTGGCCCAGGCGGGAGCCACCGTCCTGCGAGGCGGGATCTTCAAGCCCCGGACCTCACCCTATTCCTTTCAGGGACTGGGCCTCGCCGCTCTTCCGATTCTGGCCCGGGCTCGCGAGGCCACCGGACTCGCCGTCGTGACGGAGGTTGTGGAGCCGGCGTCGGTCGAGCCGGTCGCCGAGGTGGTGGACATGCTGCAGATCGGCGCCCGGAACATGCAGAACGCCCCCCTCCTCCGCGCCGTGGCCCGCACGGGCAAGCCGATCCTGCTGAAGCGCGGCCCCGCGGCGACGATCGAGGAGTTTCTCCTGGCGGCGGAATATCTGGTGGTGGAAGGAAACCCCAACGTGGTTCTGTGCGAGCGCGGCGTACGCGGATTCGATCCGGCGACGCGGTACCTCTTCGATGTCGCGGCGATCCCCCTCCTCCACCGCCTCACGCACCTGCCCGTGATCGCCGATCCCAGTCACGCCACGGGCCACCATGCTCTCGTCCCCTCGGTGACCCGCGCGGCGGTCGCCGCCGGTGCGGACGGCGTGCTCGTGGAGGTTCACTCCGATCCCGGCGCCGCCCGCTCCGATGGTCAACAGAGCCTCAGCCACCCGGAGTTTGACGCGCTGATGCGCTCCCTCCCCCCGATCTGCGCGGCCGTCGGGACATCCCTGACCGCCCCCATGGCCCACGCGTGATTGCCCGGTCCGTCCGGGCGATAACCGTCGCCACCGCCCTGCTTCTGCCCGGCCCCCTGGACGCCCAGGAGAGCGCCGCGGGCGTGCTCCGGGAGGCCAGCCGGGTCTACCGGAACCTGTCATCCCTTTCCGCGGATTTTGAACAGGTCATCGAGGACAGGATGATCGACACGCTCCACAGCCGGGGGCAGCTCCTGCAGGCGGGCAACGCGAACCTGCGGATGCGCTTCAGCGACCCCGCAGGGGACCTGATCGTGAGTGACGGCACTCATGTCTGGTTCTATCTGCCGAGCACAACCCCGGGGCAGGTCATTCGGACTGAGGTGCCCTCCGACCCCGTCTACGGTCCCAACCTCCTCGCCCGGATCCTCGATCGGCCCGAGGAACGGTATGACAGCCGGTACCTCGCTTCGGAAGTCCTCGGGGGACGCGCCACCCACGTGGTGGAACTCATGCCCCGAACCGACTCCCCCCCCTTCCGGCGTGCCACGGTCTGGATCGATCAGGCCGATGCCCTCCCCCGGCGCATCGAACTGGACGAACCCGGGGGACAACGCCGCATCCTGGTGCTCACCCGCCTTCGACCCAACGCTCCGGTGCCTCGGGACGCGTTTCGATTCGTTCCTCCCTCGGGGGTGCGCATCGTCGATCAGTAAAGCGTGGCACCCTCCGCCGTCCGGGCCACCTCGAACATCTCCCGGACCGTCGCCGATCTCCGCAACAACTGCAACGCCATTCCGGCCTGCCGGTCCCGGCCCAGGCGCCTCCGGACTTCGGCCTCCCGCCCGATGGCATACCGCGCAATTTCATTCCCCAGGGCACGGTCGAGCAGGCCCCGCAGCACCTCGGCCTCCGGGGGGGAGAGAGGAACCCCCTCCTCCCGCAACCGGGCCACGAGGCGCGCTCGAAGGGCCGGCGTCACCGCAAAGTCCTCCGGGAACGGGGCACCCTCGGTCCGGAGTTCGAGCGCCAGTCCGGTCAGCGCCTTCCGATAACCCGCGTACCGATCGCCCAGATCCCGCAGGAATTGGCGTTCCGCGGCATGGAGGGTATCCTGTGGAATCACGAGGTCGGGCACAATGCCCCCCCCGCCACGCACCTCGCGCCCCTGATCCGTGCGAAAGAGGGGACGGGCCGTGATCGCGGTGTCACCCAGCGGCGCGAACCCCGGGGATCCGTTCTCCTCGCCGGGGGACGGCGCCTGGATCGTCCTCCCGCTCGGGGTGAACCAGCGGCCCGTGGTGAGGCGGAGCGCGGCGGAATCTCCCAGGGGGAACACCGACTGGACCACGCCCTTGCCATAGGACGGTTGTCCGATCACCAGGGCCCGATCGTGGTCCTGCAGGGCACCGGCCACGATCTCCGCCGCACTGGCGGTTCCCTCGTTGATCAGGATCGCCATGGGGAGGTCCCGGTACCGGTCCTGTCCGCTGGCCACATACGTCCGGTTGACCTCGGGGGTGCGTCCCCGCACCGCGACGATCTCCTGTCCCCCCGCCAGGAAAAGATCCGCGATCGACACCCCCTGTTCGAGCACCCCGCCCGGATTGCCGCGCAGGTCCAGGAGCAGGCGGGTCATGCCCAGGGGCTGAAGACTATCCAGCGTTTCCTGCAATTCCGCCGCGGATCGCTCGGTGATGGGGTTGACCGCCACGTACGCCACGCCGGAGTCGAGGAGGGTGACCGCGATCACCGAGGGGCGATGCACCGCCTGTCGGACCAGGGTGACCTCGAAGGGGCGCGCGACCCCGGGGCGGCGCACCTGGAGCCGCACGGCAGAGCCGGCTTCTCCCCGCAGTCGTGCCGAGGCCCCCCGGGTCACCACAGTTCCGTCGATCCGCAGCACCTGGTCCCCGGTTCGCAGTCCGGATTGCTCGGCGGGTGAATTCGGGAGCACGGCCACCACCGTGGCTCCTCCACCCCGCTGGTCCAGCCGCAGACCCACGCCGAAATAGTTGCCCGTGGTCTGCTCGGACAACTGCCGGGTTTCGTCACCCAGGAGCAGCTCGGCGTAGTCATCCTCCAGGCCAGCCAGCACCCCTTCGGCGGCGAGTTCGTACAGCTCCCCCGGGGCCAGCGAATCGACGGCGTGGCGCCGGATCGTCTCGTAGACATTCTGGAAGAGCCGGTTGGACGCGCCCTCCCCCGGCCCCGCGGCCTGGCCGGCCCCGGACCGGAGAATGAGTCCCCCACCCAGGAATGCCACCGCCAGAAGCACGGCTCCGGCCCATGGGCGTCCGGAGGTCATCGAGACACCTCGGCAGCCCGGCGGGCCTCCTGGAGGGCCAGCCAGGCCGCCTCCAACACGGCCTCCGGGGCCTCGGTCCCGTCCAGGTGGATCAGGCCCTCGCCCTCAGCGCTCCGGTAGAACTCCACCACCCGCGCGTGGAACTCCTCGCTTTCCCGGTCCAGACGATCCCCCGTCTTCCCGGCGCTCAGTTGCCGTCCACGCCCCACGGGTGCCTGAAGGTCGAGCACCAGCGTCAGGTCGGGCTGCAGCCCCCCCGTAGCCGCACGGTTCACCCAGTTCAATGGGTCCGGAGAGATCCCCCGGCCCGCGCCCTGATAGGCTCGCGTGGAGAGATCATATCGGTCGGAGAGCACCAGACGACCGGCCGAGAGGGCGGGCTGGATGACCCGGGCCACCAGATCGGCCCGGGCGGTGACAGCATAGAGGAGCTCTCGCTCCGGGGTGAGGTGATCCCCCTCAAGCATGGCGGACCGGAGCGCTTCCGCCACCGGAGTCCCTCCCGGTTCCCGCACCACAACCGGCTCGACCCCCTCGGCGCGGAGCCGTGTGGCCAGCGCCGACACCAGGGTGCTCTTCCCGGCGCCCTCCGGGCCCTCCACGACCACAAAAAAACCCGGCATGCAGGATGCGTTCACTAGAGGGTGATGATGCTGCTGGTGGCGCCCTTTTCGATTCCGGCGCTGATCTGCTGGTTCACGTGGACCATCAGCTTGTCGAAATTGGCCCGCGCCACCACATAGCTCTGCCCCACCGGACTGAGTTCCAGATCATGGACGGCCTCCTCATACTTCCGGGTCGTGTCCTCATCGGGCATCCCCCCCTGGTGGATCATGTCGTCCACTTGCCGAGCCAGCGTCTGGATCGCCTCCAGGAGCGCCACCGTCTCGGCGTCGGCCCGCAGGTCCGTTTCCGCTCTCCGCAGCGCCTTGTACTCCGTGGATTGGCCCAGCAGGCGTCCGAGTTCCCGCGCCTTGTCATCAATCATGGGATCGGTCCTCGACGCGCGGTGACAAACCGGTCGCGTCCGAAAAGGTCAACATGTACGGCCACGGCACTCCATCCAGCGTCAGAAGCCAGTGTTGCCACCTTGGCCGCGCGCGAAACATCCACCTCCAGCGCCAGCATCCCACCAGGCACAAGCACGCGCAGGGCATCCTGCACCAGAACACGGTAGGTGAACATGCCATCCACTCCCCCCACCAGGGCCAGGCCCGGCTCCCAGTCACGAACACCTGGTTCCAGCAGGCGATGCTCCTCCACCGTCAGATACGGCGGATTGGAGACGACCACGCTCATCGATCCCGCCGCGATCGCCGTCGTGAGATCGCCTGCAAGGTATCGCACCGGGAGCCCCAGTGCCACGGCGTTGGCCCGGGCCACGGCGAGAGCCTCGCGCGAGACATCCACCCCGATCACCGGACCGAGCCGCCCCGCGGATTCCTCGGCCAGGGCCAAGGCCACGCACCCGCTTCCGGTTCCGACATCGAGCACCCGTCCCCCTCCGGGGGGAGCGTGCGCGAAGACCAGGTCCACCAGCCCCTCGGTCTCAGGTCGGGGAATCAGCACCTGCCGGTTCACCCCGATGCGGAGCCGCCGGAACTCGGTCCATCCAGCGATCTGTGCCGCCGGCTCCCCGGCACATCGCCGGGTTATGAGGGCCGTGAAGTGGGCCGCCGTCTCCGGGGCAAGCACCTGGTCCCCCCGGAGCGCCGCCATTCCCAGCGATTCCTCGAGAAGATCGGCGAGAAGACGTCGCGCCTCCCGCCGGGGATCACTCACTCCCGATCGGGCCAGCGCGGACGCGGCCTCCGCGATCGCCTCCCGCCGGGTGGTCACTCAGGCGCCTGCCCGTTCCTCCCGGCTGGCCACCCGGAGAGCCGCCATGATCTCCTCGAGATCTCCGTCCATGACATCCGGGAGGTTGTGCACCGAGAGATTGATCCGGTGGTCCGTCACCCGGCTCTGCGGAAAATTGTAGGTACGGATCTTGGCCGAGCGGTCCCCCGTTCCCACCATGGCCTGGCGCTCGGTCCGTCGGGCCGCCTCCTTCTCGGCGATGGCCCGGTCGAGCAGGCGAGCGCGGAGTACCTCCATCGCCTTGATCTTGTTCTGAAGCTGTGATTTCTGGTCCTGCTGGCTCACGACCGTGCCGGTGGGAAGATGGGTGATCCGCACCGCACTGTCGGTCGTGTTCACACTCTGGCCTCCCGGGCCGGAGGAGCGGAACACGTCGATCTTGAGGTCCTGGGGATCAATGGCCACGTCCACGTCCTCCGCCTCGGGGAGGACGGCCACCGTGGCGGCCGACGTGTGGATCCGACCCTGTGATTCCGTGGCCGGAACCCGCTGCACGCGGTGGACCCCCGATTCCCGCCGCAACAGGCCGTAAGCCCCCGGTCCCCGGATCGCGGAGATCACCTCCTTGATTCCGCCCGCCGCCCCTTCGCTCACGGAGATCGCCTCGACGCGAAGTCGGTTCCGCTCGCAGAATCGAGTGTACATTCGATGGAGTTCCGCGGCGAAGAGGGCCGCTTCCTCGCCTCCGGTGCCGGCCCGGATCTCCAGGATCGCATCCCGGTCGTCCAGGGGATCCCGGGGAAGGAGAAGGGCGGTGAGCTCGGCGCGGAGGGCATCGATGGTGCCGGGAAGCCGGTCCAGATCGGCCTGGATGAGGGCGAGAAAATCGGGGTCCTCGGTGTCCTTGGCAAGGTCGCGCGCCTGCCGGAGTTCCCCCTCCAGCTGGGAGACCTGAGCAGCCAGGCGACCAATCGGAGCCAGCCGGGCATGCTCCCGCCCGAGGGCGGTCAGACGAGCCGGATCTCGGACCGTTCCGGGATCCGCCAGTTCCCGGGCAACCTCCTCCGCCCGCTCCAGCGCCTGGCGGAGCAGGGCGTCCATGACTCAGGCCTTGGCGTCGGCCGCGTCGCTGGCGTACTTGCGGCGGAACCGGTCCACCCGACCCGCGGTGTCCAGCATGCGCTGCTTGCCCGTGAAGTACGGGTGACAGGCGGAACAAACCTCCACACGGATCGAGTCGGAGGTGGACCGGGTACTGATCGAGTTCCCGCAGGCACAGAGCGCCGTCATGGTCTTGTAGACGGGATGAACATTCGGCTTCACGCGCAACTCCTTGGGCAGATGCCCTGACCCGGGGGTCCGGGAACCGGGCAAAAATGGCGATAGCCTTGTATTTTACACTGGAATACGGTCTCCAGCAAGGTGTGACGTGGGACACGGCGGGAGACGGGAGGGGGCCCCACCTTGGGGGACGTGGTCTCGACCCTGGGCGTCAGGAAGACAGTGCCGGTTGCTCCGATCGACGTATTGCGCAACATCCCGCTCTTCGGGGCCCTGCCCGTGGAAGACCTCGCCACGTTCGCCGGCCTGATGCGCGAGCGCCACGTATCGCGGGGTTCCATGATCCTGATGCAGGGGGACCCGGGGGACGCGCTCTATGTCATCGCACAGGGAAGAGTCAAGATCCTGCTGATCGGCGAGGACGGCCGGGAGGTCATTCTCTCCGTGATGGAAGAGGGCGCCTTTTTCGGAGACATGGCCCTGCTCGACGATGAACCCCGCTCGGCCCACGTGGTGGCGATGACCGACGCTCGACTCCTCCTCCTTCGGCGGGAGGACTTTCAGGCCCGGCTCCGTGCCTCCCCCGACGTGGCCATCGGTCTGTTGCGTGAGCTCTCCCGGCGGCTTCGCCGGGCCGACGACACCATCGGGAGCCTTGCCCTGCGGGACGTCCAAGGACGGGTCGCCCACCTCATCCTGGAACTGGCCCAGGAGGAGGGAGGACATCGCATCACCCGGCGCCTCACCCACGCCACGATCGCCCAGATGGTGGGGGCGAGCCGGGAAACCGCCTCGCGTGCCCTCCGATCCCTGGTCACCGCCGGGGTGATTCAGGTCACCCGCCGTGAGATAACCATCCTTGACCTCGCGGCCCTGAAGGCCACGAGCGAGCGCAGTTCCCGATGACCCTGAGCCTCGTGTTCCACGGCACTCGCGGCTCGGTCCCCGTGTCCGGTGTCGGCACCCTCCGTTACGGAGGAAACACCCCGTGCCTGGAAATCCGATCCGCCGAGGGGGGGGAGGGGGCGGGGCGCGTCATCCTCGACGCCGGAACCGGCATCCGGTGTGTGCCGCCCGCCCCTCCGGGGACCACCGAAACACTCCTCCTGAGCCACACCCACTGGGACCACATTCAGGGGTTCCCGTTCTTCCCCTCCCTCCACCAGGAGGGAGTCGCCATCCGCATCCTGGGCCCGGCATCCCCCGATCACTCGGTCCATTCCACCCTCTCGGGAATGATGTCCCCCCCGGTGTTTCCCCTTCCCCTCACCTCGGTCCCCGCCGACCTGTCGGTGGAGGATCTGACCACCACTCCCACCCTCATCACCACTCCGGACCGCTTCGAGATCCTCACCCACCCCCTCCACCACACGGGGCCCACCCTGGGGTTCCGGGTGCGGCACGCGGACGGACCCGCCTCCGTGACCTATGTCACAGACAATGAACTCGGCTCGGACCTATCGTTATCGCGGCGCGTTGCGCTCGTCCAATTCGTGCGGGGATCGAGTCTGCTGGTTCATGACGCGATGTATCGGGACGACGAAATAGGCACCCGGGCAGGGTGGGGACATTCTTCCATTGGTGAGGCAACTCGGCTCGCTCTGGAGGCTGGGTGCCCGAAGCTGGTACTATTCCATCACGCACCCGACCGGTGCGACCGGGCCATTGATGCCATGGCGGACGAGGCCCGGGCGGTGGCGGAAAACCTCGAGGGGACCATCGAGATCATCGCCGCCCATGACACGATGCACCTGACCCTCCAGGAGGGGCCATGACATATCGCGTGACCACATTTTTCCTGCTCTCGGCCCTTGGACTCGGCGGGGCGCTCCCCGTGGCCGGACAGGACGCCCGTCCGGGACTCGCGGTGCTCCCCTTTGAAAATGGCGGATCCTACGGCAAGAACCGCGAGGATTTCGACGCGCTCAGCCGGGGAATCGCCGGCATGCTCATCTCCGATCTCAGCCAGGTGCCCAACCTGCGGATCGTCGACCGCGCCCACACCCAGCGGCTGCTCGACGAACAGGATCTGTCCGCGGGGGGACGAGTGGACGCCGCCACGGCAGCCCGGGTGGGGCGTTTGGTGGGGGCCCGGTACATGATCGCCGGAACGTTCATCGATCTCTATGGCGAATTTCGGATCGACGCACGGGTCATCGATGTCGAAACCGGAGAAATACTCCGAACCGTGCGCAGTGACCCCCGCCTCACCGAGGCCAAGGAACTCGACGGAATCATCCGGTCCGTGGCCACCTCGGTGCTCGAGGGCCTTGACCTCCCCGCTCTCGCCCGCCGGTCGGCCCTTGCCGTGCCCTCGGAGGCGATCACCCTCTATAGCCGCGGTCTCCTCTACGAGGATCGTGGAGACCAGAGACGGGCGGTGGAGTACTACCGGCGAGCGCTCGACCTCTTTCCGGAGTACGCCGAAGCCCGCGAAGGACTCCGCAAGGCCGGGAATCGCTGAGCCCGGGCAAGCGCCGCCCCCCACAGCTGCGGAAGGTTCACTCGCGGTCTGACCCGGGAGGCGTTGCGCGGGCCGGAGTCGTCCCCACCCGTCGCAGGCTCAGCGCGGTTCCAAGCCACAGGGGAACCGCCAGCGCCGCCACGGAACCCGCGGGTTGGGACACGACCCCGCTCACCGACAGCAGCGCTCCCAGGAGGGACACCGCGGCTGCCGCGGCCGCCGTCACGCGGGCGGCCTCAACCGCCCCCCGGCGCCCCCGAATCATCCCGGGAAACAGCCCCAGCAGCACCAACCCCAGCAGATTGGTGTGAAAGAGGTTGGCGTTGCCGTAGGCCACTCGATGGGTGCTCAGGGTCCAGAGGGCGAGGAGCACGAGACCGGACACGGCGGCGGTCAGAGCCCAGAGTCCCGCCAGCCCGAAGAAAATGCGCTGATGCCCGGCCGTGGCGGCCTGCACCATGATTCCGGACGCCAGGACCCCCACCAGCAGAAACCACCGTCCCCAGCGTGGCGGCTCCTCCGGAACCGCATAGCGCGCGTCGCCGACCACCTCCTGCTCGGCCACCACCAGGGGCACCACCGAGTCGCCGGCGGGCACGGACACCAGGCGCAGGAATCGCTGCAGTTCCTCCGGGAGGAACGACGCCTCCCACGCCGTGATGGGGTGGTCGGTCGACGGACCGAGCAGAAGGTCAAGACCGAGATAGACTCCCGGATTGTTGGTGACCGAGCGAAGCGAGTGATCCCGGAACGTGGTCCCCGTGGCTCGGGAGGCCAGTCCCTCATGCAGCGCGCCGCGCAGGACCCGGTCCAGGACGTCGCGGAGCCGAGTGCTGCAGTTGTCGAGATAGTAGTCGTATGGGTAGGTCCATCCGCCGGGGCTGGTCACCCGGGCCACGTCCGCATCGAGTGCCGCCTGGAGCTCGGCGATCTGGTCCTGGGTCAGGGCCAACTGCTGGATGCTCACGGAGCGCCCCCGGGCGCCGTATCCCTGCACCACCCGGGTCACCGTGGCCGAGTCCATCGAGTAGGCCATCTCGCCCAGGGCAAAGCGCAAAAAGAAGCGCTCGGCCCGGAAGTCGAATCGCCCGTAATCGTAGGCGAGGTCGGTGCGCCCGGGGGGCGCCCCGGGATCATGGATCCAGATGGCGTTGTGCCCGAATCGTTCCCAGACCTCTCGGCCGGGACCGACCGTCACGAGATAGGCGATCCGGTCCGGGGACGAGGCGAGGGAGGGGTCTCCTCCTTGGAGAAGAGCCGCCAGCGCGGCCGCCGCGATCACGGAGCGATGTCCCGCCCCGCCTGGTGCGACTGGTAGACCGCCTCCAGCACTCGCAGTACCGTGAGTTGCTCCTCGAGCGACGGGGCTTCCGCTTCGCCGGCGATGGCCGCGAGAAAGTGGGCCCACTGAGCCCGGAACGAACTGATGAAGAGGTTCTCCCGGCTCCCCGACCCGGTGGGAGAGACATCATGGGCGACACCGTGCATCTCCTTCCACACCTGGAGCGGGTTGATGCCGGCGGTTCCCTTGCTCCCCCGGATCCCCACCCCGAAGTGTTCGCCCTGCCCGATGTGCCGCCACGTCACATCGATGAAGATCGAGGGACCTCCCTGGCAGATCACCAGCGCATCCCCCGATTGTTCCACCAGACGTTCCCGCCCCGCCATGGCGAGGGCGGCGCTCACCCGGGCCGGCGTGGGATGGCCGGCCAACCAGAGACAGAGGTCGATCAGGGTGCTCCCCAGATCGAGCATCGCTCCCCCGCCCGAGAGTTCGGGTCGTTGCCGCCACCCCAGCTGGGCCCGGGCCGGACGCGCCACATGCCAGCTGGCCCGGACGCTGTCGATGGTACCGAGCTCCCCGCTGCTCGCGAAACTGTGGATGGTCTGAATGTCGGAACGGTACCGGTGATGCACGCCGACCATCACAAGACGATCGGAGCGCTCCGCGGCCTTGATCACCCGTCGGGCGCTGGCCGTGTTGATGGCGAGGGGTTTCTCCACCAGCACGTGAGCCCCCGCCGACAGCGCGGCCACGATGTGGGCCTCATGGAGATGGTTCGGGGTGCACACCACCAGCGCATCCAGGGGTGTGTTCCCGAGCATTTCCTCGAGATCATCGCTGACCGAGGGAATGCCATGTCGCTGGGCGAGGGCCCGAGCCTTTTGCAGATCGGAGTCGCAGATGCCGACGACCTCGATTCCCTTCAACCGTTTCATGACCGGGAGATGAGCCACCTGGACGATGGCCCCCGCCCCGACGATTCCAATACGCATGCCGCCCCCTCGGAAACTGGTCACCCGCCACCCGACTCACCAGAGTCGTTGAACCACCGTGCCGGGAAAATAAGCCGACAGGATCTCACGGTACCCGACCCCGGCCCGGGCCCGGCCCACGGCACCCCACTGACAGAGACCGACCCCGTGCCCCGCCCCGCCACCTTCGGCCACCAGGGCCACCAGACGATCCCCCTGGCGGGTGGATTGGAGCCGGAACGCGGAACTCCTCAGCGCGCCGCCACCGACTGGCCGCAGCACCTGCCGAACGGAGCGTGCATCCACCTCCTCGGCCCCCCCCGCGAGCATGAACTGCAGCCGGGCCACCCGCCCCGATCCGGTCCGCTCCACCACCACGACGTCGCGCAGGTGTTCCGGGCGCACACGCGCTCCCCGTCCGTTGGGGAGCGTCTCCCTCAGGGTACCGGCGAGGGCCTCGCCCGTCCACGATTCCCTCCAGGTAAAGCGAGGTGAGATGACGCACCACGCCGTGCCGGACGGGTCCACGTCGGACTGCGAGGGAAGATAGGCGTGACCCGCCGCCCCGGGGAAAACCTCTCCCCCCGCTGCGGTGCGACCGCCGCAGGTGGAAGAGAAGAAGGCATCGATCACCGCGCCCGCGAACATCAGCACCTCACCGCGGGTGCTCGCCACCGCACGGCGTCCCTGATCGAGTTCCGCCCCCACCCCCCCGTAGGCCTGGTCCTGCACCGTCGCCACCACATCATACCCCCGTACTCGGCTCCGGCCGAGGGCACGCACCGCCACGGTTCGGGACACGACGGCCTGGGCAGTGAGGGCGGCCTCCTCCCTGGTGCCGCGGCGTCCCATTTCCGCATTCACAACGCCGGCCAGGTACGAGTCGATGTCCATCGCATTGACCACCGTCACGCCTCGGGCCCCCGGCAACACGGTGATCACCCCTCGATAGTCCCTCCCGTTCACCCGCACCAGCTCTTCCCCCTCGTCGGGAAGCACCGTGGGGTGCCCCACAGCCACCCGGCCTCCGTTCGGGGGCAGGAGAATCGTATTCCCGTCCCCCGCCTCCAATCGCACCGCGCGCCCGGCCGGGATCCGAAGAACCACCCGTCCGTCGGGTTCCCGAACGACGAGGGCTCCTCCGCCACCCACCTCGGCACTCCGGACATCCACCGCGAGCCCGACCCGGATCGTGGGGACAGTGGGCGCCGCGGGAACCTCGCCCATTTCAATCCGGGCACAGGAACCGGCCAGCACACTCAGGAGGAGCACACCGACCGGGTGTCGCACCCTAACCGCGGTAATTGCCGAACTGGAGCTCAATGCCGAAGTCCTCCCCCCGGAGGAAGGCGATGACGGACTGCAGCTCATCCCGGGACGGAGCGGTGACCCGAACTTCATCGCCCTGGATGGCGGCCTGGACCTTCCGGAAACCCTGGTCCTTGATCGCGCGCACGATCTTCTTGGCGGTGTCAACGGGGATTCCCTGGGTCAGGGTTCCGGTCTGTCGCACGGACTGTCCCGCCGCCGGCTCCACGTCGCCCAGCACGAGGTTGCGGATCGGGACGCCGCGCTTGATGAGCCGGGATTGCAGCACATCCACGAGGGCGGTCAGGCGGTAGCTGTCGTCCGCCTCGAGCCGGATCGTGGCCTGGGCTCGATCAAAGTGAATGGAGCAGGCGGTGCCCTTGAAATCGTAGCGTTGCCCGATCTCTTTCATCGCCTGATTGACGGCGTTGTCGACCTCCTGGAGGTCGGCGCCGGTCGAGATGTCGAAGGAGGAGGGAGTGGCCATGCCACCAGAGTAACGACGGACCCCTAGGAGAGGAAGCTCTCCAGGGACTTGGCCCGGCTCACGTGCCGGAGGCGGTTCAGAGCCTTGTCCTTCACCTGGCGCACCCGCTCCCGCGTGATGCCGAGAAACCCCCCGATCTCCTCGAGGGTCATCGGTTCGGCACCGTCGATCCCGAAGTACAGCCGCAGCACCGTCGCTTCACGTTCCTTCAGCGTGGTGAGCACCTCCATGATCGACTGGGTCAGCGCGTGTTCGAAGGTCTCCGCGTCACTCCCGGCCCCCTGCGGATCGGGAAGGTAGTCCACCAGGCGATTGTTCTCTCCCGGGGTCATCGGGGCATCGAGAGAGAGGTGGCTCTGGCTGATGGAGAGGGTTTTCTGCACTTCCTCGATCTCGATGTCCATCCCCTCGGCGATTTCCGCCGGGGTGGGTTCGCGTCCGAGCTCCTGCAGCAGGGCCGCCGAGCGCCGGGAGATCCGATGCAAGGTCCCGGCCCGGTTCAAGGGGACTCGCACGATGCGACTCTGCTCCGCCAGTGCCTGCAGGATCGCCTGGCGGATCCACCAGACGGCATAGCTGATAAACTTGATGTTCTTGGTTTCGTCGAACTTGTGGGCCGCCCGGATCAATCCCAGGTTCCCCTCGTTGATCAGGTCCGAAAGAGACACACCCTGGTTCTGGTACTTCTTGGCCACCGACACGACAAAACGGAGATTGCTGCGGACCAGGGTGTCCAGCGCCTCATCGTCCCCGGTCCGGATGCGCTGGGCCAGGGCGACTTCCTCCGACTGCGGAATCAGCGGATACTTGCTGATCTCCTGCAGGTACTGGTCAAGGGAACCGTCATCAGAGACGATGCCGGTTCGAGACTTCCCCACGTGAATGGGTCGCATCGCTCGGACACCTCACAAGGCAGAAGCGGAGCTGGCAGATCCGGCCGCCGGGGCGGGACGACCGTTGCTCAAACCTTACCGAAACATCCCCGGCGGGGCAACCACCCCGCTCAATCGTAATTGTCGATCTGGGCCCGCTGCAAAGATCCCGAATAGTCGACGTATCCCACTTTCGTCTCGGAATAGAAATCGAACACTTCCCAGCCACCCTCCCGGTGCCCGTTCCCCGTTTCCTTGACGCCGCCAAAGGGAAGATGTGCCTCCGCCCCAATGGTCGGCGCATTCACGTATGTGATGCCGGTGTCGAGATCCTCCAGGGCCCGAAAGGCCAGGTTCACATCGCGGGTATAGATCGAACTGGACAGCCCGTACTTCACGCTGTTGGTGATCCGCACCGCGTCGGCGAAGGTGGTGAAGCGCAGCACGCTCAGGACCGGACCGAAGATTTCCTCTCGGGCCACCCGGTGGGTGGGACGCACACCCGCCAGGATGGTGGGACGGTGAAAGAACCCGTGTCGAAGTCGTGCCCCGCCGGGCCGCTTCCCGCCGAGAACACATTCCGCTCCCTCCTCGATCCCCCACGCAACATAACGCTCCACCTTTTCCCGGGCTGCCGCATGAATGAGGGGCCCCACCTGGGTTCGTGGCTGCCGCCCGTCACCCAGGACCAGGGAACCTGCCGCATCCACCAGGCGCCGGAGAAACCGGTCATGCACCGTGCGATGCAGGAGAAGGCGGCTCGTGGCCGTACACCGCTGGCCCGTGGTGCCGAATGCTCCCCAGAGAACCCCATCGAGCGCCAGATCGAGATCGGCGTCCTCCATCACGATCATGGCGTTCTTTCCACCCATCTCCAGACTCAGACGCTTGTGCATCCGGCCACACGTCTCCCCGATGACGGCCCCCGTGGTGGTGGATCCGGTGAAGCTGATCACCGGCACCGCGGGATTCTCCACCAGGGCCTGCCCGGCCGCGGACCCTCCATGGACCAGTTGGATGACCTCCGGCGGGAGCCCCGCCTCGAGAAGGATCTCCACCAGCAAATGCGAGGTGTGCGGCACATCCTCCGAGGGTTTGAGAATGACGGCATTTCCGCACAGAAGGGCGGGGAACATCTTCCACGTCGGGATCGCCATCGGGAAATTGAACGGAGTGATGAGACCGGCCACACCGATGGGACGCCGCCACGTCATGGCCCATTTCGACCGAAGCTCGCTCGGCACGGTGTGTCCGAACAGGCGTCGGCCTTCGGTCGCCGCGTAGTAGGCCGTGTCGATCGCCTCCTGCACATCACCCCGGGTTTCCGCCAGCACCTTTCCCATCTCCCGAGTCATGGCCTCGGCGATCGACTCCTTCCGGGCCGTCAGCAGGTCCCCCACCCGGCGGAGAACGTCTCCGCGCGCGGGCGCCGGTGTCCGGGACCAGAGGGCAAATCCCCGTTGCGCGGCACGCACCGCGCGGGCCACGTCCTGCGGGCCCGAATCGGGGAATCGCCCGATCAGATCCCGGGTGTCGGCGGGATTGCGGTTTTCGAAGGTCGCGCCACTGGCGGCCGGTTCCCAGGCGCCGTCGATGAAGTTGTGATAGGTCTTTGCCATGCGTCGGTCAGCCGGGGTGGGGGAAAGAATGGGTCGCGTTGCGCAATCTACGGAAAGTCCGAGTAATTGTCACCGCTCTCCCTTCCCCACTCGGCGCAGAGAAACCACGGACACCCTCAATGGATCGGCGAGGGGTGCTGGAACCACTCGGGTACGAGTACGTGTACGGGGGAACACGGCCGTCCTTCAGGACCCGTCGTCGCAGGCACCGATCCCGGGCTTCAGCCCGGGGAGGCCCGGGGATGTCGGAGCGAGAGAGGAAAGGAATGACACCCGGTCAGGAGCAGAACCAGGATGCCGCCTCGCGAGCGTAACCGATCCGCGGCAGGATCAGGAGCAGAGCCAGGATCACCCCCGTGAGCAGGGTCACGAGAGAGGCCACATGCGCCGCCCCGATCCGGCGACGCCACGACACCACCGCGCTCCAGACCCCGGCCACCATCACCATGCCGATGGCCCCGGCGTGAATCATCAGCGGGAACCCACAGGGAGACGCGAAGGGCCACTGCACGACCGAGATGGCGAGCGCCACTCCGAAGGCCGTGCGGGCCCAGGTGCCCAGAACCTCCTTCCGGGTCACCCCCCTCCGTTCCGGACCTGCCGCCAAAGCAGGCTTCCCGACCGGCCGGGATCCCGGCTTCGGGGGGACGGGTCGGGAGCCTCCCGGCTTCTCGATCAGACGGTCAATGTCCGCCAGTTCCTTGTCCCAGTCTCTCGGCTCTGCCATCCCTACTCCCGGGTCAGTCTGTAGCGCTCGATCTTCTTGTAGAGATTCGAGCGGGGCATGTCCAGTGCCCGCGCCGTTTCCGCCACGTTCCAGTCGTGCTCCCTCAGTTTCGACACCAGGTACGCCCGTTCCGCCTGTTGCTTGAACTCGTCAAATGTCGCCACTTCCAGAAGGGCGTCATTCCTCCTCCCACCCCCGCTCCCTGCCCCACCCTCAGAGACCCCGGATCCTTCCGGCAGGAGACGTTGCACATCCGCCGCGGTGATGACCTGGTCGGGCGCCAGGATCAGGAGGCGCTCCACGGCGTTCCGGAGCTCGCGGACGTTGCCGGGCCAGAGCCGTTGGCGCAAATCGGCGATGGCCTCGGGCGCGAAGCGGCGTTCGCGGGCGCCCAACGCCACCAGCTGGGTGCGGAAGTGCTCCACGAGGAGGGGGATGTCCTCGCGCCGGGCCCGGAGCGGTGGCACTTCGATCGGGACCACGTTGAGTCGGTAGTAGAGATCCTCCCGGAAGCGACCCTCCGTGATCTCGGTCTCGATGTGCTTGTTGGTGGCGGCGAGGACACGCACGTCCACCCGGATCGGCTGGCTTCCCCCGATGCGGGTCACCAGTCCCTCCTGCAGGACCCGGAGCACCTTGGCCTGGGCGGCGAGGGACATGTCCCCCACCTCGTCGAGAAAGAGCGTCCCTCCATTCGCCAGTTCAAATTTCCCGGCATGGTCAGTCACCGCACCGGTGAAACTCCCCTTGACGTGCCCGAACAGCTCGCTCTCGATGAGTTCCGAGGGAATGGCTGCGCAGTTGACCTCGATGAACGGTGCGGCCGCCCGGGGGGAGGCATCGTGGAGCCCCTGCGCCACCAGTTCCTTCCCGCTCCCGTTCTCGCCGGTGATAAGGACCCGGGCCGGCGTCGGACCTACCCGGGCAATCACATCCAGGAGAACGCGAATGGCCTCGCTCTGGCCCACGATCCGCTGCGACCCGCGAACCTCCTCCCGCAGTCGGGCATTCTCGGTGGCCAGCGCCGCCTGGGCCACCGCGTTTCGCACCGTCACCAGCACGCGATCCGCATCCAGCGGCTTCTCGAGAAAATCGAAGGCCCCTTCCCGTGCGGCCCTCACCGCGGTGGCGATGGTGCCATGACCGGAAATCATGATCACCCGTGCCGTGGGATCGAGTTGGCGCACGCGGCCCAGGGTGTCGAGACCATCCAGTCCCGCCATCTTCACATCGAGCAGGACGACATCGGGGCGCAGCGTGGGATAATCGGTCAGGGCCTCTCCGCCCGAACCCGCCACATGCACCTCAAAGCCCTCGTACTCCAGGACCTGACGCACGGCCTCCCGGATGCCCGGCTCATCATCAACCACCAGAACGCGCGGCCTGGTGCTCATCCGGTCAACATCACTTCGCTGCGCGCGACGTAGGAGGGAGCATGATTCCCGGTGGGGAGGACACTCTCGAAGAGCACAACCCGATCCGCGCGCACCGCCGGAATCGGGGTGATCCCCTCGAGGTACTCGCGCGCGCCGGCGGGAAGCCGGTGCCCCTCCCGTACACGACCAAGGGTGATGTGCGGCTGGAAGGGGCGTCCTTCGGGAGGAAACCCGATCCGTTCCCCCCCCCTCTCGATGCGCTCCTGCAGCACTTCGAGTCCCGACTCGTGCACCAGATCGAGATGCAGAACCCGGGGGCGCACCAGATCCGGAAACCCGCCGGCCCCCCGCACGCCGAGGGTGAACGGAGCCACTCCTGCAGCCGCAAACCCCACCATTTCAGCGATCGTTCCACAGCGCGCCGGAAGGACCTCGCCGAAGAACTTGAGCGTGACGTGCAAACCATCGGAACCGATCCACCGTACCGGCCACCCCAACGACACCAGGCGATCGAGAACCGTTCGCACCTCACCGGCGGCGGGTTCGGGAATGGGGACCGCGGCAAAGAGGCGCATCCAGTCACCCCACCCGCTGCAGAACCGGCAGGAGTGCTCCCCGCCGATATCCCCCCGGGTCCCTGATCACCGTCCGGAAGCCGAGATCCCCAAACGCCGTCACGATTCGGGACCAGGCCCCATCCACCGCATCGAACTCCCGGGGAGAGACCTCGATCCGTGCCGAAAGGCCGAGGTGGCGCACCCGGAGGTCACCCGCGATCCCCACCCGGTCGCGGAGGAATGCCTCGGCCCTCTCGACTTGCCGCAGCCGCTCGACTGTCACGGGAAGCCCGTATTGCACCCGGCTCGCCAGGCAGGGCGCCGCGGGAGCGTCCCAGATCGGCAACCCGAGGCGGCGAGCCTCGGCTCGCACCATCGCCTTGGTCCACCCCAGATCGGCCAGGGGGCTCCGCACCCCGGCTTCCCGTCCCGCCTGCGTGCCCGGTCGGTGCTCCCCCGGCGCCAGATCCCCGGCGTGAGTCCCGTCCAGGACCCACGAATAGTTGCCCGCCACTCGGACGCGGTCGAGATGACGCCAGAGTGTGCGCTTGCAGAAGTAGCAACGATTCTCGGGATTGGACGCATAGCCTGGATCGTCGAGCTCATCGGTGGGGAGAGTCCGCAGCGGGAACCCGAACTGCGCAGCCACCTCCCGGGCCTGGGCGGTCTGCACCTCCGGCACCGCGGCGGAGAGTCCGAGCACCGCCACCATGTCGTCGGGCCCGAGCACCCGGTGGGCCACCACCGCGAGGAGAGCGCTGTCCACACCCCCCGAATAGCCGACCACGACCCGCCCATACCGGCGCAGCACCTGTTCGAGAAGGGGCACGGCATCCATGGACCAAACGTAACGCGGTTCACCGGCAACCGAAACGCCGGTTGACCCGGCCCCGCCTTCGCGACGAGGTTCCTCCATGGATCATTCCGGCCAGGTCACCCTCGGTCCCGGTGTGCGGGTGGATCCCGACGAGTTGCGCTATGCCGCCACCCGCGCCGGGGGACCCGGAGGGCAGCATGTGAATCGCAGTGCCACCCGGATCGAACTGGTCTGGTCGGTGGCCGACAGCCCATCCCTCTCCCCCGGCACGCGGGACCTCCTGCTCGCCCGGCTCGACCCCCGGCTCGACGGCAGCGGCGCGGTCCGGATCGTGTCCGCGGACACTCGCAGCCAGTACCGGAACCGCCGCATCGCCCTCGATCGGCTCAAGGCCCTCGTGCGGGACGCCCTCGACATTCCCAGGCCCCGCAAGGCCACCCGTCCCACGCGCGCCTCCATCGAGCGACGCCTCGCCGAGAAGCAGCACCGTGCGGAGCGGAAGCGGGACAGGAGAGATCCCGAGTGGTGAACCAGGATCCCGATCGGCCACTCCGGCTCCGACTCGTGGTGACCCTCCTGGCGCCGGTGACGGTCATGTCCGTAGCGGTGGCCTTCCGTCTCGGCGGGGGCGTCGCGTTTCTCGTCGTGATCCCTCTGGGGATCCTGGTCGGCCTCGGCCTCTCGGTACTTCTCTGGAAAACCATCAGCGGAGCCAGCCTGGCGTTCATCCGGACCCTCTTCAGCACCGGCGGCCCTCCTCCCCCTCCCCCCACGTCCCACATCGAAGCCCTCGAGGTCCGGGGGAGCTACGGTGAGGCCAGCCTCGCCTGGGCCGACCACTGCGCCCGATACCCCCACGACACCCGCAGCCATCTGGCCTGGAGCCGACTCGTCTGGCGCCACGAGCGAGATTCGTCCCGCGCCATGGACATTGTCCTCTCCGCCCGGCGGGGAGCCCGATCACCCGACGACCAGGATGCCGTCTCCAATGCACTCCTCGATCTGTCGGAGGCCACGGGAGATCGGGGCCGGTGGATGACGGAGCTGGCCCGGTTTGCGGCGCGCCACCCGGACGACCGGGCGGGCCACGCCGCACGGGACGCGTTGGCGCGGGCCCGCGCAGAGCACGGGGAGAACTGGCGCTATTTCGGGACTCGCGAGGTCCTGGAGGCCCGCGCCTGGGCCGCCGAAGGAGGCATCGCGCTCCACGAGAATCTCTTCCCGTCGGGAGGACGACGCACCGCGCATCTCCTGGCTCGCGATGAGTCCGCCCTGGTGGCCGCGGCCGTCTCCGTCGGCTGCGACCCCGCCTGGATCCAGCGAACCCGAACCCTCCACTTCGACCTGGTCCATCCCATGCTGACCCGTGCGCTGCACAAGTGCGGCGTCGATCCGGTCGCGCCGCCGCGGCGCACGAGCCAACTCCCCCCGACAGAACCGGCTACTGCACGGTGAAGGGGAGGCTCCACCGCGTGTAGTCCCAGCTCAGGACGAGGGTTCCGCTCCGGCCTTCGCCCGGCTCCACCGCGATCGTGAAGGTCTCGACCGGCTCCCCGAGCTGTTCCACCTGGAGCGGGAGATGCACCAGATCCTGCGACGCATCGTACTCCGTACCCCACTGACCGGTTTGCCGGTTCACGATCAGGGTCGCTCCCTCTGCCGTGGGAATCGAAAAGAGCGTGTACATCCCCGCCGGAATGGTATGTTCTCCCACCCGCACGGCACGGGAGAGTCGGAACTGGGTCGCCGCGTTGGCACCCGTCCGCCAGACCTCCCCGAACGGAACGACTCGGCCGAAGATGTCCCGGCCCCGTTTCGAGGGCCGGCCGTAGTCCACCATGATCTCGGCTCCGGCCACGGTGGCTTCCACCGTGTCCCGCCCCGACAGCACCACCTGCCCCTGGCTCTGGCGCTGGCGCTCCAGGAACGCTGACTCGACAGCATCCAGGTCCAGATCAGGGAGACGGGTCGTCGTGGTTTGCATCGTGGTGTGACCGCCGTCCGTCCCCAGCACCCGGCCCTCGGCATCCACCCGGATCATGAGGGGACTCCCGAAGGTCAGGATCGACACGGAGTCGGGAGACGTGCGCACCACGGCATTGGGCGATGCCCGGCGGGCTCCCAGGGAGATGAGCGCCACCGGGAACGAGTCGGAGCGCGCCCGGGCGGCGAGACGCGTGATGAACTCCTGAAGTCCGGCGACTTGGGAAATCGACGGGGCCACAACTCCATTCACCGGGATCTGGGTGGTGTCCGCCCGTTCCCCTTGGGAAACCACGGACACGGCCACCGTGTCCTCCACGGTGAGTGTCACGTCCCGGGGAGGCCGTGTGGTGTCGCCGGGTACCGTGATGCGAGCCGTGAAATACCTCAGATCCCCCTCGGGTCCCACCTCACCCCGGTACTCCGTGCGCTGGGTCACCGGGACCCGCTGCACCACCTGACCCTCGAATCCCGAGGCGGTCCATGTTATTGTTTCAGCGGTCAGGGTGTCCTGGCCCAGAAGGGTCAGGAACGCCGCGTGGTCCCCGGCAGCGGGGGTGCCGGTGCAGGCGGCCAGTACGGTGAAGAGCAGGAGGAACGGTATACGCATGGCATCCTCGGAAATGGGACTGAGCTGAGCGGGTCCATCCGAGGGCCGGACGGACTCGATGACGATCGGATGCATGGAAACTACCGGACGGTACCCTGCGTAGGGAACCCCAAGGGTACTTTTCCCCGGCGGGGTGTGTATGCGCACCGCAGAGAGGGCGTCCCCTCAAGTGACTCCCCAGCCCCAGAGACGGCAGATGCTTTCTCTTTTTCATGAGGTTCACACCCTGTCCAAGCCGACCGTTCTGGCCGCCTTGGTCAGCCTCGGCTGCCATGTCGCCCTGTTCGGGATGATCTTCGTCGGGATCACCGCCGACACCACCGAGCGGAATGAGCGGATGATGGAATTCGTCACCTACCTGGTGCCGCCCGACCAGGTCCGGGGGGGGGACCAGTCCGGAGCCGGGAGCATCGCGTGGGAGGGAGTCGGCCAGGGAGGGGGGGGAGAGGGCGACACACCCGGAATCACCGAGGGCACCGGGCCCGCGGGCCCTGCAACCGCCCCCGAGGCCGGGGGAGGCCCCCCGGACGACGGACCGACCCTGCAGGAGCTCCTCGCCGCCATCGCGGGCGACTCCATCCACACCCAGCTCGATGTGGACAGCACGGTGGCTCGGTACCCCGGGAGCGCCGCGCCAGCTTACCCCCCCAATCTTCTGGCCGAACAGATCGAAGGAAGCGCCTTCGTCCTCTACGTGGTGGACACAACCGGCCTGGTGGACACCTCGTCGGTCAAGGTCATCAGGACCACTCATCCTGATTTCGTCACCGCGGTCAAGGCGGCCCTTCCCGACATGCTCTTCCGACCCGCCATTCTCCGCGGGACCAAGGTTCGGCAACTCGTCCAGCAGTCCTTCGCTTTCAGGATAACTCCTCCCACTCCCCCGGCCCCACAGCGTCCTCCGGATTCGCTTCCCCCCACCGTCTGACGGCCCAACCCGGCACCCTTCGCCTCCACCGGTCACGACCTTACAATTGGGGGAATCCACCCTGATCCCGCGAGAACCGACCCCAAGGCGGCCCGTGACCCACACTATCGATCTGAACGCGGACCTGGGAGAAGGCGCGGGCCCCGGCCGTCTCGCCACGGATGCGGCGCTCCTCCCCCTCGTGAGCAGTGCCAACATCGCGTGCGGCGCTCACGCCGGAGACCCCCTCCTCATGGCCGAGGTCCTCACCCTGGCCCGGCACCACGGAGTGACTGCCGGAGCTCACCCGGGGTACCCCGACCGCACCGGCTTCGGCCGACGTGAGCTCGGCGCATCGGCCCCGGAGATCGTCATCGAGGTGCTCGCCCAGGTCGGCTCCCTCCGCGCCCTCGGCCGACACGTCGGCCATCCGATGCGGTATCTCAAACCCCATGGAGCCCTCTATCATCGGCTGGGACGGGACCAGGAGACCGCTCGCGCTCTGGCCACGGCCCTGGCCGCCCTCTGGCCTGACCTGGTCGTGCTGACCACCGCCGTCGGCGTCCTCGCCCGGGAAGCCAGGGAGGCGGGGCTCCGAGTGGCCCGCGAGGCCTTCCTCGATCGGGGCTACCAGCCGGATGGGACCCTGGTGCCTCGCGGGAACGCGGGAGACCTGCTCCACGATCCCACCCTCGTGGCCGATCGCGCGGAGCGAATCGTGTGTGATCGAACAGTGGAGACGGGGGAGGGAACCCGCATCCCCCTGCAGGCCGATTCCCTCTGTGTTCATGGGGACGGGCCCGCCGCCGTGGCCCTGCTCGAGGCGGTGCGCACGCGGTTCGCTCAGAGGGGCATCACGGTGGCATCCTTCGCCCCCTCCGCCACGTTCCCCTCGTGATCCTCGCTCCTCTCGGCGACTCGGCCCTCACCATCACCGTGGCCGACCGGATCTCGCCCGAGGCCATCCGGCGCGTCCATTCCCTCACGGCGTCCCTCCGCAGCGCTGCCATACCGGGCATTCAGGATGTGGTGCCGGCCTACACCGGCCTGGCCGTTTTCTACGACCCGCTCCATCTCGACTACAGCGACCTCGCCGGCGTCATTCGCGGGCAGTGGTCGGACACCAACTCCGCGATACAGGACATTCCCCCCCGCTCGTGGACTATCCCCGTCACCTACGACGGCCCCGACCTCCCCGCGGTGGCGAAAGCGACCGGACTCTCGATGGAGGAGGTCGTCGCCCGGCACAGCGACCGGTGGTACGACGTCTACTTCCTCGGGTTCGTCCCGGGCTTTGCCTACCTGGGCCCCCTCGATCCCGCCCTGGTCCTCCCCCGTCGCGACACGCCGCGCCCGCGGGTCCCCGCGGGGAGCGTGGCCATCGGCGGGGCCCAGACCGCGGTGTACCCTCTCGTCACCCCGGGGGGGTGGCACCTGATCGGCCGCACCGACACGCGTCTCTTCGACCCCGCGAGCGAGGAGCCGGCCCGGCTGGCCGCCGGCGATCGCGTCCGGTTCCTGCCCACGTGAGCCTCACTGTCGTTGACCCGCCTCCGTGGGCCACGATCCAGGACACCGGCCGTCCCGCGGTTCGCCATGCCGGGGTCCCTCCGTCCGGGGCCATGGACCCCGACGCCCTCGCCCTCGTCAACCTCGCCCTCGGGAACCGCGCCGAGGCCGCCGCTCTGGAATGGGCCCTCGGCCCGGGTACGCTCCGGGCCGGATCACCCCTCACGATATGTTGCAGCGGCTCGCACCCCCTTACCACCATCGACCACAACCCCCTCCCACCCTGGACCACCCGGTCGGTGCCGGCGGGAGCCACCCTGACTCTGGCACCCCCGGCTCCCGAACGGTTCGCCTACCTCGCCGTGCGCGGCGGCCTGGACGTGCCTCCGGTTCTCGGCAGCCGCTCCACCTATCTGCCCGGAGCCTTCGGCGGACACCAGGGTCGCCTCCTCCGCCGCGGGGATGAGATCCCCACCGGAGCCCCACCGAAGCACCACGCGGATCCATTCACCATCCCCCCCATCCTGCGACCCCGGGGGGATGAACCCATCCAGCTTCTGCGGGGACCCGATGCCTCCTGCCTCTCGAACGAGCAATGGAGCACCCTCGTCGACAGCGAATGGAAAGTGGGCCCCGCGAGTGATCGGACCGGACTCCGGCTCGTGGGTCCCTCCCTTCCTCCCATCCTCGCGGACGACTTTCCCTCCGCCCCCGTGTGCCCCGGGACCGTCCAGATGCCTCCGGGGGGCTCTCCCGTGGTTCTCATGCCCGACGGACCCACCATCGGGGGATACCCTCGGGTGGCCGTGGTGATCAGCACCGATCTCGGCCGCCTGGCCCTGACCCCGCCCGGACGTCCGGTCCGGTTCGCCGAGGTGGACATCGAGGAGGCGCAGCGACGGTACCGCCGGAGACGGGTGGACTGGCACACGCTGGAGCACCTCGTTGGCTTGCACGCCGAGGGAGGATCCGCATGAGATGGCCTCGCGTCGGTCCCGGTGCCCTCGTCGCCGCGGCCTTCATCGGGCCCGGCACCGTCACCACCTGCATCCTGGCGGGGGTCCGCTTTGGCGACGCGCTCCTCTGGGCCCTTCTCTTCGCCACCCTGGCCACGATCATTCTGCAGGAAATGTCCGCCCGGATCGGCACCGTCGCCGGACTCGGACTCGGCGAGGCCCTCCGATCGCGCCTCCGCACGCCGGGGCTCCGCCTGGGGGCAGCCATCCTGATCACCGCCGCCATCGGCTTCGGCAATGCCGCCTTCCAGACCGGAAACCTGCTCGGCGCGGCACTCGGGGCGGAACTCCTCCTGGGGGGCTCACTCCGGGGCTGGGCCCTGGCCGTGGCCCTGGTGGCGGCGGTCCTCCTCTGGCGCGGCAACTACCGGATCATCGAACGGGCCCTCGTGGGTCTCGTGATCCTCATGTCGGGGGTCTTCGTCCTGACCGCCCTTCGCACCGGGGCCTTTTCTCTGCAGACCCTCGCCCCCCTTCTCACTCCCTCCCTCCCGGAGGGGAGCACCCTCGTGGCCCTGGGTCTGATCGGCACCACGGTCGTACCTTACAATCTCTTCCTGCACGCCTCCGCGGCCCGGGAGCGGTTCCACCGCCAGGGAACCCTGACCGACGCCCGGGTCGACCTTCTCATCGCGATCGGAGCGGGAGGTCTCGTGAGCATGGCGATCCTCCTCACCGGGGCCCGGGGCGGAGGCGCGGACATCACGTCGGCGGCCGACATGGCCCGGCATCTCGAACCACTGCTGGGCCGTTGGGCCCGGGGGTTCTTCGCGCTCGGCCTCCTCGCCGCCGGGCTCACCTCCGCCATCACCGCTCCCCTCGCCGCCGCCTGGGCCGTGGCAGGGGCGTGCGGGTGGGCGGGAGACCTCCGGAGCCCGCGCTTCCGGATGGTGTGGGGGATCGTGCTCGTGACGGGGGCGCTTTTTGCCGCCAGCGGCGTGCGTCCCGTCCCCGCCATTCTCTTTGCCCAGGCCGCCAACGGGTTGCTTCTCCCGGTCATTGCCCTCTTTCTTCTGGCGACCGCGAATGATCGTACCTTGCTGGGCGACGCCCGGAACGGGGTGCTCGCCAACCTGTTCGGATCCGCCATCGTGCTGGTCACCGTGGCTCTGGGACTCCGAGGGCTTCTGGGGGCCTTCGGAGTCCTCTGAACCATCGAGCACGCGCTGACGCGGATCGAGCGAGTGAACCATCCAACGGAGAGTCACATGACGGCACGGATTGCCATCGTCGGAGCGGGACCCACCGGCTTCTTCCTGGCCGAACGGCTGCTGAATCAGACCGACGTTCCGGTGGCCGTCGACCTCTTCGAGCGACTCCCCGCCCCGTACGGCCTGGTCCGCTACGGCGTGGCACCCGACCATGAGAAGATCCGGAACGTCACCCGCGCCTTCGATCGCACCGCCGCCCGCCCCGGTTTCCGCTACGCCGGCCATGTGAACATCGGCACCGACCTGAGCCTGGACGACCTGCGCGCCTGCTATGACCAGGTTTGCTTCACCACCGGCGCGCAGACCGATCGCCGCATGGGAATCCCCGGGGAGGACCTCCGGAACTCGCATCCCGCCACCGAGTTCGTGGCCTGGTACAACGGGCACCCCGAGTTCCGGGACTGCACCTTTCATCTCGGCGCCCGCCGGGTCGCGGTGATCGGGGTCGGCAACGTCGCGGTGGACGTGGCCCGCATCCTCTGCCGGACGCCGGAGGAACTCGCCTCGACCGACATCGCCGATCACGCTCTCGAGGCGCTGGCGACGAGTGAGGTCGAGGAGGTCATGTTGCTGGGACGACGGGGACCGGTCCAGGCCGCCTTCACCACCCCCGAGGTCAAGGAGCTCGGGGAACTCGCGGGGGCCGACGTCCGGGTCCGACCGGAGGAGGTGACCCTCGACCCCGAGAGTGAGATCGATCTCGCCGCGGGCGACGAGGCCACCCGGCGCAAGGTGGAGATTCTCCAGGCCTATGCCCATCGCATCCCCACCGGAGCGGCGCGCACTCTCACGCTCCGTTTCCTCGTTTCCCCGGTCGAACTCCTGGGCGACGACACCGGCGCCGTCCGGGCCATTCGCCTGGTCCGCAATGCCCTGGTGCGGAACCCGGACGGGAGCCTGAGCGCCCGCGCCACCGATGTCGCGGAGGAGATTCCAGTCGGCCTGGTGTTCCGGTCCGTGGGGTACCGCGGCGTGCCGATTCCGGGGATCCCGTTCGACGAGAAACGAGGAGTGGTGCCCAATGCGGCGGGACGGGTGCTCGATCCCACAACCGGGGCCCCCCTGCCCCGAACCTACGTGGCGGGATGGATCAAGCGGGGACCGAGCGGGGTGATCGGAACCAACAAGCCGTGCGCCGCCGAGACCGCCGCCGCCATGCTGGAGGATCTGCGCTCCGGGTCCCTCTCGCGCGTCACCGGCCCCGACGCGATGGACCTCCTGCGGGAGCGTGGGGTGAGGTATCTCACCTTTCCCGAATGGGAATCGATCCGGAGCACAGAGGAGGCAAGGGGCAAGGCGGCGGGACGCCCGCGGGTCAAGTTGGTGGACCCCGCGGAGTATCTCCCCTCTCCGATCTGAGGAGGGGGCGGATGGGAGGGACCGGTTCCACCCGGAGGGAAGCCCACCCGTCGGTTCCGGGGGTTCCATAGCGCAGGTCCCCGACCCGCCACCCCCCTCCCGGGAGCGGCTCCGCAAAGGGGGCCCGGGCCCAGTCGAACCACGCACGACCCTCGCGGGTGGCTTCCAATGCGTCGAGAACCTCCACCTCCAGTCCCTTGGGCACGGAATCGATCCAGGCCACGGTCACGGGAAACCCCCGGACACTCCCCCGGATCCACACCCTGCCCCCGTCCACCAGGATATCCCGTGAGAGTGGACGAAGCGCGAGCGGCACCACGATCACCGGAGCGGCGGCCCCAGCGGGGGCATCGGCCCGCGCCGTGGTTCGCGCCATTCCCGTCACGCCGAGTTGAGTCGCGATGTACACCGCCGCCAGGGCGAGACCACGGCGCGCCCACTGGATCCCTCGATCCCGACGGCGCGCCAGGAACCATGTGATGCCAAGGATCAGATAGAGCACCGGATCGATGATGAAGAGGGTGTCCGCCGCGGTCCACGTTCCGTCGAACGGCATGAGCCACCGCATTCCGTACACGTTCATCCAGTCAAGCAGGGGATGGGTCAGCACCGCCGCGGTGACCAGGACCAGGAGGGGACCGGCGCGCACCGGCTCCCCCTCGGTCCGGTGCCGCCAGCGTGCCAGCAGGAGAAGTAGTCCGGTCAACAGCAGGGGGAGGATCACCAGGGCCACCACTCCGTGCGTCCATCCTCTCCGGACTCCGAGCATCGGACCGAGCATCACCGCGAACACGTCGATGTCGGGGAGGTTGGCGCCGATCACTCCCCCCGCGACGGCGAACCGCATCCGCCTTCGGGGGCCGCTCTCCGCAAGCACCGCTCCCACGAGAGTATGACAGAGAGGATCCATGAACGCCGCCGCTCCCGGTGGTTGGTCGTCACTGAAACCTATCGTCATCCCCACGAATGCGGGATCCATCTTGCCGGGCTTCGGGGATGAAAATGGGGCTCTTCAGGGTTTCGTGTAGGTGGGGGGCACCTGCACCGTGCAGTCCACAGGCTCTCAACGCGTTCGTGGGTTGGCTCTCCGTGGTGCTCCGGGTCGTCCGGCGATGAGGAAAATGGCCACAAGAGGCACAGAAGGCACAAGAGGCACGCGACTCGGCAGGAAGGGGCCGATGAACCAGCGACACCTGTTTTGTGTCTCTTGTGCTTTTTGTGGCTGGATCGCGGGGGGTGAGGGGAGGCGCTCCGACCGAACATCAAGCCACGCCAAGGCCGGAAGAGTCCAAAACGGATTCCCGGGTGCGCGGGAATGACGGGCATGGTAGGTCCGTCCACCGATCAGAGTGTCCCAATGTATCTTTCGTCCGGACTCTCGACCCCATCCGGAGCAGACATGCCGTCCGCGAAAAACTTCCCTTCCACCGTGGTCGTCCTCGCGACCGTTCTCCTCTGTCCGCCGGGCGCCGCGGGGCAAGCCCCAGCACCGGCCGACTCCCTCCCCGAGGGCGTCACCCGGGCCATGGTCACCGCGGGCAAGGAACTCTTCGGCGGCAAGGGGCTCTGCCTCGCCTGTCACGGGCCCGACGCGAAGGGGGGCCTCGGTCCCGACCTGACCGACACCGACTGGCTTCACGGCGATGGCCGCTTCACCGAGATCGTCACCCGAATCCTCCTCGGCGTTCCCGACGAGGACTCGATCACCGGACAGTCAATGCCGCCCAAGGGAGGGAGCACCCTCACCGAGGAGGAGATCCGCGCCGTGGCGGCCTACGTGTGGACCCTGAGCCGAGCGGCCTCGTCCCCCGGACAACCGGCCGGAACGAAACCCGGCCGCCGCTGAGAGCGTCCTGAGAGAGTGACCATCCCCGTGCTTCCGGAGAGCCCCATGCCCAGGTTTCCCCACCCCCCGCGCCGCAGCTTCCTCGCCCGTCTCGCGGGAGGTGCTGCTGCCCTCGCCATGGGTCCCCGTCTCGGCTCCCTGTCGGCCACGGAGCCTCCACCGGTGGCACCGGCCGCACGGCCCGCGGAATGGGACGACGGTTGGGTCCGGCGGATCACCGCTCCCCACCGGCAGGTCTTCGATTCCCCCGAAATCGAGGAGGGCGTGGCATTGCATCAGGCCCGCACCTGGATCCAGGGATACCGGGAGGTCTACAACACGACGGACGCCGACCACAACGCCGTCATCGTCATCCGTCACGCCGCCGTGCCCATGGTCATGGATGACGCCACCTGGGACCGGTTCGAACTCGGCAAGGCCAACGAGCTCAAGGATCCCGCCACGGGAGAGCCGGCCCGTCGCAATCCCTTCATGAACGTCCACCCGGGGGACCAGTACAGCCTCGTGTGGCCCGATGGAGGCCTCGACAAAATGATGGAACGGGGCGCCATCGTGGTCGCCTGCAATCTGGCACTGCAACGCATCGTGCGCCTGATCCGGGCCGCCACCCCCTCCACGACCCGGGAGGAAGCCCAGGCCGAGATGCTCTCTCACGTGGTGCCGGGTGTCGTGGTCATGCCCTCGGGGATCTTCGCCGTGGCCCGCGCCCAGGAGGCAGGGTGCCATTACATCCGGTCGGGGTGAGCCGTCAGCGGAGTACGACGTACGACGGAGGACACAGGACGGAGGACACAGGACGGAGGACATAGGACGTAGGCATCATGCCCCTCGGATGCGTGAGAGCCCTCGCCCCTATCGCCTATCGCCTACCGCCTACTTACGGCACCGCGATCGGAATATCCAGCGCCGTCGTGCCCCAGTGGAAACGCAGCGTGGTCTGACGCGGACCGACCACCGGAAAATAGAACGCCATCGTCTCCATGTGTTCCGCCGTGGTCGTGGCCACCCGGAGCCGCAACGCGTCCTGGGACTCACCCGGGTACGGATCGTGGAAGATCCCGTGGGCCCGGCTCAGGATGAAGTTCCACCGGGCCCGGCCCGGCTGCAGCCAGATCGTATAGGTCCCGGCCGGAACCGATTCTCCGGCCACCGTCACCGGTGTCGAGAAGGTGATCGCGGTGGCGGTGTCCGCTCCTGGATTCCAGATCCGATCCCAGGCGATGATTCCGCCAAACAGGGTCCGCCCCCTCGCCACCGGCCGGTTGTAGACAATGGTGATCTCGGTCTCGTTCACGGTCTGGCTCACCGTGCCGTGCTGGCTGAGGCGCTGGGCGGAGGCATCTCCCGTGGGAAAGACGCCGGCGAGGCCGAGAAAGAAAAGCACCGATCGGAGAGAGAGCGACATCAGGACACTCCAGAGGGACGTTCGGTGAGGGGTTGGTCGCCCGCGGTGGGCAATGCAGGCAGTGTACTCGGGTGGCCATCCACCTCGGCGTCGAGGAGCTCATCCACGCCGGGATACCGGTAGATCACCGGGGCACCGTGCTGGAAGAGGCCGCCGGTGTCCGCCGTGGGGCCGTAGGTGCTGTAGAGCGACACGCCGAGAGCCCGCAGGATCATCGTCATCTGACCCCGGTGATGGCTCGTGTGGGCGATGCGCCGCATCAGGATCCACCCCCGGCTCCGGTCGGTATCGAAGAAGCGGGCCGTCTCCTCAAACCACTCGTCCGAGCACCCCCGGAGCAGCTCGAGTCGGCGCTCGCTGGCCTCGGCGTAGTGCCGGAGGAAGGCGCCGCGGGATTCCTCGGCCGGGAGTGCTGGGAGGCCGGTGTCGAGCCCCAGCATCTTCGTCATCCAGGTGTCTTCGGACACGCATTGGTGCACCATGTGCTCGTGAGGAGTCCGTGCCCGTGGTGCGAGCCGGAACTCCAGGTGCTCCTCCGGAACGTGGGACCAGACCGAGAGGGTCTTGAGCCGCTCCGTGGTCCAGGTATCGATCAGAATGGCGGCGAGGGACATCGGCATCTCCTCTCGGTCTCGGAACGGCGCCGGGCGATGGCCACACCGGGAAACGTCCCCAGGGCAGCGGTGGTTTGCCTGCCCCGACAATATGACCTTCTCCGCGTCGGAGTACAGGGTCATTGCTGCGGTGTGGTCGCCCGGACGAACGCCGACCCGAGGCGGCCACCGACCTCGGCACTGATCCGCCGAGCATCCAGATCGGTGTCGGCCAGCATCGCCTCCACGTCGGCGGCGCTGTAGACCCGGGTGAACTCGAGGCTCGGGTCCGCAAATCCTGCTTCGGCCAGCCGGTCGAGGAACTCCTGCTCGGAGAGCGCCCCACCGATGCATCCCGCCAGTGCGTCCACGTCGCGTCTCACCTCCGCCGGGAGACACCCACGCACCACGATGTCCGACACCGCCAGCCGCCCGCCCGGCTTGAGCACCCGGAACGCTTCGGCGAGCACCCGGCGCTTGTCCCCGGCCAAATTGATCACGCAATTGGAGACGATCACATCCACAGAATTCGTGGGCAGGGGGATCGCATCGATCCGCCCCTGGAGAAACTCCACGTTCGTCACTCCTGCCTCCGCGGCATTCCGTCGGGCGAGGATCACCATCTCCTCCGTCATGTCGAGCCCGATCGCCCTCCCCGTCGGGCCCACCCGCCGGGCCGAGAGGAGCACGTCGATTCCGCCCCCCGAGCCGAGGTCGAGCACCACCTCACCGGGGTGGAGTGTCACCAGGGCGGTGGGGTTCCCACAACCGAGCGATGCGTGAAAGGCCGCTTCCGGGAGACTGCCTGCCTCCTCGTCGGAGTAGAGTCCGCGAGTCACGGGGTCGGACCTCCCGCATCCGGGCCCGCAGCAGGTGGTGGGAGCCAGGGTGCGGTCGCCTCGACCGGTTGTGTTCTCGCCCTCAAGGAAGGTGCGGGCCAGGGCGCCATACCGGGCGGCCACCGCTTCCTGCAGCGACTCGTCACCCTCGATCGGTGTGGGTTCGACGACCGGTGTGCAGCATCCCCGGGAGGGGGTGGGGGTGGGGGTGGGGGTGGTGTTTGGAGACATGATTTCATCCTTTCATCAAGATATCTTGATATATCGCGTACACGAAAAGCCGTTCCTCGGTTCCGATCATTGTTCATTGGTCACTGTTCATTGGTCATTCCCAAACGGGCCACGAGTTCCTGCAGCCGGGCGATGGCGCCGTCGGGAATCCGGTAGTACGACCAGCGTCCCTCCTTCCGGTCCACCACGAGCCCCGCCTCCCGGAGCACCCGGAGGTGGAAGGAGAGGCGCGACTGGCCCGCGCCGAGACAGTCCTGGAGATCGCATACGCAGCGCTCCCCGTGGCGGAGCATCTCCAGAATCCCGATCCGGGTCGGGTCCGACAAGGCGTGGAAGCGGCGGGCCGCCTCCCGGGCCAGGCGTGAGGTCATGACCCACAATACATCAATTTATATTGATCTGTCAACTGCCGGAAAACTGCTACCACCAGGGTAGCGGTCTATTCCCCCTCAAATCTGTATCCCCAAGCATGGGGCTAGAGTGATTCACATCCTGTTCATCCTGTTCATCAATGTCACCTGCTGTTTTTTCGCATGCGACACTCGGCACCGAGCCGCCGACGTCGGGAATGGGAACATGGATGAACAGGATGAACAGGATTCGATCTTCTCGGGACCCACCAATCAAGGCAGGGCGCCCCGAAGACCGGGGCTGCCCTGTTGATTTGATTGTTCACTGTTCACTGTTCATTGTTCATTGATTGATCATTGATCATTGTCCCTACCGCGTCCACATCGACAGCACCCCGCAGTCCGACCCCATCGCATTGAACTCGGGCGGAATCTCCGCAGCGGTTCGGTATACTTCGATCGCTGCCATCTGGTTCAGGGCAAAGTCATCGAGATTGGGCGGTCTGGACATGCTGTTGGCGTTCCAGATCATGGCGCCGTCGAGATAAACCGACATGTAGCAGGCGAGCGGGGTCCCCTTCCGCGCCTCTTGCTCAGCCAACGTGGGTTTCACGAACGACAGGTTGCGGTTTCGTGCCGTTCCCGACGCGGCGGCGACGCCGGCCCGGTCGTCGAACCGGACCAGGTGAATGCCCTGCACCCGGCGCAGGATGTCCCGGAGGGCGCGATTCTCGTTGTCCCGAAGGAAGGCCTCATCGAAGAAGGTTCCCCGACCCTTTTCCCGCCGCGCGGCCCATCGCTCCAGTTTCTTCGGCACCGGGGTCATGCCCCGGGCCGTCACCTCGATCGTCGGGAGCACCACCTCGGAGGGAGCCATCCGGACCTCCAGGGTCACCGTGTCCGCCATCAGCGTGCGCATCACATCCAGCGGCTGGTACCCGATCTTCCGGACCAGGATCCGGCGCGATCCCCCCGCCACATTGGTGAGGCTGAAATGTCCGCTGCTGTCGGTGAGCACACTCTTGCCGAGCGACGGGAACGCCACCTCCACCCCGGCGATCCCCGCGTCGGTCGTGTCCACCACCCGTCCTTGGACCACGTGCTGGCCCGCGAGCACCCCGCCGGGGACCACGGAGAGAACCAAAGCCCCGAGCATGGTACGCAGAGTGCCGGCCGTGGGGAGTAAATAGTTCAAACGCATCATGACCTCCTGTTACCAGAGTACCAAGCATCACCCGCTGTCCGGGATCGTGGAACCCGCTAAAAGGATAGGGCAGGCAACCCGGCCAGTCAGAACAGAGAACACCGATCCCTCCAAGAACTGGGGACGATTGTCTCTGTCAACCCGTGCACACCCGATCCGCGACGGACCACGACACGACCCTCAGTGCGAGACAGGCTCGATCGAGGACTCCCCGCGTTGATCACGCTCCGACGCGGCTAGGAGTGAGGGAAGCCGCTCCGCCAAGGCTCCGATCGCAACGACCCCCACCGCGGACTCGACCAGAATCTGTTGGGCAACGCGGAGCCTGCCATCGACAAGGTGGATATCTCGCTTGATGACCGCCAACTGCGGGAGCGCGGGCCTGGTCAGGCCATCATCCCATACAAAGTGAACAATCCCAGTATTCAACCAGTGACCTCCGGCGAGCAGTTCATCGAAGTGCCCCAAGCGGTTCAGCCACCCGATTCCTTCCCTCGCGTCGCGGTCGACGGCTATCCCCGTCAAAGTCAGATTCTGGCGGCTACTCCGCGCCCTGAACGACTCGATTTTCCGCACCGCGCGTCCGAGACGCTCATCATTGGCCCCGTTGCACCAAGTAGCGCCCAATACGACAACGACGAATTCGCTGATAGAGGAGTCTTGGGACGCCGAAACAAAACTGGTTAAATCAGCCTCCGTGACCAGTCTCGTCGGTCCCGTTGGACGTAACCCCATGAATCCTCGGTACCCAAAGAATCCAGCTAGAACGGCCAGCAGAGTAACAATCGCGGCCCCGGGCACCCGAATCATACTTTTCACAAGTGGTCTTTGCCCTCCGTGACTGAGGTAGACCAAAGTTAGCCCGGCAGTAAAGAACTGCCAGTTGCTGTGAATGTCACCGCTACAGAACCGTTCTCACGTTCAGTCGAGCACCTGAAGGGGCGCTCCCATTGGATCAGATCAGCATCCGTTAGAAACGCATTCCTCAAGGGCCGTGATATTGCACGTTATGTTGGGTGCGAACTCACAGCCCTGGCCACCAACACTGCATATCGAGTGGTTGCATTCCTGAACTGTGTTCGCCGCGCGTGCTGCCGAAAGCTCCGCAGCTCCGATTCCGGCGATGAGACCGAGAACCACCAGCCCTACAAGCGTAACCACCTTCATCTTGCCGCGCATGCTACCCTCCTGGGTATGAGAAGGATCTCCGTTAGAACAAAGCTCGCATGATTCCGGTCAAGCACACTGCGGTGCTCGGAAGTAAGACCTTGAACAACCCCTAGTTGTAAGATTTGCCTTTATGAGCTACGGCAGCACATAATCCCTGCCTTGTCAAGTCAATCGCCAGCCCTCCGCCAGAATCGACGTTTCGACTTGCACCCTCCCTTGCTGGTCCATGCCAGAAGCCGAAAAGGCGACGCCCTCTCAATCACTTCGGCGGACCTACCGGGTCCACATCGACAGCACCCCGCAATCCGACCCCATCGCATTGAACTCGGGAGGGATCTCCGCGGCGGTGCGGAACACCTCGATCGCCGCCATCTGGTTCAGGGCAAAGTCGTCGAGATTGGGTGGACGGGCCAGACTGTTGGGACTCCAGATCATGGCGCCGTCCAAGTACACAGCCATATAACAGGCGAGCGGAACACCCTGAGACGCGCGCGGGTTCGGGACAAACGACATGTTGCGGTGTCGCGAGGTTCCCGCCGCTGCCGCCACGCCGGCCCGGTCGTCGAACCGGACTAGGTGGATACCCTGCACCTTCCGGAGAATGTCCCGAAGGGCGCGATTCTCGTTGTCCCGGAGGAAGGCCCCATCGAAGAACGTCCCCCGACCCTGCTCCCGCCGCGCCGCCCATCGCTCCAGTTTCTTCGGGACAGAGGTCATCCCCCGCGCCGTCACCTCGATCGTCGGGAGCACCACGTCCGAGGGAGCCATCCGGACCTCCAGAGTCACCGTGTCCGCCATCAGCGTGCGCATCACATCCAACGGCTGGTACCCGATCTTCCGGACCAGGATCCGGCGCGCCCCCCCCGCCACATTGGTGAGCCGGAAATGCCCGCTGCTGTCGGTGAGCACACTCTTGCTGAGCGACGGGAACGCCACCTCGACCCCCGGGAGCCCGGTGTCGGTCGTGTCCACCACCCGCCCTTGGACCACGTGTTGCGCGCTGACCCCTTGGGTGGCCACGAGGAGCAGAAACCCGGTGACCGGGACCAACCATCCCGGGAAAGGGGATCGCCCCGGGACTCCCAAGGCCATGGATCTGGATCGGTGTGTCATGATGTCTCCTTCCTGAGCGGAGGGCTCATCAACAAGGGAAGAACCGGCGATGCCCCTCGGGGCACCGGCATCCCTGGCAAGGTACAGGAAATATCCGGGAGACGACACCCCGGGCCCCAGTTGCACACCTGGGCCCCCCTACCCCCTCCGCGCGCCCTATTCCACTCCCAGGGCGATCCGCAAGGCCACTCGAAGCTCGACCAGTTTCCGGCGCGAGAGCGCACCGACATAGTTGGTCAGCACCCGCTTGGGAACCAGGATCAACTGGTCGCAGTTGACAAACGAGTCGTGCTTCAGTCCCTCGTCGACACCCACGGCCACTTCCGTGGACCGCCCGTCCGCATTGCTGTTGACCGGCGCACAGATCACCTTGTCCGCCCGGGGGTCGCACAGCGCCTGCCGGCTGGGAGAATTCCCTTTTTCCCGGGGCTTTCGCCCCGGGCTCGGCGGCGTGGGGCCGTTGACACGGCCGGGTGTTCGTCCCTGTTCTTGATGGCGCCAGCCACCCCATTGGCCGAGCAAGGCGCGTCAGCCCCGGGAAACACCAATCAAGGCCGAGCGCCCCGAGGACGCGGGCAGTACTGTTGATTGATCATTGATCATTGGTCATTGATCATTGGTCCTACCCCACCCCACCCCTCACCCAACCCTGACCCCCTCCACCCGCCTTCCCCGGTCCAGCGTCCGGTACTGGATCGCCTCCGCCACATGCGGCGGCGCAATGTCCACCGACTCGGCGAGATCGGCGATGGTCCGGGCAATCTTGAGTATCCGGTGATATGCCCGCGCCGAGAGGCCGAGCCGGGTCAGGGCGGACCGGAGGAGCTTCTCGGCTTCGGAGGTGACCTGGCAGTGGGTCCGGAGGTCGCGGGAACTCATGTGGGCGTTGGCGTGGATCCCGGGCCGAGCCTGGAAGCGGCGCCGCTGGCGTTCCCGGGCCCGCTCCACCCGAGCCCGGATCGCGGCACTCGACTCCTCCACCCCGGTGCCGGCCAGGTCCCGATAGGCCACCGCCGGCACCGCCAGGTGGATGTCGATTCGGTCCATGAGAGGGCCCGACACCCGGGAGAGATACCGCTCCACCTGGATCGATCCGCAGCGGCACTCGCGGCTGGTGTCCCCGTGCCAGCCGCAGGGACAGGGGTTCATCGCCGCTGCGAGCATCAGCCTGGCCGGGTAGGTCAGACTCACCGCCGCTCGGCTCAGCGTGACCATCCCGTCCTCCAGCGGTTGCCGCAGCACCTCCAGCACCTGCTTGCGGAACTCCGGCAGTTCATCGAGAAAAAGCACCCCCCCGTGCGCCAGACTCACCTCCCCGGGCCGGGGATTCGACCCGCCCCCGATGAGCCCGGCGTCACTCACAGTATGATGCGGCGCCCGGAAGGGCCGAGTGGTGCAGAGGGAGCTTCCGGGACGCAGGGTCCCCGCGACGCTGTGGATGCGGGTCGTTTCCAGCGCCTCCTCCAGGGTCATCCCCGGCAGGATGGTGGGGAGACGGCGCGCCAGCATGGTCTTTCCGGCGCCTGGAGGCCCTATCATCAGAATGTTGTGGGCTCCGGCGGCCGCAATCTCCAGGGCCCTCTTGGCCGCGGCCTGACCCCGGACGTCGGCAAAGTCCGCGGTGTCGTCCCGGCTGGCCAGCATAAGCGACGCCAGGTCCACCGTCGTGGGAGGAATCGGGTACTCCCCATTGAGGTGGGCGCAGACCTCCAGCAACGTGCGCGCTCCATGCACCGTCACCCCATCCACCACCGCCGCCTCCGCCACATTGGCCTGGGGCAGCACGATCCCCCGGATACCTCCCTTCCGGGCCGCCAGCGCCATCGAGAGGGCTCCCCGGACCGGCCGGAGATCCCCTTCGAGACCGACCTCACCGCAGAGAATCTGATCGGCCAGGCCCTCTCCCGACACCTGACCACTCGCCACCAGAATCCCGACGGCGATCGGCAGGTCGAACGCCGACCCATCCTTCCGCACATCCGCCGGGGCAAGGTTGACAGTGATCCGCTTGAGGGGAAAGGTGAGCTTCGCGTTGTGAATCGCGGCATTGACCCGTTCCCGTCCCTCCTTCACCGCCCCGACCGGGAGACCGACCGTGGAGAACGAGGGAAGGCCGTTGGTGATGTCCACCTCGACATCCACCGGGTAGGCATCGATACCCAGGACTGCGGCTGACCGAACTCGGGCGAGCATGCCACCTCCTTACGAGAAGGTGACATGCTATCGGAAGCGGACTCGGAGGTGACAACCGGAATGACGCCGAGCGGGTCACGAAAACGCGGGTACCTTGAGGCTGGTCACCCCACACGCGTGGGGCGCCAATACCCGTCTTTCCCGCGAACGCGGGACCTCCCGATCTCGGCGCGCCACGCGTGGAGCGACGGGAATCATTCGGAGACCCTCCGTGTCCTCCGCGGCCTCTGCGGTGACCCCGCCCAACACCGGATTGAACCACAGAGAGCACGAAGGACGCAGAGGGATGACGGCTCCCACGACACTTCCCGATCTCGCGTGGCGGGCATCGGCAAGGTGGGGTGGCCTTACCCCCCCCCACAAAAAAGCACTTGATCCCAGCCGCCCCAAGCGTGGAGTTACGGAAATCACGCGGAGACCCTCCGCGACCTCCGTGTTCTCTGTGGTGAGTTCTTCCACCGTCCCGATCCCGACCCCCGGGCATTGGCAGATGGGGGAGCCCTTCCACCCCTAACGATAAGACCGGGTCCTGGTGCGCAAACCCCGCCTCTCCCCGGTTTGAACCACAGAGAGCACGGAGGACACAGAGGGTTGACGGCTCCCACGACACTTCCCGATCTCGCGTGGCGGGCATCGGCAAGGTGGGGTGCCCTTCCCCCCCCCACAAAAAAGCACTTGATCCCAGCCGCCCCAAGCGTGGAGTTACGGAAATCACGCGGAGACCCTCCGCGACCTCCGTGTTCTCTGTGGTGAGTTCTTCCACCGTCCCGATCCCGACCCCCGGGCATTGGCAGATGGGGGAGCCCTTCCACCCCTAACGATAAGACCGGGTCCTGGTGCGCAAACCCCGCCTCTCCCCGGTTTGAACCACAGAGAGCACGGAGGACACAGAGGGTTGACGGCTCCCACGACACCTTCCTCATCTCGCGTGGCGGGCATCGGCAGGGAGGGGGGCCCTTCCTGGGGCCCTTCCCCCCCCCAGAAAGCAACTCCTCATCTCGACGTACGCGGCCTCTCTGATGACCTTCACGTCCTTCGCGTCCTTTGCGGTGATTCCTCCCACCGGGGCATTGAACCGCAGAGGTCGCACAGGGTTGACGGATGCCGCGACGGGGGACGGGATTCCACACGTCCCAAGGGGCATCACAGGGTGCCGCGAGTGAGGGAGACGTATATCAGGTACCCCAGCACCAGGGACAACAGGAGGGGGGGAATGACCATCGGCCCCTCCTTGCGGCGCCGGTGGGTCCCGATGGCTCCGAGCATGATCACCAGGAGACCCGCGGCCGCCACCGGAGCGAGCAGGGGCGCCACACCAGTCACCCGTGGCAGAATCAGACCGAGTCCACCCGCCACCTCAGCCAGACCGAGAAACCGGACAAATCCCGGCGAGTACGCCTTGACCCAGTCCGACTTCGGATCGGCCGCCATGGTGGCGTACGGCGTCCGGAGCTTCATGAGGCCAACACCGACAAAAGCCAGCGCTGTCACACCCTGCGCGATCAACAGGACCGTTTCCATCAGGCACCTCCTGTGGGGATATGTGTAACAATAGCGAGCGTTCGACGTCTCCCGGAATAGTCTCACCCCGGTGAAGAGCATGCCCCGGAGGTCAGATGTCGGCCGAGTCTCTTCTGGAGGGGACGTGGAATGTCGGAGTCATGACACACCATCGTGTTCTACCACGACCCGTTGCCGTTCGCGCTGGCCCATGCCAGCTTGCGTCCCATGATCCCCTTTGCCTCGAGGAATCGATGAAATCGACCGCACTCTTCTCCGCACTCCTGACCCTGGCCCTGGTGGTTCCCGCGGCCCATGCGCAGCAACGCGGGGTTCTGATCGGCACGGAGGATCCTATCCGGGTTCTGTATGACACACTCGGTAACTCCGCCACGATTTCTGCTCCTCCGACCCGGGTCATCTCCGCCCTGCGGGAGGTCTTCAAGGACCTGGGTGTGGAGGTGAAGCACGACAACCCCGCCGCGGGGGAGCTCGGCAACGTCAACTTCTGGAAGATGCGGCGTTTTGCCGGGAGTCCGATGTCGGCCTGGATGGACTGCGGTTTCAACGCCACGGGCCAGAACGCCGACAGCCGGCGGATCTACATGAATCTGCTCACCCGGACGCGGCCCGCGGCGAACAAGGGCTCCGCCGCCCAGGTCGTTCTGCGCGCCACGGCGGTGGAGGTGGCCGGAGGGTCGACCGATCCGATGGATTGCACCAGCAACGGGCGTCTGGAGCTCCACATCCTCAGGCTCCTCGAGACCAAGCTCATCGAGACCCAGCTCCTCGAGGCCAAGCGCCAGCAGCTACCACAGTGAGGGCGGTCCGGGCGGCACTCATTCCCGCACCCGGTGCCCCGGTACGCTTGGAGGAGTTCCCCGTACCGGGACTCGCCCCGGGCGCGGCCCTGTTGACCACGCTGTACTCGGAGGTCTGCGGCACCGATGTGCACCTGCACCACGGTCGTCTCGCGGGAGTTCCGTCTATCCACTGATCCCGGGTCACGTGTCGGTCGGTGCGGTGACCGAAATGCGCGGACCCATCGCCAACATCGAAGGACGACCAATCCGGGGGGGAGACATTGTCACCGTCCTCGACGTCCACGAGACCTGCAACGCGTGCCATCACTGCCTGGTCACGAAACAGACCACCCGGTGCCCCTCACGCAAGGTGCACGGCATCACCTACGGTCTCGCCCCGGAGACCTTCATGGGCGGCGGATGCGGGCTGATCACGGACTCCCGACTCCCCGCTCCCCCTTCCCCCCTTCCCCCCCGCTTGACTCCTCGGTATCAATATGATATCATTTTGATACCCCTTTCCCGGAGATCTCCATGATCCGCGAAATTCGCCGTTCCGCCGTCCCCGGCCTCATGGCCCTGTTCTTCATCCTGGCCGGGATGGTCCTCCTCGGCGCCATGTTCGTGTCCGGGGTCCGCGAGCAGGCGGCCCCGCGGATCGTGATGTCGATCCTGCTCTTCAGCACCCTGGCGTTTCTGCTGAACGGGGTCTTCGTGGTGAACCCGAACGACGGGCGCGCGCTGACGCTGTTCGGGAAGTACGTGGGGACGGTGAAGACTCCCGGGATCTGGTGGGTCAATCCCTTCATGGTGAAGCAGAGGGTGTCGCTCCGGGTCCGGAACTTCGAGACCACCAAGCTCAAGGTGAACGACAAGGAGAGCAACCCGATCGAGATCGCCGCGGTGATCGTGTGGCGGGTGGTGGACACCGCCGAGGCGCTCTTCGAGGTGGACGACTACGAGAACTATGTCCGGGTGCAGAGCGAGTCCGCGGTCCGCACCCTCGCCTCGGGATACCCCTACGACGCGCATCAGGAGGGACAGATCGCCCTGAGCTCCCACACGGCGGAGGTATCGAAAGGACTCCTGGTCGAGGTGCAGGAGCGGCTCGGCAAGGCGGGAGTGGAGGTCACGGAGGCGCGGATCAGCCACCTGGCCTACGCCCCGGAGATCGCCTCCGCCATGCTGCAGCGGCAGCAGGCCAGCGCCATCATCGCCGCTCGGCAGAAGATCGTGGAGGGCGCCGTGGGGATGGTGGAGAACGCACTCCAGTTGCTCTCGGAGAAGTCGATCCTGGAGCTGGACGGCGAACGCCGGGCCTCGATGGTGAGCAACCTGCTGGTGGTGCTCTGCGCCGAGCGGGGCACCCAACCGGTGATCAACACCGGCACCCTGTACCAGTAGTGGCCCGCAAGGCCTTTCTGCTCCGCCTCGACCCCGCGCTGCACGACGCGCTGCAGCGCTGGGCCGAGGATGATCTGCGCAGCCTGAATGGCCAGATCGAGTATCTTCTTCGGGATGCGCTGCACCGCCGGGGCCGGCATCCGAGGCTCCCTCCCCCTCGCTCCCAGGACCCCGGAGCCCCCGGGAGCGGGAAGTAGCCGGTTTGGGGTCTGTTCGGTACCTTTCCCGGCGACAATGTGCGTCTTTCATCTGATGTGGCGTCACCAACGAGTACGTGTGAATTCCCCTCTCCAAGGAATCGGGACAATGCTCGGCGCGATCCCACCGCGGGCCGCCCTTGGGATCCTCCTCCTCGTGGGGGTGGCAACACCCTCCACCGGTGGCGCCCTCCACGCCCAAGGTACCGATTCGAGCCGGATCACGCGGGCGGAGATCGCCACCCAACCGCGGGTGTCGGACGCCCTCGCCCTGATCAAACAGCTCCGACCCCGCTTCCTCACGGGTCGGCCGGAGCCGGTGGTCTTCATCGATACCACGCGGGCTTTCAGCATCGACGACCTGAGCACGGTGCCCGCGCTCAACGTTCAGGAGATCCGATTCCTCACCGGGGCCGACGCGGCCGCCCGATCCGGAACGGGGAAAGCCGCCGAAGTCGTCATCCTGGTGAGAACCCGGCGACAGGCGACACCACCGGGAAATTCCACCGCCGTCACGAGAAAACCATGAGAAAGCTTCGCTGGGCCCTGACCGCCGTCCTTCTTCTTCCCCTCGTCGCACCCGTGTCGGCTTTTGCCCAGGGTGACACGTCGAGCGCCCAAAAGAAGGTTGAGAAGAAGAAGATCAAACGGGATCCGCTCCGCATCACGGCGGAAGAGATCGCCCTCCTCCCCGAGGTGGGAGACGCCTACGATGCGATCCAGCGTCTCCGGCCCCGGTTTCTGCAGACCCGGGGCGTCAACCGGATTCTGTCCTCAGACCCTCCCCAACCGGTCGTCTACCTCGACGAGGTCAAGCGCGGTCAGATCGACTTCCTCCGGACGGTTCCAGTGCGCACCATCGGGGAGATCCGGTATCTCCGGGGAGTGGATGCCACCACCCGGTGGGGAATCGGACACGAGGCGGGGGCGATCATGATCTACACCCTCAAGAAGAACGACCCTCCGGACGGGCCCTGACCGGGAGTCAGGACCGGGTCCGTAATTCGCGGGAGAGCGCAGCCGAGGAACCGGCGAGCAGCACACCGAAGCCCAGCGTGATCACAAGGGGCCCGGCGGCGGGCATTCCGAGCAATCGGCCCAGCCGGTGGGCGATGGGCGCCACCGGCCCCGATAGCGCCGCCACCAGCAGCAGAGCACCCCACGCCAGGCCGCCAGCCAGGGCCACTTGGAGCGCCCCCCAACGCTGCCGGTGCGTGGTGGCACCGGCGACCATCCCCAGGGCCGCCACCGCCCACCACCCCAGAAGCCAGGTTCCCACCGCCATTCCGAGCCCGACCGCCAGGGTACGCAGCATCGCGGAGCGCATCAGGGAACCCTCCCTTTCCCCGAACGGAAGGTCAGGCGGGACTCGACCTCACCGGGTGCGAGCCCCTCGATATCCCTCGGAAAGAGAAGCGGGTCGAGCTTTCCTGCTTGCCACAGGGGAACCCGGTCCGCATACCGAGGGCTCGCCGGATTCCCCGACTGGCCCCCGGGGTAGGTGCCCCAGGCGCGAATCTCCGGCCCCAGTTCAACCACCATTCTCCAGCTCGCTCCGTGGGTGCCGCGGCCGAACGAGGGAGCGATGGTGGACGGGCCGCTCGTCACCGGAAGGCCCAACTCGGAGAGGGCGGGCAGTCCGAGCAGGTGATAGAGATTGGCGTGCTGTACCTCCCTCCACTCCCACCGGGGACCGGGCGGCCCCCGTTCGTCCACGACGCGCTGCCACGCAGCCGTAAGGCTCGCCCCCACGACCGCCTCCCGGTCTTCCCGTTCCGGGGTGTCCCGGTCATCCCACCAAATGCTTCCCTGGTCTTCCAGTGCGGCGAGAAGGAGAGTGCCGTCCGGGGTGGCCAGCCGGCGCCCCGCGCTCGCTCCCGGGGGAACCAGCTCGTCCCACAGGCGAACGTTGACCTCATCCACAACCGCTTCGAACAGGACCGCCTCCCGGGTCGCGAGGGTGTAGCGGCCATCCCATTCCCGCAAGCGATCGAGGACGATCCGCGCAATCGAGTCGGTGGAACCGGCCCCCTCACCTGCCGCCAGGATCCGGGGGAGCAGCTCCTCGACCCGGGCGCTCCCCGGATCGGTCTGGAGGAGTCGCATCGCCTCCGGTGTCACGCTGCTGTCGCGGCGAAGCAGCGCGTTGATGCGCATCGCACGCCACGGAGCGGGCCAGAGAGCGCCCCGATACGCGGAGTCCACCCGGGGGTCGATCGGTTCCTGATTGGCCGAGGCCAGGAATCCCTGGCGGGGCGCCCGGGCAAAGGGGACCCGGTCCGCGGAGAGCACCCCGCTCCAGTCATGGGCCGAGGAGGTGCCATCCTGGATGGTGTCGCCCCGGGCACCGTTGGGCCGGATCGGGTAGCGTCCGCTGGCCCGGATCGCGATGGTCCCGCTCCGGTCCGCCACGAGTCCATTCTGGATGGGGGCCACGAAGGAGTCCATCGCATCCAACCAGTCGTCCACGGTCTGCGCGGTTTGAATGCGGAGAAAGGTGCCGAGGTCGTCGGCGGGATCGTGGACGGTCCAGCGGAGGGAGTACCAGGCACTGTCGACCTGGAGCATCGGCCCCCGGTGGGTGTAACGGAGAGTATCGATCCGAAGGAGGGTGCCCCCGGGCCCCCGATAGGCGGTCGGCTCGAGCTGGAGATCCCGCCATGCGCCATCAAGCCAGTACAGCGTGGGGGACTCCTCGTGATCCACCCGTTCCCGGTACCAGTCGAGCACGTCACTTCCACCGTTCGTGAAGGTCCAGGCCACATCGCGGTTGAATCCGATCACGACTCCTGGCGCCCCGGCGAAGGTGACCCCGGCCACGTCGAGGGAATCGGGGACCATCAGATGGACCTCATACCAGATCGAGGGAAGCGTCAATTGGAGGTGAGGGTCTCCGGCCAGCAGTGCGTGGCCGTCCCGGGTCCTGCCGGGGGCCACGGCCCAGTTGTTGGATCCGACCCGATCGTCCCCCCACTCCGGTCCCCCGGGGAGGCCGGGGTCCGTCCCGGCGGAGAGAACCCGCACGGAGGACGGAGGAGGAAGGACCGGCAGGGCCAGGCGGGGTGTGGGCCACGGGGCCGGTTGCACCGGTTCCTGGATCGGCGCATGCACCGGGAAGAGCACCTCGGTGGCTTCCGCCCCGATCAAGTCCACGATCCGGGGACGGCGGAGTTCGGAGCTGCTGGAGGCCAGGGTGCGCCCCATTTCCGCCATGAAATAGAGGGTGAACCTCGGCTCCCATCGCAGGGGACGGGCGTCGAGCAGGCGATACTCGAAGGGGAGGTCACGCGGGGCGAGCTGGTCTATCCATGCATTGACCCCCTCGGCGTACGCGGTTACCGCCTGCCAGGTGGGTCCCCCCGTCTCGAGAGCGGCCCAGTCCCGTTCGGCGGCCCAGGGAAGCCCCATCGCCCTCGTCCGGCGGTCGCTCTCGACCGCGCGGGCTCCGGCCCATTCCGAGAGCCGGCCCGCCGCCGCCCTTACCTGGGCTTCCATCTGGAAGAGACGGTCCCGCGCCACCAGGTATCCCTGGACCCGGTAGGCGTCGGCGAGTGTGGTCGCGAAGATGTGGGGGACCCCGCGCACGTCCACCCGCACCTCCACCGGTGCCGTGAGCGTGGAAATCGATGCGACGGAGACCGGAGGGAGAGTCACCGCGGACGTGGCCCACACTCCATGTACCGGATCGAGGAGCGGGCCGAGAGGGGGGAGATCCCCGGCGCCGCGAGACCCCAGCGCGATGAGTCCCGTGAGAAGGAGAGCTGTGACACCGAGTCGAAGAACGCGCATGGTCGCCGTGGGTGGGTGGGAAGTGGTGGCCAGGAGTTAAGGACGTAGGACGTAGGACGTAGGACGTAGGACATAGGACTCAGGACCCAGGACTTGGGGGACCCAGGAGCTTGAGGGCATTGGACTTGATCCCTGTCCTATGTCCTATGTCCTATGTCCTATGTCCTAGGTCCTGTGTCCTGTGTCCCCCTGTCCTACCCAGATGCAACAACCTGCGCTCTACTGTAACAGCTTCGGTCAGAGTGCCCCCTGGGAACCCGGTGGAAACTCCCCGAACTCCAATTGGTTCTTGCGGTTCACCGTTTTTCAACATATATTGTCCCTGTTCGCACTTAATACTCTTCAAATTTGTTTTCTGGGTGACGAAAGCCCGGAGCCGCTACCCGGCGATCGGGGGAGTTTTCCCCCGCTCAAGCCAGCCAGGTACCCTCCGCCAGGCGTCACCCCCGGATCCAGGGTCCGGGAGGATCGTTTCATGCGCCGTCGATCGCACAACCCAGCCGACCAGATCGTCCAACTCCGTCAGGTTGCGCTGCGCGTGGCCATCCTGCTCGGTGCCTTGATTCTGCTGGCGCGAGCCCTTCCTGCCCTGAGCCCCTCTGCAGAGTACTCACTCCCCGCCCCGGTCGCCACCGCCACAACTCCCTGAGTCCAGGTTAACCGGTTTCATCCAAGCGATTTCAGTCCGTCCAATGCCAGCAAGCAGTCACTTGCATGCATGACATGTCGTCGGTATCATTTCCGGGATGGATCCCAGGCCACTGACCGATCACCGTGCCCGCATCCTCCGCGCCGCCGTGGAGGTCTACTCCGAATTCGGTTTCCGTGGTGCGACCACCCGGCGCATCGCTCAGAAGGCCGAGGTCAACGAGGTCACCCTCTTCCGGCATTTCGGCAGCAAGGCCTCCCTTCTCCGGGAGGCCATCGAGTGCCAGGGATTCGAGATTCACTTCCAGCACCTTCCGGACATCCCGGCTCATCCCCGGGAAGAGCTGCTCGACTGGTGTGGCCGACACATGGAGGAGCTCCGGGCCCGCCGCTCCCTGATCCGGACCTGCATGGGAGAGATCGAGGAACATCCCGAGATTCTTCCCGCCGGGAGTCCCACAATCCAGGCCGCTGCCGTGCTGACCGAGTACCTGAGGCGACTCCAGCACCGGGGACTCGCCCGGGCCGATTTCGACCCCGCCCTGGCGGCCCCGATGCTGATGGGCATCCTCTTTGCCGACGCCATGGGCCGGGACATCATGCCCGACCTCTACCCCGGCACTGCCGCCAACGCACTGGAACAGTACGTCACCCTCTTCCTGCGTTCCATCGGCGCTGCGGGAGGTGACGCCCCGTGAGCCGCTCACCTGCCCTGTTTCCCGTGGTTCTCCTCCTCCTCGGATGTCGCGGGGCCGCGGGAACGCCGGCCAGCCCCGATCTCCCTCCCGTCACCGTGGCGGCGGATCAGGTCATGGTGGCGGATCTCGTGGCCCTTGCCTCGGGGCCCGGCCTCTCCGGCACCCTCGTCCCGTCCCGCCAGGCCGCCCTCCGGGCGGAAGTGGCCGGCATGGTCATGGCCCTGGAGGTGGAGGAGGGGACCCGCGTGCGCGCGGGAACCCTCCTGCTGCGCATCGACGATGCGGTCCTGCAGGACCAGGTGAGGTCCGCCGAGTCATCGCTACGGGTGGCGGAGGAATCACTCGCGCTGGCCCGGCGGAATCTGGAGCGGACCGAGCGGCTGGCGGCCGCCGGCGCGATGGCCGAGCAGGAAGCGGAAACCATGCGGGTGCAGGCCACCAGCGCCGAAGCCAATCAGGCGGATGCCCGTGCGCGGCTGGCGGCGGCGCGCACGCAGCTGGCGCGCACCCTGGTCCGGGCGCCGTTTGCGGGGGTGGTGAGTGAGCTCCCGGTCCACGCCGGCGACGTGGTGCAGGTGGGGGCCGCACTGGTGACGCTGGTGGACCCGGGATCTCTCCGCCTGGAAGCGATGGTGCCGGTACAGGCGCTCCCCACGCTGTCGGTCGGAACCCCGGTGGATTTCGATCTCGTGGGTGCCCCCGGCCGGCAATTCGTGGGGCGGGTCGAACGCATCAACCCCGCCGTGGATCCCGCCACCGGCCAGGTGCGGCTGGTGATCGGTATCGACAACCGCGAGGGGCGCCTGGTGGCCGGGCTCTTTGCCCGCGGCCGGGTGACGACCCACCAGGAAACGGTGCTGGCGGTCCCGGCCAACGCGGTCAACCTGACCGGTCCCACCCCCGTCGTCCGCCGGCTTCGCGGAGGGCGGGTGGAGGAAGTCGCCGTGCGCACGGGGTTGACCGATGCCGTCCGGGAGTTCGTGGCCATCACGGCGGGCCTCGCCCCGGGCGACACGGTGCTGGTCGGATCGGCCCAGTCCATCGCGGTGGGTACTCCGGTCCGGATCCGGAAGGAGTAGCCGGTGTTCCTCGCCGACAACGCCATCCGGCGACCGGTCCTGACCATCGTGGCCATGGTGTCGCTCGTCGGGTTCGGCTTCTTCTCGCTGATCACCCTCCGCACCGACGAGTTCCCCGATGTCGCTCCTCCCTACGTCACCGTGGGCCTGGTCTATCCGGGAGGTGCCCCCGACGTGGTCGAGACCGAAGTGCTCGACATCGCCGAGGAGGCGATCGCGGGAATCTCCGGCGTCAAGAAGGTCATTGGAAAGGCGGAAGACGGATTCGCCTCGATCCAGGTGGAGTTCGAATTCGCCAAGTCGGTGAGCGAGGCCACCCAGGACATCCGGGATGCGCTCTCCGAAGTGCGCAATGAGTTTCCACCCGAGATGGAAGAGCCGATCATCCGCAAGCTCAACGATACCGATCGGCCGATCGTGTCCCTCGCCCTGTCCTCCACGGTCCTCGGGCCTCGCGAGCTGACCCGCATCGCCGATCCCGGGATCACCCGGGAACTGCGTTCCCTCCCCGGGGTCGCCGAGGTGCTGGTGTCGGGACAGCAGGAGCGGGAGATGACCGTGGAACTCTTCCCCGACGCGCTCCAAAGCGCCGGGGTGAGCGTGGCGCAGGTGGTGCAGGCGCTGGAAGCGCAGAACCTGGCGGCCCCGGTGGGCCGGATCGACGGTGCCCTGGACGAGCGCTCGATTCGGCTGCAGGGGCGCCTCCGCACCCCGGACGAGTTCGAATCCCTCGTCGTGGCGTCGCGCGGGGGAACGTTGATTCGCCTCGGCGACCTGGGGCGCGCCCGGGACGGCGCCGAGGAGCCTCGATCCCTCGCCCTGTTCAACGACCGGGAGGCGATCGGGATCGACGTCAAGAAGTCCAAGGGCTACAGCACCACCGCCGTGGCGGACCTGATCCTGGAGCGCCTCGACGTGGTGCGCTCGGGCCTGCCCGCCAACGTGGAGCTGAACCTGGTCCGGAACGCGGGCGACCGGGTGGCGGCGTCGGTGGCCAACGTGCAGAAGGCCCTCCTGGAGGGAGCCATTCTGACCGTTCTCGTGGTCTTCCTCTTCCTGAACAGTTGGCGCTCGACGGTGATCACCGGGCTGGCCCTCCCGGTGTCGGTGCTCGCCTCGTTCATCGCCGTCTGGGTGTTCGGCTTCACCCTCAACACCATGTCCTTGCTGGGGCTCTCCCTCGCCATCGGCATCCTGATCGACGACGCGATCGTGGTGCGCGAGAACATCGTCCGGCATGTGGCGATGGGAAAGGACCATCGCACCGCGTCGCACGACGGCACCGACGAAATCGGTCTCGCCGTCACCGCCACGACCTTCTCCATCCTGGCCGTCTTCATCCCGATCGCCTTTCTTCCGGGGGTCGGGGGCCAGTGGTTCAAGCCTTTCGCCCTGACGATCGCGGTGTCGGTACTCGTCTCCCTGCTCGTCTCCTTCTCGCTCGATCCGATGCTCTCCGCCTACTGGCCCGATCCGCACCTTCCGATGGAGAAACGGTCCTGGATCTCGCGCCGCCTCGACCATTTCAACGTCTGGTTCGATCACCAGGCGGGGCGCTACCGTCGTGTGATCGCCTGGGCGCTGGATCACCGGGTGGCGGTCGTCTCCCTGTCGCTGGCCTCCTTCGCCCTCGCCCTGGCCCTGCCGGCCTTCCGTCTGGTGGGCGTCGGCTTCATGCCCCTCGACGACCGGGCGGAGGTGAACGTGCAGATCGAAACTCCGCCCGGGTCCAACCTCGCCTACACGCGCCGGCAGGCCGAGGCGGCCGCGGCGATCATGCGGTCACGACCGGAGGTGCTGTACACCTACACCACCCTGGGCGGGGGAATCTCCGAGGCGGTCGATGAGGGAAACATCTTCGTGCGACTCACGCCGAAGGATGAGCGCTCTCTGTCCGCCGAAGACTTTGCCGCGTGGGTGCGGAGGGAAGCGGCGGCGATCCCCGGAGCAACGCTCGCAGTCTATACCAACGATTTCGGGGGTCGCCGGAAGCAGCTGCAACTCGAGGTGCGCGGGACCGATCTCGCCGCCCTCTCCTCCCTCGCCGAGCAGATCCGGGCGGAGGCCGCTCAGGTGCCGGGGGTGGTGGACCTGGCCCTCTCCTCCAAGGGGCAGAAACCTGAACTGACCGTGGTGCTCAACCGCGGTCTGGCCGGCACCCTGGGCATCACCGCGGGACAGGTGGCCCAATCGCTCCGCCCCGCCTTTGCGGGCATCGACGCCGGCGACTGGATCGACCCGTCCGGTGAATCCCGTGACGTGATGGTCCGTCTCGCCCCCGAGGCCCGGCGGCGAGCCCGGGACCTGGCCCAGATTCCTCTCGTCCTCCCCACCTCTCCCGCCGGCGCCACGGGCCAGGCGCCGGTCACCATCCCGCTCGGCCAGATCGCCGAGATCACCGAGGGTCTCGGCCCCGCGGTCATCGATCACCTGAACCGCGATCTGGTGGTCATTGTCGGATGGAACGCCTCGGGGCGGCCCACCGACCCCGTCATGGAGGACGTGCAGGCGCGCGTCGCCGGACTGGCCCTGCCGGCCGGAGTGACCGTCTCCGTTGGGGGCGATGCCGAGCAGCAGGCGGAGGTGTTCGGCAGCATATTCCTGGCTCTCGGCGTGGCCGCGATGCTGATGTACCTGATCCTGGCCATGCAGTTCGGATCGTTCCTCGATCCCTTCGCGATCATGCTCTCCCTGCCGCTGTCGATGATCGGGGTAATGCTGAGCCTCGCGATCACCGGCCTCACGATCAACATCATGAGCCTGATCGGTGTCATCCTGCTCATGGGGATCGTGGCCAAGAACGCCATTCTCCTCATCGACTTTGCCAAGTGGGCCCATGAGCGGGATGGTCTCCCGCTTCGGGAGGCCCTGATCGAGGCGGGCGCCATCCGCCTCCGGCCGATCCTCATGACCACGTTTGCCCTGATTGCCGGCATGATCCCGATCGCCCTGGGAAGCGGCGAGGGGGCCCAGTTCCGTTCGCCCCTCGGAGTTGCGGTGATCGGCGGTGTCATCACCTCGACACTGCTGACCCTCGTGGCCATCCCGACGTTCTACGAGATTCTGAGCCAATGGCGGGAGGCCTGCCTCGCCATGGCACGGCGCCTCGGAGCGGCGGATCCTCCCGCCGTCGTGGGCACAGAACCCGCCGACGCCGGATAGCTCATCATCTCCCCTCGACGCGACCCCGGTGGAACGGCGTTATCTTCCGCTGTGCCCAACACCCCCCCACCCCGTGCAGCATCTCCTCCCGCCGCCGAGGCGGCCGGCATGACCCCACCCCCGGTTCTCACCACGGCCAAGCGGTCCCTCTCTCTGTCGGCCGTCTGGCGCGAGGCCCGCGAGCTGATCTGGACCTACCGTCGGCGGCTCGCCCTCGGCATGGCGCTCATGGTGGTGAGCCGTCTCGCAGGGCTCGTGATGCCGTTCAGTTCGAAGTACTTGATTGACGACGTGGTGGGTATGGGACGGGAACATCTTCTCCTTCCCATCGCCCTGGCCGTCATGGTCGCCACCGTCATCCAGGCGGTTACGTCCTTCTCGCTGTCCCGGATACTCGGCGTCGCGGCCCAGCGCGCCGTGACCGACATGCGCCGCCGGGTGGAGGCCCACGTCGTCCGGCTACCCATCCGGACCTTCGACGCTACGCAGACCGGGATCCTCATCTCGCGCATCATGACCGACGCCGAGGGGATCCGGAACCTGGTCGGAACCGGTCTGGCACAGCTCACGGGCGGGTTGCTCACGGCGGCGATCGCGGTCGGGGTGCTCTTCTACCTGAACTGGCAACTAACGCTGTTCACATTCCTCCTGCTCGCCCTGTTCGGCGGGGGGATGGCCTTTGCCTTCACACGGCTCCGGCCGATCTTCCGGGAGCGGAGCAAGCTCCAGGCAGCCGTGACCGGACGGCTGGCTGAATCCCTCGGTGGCATCCGGATCGTGAAATCCTATGTGGCCGAGCGTCGCGAGGACCTGATCTTTGCGAAGGGGGTTCACCAGCTCTTCCGAAATATCGCCACCTCAATCATCGGCGTGGCCGGACTCGGGGCCCTGTCGGTGGTGGTGGTGGGGGCCATCGGCACCGTGATGATCCTGGTGGGGGGACGCGCCATCCTCGACGGGTCCATGACCCTGGGCGACTTCGTGACCTATGTCTTCTTCACCGGGTTGATGGCGGCACCGCTCGTCCAGATCGCCTCGATCGGCACCCAGATCTCCGAGGCCTTTGCCGGTCTCGACCGGATCCGTGACCTGCTGAGCCTGCCGACCGAGGACGATGAGGACGCCTCGCGCGGCCCGGTCCCCGACCTGGCGGGTGCAGTGGGGTTCGAGCACGTCTCCTTCGCGTACACCCCGGGAGTTCCGGTGCTGAGGGACATCACGTTCGAAGCCCCCGCGGGATCCACCACCGCGCTCGTGGGATCGAGCGGCTCGGGCAAGAGCACCCTGCTCAGCCTCATCACCGCCTTCAACCGTCCGGACACCGGGCAGGTGAGAGTCGACGGTCACGACATCGCCGCCCTCCGACTCCGGGACTACCGGAGCCATCTCGGGATCGTATTGCAGGACAATTTCCTTTTCGATGGAACCGTGGCCGACAACATCCGGTTCTCCCGGCCCGACGCCACGCGGGACGAGGTGATCCGGGTGAGCCGGATCGCCCATTGTGATGAGTTCATCCGGGACTTCCCCGATGGGTATGATACGGTGGTGGGTGAACGCGGCGTGCGTCTCTCCGGGGGGCAGCGCCAGCGCGTCGCCATCGCGCGGGCCATCCTGGCCGATCCCGCCATTCTCCTCCTCGACGAGGCCACCTCCAGCTTGGACAGCGAGAGCGAGGCCCTGATTCAGGACGGTCTGCAGGCACTCCGCGCGGGACGGACCACCTTCGTGATCGCCCACCGGCTCTCCACCATCATGAGCGCGGACCAGATCCTGGTGCTGGAGGAGGGGGCGATCGTGGAGAGGGGGACGCATGAGGAGCTGCTGGCCCTGGACGGCCGGTACCGCGAACTCTACGATCGCCAGTTCCGGATCGAACGCAACCGGTTCATCAACCCCGGGGAGGATTTCACCCCCGAGCTTCCCATCCCGGTCCCGAGCGGGTCGCCCCGGGGGCGAGGACCCGGCGCCGACTGACGGCCGCGGACCGACCGGTTGTGCTCAGGAGTCGCGCGGGGCCGGTGCATCCTGAACCGGGACGGGGGAACGATCAGTGGTTGCGTGATGCTCCACCATCCGCCACCGACCCTGCATCCGGCGCCACTGCGTGACGTACCGCCCCACGTCGTGGAGAACCAGACCTCCGGGTGGGGCAAACTCCATCAGGTATCGCCCGCGTTCCAGGGCCAGGGTATCCTGGATGTCGAGGGATTCCATGGTCAGTTCCACCCGCGCCCCCAGGCTCTCCAATCCGCGCACCCGTTTGCGGATCTCCTCGGTGCCGCTGATCGTCGGGTTGGCGGGCGCGATCCACCGTCCATCGGGGGCGAAGAGCGCAGCCACGGAATCGGCCTGGCCGGTGCTGTACCAGTAGCTGAACCACCCCGACGAGCGGACGATCGCCTCCCGGTCCTTTCCGGATCCACAGGCACTGGCCAGGAGCACCAGGGCGACAATCCCTTTCAGGTACGTGAGCCCGGGACCATCCCGCATCAGCGGCGCACCGTCACAGCCCGGCCCGCCGGATCGAGCAGGGCAAAGGTGGCCCCGTCGGCCACCTGCTCGATCACCACGCTGTAGTCCCCGGCCGCACCGACATCAGGCACTCGAATCCGGGCGATATCCCCGTTCACCAGGGTTCCGGTCACGACCGCCCGGAACTGGGCGCCCCCGGCCACCAGAGTCCCCTCCGCGGTGAGCGCTCCCCCGGGCGTGATTCCCTCCACGGGCCCCCCGCTGATTCGGAGCAGCACCGCTCCATCCGTGGAGCCGCTCCCGGACAGAACCAGGGTGATCTCACCGGCAAGGGCCGGTGGAGGGCCGGTCCGGGTGTCATCACCCCCGCAGCCGGTCACACTGGCAATCAGGCCCAGGGCCATCAACCGCCACGCGGATCTCATCGGCCCCCTCGCGGAGGATCGCTTGGGGGGGGGACCGTGGGGGTCGCAGTCACGCCTCGTCTCACCAGAGCCAGGTAGTCACCCAGGTCAAACGCACCATTGCGATTGCCCAGGAGGTCGAGGAAGGCACTTTGGGCCTCGGAGAGCGTGGAGCCCCCGAGCACGGCCTGGAGGGCATCGGCCGCTGTGACAACCACCGTGGGCGTGAACGTCGCCACCAGGTCGAATGGACGGCTCACGGCCAGGGTCAGGACCGGCGCGATCGCGGTCGTGTCGCCGGTCCAGCCCGCAAAGGTCATCCCCGCCGCCGGACTGGCCGTCAGGGTGAGGGGTGCACCCTCCGGAAGAAAGGACCCCGATTGCAGGGAGCCCTCGGCACTGGCGACCACAGCACCGCTGCCCAGCCCGGAGAGCGTGACCTTGACCCGATGATCGAGGGCGAAACGGGCCAGCACCGTGTCGGGCGGACCACTGCGCGAGATCACGGTGTGGTTCCGAGGTTGTCCGTTGGTCCATTCGAGAAACCGGGCGATGCTCCGCCCATTGTTGAAGGACACGATCGAATCGGACTCGAGAGTCACCGTGTCGCCCGGAGGGACGAGGTCTTCCAGAAGGAACCGGCTCAGCCCGTTCACCCGGACTGTCGGGCCGTTCCGCTCCACTCCGAATCGGGAAGGGGCACGGCGGGTGAACCGGAACCGTATGTCCTGACCGGGGAGGCGTTCGATCTGATCCACAATGAAGCCGAGAAACCGGCCATCATCCCCGCGAGCGGAAGGGAGCGTGGTGAGGGTGAGCCGATTGCGGCCGCCGAGAAACGGATAGCTGTCCCCCTGGTCCCCGCGATTGACGCGCCGCCGGAGATCGTCCCGGCCGTCGGCCTGGAGCAGGACCAGACCATTCGGCTGGGCCGAGTTGATCGTGGCGAGCCGGCTGGAGACCACGTTCTGATTCACGCGCCAGAGAAGAAGTCCCGGGGCCTTGGCCTTGGCGAAGGCTGGATTCATTTGTGCGGTGTCGCTCTGGACAGCCTGACGATTCTCGATCAGCAGGTGCGTCGAGGGATCCTCGGTGGACTCGGCGAGGAAGATGGTGTCGGTGAGTTGTCTCGGGCCCGTAATGATCACCCGATCCTCGGTCAGAGGGGCCACCGTGATCCAGCCGAGCTGCATCAGGGACCACGCTTCGTAGGTTGCGGGGCTGTGGGGAAGCGCAAAGTTGCCGCTCCCCATCAATCCCCATTCACCGATGCCGCTCGTGGCCAGCGTCAGATCGTACAGATCGGGCAATCCAAAGGCGTGCCCCGTTTCGTGCGCTATCGTCCCGACCGGGAGGATGTCCTCGCCGCTGCAGGCGGTATCTCCACCGAGCTGGCTCTGAATCGTGTAGTCCTGGATCTCGAGGAAGGCGCCCGGGATGGCCTGGCCCGCGCTGTTCCGGCGAGGCGTTCGGGTCACATAGGCGGGCCCGCCGGTCAAGCCGGACAGCACCCAGCGGTGGGACCAGATTCCCGTCGCCCCCTGTCGACACTCCCCCCCGACGTTCGGCTGGAGGAAGGTCACGAAGTCCACGCGTCCGTCGTCATCCCCGGAATTGGGAATGCCGTCGGGTCCGTCGTTGTCGAACCGGTTCCAGAGGGTGTCACCCCCGGGGGCATTGGAGAGCTTGTCCAGAACCGACGTGAGCAGGAGTCCGAGCCGGTTGACGGGACGCACCGGGCAGGTCGTTCCTCCGGTCACGCTGATACCGTTGCACCCATCCTCATAGAAGAAAGCGGTGCTGTCCGCCGTGACGGGTGAAAAGACGCTGCCATTGAGGGTGATTCTCCCTCCCGAGAGTTCCTCGTAGAAGGTCTTCAACGAGTAGGCGCGCCCCATCGGTTGCGGGGAAAAGAGGACGTCGGTGAACTGGGCGGGAGTGAACCGGACCGACACGTCAGAGTAGCCGATCAGGACGACCGGCACGAAGAAGGGTCCCGCAACCACCGTGGCCGAGCCGACCAGCGGGACGACCCTCTGAAAAAGGAGCCGGGGATCGGTGTTGAGACTCGGATAGTCCCGCGCGCGCAGCAGGGATTCCCGGCGGAGACGTACCGCCTCGGCCCGGCGCCGCCACGCACCATCGGGCCCGAAATCGAGTCCGGGTATCTCATGGCGAACGGGCTCCTGCCCCTCCAGGGGAGCCACGGCGAATGGGGCAGTCCCCCCGACTGCCATGGCGACAACGAGGGCAACCACGGTGTACCACGGGGAGAACCGGAAGCGTCTGGGCATCGTCCTAATGCTAATGGCTGAGACTTCCTGGCGGGAGGACCTGGGCGATTGGCGGTGAAAGTCTTTGGGGCGCAACATCTTGCCAGTCTTGTCCGAACGGCGACTCGCACCTGACTTACCGGAAAAACGCTTGTCGAACCGGATCGAAACGATTAAATATAGGCCGTTCCCCACCAGGGCGTTGGGACGTGTTCCTCGCCCGCTCCTTCGCATCGAGGGCCTGTGGCTCAGATCACTGCTCAAGACGTGGCACTGTTCGCCAAGTGCTCGCAGTTCACCCGCGCCGATGAGATCAAGACGGCGGGCCTCTATCCATTTTTCAAGCCCATCACGGAATCCGAGGACACCACCGCAGTGGTGATCGAGGGGACCAAGCGGATCATGATGGGCTCGAACAACTACCTTGGACTGACCCATCACCCCAAGGTGATAGAGGCTGCCGAGGCGGCGCTTCGCCGGTACGGGTCGGGCTGCACCGGGAGCCGGTTCATGAACGGCACGCTCGATCTGCACGAGCGCCTGGAACGGGCCCTTGCCGAGTTCCTCGGCAAGGAGGACTGCATGGTCTTCTCCACCGGGTATTCGGCCAACTTGGGCATGATCTCCGGTCTGGTGGGCCGCGGCGAAGCGGTCTACCTCGACAAGCTGGACCATGCCTGCATCGTGGATGGCGCGAAACTCTCCTACGGGGAAACCTACCGCTTCAACCATGGGGACCTCGACGGCCTCCGGCGCCTGCTCGACCGGAAAAGTTCGGCCCAGGGCGCCTTGGTGGTGGTCGACGGGGTCTACTCGATGGAGGGCGACATCGCGGACCTTCCCGAGCTGTCGCGGATCTGTCACCGGTACGGGGCGGCCCTGGCCGTGGACGACGCCCACTCGCTCGGAGTGCTCGGCCCGCGCGGCGACGGGACCGCGGCCCATTTCGGTCTCCAGGACGAGGTCGACATCATCGCCGGTACTTTCTCCAAATCCCTGGCCTCGGTGGGTGGTTTCGTGGCCGCACGGGAGCGGGTGATCAACTTCCTCCGGCACCATAGCCGTCCCTTCATCTTCACCGCGTCGCTCCCCCCCTCGAGCACGGCGGGCGTGTTGGCGGCGCTCCAGGTCCTCCAGGCGGAGCCGGAACGACGGGTTCGCCTCTGGGAAAACACCCGGCGCCTGCACGAGGGATTCCGGAGCCTGGGCTTCGATATCGGTCCGACGGAAACCCCGATCGTCCCGGTCGTCATCGGTCCCCTCGACACCACCATGCTGATGTGGCGGAAGGTTTTCGATGCCGGCGTGTTCACTAACCCGGTGGTGCCACCGGCGGTGCCAGCCACGCAATGCCGGCTCCGGACCTCCCTGATGGCCACCCACACGACCGACCAGATCGATCAGGTGCTGGAGGTCTTCGGTCGGATCGGTCGGGAGCTGGGGGTCATCTGAGCGACGGAATAACTGTGCGCCCGGTCCGCACGGGCAGAGATCTGCGGCGCTTCATCGACCTTCCATACCGGTTGCATCGGGGGGACCCCATGTGGGTCCCCCCGTTGCGTCGGGACGTGAAGGCCCTGCTCTCGCGCACCCGGAACCCCTTCTTCGACCACGCCGAGGCCGAGTACTTTCTCGCCCTGCGGGAGGGGAAGGTCGTGGGCCGTGTCGCAGGCATCGTCAACCGGCTGCATAACGAGACCCACAACGATCGGACCGGCTTTTTCGGGTTCTTCGAAACCGAGCAGGACCCGGCGATCGCCCAGGCCCTGACCGACACCGCTGCGGCCTGGGTGCGGGAGCGGGGCATGACTGTCCTCCGCGGCCCGGCGTCTTTTTCGGTCAATGACGAGTGCGGCCTGCTGGTGGATGGTTTCGACACACCGCCCACCGTCATGATGGCGCACAATCCCCCCTGGTACGAGTCCCTTCTCGTCTCGGCGGGATTTTCCCCCGTGAAGAATCTCCTCGTTTTCCAGGGGGACCATCGAAGCGGAGTCCCCGAGCGACTGACCCGGGCCATCGACCTCATCAAGAAACGACAGGGTCTCACTGTTCGCCCGATCAACATGAAACGGTTTGCCCACGAGGTGGAGACGATCAAGGAGCTCTACAACCGCGCCTGGGAGCGCAACTGGGGCTTCGTTCCGATGACGGATCGCGAGATCGACCACGCGGCCTCCCGGTTCCGGCCGATCGTGGTTCCCGAACTGGCCCCGATCGTCGAGGTGGATGGACGCCCCATCGCCTTCGGGTTGGCCCTCCCGGATGTGAATGTGCCGCTGCGATCGAATCGGTCGGGGTACTTTCTCCCCGCCCTGCCGAAACTCCTGTGGTCACTCCGGCGTGGAGGAAACTCCCGGATTCGAATCCTCCTTCTGGGCATCACCCCCGAGTACCGGGGCAAGGGAATCGATGCCGTCCTCTACTACCATCTGTGGAAGGACAGCACCGACGTGGGGTTCTTCTGGGGTGAGGCAGGATGGATCCTGGAGGACAATCCGGCGATTCGCGCCGGGATGGAGAAGATCGGGTTCTCGGTCTACAAAACCTACCGGCTCTACGATCGGGACACATGAAGGCGCTCGTCACCGGAGCGAGCGGGTTTGTCGGATCCCACCTGGTGGAGACCCTGCAGAGGGCGGGGTGGTCGGTGACCGTGCTGGTGCGCACCCCGGGGAAGCTCGAGAGGATCGGCATTCACGGGGTGCACTCCGTCGTGGGCGACCTCGCGAACCTGGAAACCCTGGGCCACGCCTGCCAGGGTCAGGATGTGGTGTTCCATGTGGCCGGCCTGGTGGCTGCCCGCACTCCCGAGGAGTACCTTGACGTCAACCGGGACGGCACCGCCCGCCTGGTGAGGGCGGCGGAATCGGCCGGGATCGGACGCCTGGTGCTGGTCTCTTCCCTTGCCGCCGCAGGCCCGAGCCAGGTCGGCGCTCCCCGCACCGAGGATCTCGTCCCCGCGCCCGTGACCGCCTACGGCCGAAGCAAGCTTGCCGCGGAGGACGTGGTGCGACGCTCCTCCCTCCCCTGGACCATCCTGCGGCCGCCCACCATCTACGGTCCGAGGGACCGGGAACTCCTCACCGCCTTCAAGGCGGCCCGCCTCGGGATCGCTCCCGTGTTCGGCGATGGCAGCCAGGAACTCTCGGTGATCCATGCCACCGATCTCGCCGAGGCCCTTCTCGCCTCGGCCACCGCCCCCGGGGCCGTCGGCCTCACCGCCTTCGCCTCCCATCCCGACGTCATGACCAGCGCTTCTCTGCTCCACACGATCGGCAGGAGTCTGGGACGAACCCCCTGGATCCTTCCCATCCCCCGCCCTGTCGGGACCCTGCTCCTCCGCATCACCGGAGCCGTCGCGGCGCTTGCGGGACGGGCCACGATCCTGAACCCCGACAAGGCCAACGAATTCTTTCAACCGGCTTGGACCTGCTCCCCCGACCGACTGGCCAAGGCGACGGGGTGGCGCGCTCGTATCGCCGTGGCCGAGGGGATCCCCGCAACGACTGCGTGGTACCGATCCTCCGGGTGGCTCTGAAGACAAGCTTTCGCTTTTCCGCGTCCGTTTCGGTGGTTCATGGTCGTGGAAAAACAGATGGCGCCGGATCCCGAGGGACCCGGCGCCACAGGCAATGAGCGTTCGAGCTTACTGGACCGTGATCTTGCCGTGCATGCCAAGCGCCATGTGCGGCAGGCAGGTAAACTTGTACTCGCCCGATGGGGTGCCGACGAAGGTGATGCTGTACACCGCATTCGGCTCGGCGAGAAGCGGGCCCTGGAGAGGACCGAGCTTGTCGCCCGGCATCCCGGCATCGAGCGCCTCGGCGGACCCGGCGGGAATGCTGTCCGCATAGAACTGCACGTTGTGAGGACCACCGCTCACATTGTGGAAATTGACCGCGTCCCCCGTGGCAATAGTGAGCTCGGCCGGCACGAAGAGGTACGCGGTCCCCTCCTGAACCATGTTCACGTCGTGGGTGGCTCCGGTGGCCGTCGGAGTGGCCGCCGGGGCGGGCTCGGCGGCGGCGGGGGCCTCGGCGGCGGGTTCACCGCCTCCACAGGCGGCGAGGATGAGGGCCAGACCGGCAAACTTCGAAACGTTCCGCATGTGTACTGCCTCCAGAAGGGTCGACGAATGGGACAAGAGACGCACCGAGCCACCTCCAGCATCCGAAGCTCGGCCATTGCCCCGGATGCCAGCTTGTGAATAAGTTCACCAAACATATCGAGATATCTCCCGAAAAGCCACCCGACCCGACGGCACCCCGTCCCCGGAACTGAACCCGATGACTCCACACCTCCCCCCTCCCTGCAGTCGCATGGGGGTGCATTGCGACTCCCTCTCCGTGGTCCTCCGTGTGTCCCACATCGAGGGGGGGCTCGAGACGACTGATGACGAGGCGACCTGGCTCCTCGGGCACACCGAACGCATCACCTTCGGGGACCTCTGGCGCGATGAGGAGGACCTCTACGTGGACGCGACGCTCCATGTCCCGTGCAAGTACCTTCAATCATCGGCTCACGGAGTGTCCTGCCGGGCTCACGGTCACAGCGCACCCTCTATTCGGCACCGGCCCCGGCCGGTTCAGGGAAGACGATTGGGCGGCGAACAGTTTCGGGTCGCCGACCAGGGACGCCTGAAGGCGCGACGGCTTCCCATGTCCCCGGAGCCCCCCCGCAAGAGGGGACTTCCGGTCATCGAGGAGAACCCCTGCGCCACGGCGGCCTGCCGCACTTCGGACAACCGGCAGGGAGCGGCGTGCTGCCGGGATCTTCAGGTCGAGATCATGTGTACCCGGTCGGAGGCCCGGCTGGAATCCCTGCTCCGCTCCCGACGGAGCCCGTACCTGTGCAAGGTCACCCGGACCGGGGACTTCACGGTGGACGCCGAGGTGCTGTCAGCGTGTGGGTACCTGGGAGACGATTCGGTGAGCTGCAGCCTTCATGGGCGGAAGCGACCCGACGGACGGCCCGCCAAACCGAAGCTCTGCTTCACGTGGCCCCCCAAGCGGGAGGTCCTGCATTTCGGGTGTGTTCTGGGACCCCGGAACCGGCGCCGGACCCGTCGGCCGTGAGCCCGGTGTGCACCATTGGGAGGTTCGGAGCGTCTTATCAGGGAAGACCAGGCTCCGGAAACTCCTCGGGGGGGTACCAGCATGGATGACATCGAGCGCCTGTACCAGACCATGTATGGGTCGGTCGTCCGGTTCCTCTACCGGAAGGTGTGGGATGAGGACCGGGCCGAAGACCTGGCCCAGGAGGTGTTCATTCGGGCCATGGCCCACCGGCCCGAGAAGCCTCGCGCCTGGATCTTTGCCGTCGCGGCCAATCTGGCGCGAGACGAGGCCCGGGCCGCCATCCGTCGCCGGAAACACCTGACCCTGCTGACCAACGACCCGGTTCCCCTCTCCAGTCCCGACCGGTCGGCCGAGGAAAGCGTCGAACGGCAGGAGCAAATGGCCCAGGTCCAGCAGGCACTCGGAACCTTGTCCCCGCGGGACCGGGACGTCCTGCTTCTCTGGGATGCGGGGATGAGCTATCCTGAGATTGCGCAGCAAACCGGGCTCGCAGTGGGTGCCGTGGGGACCACTCTGGCACGGGCCCGCAAGAGATTGGTCGAGGCCCACGACCGAAATGATCACGGGACGGACGAGGCGAGACATGCGGCGCATTCCTGATCCGACCATGAGGCACATCCCTGAGGAGGAGCTGCACGCCTACCTGGACCAGGCACTCAGCCGGAATCAGTGCGTGGAAATCGAATGTCATCTGGCCGTCTGCCCGTGGTGCCGGGAGGAACGGGACGCCATCGCCTCGCTGCGGGACCGGACCACCGCCCTCCTGGGGATTCTCGGACCTCGGCGGATTCCCGTCCTCCCTCCGATCGAGACCCTGGCCCGCCGGAAACCAGCCATTCACATCCCTTCCCCCTGGTCTCGCCGGGGCCGGTGGGCCGCCATGGTGGCCGGGGCGGTCCTGTCCGGGTATGGGATTCACTCCTTCCTCGACCGCCAGGCCGCCCGGGGCAGTGTCCCGGTGGCGGCCGCTGACAGCGCGGCCCCGGTCGCCGCGCCCCCGATGACCGTCCCTCTCGTCGTCCCCCCGACTCTCGTGGATTCGGACCTGCGGGAGAGCGAGGGAGGCCCTCCGGGCACCCTGTCCACTCAGACGGTCACCCATCGCCCCGACGCACCGCCCCCCCTCCCCAACCGCGTCTCCGACTCTCCGGTCCGCACTCTCGACATCCGGTCGGTGCGCGGGGGAAGCGACGCCAACGAGCTGGCCCTGGGCGGCCTCTGGAAGACGGTCCCCTGGGAGGAGGCCGAGGGACTGACCAGCAACATGCTCCCCCGGATCGAGGGGCTCCCGGTCCTCGAGGTCCGTGTCCAGCAGCGGTCCCCCGAGGAGCGCCCCCTGGTGATCGTCACCCAGCAATACCCCGGGGGAGAAACGGTCCGGACGATCGAGGGCCCCGTGGAGGCGGTGGCGAGCCTGGTGACCCAGCAGATCGATGTGGCCGGGACCGAATGGCGCACCAGCGACCCGACGCGGACCCCCCCGGAATACATCGGAACCGCCGGGGGGAGCCTCCCTCGCCGCAGCATCCGGGCGATGACCGTGATCGGGCGACTCCCGGCCGACACGCTGAACGCGCTCCGCCGAAGGCTGGCGCTCAGGTAGGGACGGGCAGGGAATCGGGAATAGGGAGTCGGGAACAGGGAGTCGGGAATAGGGGGGAGAGGGGGAGGGTGTAGATAGTGGGTGGCCAGCCCAGGGCTGGGCCACGCCATTATTGTCGCACGCGGCGAACCGTTCCCCGCTGTCCCCCAAGCGGGGCTGACCATCGCAGGGGCATCAGCAGTCCCCTGCTCCCCACTCCCCACTCCCTACGTGAGCGCCCTCCGCTCCTCCTCCGTGAAGAGCCGGGACCGGGTCAGGAACCGCACCCCTTCGGGGGCCTCCAGGGAGAAGCCCGCCCCGCGGCCCGGCACCACGTCGATGGTGAGGTGGGTGTGCGCCCAGTATTCGAATTGCCGGCCACCGATATAGACCGGAGTTCCCGCCACCGTGCCCAGGAGCACGTCCTGCGCTCCGATCCGGAATTCGTTCCGAGGGTAGCACATCGGGGACGATCCGTCACAGCACCCTCCGCTCTGGTGCAACAGAAGCGGCCCATGGGTCGCCTCGAGCGCCCGGAGTAACGCCGCCGCCGCATCGGTGATCTCGACGCGGCGGACGGCGGACGGCATCTCCGGGCTCAAAAGAACCCCAGGGCCTTGGGACTGTAGGACACCAGCAGGTTCTTGGTGTTCTGGTAATGATCCAGCATCATCTTGTGGTTTTCCCGGCCGATGCCGGACTGCTTGTATCCTCCGAAGGCGGCGTGCGCCGGGTAGAGATGGTAGCAGTTGGTCCAGACCCGGCCGGCCCGGATGCCGCGCCCCATTGCGTAGCAGGTGTTCACGTCGCGACTCCACACTCCGGCGCCGAGACCATAGAGGGTATCGTTGGCGATGGTGAGGGCGTCATCAGCATCCGTGAACCGGGTGACCGCGAGGACCGGCCCGAAGATCTCCTCCTGGAAGATGCGCATCCGGTTGTGACCCTCGAACACCGTCGGCTCCACGTAATACCCGTCGGCCAGGTCTCCTCCGAGCGAAGCGCGTTCCCCTCCGGCCAGGATCCGGGCACCTTCGGCCTTTCCGATGTCGATGTAGCTCAGGATCTTCTCCAGTTGGTCGTTGGACGCCTGGGCGCCGATCATCGTGGCCGGATCGAGGGGATCACCCTGCACAATCTTCTCCACCCGCGCAATCGCGCGCTCCATGAACCGGTCATAGATGGAATCCTGCACCAGCGCACGCGAGGGGCAGGTACAGACCTCACCCTGGTTCAGGGCGAACATGGCGAAACCCTCGAGGCACTTGTCGAAGTAGTCGTCGTCGGCGGCCATCACATCGGCGAAGAAGACGTTGGGGCTCTTTCCCCCCAGTTCCAGCGTGACCGGAATGAGGTTTTCCGAGGCGTACTGACTGATCAGGCGGCCGGTGGTCGTCTCACCGGTGAAGGCGATCTTGGCGATCCGGGGGCTCGAGGCCAGCGGCTTTCCCGCCTCGACCCCGAAGCCCTGCACCACGTTGACGACTCCGCTCGGCAGGATGTCGGCGATCAGTTCCATGAAGGCCATGATCGACACCGGCGTCTGCTCGGCGGGTTTGATCACGACACAGTTTCCCGCGGCCAGGGCCGGCGCCAACTTCCACACGGCCATGAGGAGCGGAAAGTTCCAGGGGATAATCTGGCCGACCACACCCAGGGGCTCATGGAAGTGATACGCCACGGTCTCCTCATCGATCATTCCGATCGAGCCCTCCTGGGCCCGGATCACCCCGGCGAAATACCGGAAGTGGTCCACCGCCAGCGCCATGTCGGCATGGATCGACTCGCGGATCGGCTTGCCATTGTCGATCGTCTCGATCGCCGCCACGGCCTCCAGATTCTGCTCCAGACGATCGGCGATGCGATTCAGGATGTTGGCGCGCGTGGTCGTGGAGGTCTTGTTCCAGTGGATCGCGGCGGCGTGGGCGGCGTCGAGTGCCCGGTCCACATCCTCATGGGTGGAGCGAGCCACCTCACAGAGTGGCTTGCCGTTCACCGGGGACGGGTTGACGAAGTACTGCCCCCGCACCGGCGGAGCGTACTCCCCGCCGATCCAGTTGTCGTACCGGGGGCGAATCGGGATCGGGAGGGATGTGGCGGACGCGGGAAGCTGTTGCGAAGGGCTGGGGGCGGTGTGGGTCATGACAACGACTCCCTCACATGATGCCAGACGGACGGCTGGAAACGGGACGGACCCCTGTGAACTAAGGCGTAATCATGTGGATTGGCAAGGAGGGCGGTCAGGAGCGAGTTCGCGGCCCGTCACACCGTCATTCGGTCCGGTCACATTCACCGCGGGTGAACATGGAGCCCGGCTTCGCCAGGGTGTTATCTCCCAAGGGGCCTGACCCCGGTCGCCGGGGTGACGTCCCCTATGAGGCCCGCCCCCCTGAGCCATCGACGGGACGGATTCTCAGGATCCCTTCCTCCCTCCAACTTCAAACTTCAAACTTCAAACTTCGGTTCTTCTCCAATTTAGGTGCAGGATCGGCCCGGGAACGCCTGCTTGACCCTGGGGGCGAAGTAGTCCGGATGGTGGAATCCGTCCGCTTTGCGCGTGATCGCCTGGATGCGGGTGTTCACTCTTTCGCTTCTTCTCCAGT
>JBDIWC010000002.1:0-142983 GCA_039794085.1 Gemmatimonadales bacterium
CGGTACTTGTCAAATCCGGCCTCGGACAGGGTCAGCTGCGACATGGGTACGCTCCAACGCAAAGGGCACAATGGGTGAGAAAGGACTCACTCCTATTACGTTGCGGAATTGATCAGAGTTTCCCTAACCTGTTAATCGGGTGCCGGAAAACGTTACCACCTTCCAGTTGTGCCCGCAAGATACGCAGCCTATCCTCCCTTGGGGCGCAGAATGTCCGCTTCACACTTCCTTCGTGCCTTCGTGTGAGCCCCCTCCGCTCCCATGGACCCCGGCGTTCGCCGGGGTGACGCTCCGAAAGCTGCCTCAGACCCCGTTTCCTTCGCGCCTTCGCGCCTTCGCGTGAGCCCCTCACACCTCCGATAGACCCCGGCGTTCCCCGGGGTGACGCTCCCGTTGACTCAGGAAGGGCGAATGTAATTCGCCCCTACGAGACCCTTCACACTTCCCCGAGCTCCTTCCGCAGTGCCTCCCCCAGGGCATGGGGGCTCAGAATCCCCGCGGCCAACGCCTCCTCCGCGGACGCCAGACGCGCCTCGGCGCCGACATGACTCCACGCCCAGGCCGACAGCACCCGCCGCAGGACCGCCCGGGCCTGGACCTTTCGGCGCTCCCGCCGACGGATCGTGAGTACCGATCCGGCCATCGCGTCCCATCGTGCATCGAGCAGATCCACCAGGCGGTCGATTCCGCGCCCGCTCTGGGCCGATGTCTCCACCACCGGGGGTGGTGCGGATGTCGCACTCCCCGCCTCCCGGCGCATGCGGATCATCACCTCGAGTTCCCGCCGCAGGACGTCAGCGCCGGGGCGATCCGCCTTGTTGACCACGAAACAGTCGGCCACTTCCATGATCCCGGACTTGAGCACCTGAATGCTGTCCCCCGACTCGGGGACCACGACCAGAATCGTCAGGTCCGCCAGGGAGACGATGTCGAGTTCCGACTGTCCCACGCCCACGGTTTCGATCAGGATCCGGTCATAACCCGCCACGTCGAGCACGTCGGCGAGTTCTCCCGTGCTGAGGGCGAGGCCGCCCAGCGACCCCCGGGTGGCCATCGACCGGATGAACACGCCGTCATCCATCGCCGTGCCCTCCATCCGGATGCGATCGCCCAGGAGGGCACCTCCCGAGATCGGACTGCTGGGATCGACGGCGAGCACCGCCACGCGAAGTCCGGCATCACGATAATGCTGAGTGAGACGGTCGGTGAGGGTCGACTTCCCTGCTCCGGGAGGGCCGGTGACGCCGAGGCGGCGGGCCCGCCCCACGTGCGGGTGCAGATCGGCAAGCAGCGCATCGCACCCCGCCTCGGTGTTCTCGACGAGGCTCAGCGCCCGGGCCACCGCCACGGGGCGTCCGGCACGAATTCCGTCGACCAGCGACGTCACCGAATCCCGGCTCACAGCAGCAGGACCCCGGCCAGCCCGAGAAGGAGAGCGAACCCGCAGATGTCGGTCAGGGTTGTCACGAAGACGGAGGAGGCGATGGCCGGATCCACATCGAACCGTTCGAGCAGAAGGGGGATGAATGCGCCTGCGAACCCGGCCACCACGAGATTTCCGGTCATGGCCAGGAACACGACCAGCCCGAGCATGGGAGGCTGCCGGGTTACCAGGGCCACCCCCCAGACCACCGCTCCGATGGCCAGCCCGTTCACCGATCCGACCACCATCTCCTTGGTCACCACCCGGGTGAATTCATGAACCGGCAATTGCCCGATGGCGAGCCGCCGGACCGTGACCGCGAGCGCCTGGGTTCCCGCGTTGCCTCCCATCCCCGCGATCACCGGCATCCAGGCCGCCAGCACCACCAGCCGGCTCACGGACGACTGAAAGAACAGCACGACCGACGCTGCGAGAAAGGCGGTCACCAGGTTGACGAGGAGCCAGGGCAGTCGGCTGCGAACCGCATCCCCCCACCCCGCCCCCAGGTCCTCATCGGCCGAGACGCCACCGAACCGCAGGATGTCTTCGGTGTTCTCCGCTTCGACGACGTCGCTCACGTCGTCGAAGGTGATCCGGCCAAGCAGCCTCCCGTCGTGTTCCACCACCGGGATGCTCGGCACGTTGTAGCGGGCCATCAGGCGCGCCACCTCCTCCTGGTCGGTTTCGGGGGTGACCACCAGATCCGCCGGTTCCATCACGTCCCGCACCGGACGGGAGGCCGGCGAGACCACGATCGCCCGGAAGCTCAGGACCCCCACCAGGTGGTGCCGATCGTCGATGACGAACACCTGGGCAAACTGGTCCACCTCCTCGGCCTGCTCCCGGATCTCGTCGAGCGCCCGCCCCACGGTGGCCGAGTCATGCACCGCCACCACCTGACCGGTCATCAGCCCCCCGGCCGATTCCTCGTCGTACCGAAGCAGGCGCTCGACCCCCTCCCGATCCTCCCGGTCCTCCACCGCGGCCAGGATGCGAGCTCGGGCATCCGGCTCGAGAACCCCCAGCAGGTCCGCGGCATCGTCGTCCTCCAACTGCTCGACAATGTCGGCGGCGTGCTCCGAGTCGAGAGCGGCCAATGTGTTCTCGGCGTGCTCTTCCTCCGGAAGCTCCGCGAGGGCCTGTCCCGCAATCTCCGGAGGCAGCAGCCGCACCACCGTCACCCGCTCGGCATCATCGAGTTCCCGCAGCACGTCGGCCATGTCGGCCGGCTCCAGATCCGCTGCGGCCGCCAGAAACTCCGGCAAACGGCCCTCCCGAACCCACTCCGCAAGTTCCTGAACGGGGACGGGACGACCGGTCATCCGACACTCCCGGGAAGCGCGATGAGAGGACTGCTTTCGTTCCGAATGAGGACCCGGTCGATCCGGGTCGGGGTGGCGCGTACGATGTCCACCTCGACCCCCTGCCAGGAGAATCGTTCCCCAGCCGTCGGGATGCGCCCCAGCAGCTCGGCGAGGCGGCCCCCGATCGTATCGGCCTGTCCCGGAGGAAACGTCACCCCGAGGCGCCGCTCGAGATCCGGCACCGGGACAGACCCGTCCAGGTCGAGCAACTCCGACAGCCCCGCGGGGGGCGGTCCCGGAGCGACCGCATCGTGCTCGTCGTAGATCTCACCCACCATCTCTTCCAGCAGGTCCTCCATCGTCACGATACCGAGGGTGCCCCCGAATTCATCCAGCACCACCGCGAGGTGCCGTCGTTCGCGCTGCAGGTCGATCAGCAGATCCCCCGCGGTGCGGGTGGCGGGTGCGAACGCCACCGGACGGATCGGCAGAGGGTCTCCCGGACGGACCCGGAAGAGATCGAACACGTGCAGCATCCCGACGATCTCGTCGAGGGAGCCCCGGTACACCGGAATCCGGCTGTAGCCGCTTTCGGTGAAGACCCGCGTGATCTCCTCCAGGCTGGCGGACTCGGGCACCGCCACCACGGAGGTGCGCGGACTCATCACATCCCGCACCAGACGCTGGGCGAAGGCCATGATCCCTCCCACCATCACCAGTTCCCGGTCCGGTCCGAACCCCGCCGCCACCCGTTCCCGCATCAGGGCCCGCACCTCGGCGGGCCCGGCGATGGCGCGCACGGGAAGGAGGGCTGCCAACAGGTAGGCCAGGGGACGCAGCACCGGCTGGGCCAGGGTGACGACTCGCTCCGCCCGCGCATGGGAGAGCCATCGGGGCAGCAGATATCCGCTCAACACCACGACGGGAACGGCCAGCACCACGACCACGAGCGCGAGGCGCCAGACCGTGAAGCCGGCGAACACCGCCGGGAACACCGCCCCCATCAGGGTGACCCCGATCGACGTCGTCGCCGCCGCCGACGCCAGGTCGCGATCCACCACCTCCACCCAAGCCAGCGACTCCTGCCCTCCCCGCAGCCTCCGGGACACGGCCTGCACCAGAGAACGGCGCCCCGTGGTGACCAGAGCCGCCGCGGCCGTGGCCCCGAACACCGTGAGGAGCAGGCCGAGGATGAGTCCGGACAGAATCACGGGGTCATCTCCTCGGCCACCGTCACGGTGACTCGCTTCACCCGGCGCCGGACCACCTGGTCCACGTGGCAGCGCACTCCGTTTTCCACCACTTCATCCCCGACCCGCGGGACCCGTCCCAGGACCGCCAGAACCCACCCCCCCACCGTGTCCACATCGTCCCGTCCCAGATCCTTGCCGAGGCGAGTCTCCAGTTCCGTGAGCGCCACCCCGCCCTGGACCCGGAACACACCGTCGTCCTCCTGCTGAATCGGTTCCACCTCATCCACATCCCGTTCATCGTGAATTTCCCCGACGATCTGCTCGAGAATGTCCTCCAGCGCGATGAGCCCCGCCGTCCCTCCGAATTCGTCCACCACCACCGCCATGTGGCTCGACCCCGCCAGCACATCCCGGAGCTGCCGGTCCAGGGTCTTGGCCTCGGGCACGAAGCTGACCGGTTGGACCAGGGCCCGCCACTCGGTGTCCTGTTCCGCGTGCAGGGCGTGCAGGAAGTCCTTGGCGTGGAGCACACCGGCCACCGCGTCGGCGTGACCGTCCACGACCAGGAGGCGGGAATAGCCGGCCCCCCGGAAGACCTGTTCCACGGTCTCCCGGTCGAACGACACGTCCACCGACACGATGTCGATGCGGGGCGTCATGACTTCGGCCACGGTCATGTTCCGCAGGGCGAAGACTCCGGCCACCATCGTGCGGTCCATCCCCGGTTCCCGAGCCTGGGGAGTCATTCCCTGGCCGTCGACACGCGCCAGCAGCCGCAGGAGCGGATGGAAGGGGAGGAGGGTTCGCTGCCCGAAGGACGTGAGGGCTTGCTGGAGATCCCGCGGGAGGATCGACACGATCACGCGTGGAAGGAGGTCACCCGCCACCCAGACCATCGCGATCGTGATGGCCAGACGGATCGCGGCCGACGCGGGAGGCCAGGCCCACCACGCCACCGCGGTCCCTCCCGCCGCCGCCGCCAGAAGGAGCAGGGCCAGATGCACCAGGTGCAGTCCGCGCGGGGCCGCGAGGGTGGGGGGCGTCCCCGGCACCGGCGCGGTCAGGGCCCGGGGGAGCCGGGGATCTCCCTCCGCTCCCAGGGCCACGAGACCGGCCCAGAGCGTCAACAGGACCGTGGCGAGGGGAGCCATCCCGAGGTGGAGGAGGACGTTCACCGGAGACGGCCCACGTAAGCTTCCTGCCGCTTCCACATCGGGCTCGCCATCCGTTCTTCGCCCTCCGGATGATCCCATCCGAGCACATGCAAGGTCCCGTGCACCACCAGGCGGATCACTTCCTCCCGGAGCGGCACCCCATGGCGCCTCGCCGAGCGCCCGGCCACCCAGGGACAGACGTACACGTCTCCCAGAACCGGCTCACCCTCCGCGTGCAGGGAGAAGGCGAGGACATCGGTCGGCCGGGGAGCTCCCTTCCAGCGCTGATGGAGTGACACCATGCGATCCCGGCCCACGAAGGCCACCTCGACCCGTCCCTCCTGTTTTTCCCCGCGCAGCACCGATTCGACGACGGCGATCACCTCGGCCGCGGGGAGCGGCTGCGGGCGCCCCGAGACAACCACGCGGCCCGAGGGGGCGGCCCGCATCCGTCAGGCCCCCTGATCGTCGGCGTAGGCCTGGATGATCTCCTTGACCAGCCGGTGCCTCACCACGTCCTGCTGGTCCAGGTACTGGAAACCAACGCCCTCGATCCCGGGAAGAATCCGCTCGACCTGGATCAGGCCCGAGTCCTCCCGGTGCCGCAGATCGATCTGGGTCTTGTCGCCGGTGACCACCGTCTGGCTCCCCACGCCGAGGCGGGTGAGGAACATCTTCATCTGCGCCCCCGTGGCGTTCTGGGCCTCATCAAGAATGATGAACGCATCCGACAGGGTCCGTCCGCGCATGTAGGCCAGGGGGGCGATCTCGATCACCCGGCTCTCCAACGCCCGCTGGACCCGTTCCGGAGGCATCATGTCCTCCAGCGCGTCGTAGAGGGGGCGCAGATAGGGGTCCACCTTGGCCTGCATGTCCCCGGGCAGGAAACCGAGGGACTCCCCGGCCTCGACCGCGGGCCGTGCCAGGACGATCCTCTTCACCCGTTTCCGGGCCAGGGCCTCCACCGCCTTGGCCACGGCCAGGTAGGTCTTTCCCGTCCCCGCGGGACCGATCCCCACCACGATGTCGTAGGAGGCGATCGCCTTGAGATACTCCCGCTGGCCCGCCGTCTTGGGGACGATCGGTTTGCGGATCCCGGGGAGCACGATCCGATCCCCGTTCTGCCGCACCGCCAGGTCGAGCCCGGCTCCCCCATCCGAGGCGATGCGAAACACGTCTTCCGGCTCGAGCCCGTCCCCCATGCGCACCAGATCAATGAGTCCCTGCACCACGGCCGTGGCTCGTTCCACCTGTGCCTGCGTGCCGGTCAACGTCAGAGCGTCTCCCCGGAGATGGGTCCGGATGCCGAGGGCCCGTTGCAACTCGACGAGGTTGGCCTCGTTGACCCCCGCCAGCAGGAGGGGATCGGCCCCCTCGATCGACAGCCGATGCCGGAACTCCTTGGTCATCTTCCCGCCTCCTCGGGCACCACCGGGGTGAGCGGCGCCAGGTGCAGGGCCGCGAGATCGGAGGGAGCCACCGGGGTGGGCGCCCCCTCGAACAGGGCACGGGCCGCCGTGGTCTTCGGGAAGGCGATCACGTCCCGGAGCGAGCCCGCCCCCGCGAGCAGCATCACGATCCGGTCGAAGCCGAGCGCGAAACCACCGTGAGGGGGGGCGCCGCAGGCCAGTCCGTCGAGGAGGAAGCCGAAGCGGTGGGTGATCTCCTCGGCCGAGAGGCCCAGGCGGCGGAACACGGCCTCCTGGAGACCGGGATCGGTGACCCGGATCGACCCGCTGCCGAGCTCGTTCCCGTTGTAGACGGCATCGTAGTGAAGGGCCCGGCACCGGCCCGGGTCCGAGTCCAGCCAGGCCACGTCCTCCGGATGGGGTGCGGTGAACGGGTGATGAACCGGCACCCAGGCCCCGGTGTCGGGATCGGCCTCGAAGAGCGGAAAGTCCACCACCCACGCGAATGCGTGCTCCGAGCACCGGATCACGCCGGGCCGGGAGCAGAGCGCCTGGCGGACGGCGTGGAGGGCGGGGTTGGTGACCGCATCGACCCCGACGACTCCCAGAAGGAGGTCCCCGGGGGCGCCGGTGAGGGCGGCGACGGTGCCGGGACCGAGCGCCTTGACGCCGGCTCCCTCCCAGCCCGATTCGCCTCGTCGCACCCAGAGCAATCCGCCGGCCCCGAGATCGCGCACCGTGGCCGACAACTGATCGATCTCCTTGCGCGACAGGGGGCCGCCATGCCCTTCGCCCGCGGGCACCCGGATCCCTCGAAAGCGCACCCGGTCCCGGAATCCCGGTTCCCCGTTCTCCGTCCCCGCCGCGACCGCGACAAAGGGCGCCGCCCCGTCGGGCACCACGTGCCCGGTCCAATCCTCGAGAAGGAATCCGTGGCGCAGGTCGGGCTTGTCGATCCCATATCGCTCCATGGCCTCACGCCAGGAAAGCTGGACGAACGGGCGATCGACGGTGTGTCCCGCGGTCTTCCACAGCGCCACGAGAACCTCCTCCACCACCGCCATCACCTCGGCGGCGGACACGAAGGAGGCCTCGAGGTCGATCTGGGTGAACTCGGGCTGCCGGTCCGCGCGGAGGTCCTCGTCCCGGAAGCACCGGGCAATCTGGAAGTACCGGTCGAACCCGGCCACCATCAGGAGCTGTTTGTAGATCTGGGGAGATTGGGGAAGCGCGTAGCATTCCCCGGGATGCACCCGGCTCGGCACCAGGTAGTCCCGGGCGCCCTCGGGCGTCGGCTTGGTCAGGATCGGCGTCTCGATCTCGAGAAATCCGAGCGCGCTGAGCGTGGCCCGCGCCTGCTGCAGGAGACGGTGACGCAGGATCAAGTTGTGTTGCAGCTCGGGGCGGCGCAGATCGAGAATTCGGTGCCGGAGCCGGAGCTCCTCCGCGGCCAGCTCCTCGCCCTCGCGGCGAGCCACCGGCACCACCGGGGTCCGGGCGGGGCCCAGAACGTCGATCGCCACGACCTGGATCTCGACCTCGCGGGACCGCATGCCGGGATCCCGCCCCGGCTCCGGTCGCACCCGTACCGTTCCACGCACCCGGATCACCGTCTCCGCCCCCAGACCCGCGGCCAGGGCCAACACCTCAGGAGGGGTCCACTCCGGATCGCAGGAGAGCTGGACCAGGCCGTCCCGGTCCCGCAGGTCGAGGAAGACGATCCCGCCCAGATCGCGGCGGCGGTGGACCCACCCCGCCACGGTGACCTCCTGCCCCTCTGCTTCGCGCGTCACCAAGCCAGCACGGTGGGTCCGGTAGAGGGGCTCAGCCATGGGGCATTCGGGAGCCCGGACAATGGGGAGGAAGGGAGGCGGAATCGGCAGTCATATGGGCCAAACGTAACCTTTGGCGGGGTGGGTGACAAGCGATTGCGGGGGAGGAAGTTAGAGTACAATGAACAATGAACAATGAACAATGCCCTCACCCCCGGCCCCTCTCCCGCAGGGCGGGAGAGGGGAGACCAGGATCGTGCGGTGACGCCTCTTTCCTACCGCCGACGGCCCATCGCCTACCGATCGGTGTCCCCGTCAATACCGACAGGAATCACGCGAGGTCCGAAAGTGTGGAGGGGTTGGTGTTGCATTGGAGCCGTGGAATGGAACCGAGGCCGTGTGAACGGCCCCACCGCCGAGCCCGGGGCGAAAGCCCCGGGAGACTTTGTGAAATATTTCACAAATGCACACACAAGGCCTGACCCCGCTCTGAGCCCCTGCTCTGGGTAGATTTGATCGCATGAGCCTCCTTACCCACCCGGACTCCCCAGCCGAATCTCTCACCCTGCTGGAGACCACTCCAGCGGAAGCCCGGCGGCTGGTGGCCGCCTGGGTGGAGGAGCAGGGACTCCCCTCCTACCGCACCGCACAGATCCTTCCCCGGCTCTGGCAGAGGCCGGTGGCCACCTGGGACGACGCGACTGAACTCCCCCGGGAGTTGCGCACCGCCCTGGACACTCGCTTTCCCCTGCCCCACCTCACCCTCGACACCCGGCGGGACTCCCGCGATGGCACCCGGAAATATCTCTGGCGCCTCGACGACGGCGAGGCCATCGAGTCGGTCCTGATTCCGAGCGGATCCCGGCGCACCCTCTGCATCAGCTCCCAGGCGGGGTGTGCCCTCGGGTGCCGCTTCTGTGCCACCGGGCGCATGGGGTTCCGCCGCAATCTCGCCGCGTGGGAAATCGCGGCCCAGGTGCGGGCCATCGTCCTGGAGGATCCCGCCCAGGCCCCGACCAACGTCGTGTTCATGGGGATGGGAGAGCCGCTCCTCAACTGGCCCGCGGTCGACACGGCGCTCACCACCCTCAATCATCCCGAGGGCTTTGGCATCGGGGCTCGTCACATCACCGTTTCCACGGTGGGGATACTCCCGGGGATGGCCCTCCTGGCCCAACGTCCCGAACAGTTCCGTCTGGCCATCAGCCTCCACGCCGCCGACACCACCACCCGGTCCCGATTGATGCCGGTCGAGCGGAAGTATGACTTCGCCGCGGTGCTGAAAGCCGCCCGCGCCTTCACCCGCCGGGTGACCTTCGAGTACGTGCTCATCGCCGGTGTGAACGATGGAGACGAGGATGCCTCGGCGCTCACCACGCTCGCCCGGCCGCTCGGCGCGATGGTCAATCTCCTTCCGCTCCATCCCGGCGGGGATCCCGGCCTCACACCGTCGGACCCGCGCCGACTCCACGCCTTTGCCGACCAGCTGCGTGCCGGAGGAGTCGAGGCGGTGGTTCGGCGAAGTCGCGGGCTCGACATCGAAGCGGCGTGCGGGCAGCTGCGGGTGGCCGTCGACGGGCCGCGAACTCCCCGGCGCCCCCGGGCCTGACCCCCCATGCGCGCTCTGCTGGAGGGGGTTCTCCGGCTCGTGCTCCGGCTCTACTTTCGCACCATCGTCGTCCATGGTCTGGATCAGTTGCCTCCCGGCGGCCGGTTGATCTTCGTCCTCAACCATCCCAACGGACTGGTGGATCCGTTGTTCGTGCTCCTGAAGAGCGGGCGCCGAGTCTCCTTCCTCGCCAAGGCCCCCCTCTTCCGGCTCCCGGTCCTCGGCTACTTCCTTCGGCTCACCGAGACCATCCCGGTCCACCGGCCGGAAGACAACGCGGGCGACACGGCGCGCAATCAGGAGACCTTCGCACGGGCCCGCCAGGTTCTCCAGCACGGCCGGGCGATCGCGATCTTTCCCGAGGGCACCACCCACAGCGACCCCTCGCTCAAGCCGCTCCGCACCGGGGCCGCCCGCATCGCCCTGGCCGCCACCGCCGATGGGCCGGTCTCCCTGGTGCCCACCGGGCTCACCTACAGCAACAAGGCCCGGTTCCGGAGCCGTGCCACGGTCCAGTTCGGGGTACCCATCGTGCTTCCCGTCGGCGCCGCCCCTGACCCCGACGCCCCGGACCCCATTGCGGTCCAGGCCCTGACTCAGCAGCTCCGGGATGCCCTGGGCCAGGTCACCGTGCAGGCCGACCGGGCCGAGATCATCGACCTCCTGGCGCGCACCACGCGCCTCCTGGCTCCCCGTTCCGATCCCGACTCCGCAGTGGTCCTCCATCGCCGCATCGCCGAGGGCTACGCCCGGCTCCGCGAGGAGGACCCCACGCGCCTGGCCCGGCTTCGCCACCGGGTGGAGCGGCACCTGGGCTTGCTGGACACGGTGGGCATCCCGCCCGAGGCCCTCAACTCGGCCTCCTATCGTCCCCAACGCGTCGCCCTCTTCACGGCCCACCGGATCGCCCGGATTCTGTTGCTGGTCCCCCTCGGCGTCCCGGGGTTCGTGGTGCATGCCCCGGCGTGGGTGATGGTCGGACGCCTGGCCCGCCGCTACGCCAAGGGAGCCAGCGAGGTGGTGTCCACCGCTCAGATTCTGGGCGGGATGCTTCTGTACCCCCTGACCTGGATCGGTCTGGGGGGTGCGGTGTACCTCTGGCGTGGCTCGGTGTCCGCCGGCGTGACCCTGACCCTGGCACCCCTCGCCGGGTATGCGGCACTGCGACTCATGGAGCAGGCGGACTCCCTGATCACCGCCACCCGGGGCTATCTCTTCTTTGTCGCGGGGCGCGAGGGGTTCCAGCGGCTGGCCGCGGCGCAGCAGGCGCTGCGGGCCGACCTGGAAGCGGTGGGTCGCGAGAATCTTTCCGCGTGAGCCCGTGGTATCGGGGTTTGTAGGAAAACCACGAAAAGCACGAAAACACACGAAGGCATGGCGTCGTCATTTTCGTGTCGTTCCGTGTATTTCGTGGTACAAGTGGGAAGGACGGGTTTGGCTTTCCATCAGCGGGGGCCGTAAGCGACGCCAGGACTGATCGAGTACGGGTACGAGTACGGGTACGGAAGACGCCCCTTCCTATCGCGGAGTTCGTTGCGCCCTCGCGTCCCTGCGCCCTTGCGTTAATCTTGCGGTGGGATCGAGCGAGGGGGACGCCGGAACGACGGGTTTGGCCTTCTGTCAGCGGAAGTCGTGAGCGACGTCAGGGCCTGATCGAGTACGGCTACGAGTACGAGTACGTGCACGGCCCCCCCTGATTCCCTACTCCCGACTCCCTACTCCCTGCTCCCAACCCCTACACCACCGGGGTCGGGAGAGTCCCCCCCTCGAACCAGGCCCGCAGATTGGCCAGCGCCAGCTTCCCCATCGCGGTTCGCGTCTCGAGTGTGGCGCTTCCCAGGTGAGGCAACAACACCACCTGCTCCATCGCCCGCAGGGCTTCCGGAACGTTCGGCTCCTCGGCGTACACATCGAAGCCGGCCCCGGCCAGCCGTCCTTCGGAAAGGGCCGCGACCAACGCCGCTTCGTCGACGATGCTCCCCCGGGCGGTGTTGATCAGCACGCTCGACGGCGGCATGAGGGCCAGCCGCCGGGCATCGATCAGGTGATGCGTCTCGGGGGTAGACGGCACATGGAGGGTCACCACGTCGGATTCGATGAGGAGTCTATCCAGCGACACCTTCTCCGCCTCGATCCCACCGAGTTCCCAGGGGGGAACCGGGCTCCGCGAGGCGTACCGGATGCGCATGCCGAGCCCCGCATGGGCCCGCCGCGCGACAGTGGCCCCGATCCTCCCCATCCCCACCACACCCAGCCGGAGCCCGTGGGCCGATCGTCCCAGAAGTTGGGTCGGTTCCCACCCGGTCCATCCACCACTCCGCACCAGGCGCTCCCCCTCGCCCAGGCGCCGCAGTACCGCCAGGATCAGCGCGATCGTCAGCTCGGCTGTCGCTTCGGTGAGCACTCCCGGCGTGTTGGAGACCCGGACACCGACACTTCGAGCCGCCTCCAGGTCGATGTTGTCCACCCCCACGCCGAAGTTGGCGAGCAATCCGGTGCGCCGGCCCGGCGTCCGCAGCAGGTTGGCGGAAAACCTGTCCCTGACGGTGCAAAGGATGGCGTCCGATTTCCGTAGCGCCTTGCGCAGATCGTCCGCTGTGGGCGGCCTGAATCCGGGAGGGTGCCGCACCTCGCCGAGGGTGCTCAGGGCGGACTCCACTTCGGTGGGGAGTCGCCGGGTCTGGTAGATGGTTGGTTTCGTCGAGGTCATGCTGCATTATACCGGCGACCCCATGCCGCAGGTACCATGCCCTCACCCTCCCGTCATCAGCACCCGCGCGACCTGCTCGAGTTCTGTTTCCGCGAGGGTGTGCGGGCGGTCTCCCCGGACGTTGCCTTGCGCGGTGTTCTCCGCGCTCCCCCCAGCTCGGCGGCCACTCCGTGGATTCTGGGGATAGGGAAGGCCGCGGCCGGGATGGTGGCTGTCGCGGGAGAGGTGCTCACGGGGGCGGGACACGGATCAGCCGAGGGACTTGCGGTCCTGGATGAACCACCGGGACGGGAGCTCCCGGTGCTCTGGTGCGTGGGGGATCACCCCGTTCCGCGTGCCGCATCCCTGCACGCGGCGGAGCAGTTGAGGGAGACGGTGGCTCGCATCCCCGCCGGACACCCGGTGTGGGTCTTCCTGAGCGGAGGGGCGTCGAGTCTCATCGCGGCGCCGATCGGACCGATCACCCCGGAGGATCTCCGCGAGCTGTGGAGAGTGCTTCTCTCCAGCGGTCTCCCGATCGGAGAGATGAACGCGATCCGGAAGCTGGTTCTTGAACACGCCGGGGGCCGGCTCGGCGTGGCACTGGGCGGCGGTGGCCGCGCGGTGTCGCAATATCTGATATCGGATGTCCCGGGAGACGACATCGCGGACATCGGGTCGGGTCCCTGCGTGGGAACGGTGGATCATCGAGAGATGGTACGAGCACACCTCGCTTCCCTGCCCCTGAGCCCTGCGCTCCGTGACCGGATCCTCACCGTGCTCGAGGCCAGTCCCCCGCCCCGTGCCGATGATCCCGCCCTGGCGGGAATAACTCATCGGATCGTGGCCACCAACCGGCACGCCCGGGAGGCGGTGGGAGCCGCGGCCCGCACGCTGGGATGGGAGGTGGAGGTGGAGGGGACTCCGGTGACGGGCGAGGCGCGCCTTGTGGGCCGGGAGTTCGCCGCATTTCTCGTCGCTCAGGAACCGGGATCCGTTCCTCGGCTTATCGTGCGCGGGGGAGAAACGACGGTAAAACTCCCCTCCACCGGGACGTGTCCACCGGGAGGGCGCAACCAGGAGCTGGCCCTGGCGGCGGCGGAGGTGTTGTCGGGAGACAGGATGAACCAGCCGGTGGTTCTGGCCGCGGGAACCGACGGGCGGGACGGGACGACGGAGGCAGCAGGAGCCGTGGTGGACGGGGAGACGTGGGAGCGGATCCGGACCCTGGGTATCGACCCGGAGCGAGCCCTGACGGACCATCGTGCGCACGAGGCGCTGGCGGCCGTCGATGCGCTGGTGATCACCGGAAGGACGGGGACGAATGTGATGGATCTTCTGCTGGGTGTGGTCCCACCCCGAGGCGGGTGGTAGGAATCACCACGTACCCGTACTCGTACATCTGCACGTTGGCTGGGAAGGTATACCCGTGGGTGCGCCGCTTGCGGCGCACCAGGGCCGTGAATGATTCTCTGCCTTGGGGTGCGCCGCAAGCGGCGCACCCACAAACGCCGGCACACCCACAAGGCTCAGGGCTCCTCCGAGGGCGCATCGCGCCGCACGGGATCACCTTGTTGCATCAGCAAGCGTCCCGTGAAATCGAGCCGGTCCTCGAGCTCAGACACCCGGGCCCGCATCTCTTCGGCGTTCTGCTGGAGCTGCTCATTCTGATCGAGCACCTGCTGCAGATCCGCACGGTTCTGCTCGGCCCGTCGGCGAATCGTGAGGTGCCGAGCGCCGAGGGCCAAGGCGGCGGCCAGCAGGGCGTGGAGGGTGGCGTGCGCCGGTTCACCGGGCAAGGCGGCGAACCACACGGAAACGAGGTTGGCGGCGGACAGGGCCCAGGCCGTGGGAATCCAGGCGCGGTGCTTGAACCACATAGGAACCTCCTGGTGACGAGAGCCCGCGACACCTCTCCCTTCCTTTTCCGTACACCTACACGTACACGTACACGTACTCGTACTCGTACACGATAGGGCGGATCCCGGAAAAGATATCCTCTTTTCCGTACACGTTCTCGTACACGTTCTCGTACACGTTCTCGTACTCGAACGGCCCCGAATACCCCTGAAGCAACTGCCGTGTACGGGTACGGGTACGGGCCCCTCCCCCCTTCTATGCCCTATGTCCTACGTCCTATTCACGGCACCAACCCCGGGACGGGATGAAAATCATGTCCCAGCAGAACCGTCAGGTCCACCCGACGGAGGGTGTCGATCTTCACGACCACGCGTCCCACGCCGAGCGACCGCACCACGCGGAATCCGGCATCCTTGTCTCCCCGCCGAACCAGGATCAGGGTCGAATCGAGGATCGTGTCGGCGGTGCCAAAAAATACGACGTCGATTCCGTCCCGGCGCAACTGGGCGGTTCCCGCCCGGGCCAGCCGGGATCGCCGGGTGGCGTTGAGCACCTCCGCGGTCACCCGCTCGGATCCCCGGGTGGCCACGGCACTCGGCATCGAGGGGGTGTCGTGGCGGAACAGAATGGCTCCGGCCACGATCACGACACCCGCGGCGATGGCTACAACTGCGGCGCGAGGGATCGAACGGGAGAGGAAACGAGACTGTTCCAAAATCGATAGGTCGGTTCCGGGATGGGCCAGGCCGACCGGGCAAGGTGCTCGAGGCGGCGGCGCGCCACCTCGAGCAGCACCCCCGTGGGGTTGGTGGGGAACTCGCGGGCCAGGGCGGCCCGCTCCTCCCGATCGAAAGGGCGCCCGGGATCGAGAAAGTCGGCACAGTAGAGCACGCGTCCCACCATGTCCCACTCCGCGAGCCCCACGGAGTGATACCGCACGGCGTCGAGCACTCCACGATCGGTCTCTCCGTGCCCCTTGGCCCGGGCGGCACTCGCGGGACCATGGCGCAGCTCGATCGGTCCCGGGGTGGTCGGCGCGGCGAGTTCCAGGTCCTCCAGCGGGGCATCGCGAAGAGCGTCGTGAAGCCACACCGCCCGGAGCCATCGATGGGTCTCCGAATCGGGCACCCCCATCTCCAATGCCCAGAGATAGGCCAGCGCGGCCACGCGCTTGACATGATCGATCCGGTCCTCGCTCATGATGGCCCAGTCGGGAATCGAGGGACGCAGTTCGGGCCGGATCGAGGGATCGGAATTCCGGTTCATCCCCGACCGATCCTGCTCCGCGGGGGCACGCGACCGGGCGTCACCCGACCCGGCGAGGGAGCGTCGGTCTCTGCCAGTGGATTCATCACGCCCAGTTCCTCCAGCTCATGGTGCCAAAAGGTCCGATCCCGGAGGCCGGGATGCGGCACGGTCAACCGTTGGTCCGACAGCTCCGCGGAGCCGTGAAGCACCAGGTCACAATCGAGGAGGCGAGGAGCCCAGCGGCTTCCGTCGCGCACCCGTCCCGCACACCGCTCGATCTCCAGGAGTGCCTCCAGGAGGTCATGCGGAGAGAGAGTCGTCTCCAGAAGGACCATCTGGTTGAGATACCGGGGCTGGTCAAACCCTCCCAGCGGCTCCGTTTCCTCGATGCTGCTGCAGGCAACCACCCGGGTTCCGGACAGGCTGGCCAATCCCCTCCGCGCTCCCTCCAGGGCCCCCGCCCGATCGCCCAGGTTGCTCCCCAGCGCCACGCACGCCCGTACCGTGGTGGTCATCACGATTCCAGTGCCAAACTGCGCGCGATGACCTGGAGTTGAGAAGCGAGGACCTCCAAGTCCCCGATCACCTTATCCAGATCGGCCTGGCCCCGTCGTGCCGCCGCCGCCTGTCCCGCGACATGATCGGCATCGGACCGGGCGGTCTGGGCCGCCTCGGCCACCTGCCGGATCTGGGCCTCGAGGCGGTGCCCTTCGCGTTCCTGATCGGTGGAGGCCTCGGCGATGGTCCGGGCCTCCAGCCCCGCAGTACGTGCCGAGGACACGATGGCCTCCAGGGCACGGGCCGCCTCGGCGCTGACCTCTCCCACTCCGGACACCACGGTCTGGCCCAATTCCATCTGGGCTGTCATGCCCCTCACAGCACTGGCGACCTCCCGCATGATCTGGGCCGCTTCTTCCGTCATTTCGGTGCTCTGCAGCGCGAGCGACCGCACCTCCTCCGCCACCACGGCGAACCCCCGGCCCTCGGCACCCGCCCGAGTCGCCTCGATCGCCGCGTTGAGGGCGATGAGGTTGGTGGCGTCGGCCACGTCACGGATCGAGTCGATGAAGGTGGCGATCCGATCGGCGGCGGCCCCCAGCTCAGCCACCCGCGCCGAGGTGTCCTCCACGAAGCTCCGGACCTGAACCAGGCGGTCGATGGCATCCCCGATCGCCACCCGGTGGCGGTCGGCCGCATCGGCCGCGGCCCGGCTCGCCGTGGCGGCCCGGCGCCCCCCCTCCGCCGTTTCCGCGGATCGGCGGGTCAGTTCGCCCATGGTGGTGAGTCCCGCCTGGGCAAAGGTCTCATTGACTCCGATCTTCCGGCGCATTCCCTCCGCGGCCGACCCGAGGGCCACGGCGCTCCCCCGCAGCGACTGGGAGGCCCCCACCAGGGTCCGCACCTGGCGTTCGATCTGTTCCACCGTCCTCACCAGGGGGCGACGCAGTTCCGCGAGATGAATCGCCGTGGCGATCTGCCCTCCCAACGCCGCAATGGCGGCGAGATCGCGCGGGCCGTAGTAGTGCCGTTTGTGGTGTTCCAGTTCCAACGTTCCCAGCGTCATGTCGGCCATGCGCAGGGGGTGGATCACGATGGTCTTCCGGCCGGGGTCCTGGAATCCGAGCCGGGGGTCCTTCTCCGCGTCCGGGATCATCACGGTGATCCCCCTCTCGACGGCATCACGCCGGATCCGTTCCAGCGCGGGTCCCGCCGGTCCGCGCCCGGGACGTCCCAGCACCGCGCGGTAGAGGAGGGTGGCCTCGCCGGTCCCGGTGCGGAAGATGGAGTAGTCACCCCAGTCGACCAGGCGATAGGCGAGTCGCTCGATCTCCCCCAGGGCCCCGTGCAGGCTCGTCGTTCCGAGGACGGCGGATTGCATCTGGTGCACCTTGTTGAGATCCTCGGCGGCGATGGCCTCCTCCAACAGGGTGCGGGCCAGGAGGCCCATCGCCCCCAGGGCAATGAGCACGGCGGGCCACCCGGCGGGGGAGAGCGTCGCCACCGCCCAGACGATGACCGTGGCCGCCAGCAACGTCATCAGATAGGCGACGATCTCCCAGCGCAGGATGAACAGGCGTTCCTCGAGCAACAATTTGTCGCGCACCAGCAGGGAGAAGTAGAACAACAACCGGGAAAAGGCGAAGTAGGCGAACACGAAGGCGGCGGCCGCCGGGAGGTAGTTGATCGAGAGCCCCTCCACGCCCGACGCGACATGCACCTGGGCATAGACGCCGTACGCCGCGGCAAAGGCCAGCACCTCCCGACCCGAATTGATCGCCGCGGCCACCAGGGGCTTCCGCGCCACCAGAAGGTCACCCAGCAACACTCCGGACCCGAGGGCCAGGACCACGGCACTGGGCGGCGCGACCAACGCGCCGACCACCCCCGTGATCCCGCTCTGCGTGAGATACGAGTACTTGCTGAGACGGACCGGCGCGATGCGGAGACCGAATGCCCCCAGCGCCAGTGCCGTGGTCAGAAGCGGCACCTCCATCCACCGGGTGTCGAGCACGAGGCTCGTTGCCGCCACCACCAATCCCCCGATCCACAGGAGAGTGGCGTAGGTCGACAGGACCTGACCCACCAGGACGGGGGACCGGGGAGCCCGGGGGGAGTGGGAGGTGGACTCAGAGGAAATAGTCACCGACTCGAATCCCGTAGCGCTCTGGGTTGGACACCTTGACGATGGACCGGAGGAAGGCCCCTCCCCCGGGAACCTCCTCGGCGAGATTCACGGTCACTCCGGGGGGAGGTATCACCGCCCCGTCGGGGTCGACCGTCAGGTGGACCAGGGGGCGATGCAGGAATTCCCGGTTCGGGTTGACGCTGGCCACGACACCGACTTCGAAGGTGTCGAGTACCACACAGGTCCCCACCGGATAGATCCCGATCAGGTTGATGAGTGCCTTCACGACGACCGGGTCGTACCCGCGCCGGGGATTCTCCCACATTTCCCGCAGCACCTGATCGGGCTCGATCGGGGTGGTCTGGTACACCCGGCGGGTCGTGGCGGCATCGAACCCGTCTGCCACGGCCACGATGCGCGAATAGATCCCGAGTTCCCGAGGGCGGACATGCCGGGGATAGCCGGTGAGGTCGGTCTTCATGTGGTGCTCATGCGCCACCAGGATGGACCGGTAGGGGATTTCGTCGTATCCCCGGAGCCGGAACAGGGTCAGAGCCCCCCGCCAGGGGTGCTGTTGAATGAGGGTCCACTCGTCCTCCTCCAGCCCCCCGACCTTGTTGAGCACCTCCACCGGGATCCGCGCCTTGCCGACATCGTGCAGCAGCGCCGTCATTCCCAGATCGTAGAGTTGCAGCTTGGTCAGACCGATCTTCCGGCCGAGGGCCACCGCGAAGATGCAGACGTTGACCGAGTGGGTGAAGGTGTACTCGTCGTAATCGCGCAGTGTGGTGAGACCGAGGATCGAGGTTTCATTGTTGAGAACCTGGTCCACGATCATCTGGACCGCCTGCTTGGCGCGCTTCAGGTTGCTGGTTCGACCGATCCGGATCGAGTTGATCACCTCCCGGGTCACGGCCACCCCATGCGAATAGGTGCGCTTGGCCTGCTCCCGGGCATGGCGCAACTCATCTGCGGCATCGGAACCGGAGGTGGCGTCCAGTTCCAGCCCACGAACCTTCGATCCCTGCAAACGCTCCAGCAGCAGTTCCTGACGACGCTCGGCCGGTTCCTGGCCCAGGGTCAGGAAGAGACTCAGCAGGACCTGCCACTCCGAGCGCTCCACCCCGGGATGGATGCGCAAGACCCCCACCTCAAAGGCTCGAAAGAGCTGCATGATGTGGGAGATCGCCGTGAAGTTGTCGAGCTCCAGGCGCAACCGTGTCGAGTTGACGAAGATGAAGTCCCCCGCGATGCGTATTTCAATCTCCCCCTCGGCGGTGAGGACCGCCTGGCATTCGCGCTGGAGGTCATCCAGCGCCTTCTGCACCGTGGTGTTTTCGAGGGGATAGAGCTTGAGGCTGCGCAGCGCGGCGTACAGGGTCAGCAGGAGGGTTCGCCCCGCCACCCGCAGAAACGCCTCATCGCCGTCCCGGTGGACCTCACGGTCAGGTCCCGTCATCACGCCGGCCACCCCCGCAGAATGCGGGACACGGCATTCCGCACCGACAACTCCTTGTCCCGCTCGTTGCGCTCCAGCACGGCACGCGCCTCGGGCGTGCGAATTCGTCCGAGGGCATAGACGGCGCAGGTGCGGATATCGGCGGGGGCCCGGCGGCGAATCCACCCCCGGGGTTCGAGCACCCGGGTCAGTGCATCCAGGCCGGACGGTCCCGCCACCTCGGCGTACGCTTCGAAATACTGCAACCGTTCGGATCGTTCCAGGGTCAACCGGGACTTCCCCCGGACCACGGATTCCAGGCGAGACAGAGCCCCCTTGAAGCCCTTCTCCCGGACCACCTCCACCGCCGCGAGGCGCACCTCCCGTTCCGCATCCTCCAACGCGGGCTCCAGCGCGCCGAGTGCCCCGGGCGACCCGATCTGTCCCAGGGAGGTCACTGCGGCGGCGCGCAGCGGGGGCTCGGGGGCGCTGAGGAGGTCGGCCAGGCCGGGGACTGCGGCCTGAAGCTGCAGGCGCCCGCAGAGCTGCACCAGCGCAAGTCGCGCAGGGGAGTCGGGGACCCGCAAGAGCCGCAGCACTCCTTCGGTATCCGTGGCCGCCAGCCGGTCCGCCGCCGCCTCCAGGATCCGTTTCACCTCCTCGTCGGCCATGGTCGGAAGGCCGGCAAGGATCGGCTCCAGAGCCGGGGGACGCAGGACGCCTATCAAATCCACGATTCCACCCTCTGCCAGGGAACTGCCCGACTCATCCATGGCCTGGACCAGCTGAGTCACGATGGCGGGAGAACTCAGCTGCACCTCGAATCCCTCCAGACGCTGATGGAGGTCGGGCTGCAGGTTGCTCGCTCTCTTCCGTGCGACCTGGAATTCCCGAAGCAGTCGGGCGACGGCGGAGAACTGTCCCTGCGTGAGCAGATTCGGGAAGAGGGTGTCGAAGATCTCGATCGCCTCCCGTCGCGCCTCGAGCCCCTCCTGGAGTTCCAGGATGTCGAGGACGATGTCGAGGGCACTGCTCCGGATGTCCCGGGAGTACTCCTGGGCCACCTGTCGGCGCAACGCCTGCACCTCTCCATCGTCCAGGAAGTACAGGGTGCTGTCGAACTCGTCGAGGTCCACCACACCGGGAACCCGGGCCGGAGGAGCCGGATCCTGCCGCACCCGCTCCCGAACCTCCTCCGGAGCGGCGACCGCCTCGAGGTCGAGGGCCTGGGGGTCGAGGACCCCCATGTCGGTGACCACCTCCGCAAAATGGTAGGAGAGGAACTCGAAGTCCTGTTCCCAGAGCAGGGTGAGGAGGTCGTCTCCGGCATCCGCCGCCAACACCCGCGCCCGTCCGACCAGATTCAAGAAGGTGAAGATCTCCTTCTCCTCCACCCCGCGCCGGAGGGTCAGGTGACGCATGCCATCCTTGTACAGGCTCCAGGCAAAGCTCTCCGATCGGGTGGATTGGCTGTACACCAGGTCACCGTCCCAGAACATGTCGGTCTCGACGATCGTGAGCGCGACTTCGTCGGCCACCTCCCAGACCGGGACGAAGGCCTCCTGGAGGGTCTCCCGGGCCCGCTGGAACATCGGGTTGTTGGGAAGGTACATCTGGAACGCCCGGGCCGATTTCCAGATGGTCCGCAACAGGTCGCCAACGGAAGCGCACCCCGGTGCCTCGGCCCCCCCACCCAGCACGACCGGGTCGGTCATGAGGTCGACGGCCCCATCCGGGGGAAGGGGCGGAGACACCGGGGGAGGATGGACAGGATCACAGGCGCACGCTCGCTTGCCCGTTGATGGCGGAAATGGTGCCCCGGGCCGTCGCCTCGGGGGGCTGAACAAACTGCGAGCATTCAAGTTAGTCATGACGGGACAGGAAAAACACCACCTCCGGCCCTCCGAATGTCCCCTCTTGCGCTTCGGCTTGCATTCGGTAACTTGGAGAGTGAGATTTCGGCACTTCTTCGGGAGGGAGACCATGCCCCTGACCAAACGCCAGCGAGAAATCCTTTCCTATCTGGAGGGGTACATCGGAGAGCACGGCTATGCCCCGAGCTTCGAGGAAATCGCAGGCCAGTTCACTTTCCAGTCCCTCGCCACCGTCCACGAGCATTTGAGCAACCTCGAGCGGAAGGGTGTGATTCGCCGCTCCTACAACGAGAGCCGGTCGATTGAAATCGTCCCGCCCGCGGGAACGTCCGGCGCCTCGGAGATCCCTCTGCTCGGAACGGTCGCCGCGGGACTTCCGATCGAGTCGCTCGTCCACCAGGAAACTCTTGCCGTCCCCGATGACATGCTTCCCCGCCGTGGCCCCAATTTCGCCCTCCGGGTCAGCGGCAACTCCATGATCGATGATCACATCCTCGACGGGGATTGCGTCGTGGTCCACGGTCGGCAGACGGCCGAAAATGGTGAGATGGTGATCGCGCTCGTCAACGGTGCGGAGGCCACCGTGAAGAAGTTCTATCGCGAGCCGGGTGGATGGATCCGGCTCCAGCCCGCCAACGCCGCCATGGTCCCCCTCCGGTTCCAGGAGCAGGATGTCATCATCCAGGGAGTGGTGGTCGGGGTGATCCGTCGTTTCTAGAGCAGGGAGTAGTCCCTTACGGACAGGATTGAACGCGAAACTCGAACAATATTTGGGGCGACGCCCGACCCCCCCGTCAGACCCGTCGATCGCCCCGGCCGCGCCGTGCGAGGGGGAGGGCCACACAAAGCACAGAAGTCACAAGAGGCACAACCTCGGGGCGCATGGGGGCCCCCCTGGGGCGAGAGAGGTTTCTGTGCCTTTTGTGCTTCTTGTGGTTGGCTCTGGGGGCGGGGAGAGGGCTCCGGAGGGACAGGAACCCATGCCGAAGAAAACCCACGCGAAACCCCGAGGTGCCTCTGTGGTTCCGGCTCGGCCAGCTTGGGGAGTAGGGAAGGGGGAGTAGGGGAATGGGGATGGAGCACCCCTGGGCTCGCCGGGCTCCAGCCCGGCACGCACCGAGGTTCCAAGGCCGTCGTCGATCTGATCATGGTGTCCCTGAATGAGCCGATCTGCCTGATTCCCCTGCTTGTACCGGGCCCCCCCAACGGCTAGATTCCGCCCGTGATCGGACGCACAGTCCACCTGCTCCTGCACTTCGACGGCACCGGTTTCCATGGATGGCAGCGCCAGAGTGCTGATCGCACCGTCCAGGGGGAACTGGAGGCCGTCCTTCGTCGGTTGTGCGGTCACCGGATCGTGGTTCACGGAGCGGGCCGGACCGATGCCGGGGTCCATGCGATCGGAATGAGCGCGAGCTGCACCGTGCCCGAGCGCTGGACCCCTCCGGATTTGTGCCGTGCGCTCAACGCTCTCCTGCCCCCGGATTGCTGGGTGGTGTCGGCCACGGAAGCCATCTCCGGTTTTCACGCGCGGCGCTCGGCCACGGAGCGGGAGTACCGGTACGACGTCGGGATCACTCCAGGCTGCCGTTCGCCCTTTCGGAGGCGATACGAGTGGCCCCTCGCGATCCCCCTCGACCGGACGGCCCTCGACATGGCGGCGCACATGATGCTCGGTGACCACGATTTCCGGAGCCTGGCGGTCCGCACCGCGGATCGGAGCGACACCCGGTGCCGGGTGCGCGTGGCCCGATGGGAGAGCCGGGGCCCGGGGACCGACCTCCGTTTCCACATCGCCGCCAACCGATTTCTGCACCACATGGTGCGGATCCTGGTGGGAACCATGGTGGAGATCGGACGGGGCCGACGCCCTCCGGAGGACCTCGCGGCACTTCTGGAACGGCGTCCCGAGGTGCGTGCCGCGGCCCCGGCGCCCCCGGGGGGACTCTTTTTCGTGACGGCGCGGTATCCGTCTCACTGGTTCCCCCACCTGGGTCACCCGGCATGACCTCCTCCCCATTCCTCCTGCGCACGGTGCCCCTGGTTGTCGTGCTCCTGGGATGCAGCCACGATCCCCACACCGGGGACCTGGTGCGCGGCATGCAGGCCCAGCGGGGGGCCTCTCCCGTCCCCTCGCTGGATGGGTCCCGGCGCACGGCGATCGTGGAGGCCGCCGCCCGGGTGGGACCGTCGGTGGTGTCCCTCCATGTGGCCTCCCGGCGCCGTGTCACCAGTGCCCCCGGCCCGTTCGATTTCTTTTTTGTGCCGCGGCAGTCGGAACAGGTCGTGGAGAGTTACGGTACCGGGTTCCTGATCCGCTCCGACGGCATCGTCGTCACGAACCAGCACGTCGTGGCCGGCGCGGAAACCATCACGGTCTCTCTCCCCAACAACACCGAGGTCGAGGGAACCCTTCTCGGGGAGGACCCCACCACCGACATCGCGGTGGTCCGTATCCCGGGGCGGGGGTATCCCGTCCCCCCGATCGGGAGGAGCACGGATCTGATGATCGGGGAATGGGTCATCGCTCTCGGCAATCCCTATACCTATCTGCTCGGCAACGCCGAACCGACCGTGACGGCGGGCGTGGTCAGCGCCACGGGGCGCAACATCCTTCCCAGCGGTGACCAGCCGGGCATGTACCTCGACATGATCCAGACCGATGCGGCCATCAACCCCGGCAACTCGGGGGGGCCGCTGGCCAACGCGTCCGGCGAGGTGGTCGGGCTCGCATCCTCCATCTTCACGAGCGGAGGCGGATCGATCGGGCTCGGGTTCGCCATTCCGGTGGAGCGGGTCCTGCGCGTCGCCGAGGACATCATCCGCAATGGCACGGTACGCCGTGCCTGGACGGGTCTGGACGTGGCCGGAGCGAGCGCCATGCGGGACTGGAAGAGCCGGGGCGGCGTGTCCGTGACCCGGGTGGCCCCCGGAGGACCGGCCGCGCGTGCCGGACTCGGTGAGGGCGCCGTGCTGGTGGAGGCCAACGGACGCCCGCTGCGCAACTACCTCGACTGGGAGGCCGTGAAGCTCGATCTGCGCGTGGGCGACACGATCTCCCTCCGCTACCGCGGCCCCCGGGGAGCACGAACGGTCCGGATCGTCACCGGGGATCTTCCCACCGTCACCGCCGAGAAGATCTCCGTGCTCCGGGGTCTCGAACTGGTCACCGTGACCCCCGCAGTTCAGGCCGAGCGCGGCCTGCGATCCGCCCGAGGTGCCCTGGTATTCCGCCTCCCCCGGGAGGTGGCTGAGGCCACCGGACTTCGCGAGGGTGACGTGATCGTGGCGGTGAACCGGACGGTGATCACCTCGGCTGCTCAGGTGGGGCCGATCTTCGAGTCGATGAGGCGGCGACAACTCTTCCGGATCACGTTCGAGCGGGATGGACAATTCATCTTCACCGACCTCGAGTTTCGATGAGCGACACCACGCGGTATCAGACCCCCCTCTCCACCCGCTACGCATCGCCGCAGATGCAGGCCTTGTGGGGGGCGCAGCACCGCGCCGGCCTCTGGCGCCGGATCTGGCTCGCACTGATGGAGGCCCAACGCGAACTGGGACTCGACATTCCCGCCGAGGCGATCGACGACCTCCGCGCGCATCTTGACGACGCCGACCTCGCGGTGGCCGCCGACTATGAGCGCCGATTTCGCCACGATGTGATGGCTCACATCCACGCCGTGGGTGACCGGGCCCCTCGCGCACGACCCTACCTGCACCTGGGTGCCACCAGCGCCTTCATCACCGACAACGCCGACCTCCTGGTCCTCCGGGATGGGCTCCAACTCCTGCTCGGCCGGACCCTCGCGCTTCTCGACACCCTGGCCCGGCAGGCCCGCGCCCATGCGGACCTCCCCTGCCTGGCCTACACCCACTTCCAGCCGGCCCAGCTCACCACCGTGGGCAAGCGGATGACGCTCTGGGCCCAGGATTTCGCCCTCGACGTGGAGGAGCTGCTCCACCGCCTCGCCACACTGCGGGCCCGCGGGTGCAAGGGCACGACGGGAACCCAGGCGTCGTTTCTCGAGCTCTTCGGAGGGGACCACGAGCGGGTCCGTGCCCTGGACCGCCTGATCAGTGACCGCCTCGGGTTTGCGGCGGCCTTTGCCGTCACCGGGCAGACCTACCCCCGCAAGGTGGACGCGATGGTCCTCGATGCGTTGAGCGGTCTCGCCCAGTCCGCCGCCAAGATGGCGGTGGATCTGCGGCTGTTGCAGCACGAAGGCGAGATCCTGGAGCCCTTCGAATCCGACCAGATCGGGTCCAGTGCCATGGCCTACAAGCGCAATCCGATGCGGGCCGAACGCATCGGGGCGCTCGCGCGCTTCGTCATGGCGCTCCAGGCCAACGGAGCACAGACCGCAGCCACCCAGTGGCTCGAGCGCACCCTGGACGACAGCGCCAACCGCCGCATGACCCTGCCCGAGGCGTTTCTCGGGGTCGATGCCCTCCTGCTCCTCGCCAACAACGTGGCCTGGGGGTTGGAGGTCAGGGCCCCGGTCATCGCCCGGCATGTGGAGGCCCAGATGCCTTTTATGGCCACCGAGCGCTGGCTCATGCTGGCCACGGCCCGAGGCGGGGACCGGCAGACTCTGCACGAGGTCATTCGCACCCACAGCATGGCCACCGCGACCGCGGTGGCTGCCGGGTCTCCCAATGACCTCCTGGAGCGCCTGGCGGCGGATCCCGCGTTCTCGTCGATCCCCGCGGATCAGCTCCGGGCCGAACTCGACCCCCGCCGGTATGTGGGCCGCGCACCGGAACAGGTGACCGAGTTCCTGGAGGAACATCTCGCGCCGCTCCTGCGGCGCGCCCGGCCTCTCGCCACCGCACTCACGGCCGCGGAGATCCGCGTATGACCGGCCTGCGGAGCACCACGCTCCCGCTTCCCCTCTGCAGGCGGGGGAAGGTCCGGGAGGTCTATGAGGTCGACGCGGAACACCTCCTGCTCGTGGCCAGCGACCGGGTCAGCGCCTTCGACGTCGTCATGACCGAGCCGGTCCCGCGCAAGGGCGAGGTGCTCACCCAGATCTCCGCGTTCTGGTTCCGTCGCCTCGCCTCGCTGGGACCCACCCACTTCCTGACGGCCGACTGGCGGGAGATCGTGGACCGGATTCCCGCCCTCGCCTCTCATCCCGAGGGCGCGGGACGGTCGACGCTGGTCCGGCGCACGACTCCGGTCCCCTTCGAGTGCGTCGTGCGGGGCTACCTGTCGGGATCGGCCTGGGCGGAGTATGCCGCCCACGGCACCTTGGCCGGGGAACCGATGCCGCCGGGCCTCCCGGAAGCCGCCCGTCTCGACCCCCCGATCTTCTCACCGGCGACCAAGGCGGAAACCGGACATGATGAAAACGTGCCCTTCTCCCGGGTACGGGCTGCCCTCGGGACAGTCGCGGATCGGCTTCGGGAGCGGAGCCTGGCTCTTTTTCGGGCCGCGTCGGCCCATGCGCGCACTGTGGGCCTGATCCTGGCCGACACCAAATTCGAGTTCGGACACGACAGCAGCGGAGAGCTGGTGCTCATCGACGAGATCCTGACTCCCGACAGCTCCCGGTTCTGGCCTCTCGAACCGGGAGAGGCAGCGGCCCACCGATCGGGATTCGACAAGCAGCCCCTGCGGGACCACCTGGCCCGGATGAAGGCGTCCGGCGCCTGGAATGGAGACCCCCCGCCCCCTCCCCTTTCTCCCGACGTGATCACCGCGATGACAACCCGCTACCTCGACGTGTATCATCGTCTGACCGGGGTCCCCCTGCCCGAGGTATCCTGATGCGCATCGCTCCCGAGGGATGGCCGTTCATCGGCATGGCGGCCGGCCTCCTGGCCCTCCTCGCGCTGGTCGCGCCGTGGTGGGTTCCCCTCCTCTGGCTCCCGGTGGCCGTCTGGGTGGTGGCCTTCTTCCGCGACCCGCCACGCGACACGGTGCGCGGGGACCGATTGATCCTGGCCCCGGCCGATGGCCGAATCGTCAGCATCATCCCGATCGATGAACCCGAGTTTCTCGGAGGCCCGGCCACCCGGGTGTCGATCTTCATGAACGTGTTCAACGTCCACGTGAACCGGTATCCCTGCGAGGGGACCGTCGCCCACCGGGCCTATCACCCCGGCCGCTTCCTGAACGCGGCCTCGGAAAAGGCGAGCCGGGAGAACGAGCAGGCGACGATCGGACTGGACACGGCCCGGGGACGGATCCTCCTCCGGCAGATCGCCGGGCTGGTCGCGCGCCGCATCGTGACCGATCACGGCCCGGGGACCCCCGTGACCCAGGGGAGCCGGCTCGGCCTGATCCGGTTCGGATCCCGGGTCGATGTGTTCCTTCCTCCCGGGGTCACCGTGCGGGTCGCGCTGGGCGATCGCACGCGGGCCGCCGACACCGTTCTGGCGGAGTGGTCATGATCCCCCCCCCTTCCCCTCCCCCCGCCCCCCAGACGGAGGAGCGCCGGCGAAGCGGTCGCATGAGGCGCGTGGTCGTCGTCATTCCCAGCGCCCTGACCCTGGGCAATCTCTTCTTCGGATTCTGGTCCATCGTCTCGGCCTATCGGGGGAATTTCGTCTGGGCCGGGTGGTTCATCGTCTTTGCCGCCGTCCTCGACATGCTCGATGGACGGGTGGCGCGGCTCTCCGACGCCGGCAGCCGATTCGGGGCGGAACTCGATTCCCTCGTCGACGTCATCTCGTTCGGCGTGGCCCCCGCCTTTCTCATGTACTTTCTGGAGTTCCAGGCCGCGGGACGCTTCGGATGGGTGCTGTGCTACCTGTACGTGGTCGCCACGGCTGTCCGGCTGGCCCGCTACAACGTGCTCGCCAGCGGGGGGTCGTCCAGCCAGTGGTTCACGGGCCTCCCCTCGCCGTCGGCCGGCATGACGCTGGCCGTGTATTATCCCTTCAGTCAGACCGAATGGTATCGGGCCTCGTTGGCGTATCTCGATCTGCAGCACGAGGGGTTGACGGTTCTCCTCCTGCTGCTGGCGGTGTTGATGGTGAGCAATGTGAAATACCCTCGCTGGCCCCGCATCGGATTGCGGACCTGGGGCGGCCGCCTCGGCATTCTTGCCCATGCGGTGATCCTCGGGGGTGCCCTTCTGGACCCGGCCGCTTTCCTCTTTCCTCTCGGTCTCGGCTACATGGCCTTTGGCATGCTCCGCACCATGGTGCTCGGATTGATCGAACGCAACGACCCCACGTCTCCCCGGAGTGCCGCATGAAGTTTCGGGCTCACATCCGCATCCTCCCCCGCCCCGGCCTCCTGGACCCCCAGGGGCAGGCCATCGCCCATGCCCTCACCGAGCTCGACTTTTCGGAGGCGAGCACGGTCCGAGTCGGCAAGGCGATCGAGGTCGACCTGGAGGCGGCGAACGCCACGGCCGCCACCCGGAGGGTGCGAGCCATGTGCGACACCCTCCTGGCCAATCCGGTCACCGAGGATTTCCGCATCGAGATCGAGACCCTCTCGTGATCCGCGTTGCCGTGGTCGTCTATCCCGGGACCAACTGTGAACACGAGACCGTGCGCGCCGTGGAGCTGGCCGGCGGATCCGCTTCTTTGGTCTGGCACCGCGCCACGTCCCTGGGTGGGGCCGACGCCGTGATCCTTCCCGGGGGGTTCAGCTACGGAGACTACCTCCGCTCCGGCGCCATTGCGCGCTTCAGTCCGATCACCGAGGCGATTCGCCGTCACGCGGCCGACGGGGGGCCGGTGGTCGGCATCTGTAACGGGTTCCAGATCCTCTGCGAGGCGGGACTCCTCCCCGGCGCCCTGACCCGCAACGCCGGGCTGCGCTTCACGTCGCGACCCGCGGACGTGATCGTCCACCGCACCGATACGGTGGTGACCCGCGACTATGCCCCGGGCGCCCGGCTCCGCCTGCCGGTTGCCAACGGTGAGGGACGTTTCGTGGCCGATTCGAAGACCCTCGCCCGGTTGCGGGACAACGCCCAGATCGTGTTCACCTATGCCGCGGACCCCGCGGACCGCCTCATTCCCGGGAACCCCTCGGGCGCCCGGGAGGACATCGCCGGCATCTGCAACCCGGGAGGCACCGTGGTGGGATGCATGCCTCACCCGGAACGGGTCGCGGATCCTCTCGTCTCATCAGGCGACGGGGCCGCCTTCTTCACTTCGCTCGTCACCTCCCTCGTGGGCGTTGCGCCCGCGCGACTCCCCTGACCCCCTGAGACGAACCGACCGATGACCATCGACAAACCGAGCCGGAACGAAGACGAGTACTTCGCCAGGCAGAACGCCGAACTGCTGGAAGCCACGCGCGCCCGGGCCGCCGAGGAGGCGGCCGCGGCGGAACGCCAGTCTCACTTCATGAAGTGCCCCAAGTCCGGCCACGACCTCATCACGACCACCATCGAGAACACCCAGATCGACACCTGCCCCGTCTGCGGGGGAATCTGGCTGGACGCGGGGGAACTGGATCAATTGACCCGCCGCGAGGACCCGGGAGTCTTTCGGAAGATCCTGGGCGACGTGGCGGCCGCGCTCCGCATGAGACCGTCGTGACCCAATCCGGGACCGTCGCCTCCGTCCTGCCGCGCCCCGGCGACCCGCCGATCACCCCCGCTCTGGTCCGGGAGCATAATCTGACCCCGGGGGAGTATCGTCGCATCCGGGCGGTTCTGGACCGGGCTCCGACCCTGACGGAGCTCGGTGTCTTTTCCGCCCTCTGGTCGGAGCACTGTTCCTACAAGCATTCCCGTCCCATCCTGCGCACCTTTCCCGTCACCGGGCCTCACGTCATCCAGGGGCCCGGCGAGAACGCCGGCGTTCTCCGACTCCCCGAGGGCTGGGCCGTCGCATTCAAGATCGAGTCGCACAACCATCCGTCCGCGGTGGAACCCTATCAGGGGGCAGCCACAGGTGTGGGGGGGATTCTCCGCGACGTGTTCACCATGGGTGCCCGCCCCGTGGCGCTTCTCAACTCCCTCCGGCTCGGTCCCCTCGACGTGCCCCGCAACCGGTACCTGTTTGCGGGAATCGTCCGCGGCATCGGAGATTACGGCAACTGCATGGGCGTCCCGACCCTGGGCGGTGAGGTGGTGTTCGGAGACGGGTACACCGGCAACCCGCTCGTCAACGCGATGTGTGTCGGTCTCCTGCGGGAGGAGGACCTGATCCGCGCCAGGGCCGAGGGCGTGGGCAATCTCCTTCTCGTGGTCGGAGCCGCCACGGGACGGGACGGGATCCATGGAGCGAGCTTCGCCTCCGAAGAGCTGACCGAGGCGAGCGAGGCCCGGCGCCCCCAGGTCCAGGTGGGTGATCCCTTCACCGAAAAACTCCTGCTGGAGGCGAGCCTCGCCTTGATCCAGTCGGGGGAGATCGTCGCCATTCAGGACATGGGCGCCGCCGGTCTCACCAGTTCCTCGGCGGAAATGGCGGCCCGCGGCGGAGTCGGGGTCGAACTCGACACCAGCCGGGTCCCGCTGCGCGAACCGGGCATGAGCCCCTATGAGATTCTCCTCTCGGAATCCCAGGAACGGATGCTCGTCGTGGCCGAACCGGACCGGCTTGCGGCCATCGAGACGATCTGCCGTCGCTGGGAGTTGACGGCAACACCCATCGGCCGCGTGACGGATGACGGTCTCTTCCGGGTGGTGCATGAGGGGAGGACCGTGGCGGCGATCCCCGGCGTTTCGCTCGTGGAGGACTGCCCGGTGTACCACCCGGAAGCGCGGGAAAGCCGAGCCGCCGTGACCCGGCGCAGGACACGCCCCCCCGCGAACCGCCCGATGCCGGGAGTCGAAGAGACTCTCGAACGGCTTCTCGATTCCCCGAGCCTGGCCAGCAAGAGATGGGTCTGGGAACAATACGACAGCACCGTGCAGGCCAACACCGCGTTCGGACCGGGCGGGGACGCCGGGGTAATCCGGGTGCCGGGAACCACGTTCGGTCTCGCGGTGTCGGTCGACTGCAACAACCGCCAGGTAGCCCTGGACCCCTACGAAGGGGGAAAGGCCGCCGTGGCGGAGGCCGCACGCAATGTGGCCTGCACCGGTGCCGTCCCGTTGGGAATCACCGATTGCCTCAATTTTGGCAGCCCCGAGAAGCCGGACGTGTTCTTCCAGTTTCGCGAGGCGTGCCGGGGCATCGGGGACGCCTGCCGGGCGTTCGACATCCCGGTGACGGGGGGCAACGTGAGTTTCTACAACGAGAGTCCCACCGGAGCCATCGATCCCACCCCTGTGATCGGCATGGTGGGACTCCTTCCCGACATCACCCGGCGCACCCCGAGCGGATTTGAGTCACCCGGGCACCTCGTCGCCATTCTCGGAATCACCACCGGCCATCTCGGCGGTTCCTCCTTCTGGGCCGAGGTTCTCGACGTTGTGGGCGGAGCTCCTCCTCCGGTTCATCTCGGGCGGGAGCGTGCTCTCCAGCGACTCCTGGCCGATGCCACCTCCTCGGGAATCCTCGCCTCGGCCCATGACTGCTCCGACGGCGGCCTGGGCGTTGCCCTCGCGGAAGCTTGTCTCGGGGGTCCCTCCCGGTCCACGCCCCCCGGTGCATCACTCGATCTGACCACCTATGCCCCCTCCCTCTCTCCCCACGCCCTCCTCTTCGGAGAGGACCACGCGCGGGTGGTCGTAAGCTTCCCGAGAAGCCGACGCAACGACCTGGCGGGACTCGCTCGGCTCCACGGAGTTCCCCTGTTCGGCGCGGGCCGGGTGACCGCCCCGGGCACTCCCCTGCGTGTCACGGTGGGGAAGGTCACGTGGACGTGGGAAACCGATCGTTTGCGACACCTCCATGAGCAGGCGATCCCCCGCCGGATGAATCACACTCCCCGCGGAGAGGGCTGAGCGATGTGCGGCATCATCGGGGTCACCGGCCTGCGGGATGCGGCGCGGCTCTGTCACATGGGTCTCTACGCCTTGCAGCACCGGGGCCAGGAGAGCGCCGGCATCGTCTCCATCGATCCGGACGGCCAGCCGCACCTGCACCGGGGGATGGGACTCGTGTCCGAGGCGATTCCGGAGGAGCCCCTCTCCCGTCTGGTCGGTCCGCTCGCGGTGGGCCATACCCGGTATGCCACCACGGGGAGCAGCGTGCTCGCCAATGCCCAGCCCCATGTGGTCAACTACAGGAATGGACCCCTCGTCCTGGCCCACAACGGCAACCTGACCAATGCCGGCCCGATCCGCGCCGAGCTGGTGGACAAGGGATCGATCTTCAGCAGTTCGTCGGACAGCGAAGTCATCATTCACTTGATTGCCCGAAGCGAAGCCCCCGACCCTGAACTCCAGATCCGGGTGGCCCTCGAGCGCGTGGAAGGGGCATTCAGCCTGGTCATGGCGGTGGGCCACACCCTCTATGCCGTCGTCGACCCCCGGGGCTTCCGCCCCCTCTTCCTCGGCGCCCTCGACACCGGTCACGTCGTGGCCAGTGAGACCTGCGCCTTCGACCTGCTCGGCGCGACGGTGATCCGGGAACTGCAGCCGGGCGAGTTCATGCGGGTCCATGAGGGGCGCATCGAGACCCTCACCCCCCTCCGGCCCAGGCCGGTGAGCCGGTGCATCTTCGAGCTGGTCTATTTTGCCCGCCCCGACAGCATCGTGTTCGGCCAGTCAGTCGACGGAGTGCGCCGGGAACTGGGCCGGCAACTCGCCCGGGAACAGCCGGTACACAACGGCGAAGTCGTCTTCAGTGTCCCCGACAGCAGCAACGCCATGGCGCTGGGTTATTCGGAAACCAGCGGGATCAAGCTGGAACATGCCCTGATCCGTAACCACTACGTCGGGCGGACCTTCATCAACCCGACCCAGTCGGCTCGGGTGGCCAAGGTCCGGATCAAGTTCAATCCCGTCCGGGAGGTCATCGAGGGCCGCTCCGTGGTGGTCGTGGACGACAGTCTTGTCCGGGGCACCACCAGCAAGGGTCTGGTGCAGATGATTCGTGCCGCCGGGGCCCGCGAGGTGCACCTCCGGATCGCCTCGCCCCCGATCACCGGACCCTGCCACTACGGCATCGACACACCGCGTCGCGAGGAGCTGATCGGCGCCACGCACACCGTGGAGGAGATCAGGACCTTTCTCGGGGTCGACTCCCTGGGCTACCTTTCTCTGGAGGGCATGCACAAGGCCGTGGCCGGAACCACCCGCTACTGCAATGCCTGTTTTTCCGGAGCCTATCCCGTGCTGCCCACCAATGACCTGGCACGCACGCGTCACTTGTACCCCGTTCCCGGGAGGTCGGGATGAGCGAACCTTGGACCACGCCCCTCGTCTATTTCTTCGGTCAGGGCCGCGCCGACGGTACCTCCGCGATGAAGGATATTCTCGGGGGCAAGGGAGCGGGACTCGCCGAAATGACCAATCTCGGGATTCCGGTTCCTCCCGGGTTCACCCTCGCGTCCTCCCTCTGCACCACCTATCTCGAGGACCGGCACTTTCCCCCCCGGCTGCGCGCCCAGGTCGAGTCGAATCTCGGCCGCCTCGAGGCCGCCACCAACCGCCAGTTCGGGGGCACCGACGCCCCCCTTCTGCTGGCCGTCCGATCCGGGGCTGCGGTGTCGATGCCCGGCATGATGGAGACCATTCTCAACCTCGGCCTGAACGAGCAGACGGTCGAGGCCCTGGCGCGGGAGAGTGGCGACGAACGGTTCGCCCTCGATTCATGGCGGCGCTTCCTGCAGATGTATTCCACCGTCGTGTTCGACGTGCCGAAGCCCCTGTTCGAGAAGGAGATCACGGCCGTCAAGACCTCCCTCGGTGTCGAGCGGGATGTCGATATCCCGACCGACGGACTCGCTCGTCTGGTCGAGACCTTTCGCGACATCACCGAGAAGCATACGGGGACACCCTTCCCGTCCGATCCCCTCGATCAGCTCTGGGGGGCCATCCAGGCCGTCTTCGAGTCGTGGAACACCCGGCGGGCCATCGACTACCGGCGCCTCCACGGCATCCCCTCGAGCATGGGCACCGCCGTGAACATCATGGCGATGGTCTTCGGCAACATGGGCGATACCAGCGGCACCGGGGTCGTCTTCACCCGCAGTCCCTCCACCGGGGAACCCCGTCTCTATGGCGAGTTCCTGATGAATGCCCAGGGGGAGGACGTCGTCTCCGGCGTCCGGACCCCGGCACCGATCGACCAACTGGCTCAGCATCTGCCCGAGGCCCACGCCGAACTTCAGCGCGTGGCCCGAACCCTGGAGCGCCACTTCCGCGACATCCAGGATCTCGAATTCACCATCGAGCGCGGCCGCCTCTACCTCCTGCAGACTCGCCGCGCCCAGCGCTCCGGCCCCGCCGCCGTCCGCGCCGCCGTGGACATGGTGGACGAGGATCTGATCAGCCGGGAGGAGGCGATCGCCCGGATCCCCCCGGGCGACCTCGACCAGCTTCTCCACCCCACCATCGATGCCACCGCCCGCCTCGATCTCTTGACCACCGGCCTTCCCGCCTCTCCGGGCGCCGCCTCGGGACGTATCGTTTTCACCGCCGACGTCGCCCAGGAGCGGGGACGGCAAGGCGAACCGGTCATCCTGGTTCGAGAGGAAACCAGTCCCGAGGATTTCCACGGCATGGTGGAGGCCCGCGCCATCCTCACCGCCCGGGGCGGGATGACGTCCCACGCCGCCGTGGTGGCCCGGGGAATGGGGAAACCCTGCGTGGCGGGGGCGACGGCCCTCACGGTGGATGCCACCGCGGGAACCCTCTCCGTCGACGGGCGCTCGGTGCCCGAGGGCGAGTGGATCACCCTGGATGGCAGCACCGGACGGGTCTATGCGGGGCAAGCCGCGCTGGTGGACCCCCGCCCGGGGGAACATTATGAGCGGGTGATGGCGTGGGCCGATGAGCTCCGGCATCTCCGGGTCCGGGTGAATGCCGACACCCCGGCCGACGCCCACCGCGGCCGCGATTTTGGCGCCGAGGGGATCGGACTCTGTCGGACCGAGCACATGTTCTTCGAGGGGGAACGGATCAACGCCATGCGGGAGATGATTCTGGCCCAGGACCTCGCCGGGCGGGAACGGGCGCTGGCCAAGCTCCTCCCGATGCAGCGCAACGACTTCGAGGGGATCTTCCGAGCCATGGAGGGACATCCCGTCACGATCCGTCTCCTCGATCCCCCCCTGCATGAGTTCCTGCCGCACGAGCCGGAAGAGATCGCGGTCCTGGCCGAGCAGATGGGACTGACCCCCGCGGACATCCACCGCAGCGTGGACCGCCTCCGGGAAGTGAACCCGATGCTGGGGCTGCGCGGATGCCGGCTCGGCATCATCCATCCCGAGATCACGGCGATGCAGGTGCGTGCCATCTTCGAGGCGGCATGCACCATCGCCTCGCGCAAGGGGCGGGTGCAACCCGAGGTCATGATTCCTCTCGTGGCTCATGTACACGAGTTCCGGCGTCAGGCCCTGATCGTTCGCCAGGTGGCCGAGGAAGTGTTCCGGGAAAGACAGATCACGGTTCCGTACCTGCTCGGCACGATGATCGAACTGCCGCGCGCCGCTCTCACCGCCGATGAAATCGCCCGGGAGGCCCAGTTCTTCTCCTTCGGGACCAATGACCTGACCCAGACCACCTGGGGATTGTCACGAGACGACGCCGGGGTCTTCCTCCCGCTCTACGTCCACGAGGGTGTGGTCGAACAGGACCCCTTCGTGGTCCTCGACGAACACGGGGTCGGCAAGCTCATCACCATGGCCGCCGAACTGGGACGCACCACACGCGCGGACCTGAAGCTCGGGATCTGCGGGGAGCATGGCGGGGATCCCGCGGCCATCGCCTTCTGCGAAAACCTCCGGATGAACTACGTGTCCTGCAGCCCTTTCCGGGTTCCGATCGCGCGCCTCGCCGCGGCCCAGGCGGCCCTGACCTCCCGAGGAACCATCAACCGGACGCAAGCCACCGTATGAGCACTCCTCCCGCCCCGCGCGTGGGGATCGTCATGGGCTCCTCCTCGGACTGGTCCGTCATGGAGCACGCGGCCCGGAGGCTCGACCAGTTCCACGTGCCCTGCGAAACCCGGATCGTGTCGGCCCACCGAACCCCCGACCTGCTCTGGACATATGCGGAGCAGGCGGCGGAACGGGGTCTCGCCTGCATCATCGCCGGCGCGGGAGGAGCCGCCCATCTGCCGGGAATGCTCGCCGCCACGTGCACCGTTCCTGTCCTCGGGGTCCCCGTCCCCAGCCGTCATCTGCAGGGGATGGACTCGCTCCTCTCAATTGTCCAGATGCCGGCCGGAATCCCGGTGGCCACCTTCGCCATCGGCGAGGCCGGCGCACACAACGCCGCGCTCTTTGCCATCGCATTGCTGGGTGTGACGGATCCCGGGATCCGGGCCGAGCTCGACCTCTTCCGGGCGTCCCAGCGCGACATGGTCCTCCACCAGACGCTTCCTCCCCACCCATGATCCTCCCCGGCGCCACCCTGGGACTCCTGGGCGGAGGCCAACTGGGCCGCATGTTCACGGCCCAGGCGCGCCGGATGGGGTACGAGGTGGTGGTGCTCGATCCGGATCCCGGAAGCCCGGCGGGAGCTCTGGCCACGAGGCATCTCGCCGCATCCTACACCGACGCCGCCGCACTGGAGGAGATGGCGCGGACCACCAGCGTTGTCACCACCGAGTTCGAGAACGTGTCCGCCGACGCGCTCCACCTGCTTGCCACCCGGGTACGCGTCGCTCCGGGAGCCACCGCCGTGCATACGACCCAGGACCGGGTCCGGGAAAAGCAGTTCCTGCATGACCAGGGAATCGCCACCGCGCCCTTTGCCGTGGTCCGTACCCCGGACGACCTGGCCGGTGCCTGGACCCAGGTTGGCGCGCCGGCCCTCTTCAAGACCAGCCAGCTCGGCTACGACGGCAAGGGCCAACTCCCGGTTTGCACCCTGCGCGACTTGGAGGACGCCTTCACCCACCTCGGCGGCGTGCCCGGGGTGCTCGAGCACCGGCTTCCCCTGGAGACCGAACTCTCCGTCGTTCTCGCCCGGGGTGACGACGGGCGGGTGGCCGCCTTTCCCGCCGGTGACAACATCCACCACCAGGGGATTCTCGACACCACCACGCTCCCTTCGGCGCTTCCCGCCTCGATCACGGAGCAGGCAACCCGCTGCGCCAGCCTCATCGCCGAGCGTCTGGAGTACGTCGGGGTGCTCGGCGTGGAGTTCTTCGTGGCACGAGGAGGGCTCCTCTACGCCAATGAGATCGCGCCTCGGCCGCACAACAGCGGTCACTTCACCCAGGACGCCTGTACTCTCTGCCAGTTTGAACAGCAAGTCCGGGCGATCTGCGGCCTTCCCCTGGGGCACCCCGCCCTGTTGTCTCCCGTGTGCATGATCAACCTGCTCGGCGATCTCTGGGAGCACGGACCCCCGCGCTGGGACCGGGTCCTCGATCTTCCTGGAGTCACCCTGCACCTGTACGGCAAGGCGACACCCCGGCCGGGGCGGAAAATGGGTCACCTGAATTGTCTGGCCCCCACGGCGGCGGAGGCGTTCGCCCTCGCACACCGGGCCCGGGATCTTCTCGTCTCCGGGGCCCCCGCCACACAGGGAACCTGACCGCCCGGATCCCGAACAAGTTCAGCTCACGAACCGCTGGTGATCCGGCTCTTCAGGCGTCGGAGGGTCGACCACAAAAAGCACAAAAAAACACAAAAGGTACGATCCCCTGGCTTCGTCCCCCCTCCGAGGGGCCTCCTGCCTTTTGTGTCTTCTGTGCCTCTTGTGGCCATTTTTCCCACCCACCGGACAACTGGAACACCTCGCCAGGAGCGGCTCACGAACCGCCCCGGCACACGCACGACGGGCCGGGAGCACCAGCCCCCGGCCCGCCCACGACACCCGGCCCGGCTGCTACTTCGTCGGGTTCAGAATATCATCGATCTGCGCCCGGGCCGCTTCAAGATGCGCCCGGGTTTCCCGGTTGGAGGCCTTGGCCACGGCCGCCTGCAGTTGTCCGTCGAGGGCACGAAGCTCACTGCGGAGCAACGCCTTGACATCGCTCGTGGCCCGCGCGGGCTGGAACTGCCGGGCAAACTGAGGTGGCAGCCCCGGCGGCAGGGCCGGGGTCGCCGGCGGGTTGAGCTTGTTGCCCGCCGTGGTCAGGTAGACCCGCTGCAGTTCCCGGCGGAAGGGATCGATCGACACCGAGCCGGCCCGCAGCTCGGACCAGACTCCGCCTCGCAGATCCGAGAGCATGTCGCCCAGGGAGTAGACGTTCGCCTTGTTGGGCTCCAGGGCCTCGAACTCGATCAACCGTTCCATCCGGCGATCGTTGAGGAGGCCATTCAGCACACCCGCCTGCGCGCCGTTGATGCGCCGAATGGCACCCTCGACCTCGATCTTTCGCAACACATCGGTGTTCAGGAAGAAGGTTGGGGTGGCGAAGGCGTTCTCGTTGAGGAAGCGAACGGCCTCCCGCTGCCGGCTCCGGCTGATGGGCACGAAGCGGACGCCGTCCTGTCCCGCCACCTTTTCCTGGGCCAAGGTTCCACCCACCACCTGGGTGACGTGGCTCAGTTCCCGCGACCACTGTCCCACCAGACGGCCGTAGAGCATCTCCAGGTCGTCGTAATTTTCACCGTCCGTCGTTCCCGCCTGAAGGAGAAGGGGGACAAGACGCTTGATGTTCCGGATCCCCCAGCCGGTGGCCTTCACGGGGTCGTCATCACCGACCGCCTCGTTATGGTCACCCGGGTCGGACCCGCCGGACCCCTGCACGTTGAACCGGTACCAGGGCACCGAGTCCTGCTCCCGGGCCCATTGGTCGAGGGTGGCCTTTTCCGCATCCGGCGAGGTGGCCCCGGGAATCGGCTTGTACCCCCACATCGTGGCCCACTTGTCATAGGGGCCGATGATCGGCGAGAGGTCCTCAATGGCGATGCTGTCCTCGGGCTGGGCCACATAGTTCCAGCGCGAATAGTCCATCAGCGTCGGCGTGTGTCCCATCCGGGCCACCCAGGTCCGACTGCGAACGCTGTCGACCGGGTAGGTGGATGACGCTTTCTGATTGTGCTGGAAGCCGAGGGTGTGCCCCACCTCGTGCGCCACCACGTACTCCACCAGCCGACCCATGAGGGAATCGGGATAGGGCCACTGCAGCGCACGCGGATCGAGGTGCCCCACCTGGGTGAAGTACCAGCTCCGCAGCAGATTCATGATGTTGTGGTACATGTAGACGTCGGCTTCGAGAATCTCGCCGGTCCGCGGGTCGTGAACATGGGGTCCCTGGGCATTCTCCGTGGTGGAGGGGAGCCAGCGGATCACCGAGTACCGGGCATCCTCGGCGGACCAGTTCGGGTCCTCCGCCTTGGTCGGGGCGTCCTTGGCCACGATTCCGTTCCGGAATCCGGCGGCCTCGAAGGCGGGCTTCCACTGCTCGATCCCCGCCTTCACGTAGGGGACAAGCCAGGTGGGCGTTGCGGGATCCACGTAATAGGTGATCGGCTTGACCGGATCGGAAATGGCGGCGGTCGGATCCTTCTTCTCGAGGCGATACCGGGTGATGAAGGTGCGCTGCTGGGCCCTCTGTTCCGGGCGACTGAAGTCCAGGTAGCCGGTCGAGAAGTATCCCACGCGACGGTCGAAGAGCCGCGGCATCATCGGGTCATCGGGGAGCTTCACCATGCTCCAGTGCATCACCAGGGACGTGGTCCGGTTGGCGGCATTGTTGCCTCCGAAGGGACCACCACCACCGCCCCCCGCGGCGCCCGGAGGAGGTCCGGCTGTGAGCACGGCCTCGACCTCGACATTGATCGGATATCCGGCCACCCGCTCGATGAACGAACGGGTCTGGTCGGGATTCCCCCGCATGTTGTTGCCGGGCCCGATCTCGGGCGGCGGACTGGTGAAGAGCCGGGTCACGTCCACCACCGCCGCGCTGTCGGGTCCGTAGGTCTCGACATTGAAGGCGCCCAGGATGGGCCCGTAGTTGGACGCGTCCACCGCCTGAGCGATGGGAGACGAGGGGTCGGCCACCAAGTTGTAGTTGATGGAGCGCACGATCATCCGGTTCCCGCGCCGCTCCCACCGGAGCACACGGGGCTGTCCCACCTGCTGTCCCCCGTAGGGACCGCCGCCGCTGGCGCCTTCGGGCGCCTTGGCCAGCCGGGCCACCACGAGAATCTCCTTGCCCAGCAGGGCGTCGGGAATCTCGAACATCAACTTGCTGCCCACCATGTGACTCTTCCAGAGCCCATCCTGGCTCTTGGCTTCACTGGTGATGACCCGGTCATACGGACGGGGAGCGGGCTCCCCCGCTCCACCCCCAGGGCCACCGGCTCCGGGGCCACCCGGACCGCCCGGACGAACGGCGCCGCCGGGACCGCCAGGCGTGGGACGAGAGGGCTGCTCGGCCGGAGTCGGCGTGACGGCTGGTGTGGGTTGACCCGGGACCGGAGCCGGTGGAAGCGGTGGCGGAGGCTTGTAGCAGCCGCCCGCGACGAACGTGGCGCCAAGCAGGAGCAGGCGCAGGGAATCAATCTTCGGCAAGGAATCCTCCGGAAGGGAACCGGTGCCCGGACCGGGCGAATGTGCGTTCGGAACCAACACGCGGGAACGGTGGATACTAGCCCGGTCGGGGCGATGGGGGAAGGTCGCCGCGGGGTCCCCCACCCATCCGGACCGACGTTACGCCGACTCCTCCCTGGATGCTGCGCTCGACGCCGTGTCCTGAAGCCGACTCAGAATGTTGATCCCCGTCGCCGCTTCGATCTGCTTGGTCAACTGAATGATCGCTGTCGGGAGCTGCCCCGCGGCGTTGGCCACTCCCGTGGCCCCACTGCCTGAATCGAATACCGTCACCTTGTCGATCTGCATCTCCCCCACCGACCCGCTGATCTCCCGGATGATGTCGGGGAGCATGTTCAGAATGAAGATCCGCTCGGCCTCCGTCCCCGCCGACTGATACAGCTTGATCGTCTGCTCCAGCACGAACAGCTTCGCCTTCCCGTCCTCCGCGATCGTGGCGGCAACACCCTTGGCGCGCGCTTCGGCCGCTTCCTGTTCAGCCCGCGCGGGAAGGAGCACATCGGCCTCGAGGCGCCGCTGTTCCAGACTGATTCTCTCCTGCTGCAGCGTCTGCTCGGCCACCACCCGCGCCTTCTCGCCGGCCACCACCGCCTCGGACTCGCGCGCCATCGCCTCCCCCTCCAGTTCGGCCCGTCTCACCCGGAGTCGATTGCTTTCCTCGGCGATGCGCAGGTCCGCCTGCAACGCCGCCACCTGCGCCGCCTGTCGCGCGGCTGCTTCCGTCTGTTCCGCCTCCGCCGACCGCTGCGCCTCGGCCACCCGGGAGATCTTGAGAATCTCCGCCGTCTTCTGACGTCCGATTGAGCCGAGGTAGTTCACCTCGTCGGTCACGTTCTGGATCTTCAGGGTGTCGAGCTCGAGGCCGAGCTTGCGGAGATCCTCGTCGGCCTCCTCGATCAGCCGTTGGGCAAACTTCAGCCGGTCCTCGTTCACCTCTTCGGGGGTCAGGGTGGCGAGCACACCGCGGAGGTTCCCTTCCAGGGTGTCCTTGGCAATCTGCATCACCTCGTCGAACGGCTTGTCGAGGAGCCGCTCCACCGCGTTGTGCGACGTCGGATCGCGTCCGCTGACTTTCACGTTCGCGATGCCCTGCACCAGCAGGGGAATGCCACCCTTCGAGTAGGCGTTCCGAACCGCCACCTCGATCGGGATGGTGCGGAGGTCGATCCGCGACACCCGCTCGATCAGGGGGATCCGCAGAGTCCGGCCTCCGCGCAGAACGCGATAGCCAATCTCACGCCCGTCGACCGCAGTGCGCCTCCGGCCGGTGATGACCACCATCTCGTTGGGCAGGCAGATGACGATCAGGGCCTTGACCGCGAGGATGATGGCGAGGATGACGCCCAGGAGGACGGCTCCGATGGTCCCGACAACGACGAGGTCCATGCGTTTTCTCTCAGGTGGAGGGGGGAATCTCGAGCTGAGTGGCCGCCATGACGCTGGCCACCCCATGGGAGGTACTCAGGATGATCACTTCCTGGCCGACCGCGAGGGGAGCGTCCACTTCGCCGGCCAGGGTCGCCGTCAGGTACATCTCGCGCCCGGCGATGAGGCAGGCGATCTGCCCCGGATTTTCCGCGCTGATCGGAAGGACGACCCGGGCCAGGGCTCCGTGGAAGTCCTCGTCCCCCAGGATGTCGACGGAGGAGTCGGTCCGACGGAGCCAGGTGAAGACGCCGTGAGCCAGTCCCATCGACACGACGCCGAGCGCCGCCGCCGTCCCCATCACGATGACGGGTGCCACTCCGAATGCCGTCAGGAGGAGGCCGGTCACACCGAAGGCCGCGAGGAGGAAGGTGAGGTTCCGGGTGCTGAAGAGCCCGAGAAGGAAATGCGTCGCGCCACCCGAGTCGCCGTCGTCCAGGTCGGCAGCGTCCGCCCCGTCGTCGTCGCCGCCCAACGTGGAGAACATCAGGAGGCCGAGTCCAATGATGGTGCACAGCAGATAGACCGACGTCATCCACGATCACCTCGTGGCGTTGGGAGAGTGCCTGAAGATTGTCTGGTCGGGCCAGGCTTGGGAAGAGTAAGCCGGTGCCGCCTTGCGGGAATCTCAGGCATCGGCGTGGGCCGCCCTTTCGGCAGCGAAGACCTCCTCCGGGGATTTTCCGGTCAATCGCATGTACATGGCGTCGGGACAGAGATCGATCTCGGCTCCCCAGGCAATGGCACCGTGGGAAGCAATCTGAACCGACTCAAAGAGCTTCGGGTTGTTCCAGGCGGCAAAGACACCGCGTCCGGCCAGGTCGGAGAGATCAATTTCCCCTTCGGCACCGTCATCAAAACGAAGCCAGATCCTGTGGTCCGCGAGCGCCTTGACGTCAACAGGCTTCGGCATGGTCACCGGCCTCCTGAATCGTGGAAGACAACAACACTACCACCGCCGACACGGCAAAGCCTCGCCATGCTCCATCCGGTTGGCCAACGATCGGAGGGCGAGCGCCTGGACTCGGGCAACAGCATCGGGCCGTGTCACTCCGTAAGCCATGACACCGGGGAGGTCAGTGATCTCCGCCAACCAGCGGCCATCCGACTCCTGTTCGACTTCAAGGTGAAGCACCATGGGAATTCCCTTTCGTGGGCCCCTGCAATGTAGCACCAATGACGGGAGGGGCCCCAGCATCTCGACTCCAACCGGCGGCCGCTGGCTTCAATGTGGGGTCCGGAAAGAGAAAGGCCCCAACCGAGGCTGGGGCCCTTCCTGGAGCATGGAGGCGCAGGGAATTGAACCCTGGTCCGAATCAAGTTCCAGCACCACGTCTACGTGCGTAGGCCGGTCTTCATGCTTTGGGGCCCGGACGGCGACTCGGCCGGCCTTCCGTACCCCTTCCTCCTGAGATCTCGCCGCAGACGTCGGAGGACCGCCCTTGGCCAGCCCGGATTTGCGATCCGATGACGACGCCCCGGGCGGGCTTCGAACACCGGAGGTGCTTCAGCGAGCAGAGCTCAGCTTAAGCAGCCATTGCCAGGTTAGAGTTGGCAAGTAGTGTTTTCCAAACGGTTTAGCCAGGAGCCTGGACCTGGGCACGCTGCGATACCTTCTTCTGACCCGTCGAAACCGGTCGCCCCCCTGTAGGAGAACACCTGAATGGTAGCGGCACCGGTACCCGGCGGCAACCCCGGCAACCCACAGTACGCAGGGTGAGCCTCGGCCGGAGCCGAAGCCACCGAGTCGCAATGAGTTGGGCGGCCGGGGCTTGTAAAATAATTCACAAAGGGACGAAAACAAGACGTGACCCCGCCGGGGTTCGGATTTCCCGGGGCTCACGCCCCTTGCTCGGCCAGTTGAGGTGGGAAGGGCGGTTCACGAACCGCCCCTACGCGCCACCGGGTGCGCAGGCAAGACCTGACCCCACCCACCGCTGAGTGCGGTGTCCCCCGGGGACTCTCCACCCCGAGGGCAACCGAGCCTCAGAACCAGAACCCGACTGTGACCGGGAACCACTGCTTGCCTGCGATGCGAGTGCCAGTCAGCCCCAACCATCGGGCCTCGACTTGGAGAGGGATTCTGAGCAGGCGGCTCCGCACACCCACACCGGCGCTGAGAGCCGGTGAAAACACCGTCTGTTTCAACGTCATGGCCGGAGCGCCGGAGATGGGGCTGGCAGGCAGGAACACTCGCCTGTTGCTGACCGCAGCCCCGCCACCCACCGCCACGTAGGGGCCCACCTTCCCCGACGTGATCGGGACCACTCCCTCGAGCGTCACCGCGGCCACCTTGTCGATGGAAACGGACCGGGCGTTCGACTGGGTCACCGCCGGATCGATGCGAGCATAATCCCCGCCCAGGCGGATCAGGACCGGGGACCCGGAGGGACGGAACGTGAGTGCCCCCCGTGCCGACAGGTTGGCGCCCACGTTGAGGACGCCGCCCGCCGGGGAACCGAGTACCTTCCCAATCCCCAAAGACGCCGTCCATCGAGGCTCTTGGCTGTGACCGCGCTCTGAAGCGCCGAGGACGAGCGTTCCAAGAAGGATTCCCGATGTGACTTTCATCTTCACTGCCTCCTTGATCACGGCGCGAACTGCACTGCCACCCACTGGTTGCACCCCATACCCCCAGTACTTGCGCAGGTTGCGCCGTACCCGGTGTTCGACTGCCACAGGGGAGCAAATCCGTTCCGTATCTGAGTGACTCGAGGTGCATGAAAGAAGAAACCCGGCGGTGGTGCAATGAAATCGGAGAAGATGTCATCACCATTCACATTGAGGAACCCATCGGTTTCCTTCACGATCACGTCGAGGAAGGCCACTTCGAAGACGGTGCTCCCATGCACCACCATACCTCCTGTGCACCGGGGATCACCCTCACCGACAACTTCGGAGTTGCCAATGCCTTCGCAGCGCAGTCGGCTTTGGAAGAGCCCGTTCGAGTCCGTGGAAGGGAACTCAAACTCATTTCCTTCAGAACAGTTGCCGTTGTCACAGATTCCGTTGGTTTGAAGGGTCACCAGTCTTTGTTCGGGAGTCCCTCCCCCACCTCCATCGATGTTGCACTCGAGCAAGACCGTGGGATCGCAGAACTCGGATGTCATGGGCACCACGGTCAGCGTGTCGCCACCGGTGCGCTGTTTGCGTCCCGGCCGCCACTTCGATTCCGCAGGCGCGATGAGGAGGGTGGGAACAACGGGAGCTACCGACTTGTCGAGAATCACTGCAGCCCCCGACCGGGAGATCCCAAAAAGATCCGTGGAACCCGGAGTTCGAACGACGACCGAGACCTCCTCGTCGGAGCGCCACGTTTTCCGGTGGGCTGCCAGTGGCATGTAGACTTCGACTCTTGGCAGCGCCCTGATTGCACCCCGGACGTCCTCTGCGCGCTCGCCCGTCGCCTTGCGCATGGCCTCCAGCACGGCCTGACCCTCTGGCCAATCCGCGAAGTTCTCAAGCACGAGTTTGTATTCCGGCATCGTTGACTCGCGGAGGGCCCGATGAAGGGCCGCCCGGGCCGTCGGATCCTGGAGCGCACTATTCAGCCAGCGCGCGAAAGTGAGGAACTGCCCCGTCTGACTACCAACCGCCCCGGTTTCCTGCCCCACGGTGGGACTTGCGCCTTTCTCGGGGGCTGAAAGCCCCCCCCCCCCCCCCGGAATCTCCTGCAGAACATCCCAACGCTGTGACCATCCCGATGATGAACGACGGTGCTCGAAATCTCATCTCCGTCCTCCTGTGGTTCGCTCGTCGCGCCAGCCGCACCAACGCTCACCAATTCAGAACCAAGTACCATCACTTCGCTGGACAGGCGCACAAGCAACAGTGTCGCTGGTGAGCTATTGTCCAGATTACATAACACCGTACCACTGTCTTGTCAACCCCCAGACTTAAGTCTGTAGTCATTGCGGGCGCCAGCCGGGATGACGACGAGGGGGGTGGTCTCACCCTGACCGCACGCAGTTCCGGCCCGCCTCCTTCGCCCGGTACAGCGCCGCATCGGCCTGGGCCGCCAGGTTCTCCCGGGCATTGGTCGTTCCCGGCCACGCCGCCACTCCGAACGACGCCGTGAGCGACCACTCGGTCCCCTGAAACATCCACGTTGCCTCCGCCAGCGCCTCCCGGACCCGTTCCGCCACGCCACAGCCATGGGCCAGATCCTGATCGGGAAGCCAGATGGCGAACTCCTCTCCTCCCACCCGGCCCGACACATCCCGTCCCCGCACCAGTCGCTCCAGGATCGCCGCGAAGTGGACCAGCGCCGCATCGCCGGCGGCGTGACCCAGGGTGTCGTTCACCCGCTTGAAGTGATCGAGATCGGCCGCGATGTACACTCCGCGCACCACGCCCACGGCCTGCATCGCCGCCTCGAACCCCCGGCGGTTGCGGAGTCCGGTGAGGGGGTCCCGCACCGCCTGATCCTGCTCCTCCCGCCGGGCAAGGGCCGCCTGGAGCCGGGGGCCCGCCGCGTCGAGTGCATTCTGCAACGCGGCGAACGCTGGGCCGCAGAGCTCATCGCCACCCGCTGTCCAGAGAACGGCGGCTCCCACCGGCTCTCCCTCCGCAGAGATCGGATAGACCAGGCTCCGCCGCTCCCGGTGGCGCCGGTCCCCCGGGTCGATTCCCACGGGATCGTAGGCCACCACCATCTCGCGGTTCTCCCCCCGGGCCACCCGGTCCGCCGCCGTTCCCGGCATCACGCGCGCATGCAGGAGCCGGGTGTCCCCCCGGAGCGCCACCCCAAGGATCTCCACTCCCCTCGAATGCCGCAGGACCACGAGGGTGTCCCCCTCGCAGATCCGTTCCAACTGGTGGGCCAATCGGACCGCGATGCTCTCGACCGATTCCCCCGGGCGCTCCTGTTCCCGGGCCACCCGGGTGAGGAGCGGCCGGGACTGGAGAAGATGGAGTAGATGCCGAAGGTCCTCGATTGCGTCCGGAGGGGGTAAGGAGTCGTGGACCAGCATTCCCGCCGCGGGTGGCCGGGCGACCCAGAGGAGCGTGCCCCAGGCCGTCCTCTCCACCCCCTCACGGTCGTTGCCCCGTGCCACCGTCCGCAGGCGCTCCTCCAGTGCCTCATGGGTTTCGGTCCCCGAGGCCACGGTTCCATGGAAGATCACGTCGTTCTGGTCCAGGCAGATCAGGATCCCGCGCGCTCCGGTGGCCCTGAGAACCCAGTCGAGAAGGGGATCGGTCCCGCTGCCCCGGGATGGAGCAGGCGCGGTCCGCTCACCCCGCGATGCCCGGCGGCCCCGTGCCACCCAGCCCGCGATCCCGCCCGCGGCGAGCCCCACGAGCAGGAGAACCACCTCCATGTCAGCGTGGTCCGCCCAACCACCCGCGCCGACGGAACCACCAGGCGATCCCCACCGAGAGGAACACCATCGCCACCAGCACGAGGGGATAGCCGAATCGGCTCGCCAGCTCGGGCATATGGGCAAAGTTCATCCCGTAGACACCGACGATGAACGTGAGGGGGAGAAAGAAGGCGCTGAAGACGGTGAGCACTCGCATGACCTCATTGGTCCGGTGCGACGCCACCGACAGATGCACCGCAAGGAGGTTGTTCAACTCCTCGATCAACTGGTCGGCGTAGAAGTGCCATGCCTCCGCGCTCTCCCGCAGATCCTGGAACAGGGGCACGGCACGCTCGGCCGGGGCCACGAACTGATGGATCACGCCCTGGGTCTTGAACAGCACCCGGCGAATCAGGGTCACCCGCCTCTTCTGGAGATAGATCGTCTCCAGCGGCGCCGGCCCGCTCCGGTCGAACACGCTCTCCTCGAACCGCTCGATCACCTCTTCAAGTTCCTCCAGCGGCGGACCGTACGTGGCGAGCACCGCATGGGTGACCACCGCCAGAAGCGAGGAGGCGGTGTCCTCCGATGTCCGGCGTTCGGTCAGGTTTCCCCGGGCCTCCAGCATGGCGGCGAAGAAGGGCTGGTCCACCCGCCGGATGGTCATGAAAAGGTCCGGCCGGTAGAAGATGGAGATCTTGCGCGTGACCTCCTGCACGCCCGAGGCGTCCGGCGGCGCCGCTTCATCGATGGCCCGGAGAATCACGAAGGTGGTGTCGCCGATCCGTTCGTACTTGGGCAGATGCTCGGGGTCGAGACAGTCCTCCACCGAGGTTCGGTGAAGCCCATGCTCGATGGCAAGGAGACCCAGCTCCTCGCGCGTGGGGTTGACCACATCGATCCAGGCCAGGCCGTTCGTCACGGGAATCTGGCGAATCATGGTTCCATCCCTCGCAGAATGCGCACGGCGGCCATCGCGGCTCCGAACCCGTTGTCCACGTTCACCACGGTGACGCCCGCCGCACAACTGTTCAGCATTCCCAGCAGCGCGGCCACCCCTCCAAACGAGGCCCCGTACCCCACGCTGGTGGGCACCGCAATGACCGGTTGCCGCACCAGTCCCCCGACCACGCTGGGCAGCGCCCCTTCCATGCCAGCCACCACGATGATGACTCCGGCACGCCGGAGCGCGTCACCGTTGGAGAGAAGGCGGTGGATCCCCGCCACCCCAACGTCGTTCAGCCGCTCCACCGCTACTCCCGCCGCCTCGGCCACAACGGCGGCCTCCTCACTTACCGGAAGGTCGCTGGTGCCGGCGGTGACGATGCACACTGGCGCTCCCACGGGATCCCCCGTCGTGGAGGAGCGGAGCCAGAGGGTTCGGCCGAGGGTGTTGTAGTGAACGTCGGGATACGCGCGGCACACGAGCTCGGCCTGCACCGGTGTCGCCCGGGTGACCAGAAAGGAGCCATGCACCTCGGCCAGGCGACCACAGATCTGCACCACCTGTTCCGGTTCCTTGCCCGCCCCGAACACCACCTCGGGAAACCCGGTGCGCAGGGCCCGGTGATGATCGATGGAGGCGAAGGGGAGATTCCCGGTGGGGAAGTCCCGGAGCCGGGCCAGCGCATCCTCCGGAGAGAGTCGGCTCTCCGCCACCGCGCTCAGCAGGGCCGCGAGATCGTCGCGGTTCACGCCGCGCAGGACACCGGTTCGAGGTAGGCCTGGAAGATCGCTTCGGCCTCGGCCATCGACTCGACCTGAAAGAGCCGCTGGCGGAGCGTCGAGGAACCGGGGAGCCCCTTGGTGTACCAGCCGAAGTGCTTCCGGAACTCGACCACGGTGCGCCGGGTGTCGCCCTGGAGCTCGAGGGCGAGCCGGGCATGCTCCAAGGCCACCGCGAACCGCTCCGCAGCAGACGGCGCCTCCGGGAGCGGTTCCCCGCGAAGGAGTGCCCGGCCCGCGGCAAAAACCCACGGATTTCCGAAGCTCCCCCGCCCCACCATCACCCCCGCGCACCCCGTGTGATCCCGCATCCGCACGATGTCCTGGGGCGACACGACATCGCCATTGCCGATGACGGGAATGTCCAGCGCCTCGACGACCCGGGCAATCTCGTCCCAGTCGGCAGAGCCGGTGAACATCTGGGTCCGGGTCCGGGCGTGCAGCGTGAAGGCACGGGCTCCGGCATCCTGGATCCGCAGGGCGATCTCCACGGGTGTCCGCGTTGCACTGTCCCAGCCGCTTCGGGTCTTGACGGTGACCGGGAGGTGAGTGGCCTGGACCACCGCCCGGATGATCCGGTTCACCAGGTCCATGTCCCGGAGGCACCCCGACCCCCCGTTCCGCTGTACCACCTTCTTGACCGGGCACCCGAAGTTGATGTCGATGAAATCGGGGGCGTAGGCTTCGGTCACCACGGCGGCGGCCCGCGCCATTCCCTCCGGATCGGCCCCGTAAATCTGAACCCCGATCGGCCGTTCCGATTCCGCGAACTCGGCTCCCTCCAATGTCCGGCGGATGCCCCGGCGAATTGCCTCCGCCGAGAGAAACTCCGACATGAGCACGTCCGCCCCCATCCTCCGGCAGATCTGCCGAAAGGGAGCCTCGCTCACCCCGGCCATGGGAGCCAGGATCAGCGGGGTATCGAGTGACGGCGCATACGGTAAACGCATGATTACAAGTTACTTATGATGCTTGATCGCCACAAGGAACGGCACGGTTCCGGGCATCCTCGTCTCCTCCCCGCTCCAAGGTTTGGTGAACCACCGGTATGCATTTCAGCAAAGCCGCCATGAACGCTGCTCTTTAACCACGAAATCCACGAAACGACACGAACGCGACGGACCTGACCGTGTTCTTGGGATAGACCGCATCGGGTGGACGGGGCGGAACGGATTTCGTGCTTTTTCGTGACTTTCGTGGTTCCATCTCTCCCCGTCTGGTATCTTCACTCCCCATGCGACTCGTTGACTTCCTCGACCCCGGCGCCGTCAGTCTCGATCTCTCCGGGGTCACACCGGAGGCAGTACGGGCGGAACTGGTGGCGTTGTTGCGGATCGGGGACCGGGCCCACGAGGAGAGACTGTGCCGTCTTCTGGCTCGGCGTGAGCGGCTCGGAAGTACCGGCATCGGTCGGGGAATCGCCATCCCTCATTGCCGGTCCCTCGGCATGACCCGGCTCCACCTCGCTTTCGGACGCCATCGCACCGGCATCGACTACACAGCGATCGACGGGAGACCGGTGCGGTTCTTCTTTCTCATCGTGGCCCCGCCGGTCGAGGTGGCCAACCGGTATCTGCCGGTTCTGGGGCGCATTGCGTTGCTGGCCCGGGACCGTGAGGTTCCCCGGCGGCTGGCCCGCGCTCGGACGGTGGAGGAGATCGTCGCCGTACTGGACGGCCGGGACGGCCTCGATCAGGGGGGTCACACCACCGGCTGAAACTCCGCGGCACGTTCCCGGACGAACGCCTCGAAGGTGCGAGGCTCGCGGCCACCCACGGTTCTGATCACATCCGTGACGGTGGCATTGGAGCCGTCGGCCAGTTCGTCGCCCAGAGCCACCAGGTCATCCGCCAGCCATTGGGGACATCCGCCGCGCACCAGGCGATCCCGGGCCTCATGCCGGAGCAGATCCACATAGGCGACCCGATGCCCCGTCACCCGGGAGATGGTTTCGGCCACCTGTAGCATGGTGAGGGAGGCGGGACCGGTCACCTCGAGCGTCCGGGCCGCGCCCTCGATCGATGTCGTCAGCACCCCCGCGGCCACCGCCGCTATGTCCCCCACGTCGACATAGGCCACCCGCGCATCCCCGATCGACCCGTACAGACGACCCTCCTCCCGCACGGTCGGCGCGTCTCCCAGGAAGTTCTGCATGAAGGCGGCACACCGCAGGCTGGTGAGCGGCATGCCGAAGGCCGCCCACTGCTCCTCGGACCGGGCATGCCACCGGAGCAACGACACCGGGGAATCGGCCCGTGCTCCGAGGCCCGACATCCGGACGCAGTGCTCCACCCGATGTCGCTGGGCCGCCCCCATCAGGTGACGCTCCATTTCGACCTGGGAGGGATCGGGAGATGAGGCCAGGAACACCCTCCGGATCCCTTCCAGGGGAGCATCGAGAGTTTCGGGGATGGCCAGGTTTCCCACCATCACCGGCACACCCCTGTCCCGCAGGTCAGCACCGCGGCGAGGATCCCGGACCAGGGCGCGCACCGGGACCTTTCGTTCCATGAGCTCCCGTACCACCCCGCTCCCCACCTTCCCCGTGGCCCCGATGACGAGAATCATGTTCCCTCCTTTGTGCCGCGATCCTTCCTATTCCCACTCGATCGTGGCGGGTGGTTTGGAACTGATATCGTAGACCACCCGATTCACCCCGTCCACCTCGTTGGCGATCCGGTTGGCCACCCGGGCCAGGACATCGGCCGGAAAGGGGTACCAATCGGCTGTCATGCCGTCCCGGCTGGTGACCGCCCGAAGTGCGATGACCTGATCATAGCTCCGTTCGTCTCCCACCACACCCACGGAGCGGACGGGGAGGAGCACCGCGAAGGCCTGCCAGATCTCATCGTAGAGATCGGCCGCGCGGATTTCCTCCAGAAAGATATGATCCGCGGCCCTCAATCGGTCCAGTCCCTCCCGGGTCACCGCCCCCGGAATCCGGATGGCGAGTCCCGGCCCCGGGAAGGGGTGTCGTCCGACCATCTCCTCGGGGAGGCCCAGTTCGCGGCCCACCTGGCGGACCTCGTCCTTGAACAGCTCGCGAAGGGGCTCCAGCAATCCGAAGGGGAGGCGTTCGGGGAGCCCCCCGACGTTGTGGTGAGTCTTGATGGTGGCCGAGGGTCCTCCGTGACTGCTCATCGACTCGATCACATCGGGGTAGAGGGTCCCCTGCACCAGCCAGCGGACGTCGCTCCCCACCGCCTTCGCCTCCCGCTCGAACACATCGATGAAGGTGTGGCCGATGCGCTTCCGCTTCACCTCGGGATCGCTGACTCCCTCCAGCGCGGCCAGAAACTCCTCGGTGGCATCGACCACCCGGAGATCAATGCCGAGATGGCGGCGGAAGGTGCGCTCGACCTGATCCCGCTCGTGCAGCCGCAGGAGTCCGTGATCCACGAAGATGCAGGTGAGGCGATCGCCGACGGCGCGGTGCACCAGGGCGGCGGCCACCGAGGAGTCGACGCCGCCCGACAGTCCGCAGATCACCCGGTCGGTGTTCCCCACCTGGTCCTGCACCCGGGTGATCTCCGAGGCGACGAAGTGCTCCGCCGTCCAGTCGGGAGTGCATCCGCAGATGTCGAAGAGAAAGGTCCCGAGCATCTCCGACCCACGCGGGGTGTGGGCGACTTCCGGATGAAACTGGACCCCGAAGAGGGGGAGGGTCTCGTGTTCGATCGCCGCGATCGGGGTGTTGTCGCTGGACGCCACGACCCGGAAGCCCGGCGGGGGCTCCATCACGGAATCACCGTGGCTCATCCAGACGGGGGTCTCCTCACCGGGAGAGAACGTCGGAAAGAGGCGCCCCCCCGTGACACGCAGGTCCGCCCTCCCGTACTCGCGCCGATCGGCCCGGTGCACGCGTCCTCCGGCCAGGTGGGCCATCACCTGCATGCCGTAGCAGAGGCCGAGCACGGGGACCCCGAGGTCCAGAAGGCCCGGATCGGCGGTGGGCACGTTGTCGCCGTACACCGAGGAGGGACCACCCGAGAGAATGATCCCCCGGGGATTCCACCGCCGGATCCACTCCAGATCCCGCGAGGGGGGATGGATCTCACAGTACACGCGGGCCTCCCGCACCCGTCTCGCGATGAGCTGAACGTACTGGGCGCCGAAGTCGATGATGAGGATGCCGGGGTGGTGCGTCATGACGGTCCGCGGTCGGAGGAGAGGAGGGAGAGGGGATCGGGCCGCTCGCGGCGGAACAGGTCATCGACCGTTTCGCGGGCGCGGGCGAGCGCCGAGCGTCCCCCGGCCACCACCACCTCCGGGGGCCGTCTCCGCAAGTTATAGTTCGACCCCATGCTGTAGGCGTAGGCGCCGGCACCCAGCACCGCGAGCACGGTTCCGGCGGGCACCGCGGGGAGCACTCGATCCCGGGCCAGCCAGTCGCCGGTCTCGCACACCGGGCCCACCACGTCCGTGGGACCGACCGGGCCGGCGACGGGGCACACCGGGACAATGTGATGATAGGCCTGGTAGAGACTCGGCCGGGACAGGTCGTTCATCCCGGCATCCACAATGACAAAATCCTTCCCCCCGGAATGTTTCCGGTAGAGGACTCGAGTGAGGAGAACTCCCCCCGGCCCCACCAGGTACCGGCCCGGTTCCATCTGCGCCTCAAGTCCGCTCTGGCGGACCCCGGTGGCCACCGCCGCCGCGAGGTCCCGGGGGTCGAGCGCGACTTCGTCCCGGAACCGCATGCCGATGCCCCCCCCGAGGTCGAGCACCCGCAGATCATCGGCGAGGTGGTTCGCTCTCAGGCGATCGAGAAGGCCGAGCAGGCACGTGAGTCCGTTCCCATAGGGAGCGGGTACGAGGAGTTGGCTTCCCAGGTGCATTCCCAGAGTGTGAAAGGCAAGCCGGGGCGAGGCCGCAATCTTCTCGGCGGCGGCCTCCACCTGGTCGGCGGGAATGCCGAACTTGATCCCGGCCTGGCCGGTGGAAATGTAAGGATGAGTCTCGGTCGTCACTCCGGGATTCACCCGGATACCCACCGCCACATCCCGCCCTTGGTGCGCGGCGACCCGGGCCAGAAGGTCAATTTCCTTCGGGGACTCCACATGGATCGCCCCGAGGCCGGCCCGCACCGCCTCCGCCAGCTCCTTCTCGGTTTTCCCGACGCCGCTGTAGACGATGCGGTCGGCGGGAATTCCCGCCCGGAGCGCCGCCGCCATCTCCCCGCCGGACACGATGTCCGCCCCGGCGCCGAGAGCGGCGAGGGTTTCCAGAATGGCCCGGGAGCCATTGGCCTTGACGGCATAGCGGACACGGAGAGGCACCCCCTGACCGGCGAAGGCCTGGTGCAGGAGATCGTGCCGTGACCGGAGCACATCCAGATTGTACACGAAGATCGGGGTGTCGAACTCCCGGGCCACGGTGGCGAGGGAGACCCCCGCCATGTCCAGCGAGCCATCCGGCGCACGGCTCATCCCTCCCTCCGCCAGAAGGTCCGCCTCCCACGGTTCCCTCGGGTCGACGGGCGGGACCACCCTCAGTACGCCTTGGCCCAGACCGCCTCGTCCCGCGCGGGATTCCCACACCAGAGACAGGTGGCCGGCGGGGACTCGGACCGGAACTCGGCATCAGGAAGCACGCGAATGGTGGCCTTGGTGGTGCTCTTGATGTCCGCTTCGCACGCCACCTGACCGCACCACCCCCCGTAGACGAATCCTCCGTCTCCCTCCATGAGCGCGATGAAATCGTCCCGGCTCACGCCGCGATGACTGTTGGCCTCCCGCCGCTGGAGGGCGGCCGTCAGCATGTCGGCCTGCATGAGATCCAGCGCCTCACGAACCGTTGCCACCACCCCCGCGCGAGGCGCCGGCGCCTTCCCGCCGGTGCGCCGGGCCAGCATCACCGTGCCCTGGGCCAGGTCCCGCGGCCCGATCTCCATCCGGAGTGGCACCCCGCGCGTCTCCCATTCGTAGTACTTCGCCCCCGGCTTGATCCCCTCCCGAACGTCGATCGTGGCGCGAATCCCGGCCTCCCGCAGCTCCGCGAGGAGAGCGTGGCCCGCCTCCGCGGTGGCGCTCCGTTCCTCGTCGCTCCGCCAGATGGGGACCACCACGACCTGCCACTGCGCCAGGCGGGGCGGGCAGACGAGGCCGGCATCGTCACCGTGGGTCATGATGAGGCCGCCGATCAGGCGGGTGGACACTCCCCAGGACGTGCTCCAGACATGGTCCAGTCCCCCGTCCGCCGTCTGGTAGGTCACGTCGAACGCCCGGGCAAAGTTCTGGCCCAGGTTGTGGCTGGTACCGGCCTGGAGCGACTTGTTGTCCTGCATCAGAGCTTCGCAGGCGTAGGTCCGCACCGCCCCGGCAAAGCGCTCTGAATCGCTCTTGCGCCCGGTGAGCACCGGCATCGCCATCCACGATTCCATGAAGGTGCGGTAGATCCCGAGGATCCGGAGAGTTTCCTCCTCCGCCTCCGCCTCGCTGGCATGTGCGGTATGGCCCTCCTGCCAGAGGAACTCGGTGGTCCGCAGGAAGAGGCGCGTCCGCAGTTCCCATCGCACCACGTTGGCCCACTGGTTGAGCAGCACCGGAAGGTCCCGGTAGCTCTGGATCCACTTCGACAGCATCGCGTAGATGATGGTTTCCGACGTGGGGCGCACGACCAGAGGCTCCTCCAGGAGCTTGCCCCCTCCGTGGGTCACCACCGCCGTTTCCGGGGCGAATCCCTCGACATGCTCCGCTTCCTTGGCCAGGAAGCTTTGCGGAATGAAGAGCGGGAAATACGCATTCTGATGCCCGGTGTCCTTGAACATCCGGTCCAGACCCCGTTGCATCTCCTCCCAGATGGCGTACCCGTTGGGCCGGATGACCATGCACCCCCGGACCGGACTGTAGTCGGCGAGTTCGGATCGCAGGACGAGTTCGTTGTACCAGGCGTTGAAGTCCTTCGCCCGGGGAGTCAGACCTTTGTCAGCCATCGTGGGCCATCGGCGTTTCGTGGGAGGTGGCGGATGCCGCGAGGGCAGTCCGAAGCGTGGCGACCGCGCGGTCGCGCGGAACGTGCCGCTGGGTGTTGGTGGCCAGGTCCTTCAGCACCACCTCCCCGCGGGCGCGGTCGTCAGGGCCGATCACAACGGCCCAGGTGGCCCGCCGAGCGTCGGCGTGGCGCAGTTGGCGGCCCAGTGCCTGGACAGAGAGGCCATACTCGGTCCGTACCCCGGCCCTCCGCAGTTCTGCCGCCAGGGAAAGGACGTGGACCTGATCCTCAGGAGTGACTCCGGCCACCCAGACATCGAGTCGTCCGGGTGTCCCGGGGACGAGGTTCCGGTCCTTCAATAGTTCCCCGAGCACCACGTCTCCCATGCCAAATCCGCAGGCGGGAAGGTCGACGCCGCCCAGCGCGAGCAGGAGACCGTCATACCGCCCGCCGCCACAGATGGCACGGAGGGATCGTCCCGCATCGAAGAGTTCGAACACGGTACCTGTGTAGTAGGCGAGGCCACGCACGATGGTCAGGTCGACATCGACGAAGTCACCGACACCCAACGCCTCCAGCCCGGCCACCACGGCGCGGAGACCGGTGCCGGCGTCCTCCCCCCCCGGGACCATCGCCAGGGCTTCCTCGACGGCGGGCATCCCCCGGAGTCCGGCCACCGCGCGGAGGGGTTCCGCCATCCCGGATCCGAGCCCGGAGCGCTCCAGCATCTCGTCGAGGGCCGCCGGTGTGAGGCGCTCGATCTTGTCCACCACCTGGTAGGCCTCGGAGAGCATCTCCTCGACCACCCCGGCCTGCCGAAGCAGCGCCGCGAGCACCCGGCGGTCGGAGAGCCGTACCCGGACCTCCCGGGGTCCCAGCCCCAGTTCCCGCATGATCTCGAGGGCCAGCGCAATCACCTCGGCGTCCGCGAGCGGTCCGGGTTCGCCGATCAGATCGCAGTTGAGCTGGAAGTGTTCCCGGAGCCGGCCCCGCTGCTGCCGTTCATAGCGAAAGAGCTGTGGCGTGGCGAACCACCGGATCGGTTTGCGGAGTCCATTCGCCCGAGCCGCCACCATCCGAGCGAGGGTGGGCGTCATTTCCGGACGCAGTGCCACCTGCCGCCCCCCCTTGTCCTCGAACGCATAGAGCTGGGTCACGATTTCGGGGCCGCTCTTGGAGGTATAGAGTTCCAGTGGCTCCAGGGGAGGACCGTCGTATTCATCGAAACCGAAGCGGAGGGCCACGCGCCGCCAGGCAGCAACAATGTGTGCGCGGAGGGCAAAGTCGTCGGGATAGAAGTCGCGGAATCCCGGCAGCGCCTTGGTGTGCATCCCGGGCAAAATAAGCCCCCCGCCCCGCGGGTACCACCCCGAAAACCTCTGCTACAGGGGATGCGGGGGTGGGTCGACGACTTCGGCCAGACCGAGGTCCGCGAGAACATCCCCCACGGTGTGGAAGGAACCGGTGACCAGGACCGTGGCGGCGCCCTCGCGCACCACCCGGAGCGCCTCCTGGAAGTCGGGCACCAGGCTCCAGTGGGCCCGCGGGGTCGGTCGGTCGGTGCGCTCAAGCCACTCCTGGAGCCAGGTCGTGTTCCACCCGCGGTCCAGGGCGGTCGGAGCCACGGTGAGAACGCCCCGATCGATCACCGCGTCGAGGGCCACCAGCATCTCGGGCCAGGGCTTGTCCCCGAGGATGGAGACCAATGCGTGCACCGGACCCGGCAGCGGTTCAGCCCGAAGCGCATCGGTGAGGGAGGCCATTCCGTCGGGATTGTGAGCCACATCGAAGAGCCAGCGGCCCCGGCGGTCGAGCCGGCCGGGCACCGTCACCGTCGAGAAGGCCCTTTCCACCGCCGCTTCCGGAGGGCGGTACGGTTCCGGCAGCGCCCGGAGGGCGGCGTGAGCCACGGCCGCATTTCGTCGTTGATGCGAGCCTCGGAGCCGCAGGTCTCCTTCCCATCTCCCGTCCGGCGCGAGGGGCCGCCACAGAAGTTCGCCCCGGCCGGAAGCGGCCACCGCCTCCCGTGCCGCCGTCTCAAGGACACCCCGCACGACCGGGTCCCGCTCGCCCACCACGAACGGCCTCCCCGGCTTGGCGATCCATGCCTTTTCACGGGCAATCGCCTCCACTGTGTCTCCGAGGTACTTCTGGTGATCCTTCGCGATCCCCGTGACCACCGAGACGAGGGGGTCGACCACGTTCGTGCTATCGAGGCGTCCGCCGAGCCCCACTTCCACCACCGCGATCTCGGCGCCGCGGGCGGCCATGTCGGCAAAGGCCATGGCCGTCGTGGTTTCGAAGAAGGTGGCTCCCAGGTGGGTGGCCCGCGGTTGCAGGCGACGGGCCCACATCGTCACGGCGCCCTCGCTGATGGGCTCCCCATCGACCCGGATGCGCTCCCGGAAGGAGGTCAGGTGGGGAGAGGTGTACAGTCCGACCCGCCATCCCGCCTCGGAGAGGGCACCCGCCATGAGGTGGGAGACGCTCCCCTTCCCGTTCGTGCCCCCCACGTGGACCATGGGAACCACTCGCTCCGGATGTCCCAGGCTGTCCAGGAGGTCCCGGGTGGTGTCGAGCCCGAACTTGATCGTCGTGATCCGGGGAAAGAGCCAGGCCAGGGCGTCGGGATAGGATCCGATGAGCGACGCAGGCTCCGCGAAGGAGGTGGACATGGCTTCACAACCACGAAGCCGGTGGTCGGAGCAGTCCGATCACCGGCTTCGGTCCGGGGCGGGATGGTCGCGTCTCAGGCCGCGTCACCCGCATCCGAAGGTTGGGGACGGTATCTCTGCATGTGGCGCAGGAGACGGGCGGTGGTTTCCCGGAGAGAGCCCCGGGGAACCACTCCGTCGATCTGGCCATGGTCCAGGAGGAATTCCGCCGTCTGAAACCCCTCGGGAAGATCCTGACCAATGGTCTGCTTGATCACTCGCTGCCCGGCGAACCCGATCACCGCGCCCGGCTCGGCCAGGATCACGTCCCCCTGCATGGCAAAGGAGGCGGACACCCCGCCGGTGGTCGGGTCGGTGAGAATGCTGAGATAGGGAATCGAGAGGGAGCGGAGGCGGGCGATAGCGGCGGAGGTCTTGGCCATTTGCATCAGGGAAAAGACGCCCTCCTGCATGCGGGCGCCGCCCGAGGTGCTGACCAGGATCAGGGGGACACGTTTCTCGGCGGATCGTCTGGCCAACCGGGTGATCTTCTCTCCCACGACCGATCCCATCGACCCTCCCATGAAGGCGAAGTTCATCACCCCGAGGTGGGCCTGCATCCCCTCGATCTTGCAGGCTCCCGTCATGATGGCATCGGCACACCCGGCCTTCCGCTGGTTGGCCACCAGGCGATCGGGGTACTGCTCGAACTGGAGCGGATCCAGGGACGTCACCGCAGGCCAGAGCTCCCGCCACGTCCCGGCATCCACCAACATGCCGACGTACCCTTCCGCGTGGAACCGGCGATGGTGCCCGCACTCCGGGCAGACGTTAAATGCCTTCTCGAACTTCTCCCGCAGATCGGTGTGCCCGCAGCCGGGACACTTGTCCCACGCATCGCGGGGGATCTCGAGCCGCTCTCGTTGAGAGGCGCGCGGCTTCCGCTCTTTCTTAAACCAGGCCATAACAGCCATAGGTATCTGTCCGAAGGAGAAGGTGGTCTCGGGAAACCGGACGCGTCGGCATCACCTGCAATCTGGGGCAGAAACGCAACACGCGCTAGGCCCCAACACCCAAGATGTTGTCATACAACGAGATAGCTCGACCGCCTCGATTCCTGCGCGGCCCGGAGAACCAACCCCATGCCCATGGCCGTCGTGAGCACAAAGGAGCCTCCGTAGCTGAAAAACGGCAGGGGAATCCCCGTGATCGGCATGAGATTGACGGTCATTCCCACGTTTTCAATGATGTGGGTTGCCAGAAGCCCGAGCACGCCGAACGCCACGAGACTACCGAAGGGATCCACGGCTTCGCGCGCGATGCGGACCAGCGCGAACAGCAGTGCCAGAAACAGCACGAGGGCGAGGAGCACCCCCAGGAACCCGAGTTCCTCCCCGACGATGGGGAAGATGAAATCGGTGTGCTGCTCCGGGATGAACGCGAGCCGTTTCTGGGGGCCCTCAAGGAACCCGTTTCCCGTCCATCCTCCCGATCCAACCGCCACGCGCGACTGGATGGCCTGATAGCCCGAGCGCACCGGGTCGGATTCGGGATTGAGGAAGGTCACCAGGCGCTGTTGCTGATAGGGTTTGAGGCGATTCCAGAGCATGATGGCGAGAACACCCATGGCGCTGTTCACGACATAGACAAAGACTCCCTCCCCGACCCACCGGCGCCAGGCAATCAGCAGCAGGAACAGGAGGATCATCCATCCGGCCCAGAGCCGGGTGTCCACGGCAAGGAGAAGACTGATGACGGGAGAGGCGAGCATCAGCAGGAGGGAGGGGCGCACCCCGGCCCAGAACAACATGGAGAAAAAGATGCCCACGAAGACGATCGCACTTCCCAGATCGGGCTGCGCCATCACGAGGAGAAAGGGCGCCCCGGCGATGAGGGCGGGGCGGATGAGGGCACGGAGAGTTTGTGGTGCTTCCCGGAGGTCGGTGAGGTAACGAGCCAGAAAGAGGATGGTGGCGATCTTGGCCAACTCGGAGGGCTGGCCCAACCGGATGCCGCCCACGGTGAGCCAGCTGCGGGAACTCGCCGCCCCCCCCGCCCCCGTTCCCATGACGAGGGTGAGTCCGAGGATCAGAAGCGAGAGGACCCAGATGCCGGGAGCGGCCCACTCCAGGATCCGGAAGGACACCCGGGACATGACCAGAGCGACGACCACGCCCAGCCCCATCCAGGCCAGCTGGCGAGTCCAGGCCCCGGTGGCGTTGGTCGGTACGTCGGTCTGGCCGGCCGAGTACAGGATGGTGATTCCGAACAAGGCGAGGAGGACCACCAGGACCACCAATCCGCGATCGGCGCGGGGGGCGCTCATGGCGCACCGCCGCCACGACCCACCAGGTCCGGCGTGAGGAACACCGGCCGGGGGGCCGAGTCTTCCGGAAAAAGGAGCTTGATGTCGACAGGCTGGTCTCCCTCGGAGGGTTCGAGATACCGGCGGATCACCCGGGCCACGTACGGGCCCACGGATGATCCGTGCAGTCCCTTCTCCATGATCGCCCCCACGATGATCTCCGGCTTGTCGGCGGGGGCAAACCCGATGAACCACCCATGATCAGCCCCGTGGGGATTCTGGGCCGTTCCGGTCTTGCCGGCCATTTGAAAATCGGCGCTCCGGCTGGCGGCCGCGGTGCCCCGCTCCACCACCGCGATCAGGGCCCGCCGGAGCCCCGCCACCGCGTCGGGTGCGAGGGCGAGATCCCGGGTTTCGGCGGTGGTCCGGGCCACGAGATACGGGGCCGGGGACACCCCGTCGGTGGCGAGGGCCTGGTAGAGCCTCATCACGTTCATCAGGCTCTGATCATTCTCTCCCTGGCCGATCGAGAGGTTCAGCACCACCGCATTGGTCCAACCGCGCGGTCCGTAGAGCCGGTCGTAATACGCCGTTCCCGAGGGGAAGGAAGATCGGGTGTCCCCGCCGAGGTCAATTTCGCTCCGCTCCCCGAATCCCATCTCGATCCCGTCCTCCAGAATCGCATTGAGACCCAGCCGAAGTCCAAGCTGGTAGAAATAGACGTCGCAGCTGGCCGCAATAGCCCCTTCCAGATCGAGGGACCCATGCCCTTCCCTCTTCCAGCAGCGGAAGGTTCGATTGCCGAATCGGAGTCCCCCCCGGCACGGCTGGTCCATGTGGGTGTCCAGCCGGGCCAGGCCCCGCCGCATGGCCATCGCGGCGATGGCGAGCTTGAAGGGGGAGGCGGGCGGATAGGTTCCCTGGGTGGCGCGATTGAAGAGCGGCTTGCCCGCCTCCTCGCTGGTGAGAGCCCGGTACTGGTCGCTAGAGATCCCGCCCACGAACTCGTTCGGATCGTACGTGGGGGCACTGTACATCGCGAGGATCCCCCCATCCGGGGCCATCGCCACCATCGCCCCACTGAACTGGGGGAAGGCCGCCTGCCACAGACTGTCAATGTACTCCTGAAGGGGAAGATCGATCGTGGTCTGAATCGCGTCCCCGGGAACCGGCATTCGGGACAGCGCCGAGGTCTCCTCCCGGACCATGCGTCCCCGGGCATTCACTTCGATGAATCGCACCCCATCCCGTCCGCGAAGGATCGAATCGTACCGCGCCTCCAGACCATCCTTCCCGACCACGGTGCCCAGGCGCGCACCGGGAAATCCCGTCGAGGCGAGTTCTCGTTCCGAGATCTCCCCGACATACCCGACCACGTGAGCCACCGCGCTCCCGGCCGGGTAACGGCGCCGCGGTTCGGTTTGGACCACCAGACCGGGAAGGGAGATCCGATGCTCCTCCAGGCGGGCGATCAGATCAAAGGACGTACTTCCGAGCACCAACGCCGGCTGGTAGGGGGCGCTCCGGTACCGGGACAGCACCTGGGCCACCGTGGCGCTGTCGAGCGGAACCAGTTTCTGGAACCGATCAAGAACAGCCCGGAGGGAGTCCACCGAGGGAGCGAAGAGCTTGACCGTGTACCCGGGGACGTTCTCCGCGATCACCAGGCCGTTGCGGTCGAGGATCGGACCCCGGGGGGCGGACAGCACCACCTCCCGGAGCCGGTTGCTCTGAGCCCGCAGCCGGTACCGGTCGTTCTGGAGAACCTGGAGCCGGAAGAACGCCCCCCCCACCACAAGAAACACAACCGCCAGGATGACGCGTGCCAGGACCGCGCGATCCCGCAGTCGATATGGATCGAGGTAGCTCATCGATCACCCCTGGGGGCAAGCAGGTCACGGAACAGGATGAAGACAAGAGTGCCGGTCACCGCCGTGGACAGCGCCTGCAGCGGCGACCAGAGCGTGGCCGCCGTCACCAGGTCCGCCGAGGTGGTTCCGTTGGCCATGAGGGTGAGGATGTTCCGCACCCAGAGGCCGCCGGCCACGAACCCCGCATTCACCAGGACATTGTCCGCAAAAAACACCGATCGGCCCCACGAGGCCAGCCAGGCCACCAACGTGTGGGCCAGGGCTCCGGCACCAAACCGGGCCGGTCCCAGCACATCAACCGTCACCCCGACGACCCATCCCGCCACGGCTGCGGCCCCGGGACGGGTGCGCATGGCATACAACAGCAGAGCCACCAGCAGGAAATCGGGGGCCGCACGCCCCGCAAAGAGCCGGGGACGCACATAGAAATGCAGGGCCACCAGCAGGGCCATGATACCCCAGACCGCCAGGCGTCCCTCGCGTTCCCGCATCACGATCCCCCACTGTCGCCGGGAAGGAGCGGGGAGGGCGCGCGGGCCGGCCGGGCCACCAGCACATGGGACACGATCCCGGGGTTGACCAGGGGGCGAAGGGCGTAGACCCTCTCCCATCCCGGTTGTTCCTGGCGGATTCCGATCACCTGTCCGATCGGAATTCCCCGGGGATAGACATCTCCCAGTCCAGCACTGACCACCACCGTTCCCACGTCCAGGGTATCCCGATACGCGACCCCGCGAAACTCCAGAATCGCATCGGTGGCCAGGGTGCTCGCCCCGGGAGCGACCACTCCCAGCACGGCGCCATCCGCGGTCACTCCCGACACCCGGAACTCGGGGTGGGCCCAGGTATTGGCGATGCTGGACCGGGGGCCCACTTCCGCCACAACGCCGAGAAGCCCCTCGGGCACGAGGACGATGTCATATTGCCTTACGCCGTCCTCCCTCCCGACACTGAGGAGAAGGGTCCGTCCATCGGTGGGAACCGGCTGATGAAGCACCTCCGCTCCGACGAACCACATGCCGAGCCGCGGCCCGACGTCCAGCAGACGGCGCAGACGGTCATTCTCCTGCTGGAGGGCGGAACGGTCGAGGACACCCAGCGCGAGGGTGTCCCGGGCCGCCTCGAGGGCCTGGAACCGGCTCCGGCTGGTTCGTCCTTCCAGGGCGCGCTCCTGCAGCCAGACCACCGGACGGAGGGCGGTGGCCCGCAGGGTATTGGCCAGCGATTGGGTGAGGGGTGTCGGGGTGGCGAGAGCGGCCCCGGAGAGCACAACACAACTCGTGAGGAGGAGAGTATCCCGGCGGGTGGGGGACCGATCGGGAAGATGCCGCATGGCGTCAGCTGTAGAGCACGTTGCGGTACTTCTCGAAGTCGTCGAGGATCCGTCCGGTGCCGCGCACCACGCAGGTCAGGGGATCCTCATCCACATGGATGGGGAGCCCCGTTTCCTGGGACAGCAGCAGATCGAGCCCCCGGATCAGAGCCCCTCCCCCTGTCATGATGATTCCGCGGTCCACGATGTCACTCGACAGTTCCGGGGGAGTGATCTCAAGCGCTCGCCGCACGGCGTCCACGATCTGCTGTACCGGCTCCTGGACCGCCTCGCGGATTTCGCTGGAGTGCACCCGGACGGTTTTGGGAATGCCGCTCACCAGATCCCGGCCCTTGACCTCCATCTCCCGCTCGTCTCCCGAAGGAAAGGCCGATCCGATCTTGATCTTGATCGCTTCCGCCGTGGGTTCCCCGACGAGGAGGTTGTAGTTCTTCCGCATGAACTGCACGATCGCCTGATCCAGCTCGTCACCTCCGATGCGGATCGAGGTGTCGGACACAATCCCGGACAGGGCAATGACCGCAATCTCCGTGGTTCCGCCCCCGATGTCGATGACCATGTTGCCCGTGGGCGTCTCGACCGGGAGACCGACACCGATGGCGGCGGCCATCGGTTCGGCCACCATCAGCACCTGCTTGGCTCCCGCGGTTTCCGCGGAATCCCTCACGGCCCGGCGCTCGACCTCGGTGATCCCGGACGGTACGCAGACGATGACTTTCGGTTTGACCCGGAAGAAATGCTTGTCGATGATCGTCTTGAGAAAATACCGGAGCATCTTCTCGGTCACATCGAAATCGGCGATCACTCCGTCCTTGAGGGGACGCACCGCGATGATCCCGTCGGGCGTCCGGCCGAGCATGCGCTTGGCCTCCAGACCAATCCCCTTGATCCGTCCGGTGGACCGCTCCAGCGCCACGACGGAGGGCTCGTTGAGCACGATACCCTCCCCCTTGACGTAGATCAGGGTGTTGGCTGTGCCGAGGTCCACCGCGATTTCATTCGCCGGCAGCCAGGCACCCATGTTGAACAGCGGAAATTTCATCAACGGACCGGGGGACTCAAGATGGACTGCGCGCAGGGCTGAACACGAGCCCGCAAATCGTACTGGCACCTGACCCGAATGCCCCCGTCCACTGGCATGACGGTTGTGCGATTTCCCATGGAGTCCCTAAGGTAGTGGCCGCCATGAACTTCAACAAGGGCGTCGCGCCAACGCGACACCGAGCTTCATACACCTGTGCTCCCGAACCCTCCGGCCCCCCGGACGGTTCCCGGGAGTTCCTGAACCTCTCGAAAGGCGGCCACCTCCACCCGGGCCACGATCGCCTGGGCGATCCGCATGCCACGTTGGACCTCGAACGGTTCCTGGCCCAGATTGACCAGGGCCACCCGAAGCTCCCCACGATAGTCGCTGTCGATCGTGGCCGGGGCATTGGGGAGCCCCAGCCCATGCTTCAGGGCCAGCCCGGACCGCGGCCGGATCTGGATCTCGAACCCCGGGGGTACGGCCACAGCGAAGCCGGTTCCCACCAGACGCCGCTCCATCGGGTGGAGGACAACGACCTCCGCGCTGGCCAGATCGTACCCCGCGGCTCCCTCGGTGGCGCGCGTCGGCAGGGGAAGTCCCTCGCCGTGGGGGAGCCGGGTGATGAGGATTTCTGGCATGGCCGGGTCAGCAGACCGAAGTGGCATCCACCAGCGGGAGTCCGAAAGCTTCCGCCACTCCGGGGTAGACCACCTTCCCCTCCACGACGTTCAGGCCGAGCCGGAGGGCCGGATCCTCCCGGCAGGCAGTCTTCCATCCCAGGCGGGCCAACCGGAGCCCGTAGTTCAGGGTGGCATTGGTGAGGGCCAGCGTGGAGGTGCGGGGAACGGCCCCGGGCATGTTGGCGACGCCATAGTGCAGGACTCCGTCGACGAAATAGACCGGATCCTCATGGGTCGTGGGACGGATGGTCTCCACGCACCCGCCCTGGTCCACCGCCACATCCACGATCACGGCGCCCGCCTTCATGACGCTCAGGTCCGCCCGGGTGACGAGATTGGGCGCCTTGGCACCCGGCAGGAGGACGGCCCCCACCACCAGGTCAGCCCGGGTGAGGGCATCCAGAATGTTGTAGCGGTTGGAGTACACGGTCCGGACGTTGGCGGGGAGGACGTCAGAGAGGTAGCGGAGCCGGTCGAGGGAGACGTCGAGAATCGTGACCGTGGCGCCGAGCCCGGCGGCCATCTTGGCGGCGTTGATGCCGACGACTCCTCCCCCGATGATGAGCACCTCCGCCGGCGCCACGCCGGGCACACCCCCGAGGAGCACACCCCGGCCTCCGTAGACCTTCTCCAGGTACTTGGCGCCTTCCTGGACCGCCATCCGACCGGCCACCTCCGACATCGGGGTCAAGAGGGGTAGCTCTCCGTGCGGAAGCTGCACGGTTTCATAGGCCACGGCAATCGCGCCGGAGTCGATGACCGCCCGCGTGAGCTCCTCGGCGGCGGCGAAGTGGAAGTAGGTGTAAATGATCTGCCCGGCCCGCATGTGGGGCCACTCCGTGGCGATCGGCTCCTTCACCTTCATGATCATCTCGGCCTTGTTCCACACCTCCGCCGCCGCGGGCTCCAGACGCGCTCCCGCCTGTTGATAGTCCGAGTCCGCGAACCCGCTCCCCTCCCCCGCCCCCGCCTCGACATACACCGTATTCCCCGCCCCCACCAGAATTTCCACGCCGGCGGGCACGAGGGCCACCCGGTTTTCATTGGTCTTGATTTCCCGCGGCACGCCGATGATCATGTGGATCTCGTCTGGCAAAGGTCGATGGGGGTCAGGGGCCCAGGCGCACGACGGTTTGCCGTGCCGGGGCGAGGAACTCCGCCGCCACCCCGGCCACGTCGGCCTCGGTGACGGCGTCAATATCGGCGAGCACCCGGGAGAGTGGTCGCCAGATGTCCTGGTGCAGTTCGGTGGAGGCCATCCGATGCATCCGGCTCGCGGGGCTCTCGAGCGACAGCATGAGTTGGCCCTTCAATTGACGCTTGCCATCGGCCAGTTCCCCGGCCGGAATGCCCTCCGAGGCCACGCGCGCCAGTTCCGCCAGGATCGCGTCGCGTGCCGCGTCCGCCGTCTCGGGCCGGGTGCCGACGTACACACCGAACACGCCGGTCGCCTGGTAGAGGTGCTGCCAGGCGTAGACGGCATAGGCCAGTCCCAGTTCCTCGCGCACCCGCTGGAAGAGGCGGCTCGACATGCCTCCCCCCAGGAGATTGACGGCCACGGCCAGGGCGTAGCGCCGGGGATCCCGGGCCGTGATCGTGTCGGACCCGATCACCATGTGCACCTGGGTCGTGTCGCGGGACTCCTCGTGCACGGCACCCCGCACGGCAGGAGCCCCGACGATCGGTGCGCGGGGAGGCTGCCGGGCCGGATCAGGGGCGAACCATCCCTCGCGATCCAATGCCGCAAGCAGCACTTCGGGCTCGAGGTGTCCGGCCGCCGCAATCACACAGTTGCCGAGGTGGTATCCGGTCTGATGGTGGGACGCGAGATCTTCGGCGGTGAGGCCCCGAACGGTCTCGGGTGTTCCCAGAATCGAGAAACCATACGGGTGGGTGGGCCACAGGGCCCGGGCATGGAGGTCGAACACCAGATCGTCCGGGGTGTCGAGCACCCCGTGGATCTCCTCCAGGACGACGTTCCTTTCCAGCGCCAAGTCGCTCTCGCGGAGGAGGGGATGCATGACGAGATCGGAGAGGATATCCACCGCCAGGGGGAGATCCTCGTCGAGCACATGCGCTTGAAAGGAGGTGTGATCCCTCGAGGTCCAGGCGTCGAGACTCCCGCCCCGCACCTCCAGGGCCAGGGCCAGATCCCGGGCCGACCGGCGACGGGTGCCCTTGAACACCATGTGCTCCAGCAGATGGGACACCCCCATGGCCCCGGGGGACTCATGGGCACTCGCGGTCCGCACCCAGACACCCACCACGGCGGATCGCACTGCGGGGAGCACCTCGACCAGCACCCGCACCCCGTTGGGTGCCGTGTACCGGACGAGGCCCTCATCCAACGTCTCAACCTGCATGGTTACTCCTTCGGGAGCAACGCCTTGCGGGAGAGACGCATCCGGCCCCGCTCGTCGACCTCGAGGAGCTTCACCTTGACGATGTCGCCCTTTTTCACCACATCCTCGGTCTTCTCGGTCCGGGCATGCTGCAGTTCGCTGATGTGGAGGAGGCCTTCCACCCCGGGAATGATCTCCACGAAGGCCCCGAAGGCGGTCGTGCTCTTGACCGGGCCCTCGTACACGCGGCCGATCTCCGGCTCCGCCACGATGGCCTGGATCATGTCCCGGGCCTTGGCCCCTGCCTCACCCCCGACAGCCGCCACGGTGATGATCCCGGAATCGTCGACCGAGATCTTGGCGCCGGTGGCATCCTGGATTCCGCGAATCGTCTTGCCCTTGGGACCGATGATGTCCCCGATCTTGTCGGGCTTGATCTGGATCGTGAAGATCCGCGGGGCGTAGGGGGAGAGCTCGGCCCGGGGCTCGGCGAGCACCTTGGTCATTTCGCCGAGAATGTGGAGCCGGCCCACCCGGGCCCGGTCCAGCGCATCCGACATGATCGCCAGATCGAGGCCCTCGATCTTGATGTCCATTTGAATCGAGGTGATCCCGTCCTTCGTTCCGGCCACCTTGAAGTCCATGTCGCCAAGATGGTCCTCGCTCCCCAGAATGTCGGTGAGGATCGCCATCTTCTTTCCCTCCTTGATCAACCCCATCGCCACACCGGCGCAGGGGGCCTTGAGGGGAACCCCGGCATCCATCATCGCCAGGGCGCCACCACAGACGCTCGCCATCGAGGAGGATCCGTTCGACTCGAGAATCTCGGAGACGATCCGGAGGGTGTAGGGGAAGGAGTCGAAGTCGGGCAGCAGCGGCTGCAGGGCCCGTTCGGCCAGGGCGCCGTGGCCGATCTCGCGGCGGCTCGTCCCCCGCATCATCCGCACCTCGCCAGTGCAGTAGGGGGGGAAGTTGTAGTGCAACATGAACGACTTGGAGGTTTCGCTCGCCACGTCGATGCTGTCGATCCGCTGTTCGTCGTCGGAGGTACCGAGTGTCACGGCGACCAACGCCTGGGTCTCGCCCCGGGTGAACAAGGTCGATCCATGCGCCCGCGGGAGAAGGCCGGTTTCGATGGTGATGGGGCGGACCGTGTCGCAATCGCGGCCATCCACCCGCTCCCCCTTGTCCAGCACCTGAGCCCGCATGACGCGGTACTCAATCTCCTCGATCTCCTGGCTGATCTCCTTGCCGCGATCCGGGAACTCAGCCGCCAGGGCCTCCTTCACCTCGCGCTTGACCTGGGCCAGACCGGCACTCCTCCCGGCCTTGTCCTTGGCGTTGATCGCCTTGGCCATCGCCTTCTCGGTCAGGGCCGTGACTCGGCTCACCAGCGCCTCATCCCGGGCGGGAGGCGTCCATTCCATCTTCGGGCGGGCGGCCTGCCCGATCAGGCGTCCGGTGATCGCCACCAGGTCGCGGATCCCCTGCTGTGCCACCTTCAAGGCCTCGACCATCTCCGCCTCGGAGACCTCGAGCGAGCCTCCCTCGACCATCACGATCGAGTCGGCCGTTCCACTCACGACCAGATCGATGGTGGAAAACTCGAGCTGCTGGAAGGTGGGATTCAGGATCCAGTTCCCGTCCACGCGACCCACCCGCACCGCGGCCAGGGGCCCCTTCCAGGGCACCTTCGAGAGGGCGAGCGCCGTCGCGGCCGCCGTGGCCCCGATCACATCGGCGTCGTTTTCCTGGTCGGCCGAGATGACGGTGACGAAGACCTGGATCTCGTTCTTGAACCCCTCGGGAAAGAGGGGCCGAATCGAGCGGTCGATCAGGCGGCAGGCGAGGGTTTCCTTGTCGGAGAGCCGGCCTTCCCGCTTGATGAAGCCGCCGGGAAACTTGCCCGCCGCGTAGGTCTTTTCCCGATACTCGACTGTGAGGGGGAAGAACGGGAGGGTGGAGAGGTTGGGCGAGACCGTCACGGCCGCGAGGACCATCGTGTCCCCGTACCGGATCAGCACGGAGCCCGCCGCCTGCTTGGCCATCCGCCCGGTCTCGAGCGTCAGGGTCCGTCCGGCGAAATCAGTTTCAATCTTGTGCACGTGTGTGTCCCAATTTGGAAGGAAGACGCCAATACAACGATGGCGCCCCCAGAGTGGGACGCCATCGCAGAACCGCCGCGGCTAGTGCCGGAGGCCCAGCTCGGCGATCAGGGCACGGTACCCCTCGAGGTCCGTGCGCTTGTAGTAGGTCAGCAACCGCCGACGGGATCCCACCATCTTGAGCAGACCGCGGCGCCCGTGGTGATCCTTGGCGTGGGTCCGGAAGTGGTCGGTGAGGGAGTTGATCCGTTCGGTGAGGAGCGAAACCTGGACCCGGGTGGACCCGGTGTCGGTTTCATGCATGCGATGCTTCTCGACCACGGCCTGCTTGTTGTACGTCATTGCTTTCCTCGGCTGGCCCGGACGGGCCTTCATCGTTTGATACCGTAATCATCTATAGCATTTCAATATAGCTTCTGTCCGGTCGGGAAATCAACTCCTGATCCGATGACCGGCGGACCGACCTTGTCCATCTTTCCCCGAGAGCCCGGGTCCGCCCGAGAGAAGCCTGAGAATCTGCCACTCAGGGAGAGCAAGATCACCGGACCAGTTCCCCTGGACCGGGCTCGAGAAGTACTGGATATACAACATCAGGTGGTAGGTACTATGATATTATCCTACAAGTTGTTATGGCTGATTGGCAAAGGTGTCACGAACCAGCTGAATCGCTGACTCTGTTGCCCCGGTCGGCACGGGCGACGCACGCGTCGCCCCTACACGGAGATCCCTACTCCCTGCTCCCTGCTCCCAGCCGATACATCCGGACCCACTCCAGGTCGTCCTCGTCCTGCCAGACGCCGAGAATCCAGTCGGATCCGACGTCCATGGTGCGGAAGCGGGGGGGGAGACGGACTTCTCCGAGGACCCTCCCGTCCCCGTCGAAGACAACATGAATCCGCGGCATCGTGTCGAGAGCGGCGTAGCGCTCCACCCAGAGGGTCCCGTCCGAGGCCCGTTTCAGGCCCTGCATCACCGGTTCCAGGTCGGGCACCGGCCAATTATCCCAGGCGGTGGCGATCCGCTCCCGCTGGGGACCGGGATCCGTGGCCTCGATACGCGCCTCCTTCATCGCCGCATACAGGTCCGGGGGAAAGGCCCTGGTGGGCTCGTCCATCCGGATCAGCCCGGCGAGTGAACCATCCCGTCTCCGGCCCTCGATTTCCCAGCGATCCGAACTCATGGCCCAGATCAGGGAATCGGCCACGACGGCCTGCGCCATCCGCCGCACCGGGAGCGACATGATTTCGACGGTCCGGATCCGGCTGCCTTCCATGCTGATGGAGAGGAAGGATTCCCCGGCGGGAAGGGTCGTCAGCGTGTCGACCGGACCGGGAGGGCCCTGGAGAAGTGCAAATCGCGTGGTGTCCCTGATCACACCGGACTGTGGGATGGAGTTGCCACCGAAACTCAATCCGCCCGGCCGCACCAGCCAGGTGTTGTCCCCCGCATGCGCCAGCACGGTCCGTCGACCACCTCCGCCCGCCTCCCCGGCAAAGGACACCTCGCGGGCCAGGCCGGTCGTGGTAAAGATGCTCAGACGTGCGTGGGATCCATCCCAGACACCGAAGGAGTCCGCCGGAAGCGGGACGAGCGACACCATCCCCTCGAACTCGCCCGGGCCCCCGCCCTTCCGGCCGAAGGTGGCCCGCCGGGTTCCATCGGCGTCGAAGATCGCGATCGTGCTGGTTCCGGCACTCGCCACCACAAGGCTCCCGTCCGACAGCCGGTGCGCCCCGACGATCCGGAGGAGTTCCCCCTCCCCGGTGACCGGGGCGATCTCCACCAAGGGAATCTCGTCAATCTCCCGCCAGACGACCCCTCCAGCGCTTCCGTTGTCCACAATGCGGATGCCGGCACTGTCCCGGATCTCGGTGCGGAGCGCGGGGTCATGGCCCGAGCCGGCGGATCCGCCACAAGCGGCGAGGGTGACGCCGAGCAGGAGTCCGGGAGTGCGCGCACACGAATGCATTGAGCGGCCCTTTCGTTGGGATACCGGCGGTTCAGGGTGGCAAGCCCGGGTGAGTAGATCGGAATATGCCTCAACCGGGGTTCGATGGCCAGTCCCCCGGCGGAGTCGCGAAGAAGAGGTGAGGGTCACTCCCCTTCAGCCGCCCCAAGAAGGGGTCACGCGAAGCCGCGAAGAGTGCCAATCCGCTCCCCGCCACCCAATAGTGATGGTGACGGGGTCGGGAGGGGCGTTTCGTGTGTTTTCGTGCTTTTCGTGGTTCCGATTCGCTGGCGCAGGGTTCCACGGCGCGACTCTCGGCGCAACGCGGGAGGGTCATTCCCCCGCCCACAACCCCAAACGGGGTCACGCGAAGACGCGAAGGGGGGGAAAACGCGGACATCGTCATCGGGCCGGAATCCGGAATGGGCTCGCACGAAGACACGAAGACACGAAGGGGTGGGCATCGACGGGATCATCGTGAACTTCCACTCCTCTCCCCTCACTTTTCGGAAGAGTTCACACGAAGGCACGAAGGACACGAAGCCCCCCCCAGCCACCAATTGTGTGATGGTGGTGAGTGTCGGGAGGGGCCTTTCGTGCGTTTTCGTGTCTTTCGTGGTTCCCATTCAGCACGAGCCGGGCTCTGCACGACTCTGCCCGGTGAGCAAGGGAGGTCACTCCCCGCCCACAACCCAGACGGGGTCACGCGAAGACGCGAAGAGTGCCAAGCCACTCCCCACCACCAACGTGGTGGTGGGGATGAGGTCGAAGGGTCTTTCGTGTATTTTCGTGTCTTTCGTGGTTCCCATTCAGCACGAGCCGGGCTCTGCACGACTCTGCCCGGTGAGCAAGGGAGGTCACTCCCCGCCCACAACCCAGACGGGGTAACGCGAAGCCGCGAATGGGGGGGGGACGCGGACACCGTCATCGGGCCGGAATCCGGAATGGACTCGCACGAAGGCACGAAGGCACGAAGGGGTGGGCATCGCCGGGATCCTCGTGAATTTCCCCTCACTTCTCGGAAGAGCTCACGCGAAGCCGCGAAGAGTGCCAAGCCACTCCCCACCACCAGATTGGCGATGACGGTGACGTCCGGACGCTCCCTTTCGTGCATTTTCGTGTATTTCGTGGTTCCAATCCAATCCAGCCGGACTCCGCACGACTCGGATCCCGGGTAGGCGGCCGGATCACCCCTTCCCACTTCCCCACAAGGAAGCACACGAAGACACGAAGGACACGAAGCCCCCCCCGCGTGCCACCGCCCCTACAGGCCGAGTAGCCGCCGGATGTCGTTGGAGAAGGCCAGAACCATCAACGCCAGGATAAGCGCCAGGCCCACCATGGTCAGCCGTTCGCGGAGCTTGAGGGAGAGGGGGCGGCGCAGGACCGCCTCGCCGAGGAGAAAGAGAAACTGTCCCCCGTCCAGCACCGGAATCGGAAGCAGGTTCAGAACCGCCAGGTTGACCGAGATGACCGCCATGAACGCGAGGAAGGGTTCGAACCCCGCCCGGGCGGTCTGGGCGGCGAGCTGACCTATCAGGATGGGACCGCCGACGTCGCGGCTCGACACCCGGCCGAAGAGCATCCCGCGCACCGAGCGGACGATCTGGGTCGACCAGTTGGCCGTTTCCCGCCACCCCCCGGCCAGGGCCTGGGCCAGGGTCACCGGATCGCGACGGGTCGGGCTGGCCAGGACCACCCCGATGATGCCCCGGGCCCTCCCGTCCGCCAGGGTGTCGGTGGGCGAGGCGTCGGGCACGAGGGTGACCCGCACACTGTCCCCGCTCCGGGACACGGTCACGGTCAGCGAGTCTCCAGCGCGCTCCCCAAGGAGTCCCACCACCTCGGCCCACTGCGGGGTCGCCACACTGTCCACGGCCAGAATGGTATCCCCGGGCTGCAACCCGGCACGGTCGGCGGGGCCGCCCTCCACGAGTTGTCCGATGACCGGCGTGAGATACGGCTGGAGCGCCACCGCGGCCCGGATGCGCTGATCCAGCGCGTCCTGGTGGATGGCCAGCACGACGGGGTCCCGTCCGGCCACCCCGAGCACCACGCTATCCCCAGCCGAGCGCTGGATTCCCTCCTGGATGTCGTTCCAGCTCGACACCGGTCGCCCATTGACGGTGGTGATGCTGTCACCGGGAGTGAGGGTGCGCAATCCCTCGGCTTCCGGCGGCAGGGCCTCCTCAGTCAGCGCGCCGAAGCGCGTCACCGGGGTCACCGCCTCGCCGTTCCGATAGAGCAGCGCGGAGAAGACCAGCCAGGCGAAGAGCGCGTTCATGGTCACGCCAGCCAGGATGACGATCATCCGCACCCAGACCGGCTTGGCCTCGAACACCTGGTCGGGTGGAATGGTGGCGGCGCTGGCTTCGCCCTCGAGCGCCCCCATCGCCGCATCCTCCTCGCGGCTCGCCATCTTCACATAGCCCCCCAGCGGGAGCCAGGAGATGGAGTATTCGGTTCCGCCTCGCGTAATGGTCAGCCATCGGATCGGGGCCCCGATGCCAAGGGAAAACCGGTGGACATGGATTCCGGCGGCCTTGGCGGCGAGGAAATGCCCCGCCTCGTGAATGAACACGAGGACGCCGAGCACCACGATCAGGGAGAGAATGGTGAACAGGGCGCCACTCATGACCGACGCTCCGCCCGGTGCGTGGCCTCGGCGCGGGCCCAGCGATCGGCCTCCTGTACCACGCTGACACTCCCGGCGGGAACAGGCACATGGTCGGACAGCACGGCGTCGATCACCTCGGCGATCCCTCCGAAGGGGAGCGCACCGTCGAGAAAATGCGCCACGGCCACTTCATTCGCCGCGTTGAACACCGCGGGGGCCGTTCCTCCCGCGCGCCCGGCGGCCACTCCGAGATCGAAGGCGGGAAAGGCGTCCCGCCGAACGGCTTCGAACGTCAGGCCGGACGCGGCGACGGGGTCGAATCGCCGGGGGCCCGCATCCGCGATGCGCTCAGGCCAGGTCAGGGCATACATGATGGGAAGCTCCATGCTCGGGAAACTCATCTGGCTGAGGACGTTGCCGTCCACGAACTCCACCAGGGCATGGACGATACTCTGGGGGTGGACCACCACATCGAGCTGGTCATAGCCCAGCCCGAACAGAAAATGCGCTTCGATGATCTCCAGCGCCTTGTTGGCGAGCGTGGCGCTGTCGATAGTGATCTTCCGTCCCATGCTCCAGGTGGGGTGACAGAGCGCCTCGGCCACGGTGGCCCGGGCCACCCGTTCCAGATCCCAGGTGCGAAAGGGCCCCCCCGACGCCGTCAGGATGAGCCGGGACACGTGCTGAGTGCATCCTCGCTCCAGGCATTGCAGCACGGCGCTGTGCTCGGAATCGACCGGAACGAGGACCCCGCCTCCCCGGCGGGCGGCGTCGAGGACCAGGTCGCCGCCGGCCACCAGCGACTCCTTGTTGGCCAGGGCCACCCTCTTGCCCGCGGCAAGTGCCGCCAGCGTTGCATCCAGGCCCGCAAATCCGACCACCGCGTTGACGACCACGTCCACGTCGGGGTGGGTGGCCGCGGCCAGGAGAAGCTCGCGGCCCTCGGAGGCCAACCCGGAGAGAGCGGGAGACCAGCGGCGGGCCAGGGCGTCCAGCGCGTCGCGGTTTCGGCCGGCCGTGAGGGCCACCACGCGATAGCGGTCCGGATGCCGATCGAGGACCGCCAGGGTGCTCGCCCCGATCGATCCGGTGCAGCCGAGGATCGCGACCCCGAGCATCAGAGGGTTCCGAAGGTCCGGAGCAGCCCCCAGGCAACCGGGATGGCAAAGTAGAGGGAGTCGAACCGATCGAGGACTCCACCATGTCCCGGGATGAGGGCACTGGAGTCCTTCACCCCCGCTTCCCGCTTGAAGAGCGACTCGACCAGGTCTCCGAGCTGGGCCACGACGCTCACCGCGAGACCGAGGATGAGGAGCTCCGAGGCGTGGATATGGACACCGGCCGGTCCCAGGAGGTGCAGCATGGCGAGGGCGGCGATCACTCCTCCGATCAGGCCCGCCACTCCGCCCGCCCGGGTCTTCCCCGGGCTCACCGTGGGAGCGAGCTTGGGCCCGCCCATCGCCTTCCCCGCCGCCATCGCGGCGCTGTCGCAGATCCAGGTGATCACGAGGGGAAGGAGGGCGAGCCACGCTCCGGCCCAGGACATGGTCCCATGACCGGCGTGCCGGAGCAGGAGGAGGGTGGCCGGGAGTACGCCGCAGTAGGTCACACCCAGAACGGTGATGGCGGCCGCCGCGAGGGGTCTGCTGCCGGGCGGGCGAACCGCGAGTGTGGCCACGAGGACCACCAGGAGCCACCCCAGCGCCAGCAGGGGCCAGCCGGCCCGGAGGCCGCTGCCCAGTGCACCGGGCTGCACCGCCATCCACATGAGAGGTGCGACGGCGGCGGCCCCACTCATTCCCACCACGGTCAGTGCCTTCACCCCGGTGCGGTTGGCCAGGTCGAACAGTTCCCGGATTCCGAGGGCACCGACCGCGGCGAGGAGGAGGGCCAGGGGGATCCCGCCGTACCAGAGAATCACAACGGCGGCTGGGATGGCGACAGCCGCCACTCCCAGGCGCTGGGTCAGGTTGCTCGCCATGAGTCGTCTCCTACCGGGACACGCGCCCGAAGCGGCGATCGCGCTGTTGGTAATCGTGGATGGCCTGGTAGAGGTGTTCCCTCGTGAAGTCGGGCCAGAGGACGGGAGTCACGTGGAACTCGGCGTAGGCCAGTTGCCACAGAAGAAAATTGGACAGACGGTACTCCCCCGACGTGCGAATCAAGAGGTCGGGATCGGGCCAGGAGGCTGTGTAGAGTTCTCGTGCCACCGCCGCCTCGTCAATGGCTTCGACGATCATCTCGCCGGCATGCACCCGGGCCGCCAGGCGCCGGGCCGCCCGCGCAATCTCGGCGCGGGCCCCGTAGGACACGCAGAGATTGAGGGCGAGTGCGGTTCCACTCGCGGTTTCGCGCATGAGATGCTCGGCGGCCGAGCGGGCGGAGGGGGAGAGCCGATCGAGCTCTCCCAGGAAGCGCACGGCCACACCCTGGGCGGCGAGTTCGGCCGCTTCGCGGGCGATATACTCTTCGAGCAGCTGCATCAGGGCGTCGATCTCGGGGGCGGGTCGTTGCCAGTTCTCCTGGCTGAAGGCGAAGAGGGTCAGTACCTGCACCCCAGCCTGGAGTCCTCCCTCCACCACCTCGCGCACGGCCGCCATCCCGGCCTGGTGGCCTGCGGGCCGGGGCAGGTTGCGGGCCTGGGCCCAGCGCCCGTTTCCATCCATGATGATGGCGATGTGTGCCGGAACCGCGCCGTGGACCCGGACGGCGGTAAGCGAGTCAATGGAGCCGGTCACACTTCCATGATCTCCGCTTCCTTCGCCGCGACCATCTCCTCGATCTGGCGGATGTGATCGTCGGTGAGCTTCTGGATCTCCTTCTCCGCCCGGGTCTTGTCATCCTCCGGCACCTTCTCGAGCTTTCGGATCCGGCTCAGATTCTCGGTCCGGTGATGTCGCACACCAATACGACCCTCTTCCGCCACCTTGTGCAGGAGGCGCACCAGATCCTTCCGCCGTTCCTCGGTGAGCGGGGGGAGCGGAATGCGCAGAAGGTTTCCGGCCGTGGCCGGATTGAGGCCGAGCCCCGAACTCATGATGGCCTTTTCCACGGCGGTGACGAGGGACTGGTCGAATACCTGCACGGTCAACAGTCGGGCTTCGGGAGCGGCCACCAGTCCGACCTGATTGAGCGGAACGGTCGAGCCATACGCCTCGACTTTGACCAGGTCGAGAAGGCTGGTGGTGGCCTTGCCACTCCGGATGCCGGAGAACTCCCGGCGGGTGTTCTCGACCGTTTTATGCATGCCGTCCTTGGCATGTGCCAGGTATTCCGCAATGGTAGTCATCGGACGAGGGTCCCCACCCGGTCGCCGTGGAGGATCCGGGCCACGGCCCCGGGCTGCTGGATGTTGAAGACAACGATCGGCAGATTGTTGGCCTTGCAGAGACCAAAGGCGTTCGCATCCATGACCGCGTAGCCGCGCACCAGGGCCTCCTGAAACGAGAGGTCGGGTATGAAGGTCGCGGTGGGGTCGGTCTTCGGATCTCCGGTGTAGACCCCATCCACAGACGTGGCCTTGAGGATCACCTCAGCCTCGATCTCCAGGGCCCGCAACACGGCGGCGGTATCGGTGGAGAAGAACGGGTTCCCCGTGCCTGCGGCAAAGATAACCAACCGGCCCTTTTCCAGGTGCCGGAGGGCCCGTCGCCGGATGTACGGCTCGGCGAGGGACTCCATCCGGATGGCCGTCATCACCCGGGTCTGCACCCCGATTCGTTCCAGGACATCCTGGAGCGCCAGAGCGTTGATCACCGTGGCCAGCATGCCCATGTAGTCCGCGGACACGCGGTCGAGTCCCTCCTGGCTCGCCACTGTTCCGCGCACGATGTTGCCCCCGCCCACCACCAGGCCCAGGTGCACCCCAAGGGCATGGACGCCCTTGATCTCCTCGGCGAGTCGTTCCACCACGCCGAAGTCGAGGCCGACCCCCTTGCCTCCGGCAAGGGCCTCCCCGGAAATCTTGAGCAGGGCACGGCGGTAAATCAGCCCCATCAGGACTCCCCGATGCGGACCCGGACGAACCGAACGACCGTCAGATCACCGCCCGCCGCCTTCGCCGCGGCCGCCACGACCTGGCCCACGGAGGTCTTGTCGTCCTTCACGAAGGGCTGTTCGAGCAGAGCGCGCTCGGAGAGGAATTTCCGCACCTTCCCGTCGACGATCTTGGAACGGACCGCCTCAGGCTTCCCCTCGGCCGTCACCTGCTCCTCGGCGATGCGCCGTTCCCGGTCCACGAGGTCGGCCGCGATGTCCTCGGGGCGAACCGCCACGGGATCCGCGGACGCGACGTGCATGGCCAATTCCCGCGCCAGAGCCTGGCCCTCGGGGGTCCGCGCCCCGGCCCCCGACACCTCCACGAGAACGCCCACCTGCCGGTTGTGGTGCAGGTACTGCCCCACGGTCCCGGCGACCGGAGCGAAAGTCGCCGCCATGCTCAGGTTCACCGCCTCTCCCGTCGTGCCGGACATCCGTTGCACGAGATCCGCCACCGTGTCGGTCCCCCCCTCTTCGGCCGGAGCCGCGAGCAAGGCCGGGGCGTCCTCGGCCTTCACCGCGGCAGCCCGGGAGGCGAGACGGGCGGCGAGCGCCACGAAGTCATCGGTGCGAGCCACGAAGTCGGTTTCGCAGGTCAGGCAGATGATCGAAGCCCGGGATCCATCCGGGGCAGCTTCGATGTTCACCAGCCCCTGGGTGGTGGACCGGCCGACCCTCTTCTCCGCCTTGGCGATGCCCTTGGCCCGCAGCAGTTCGGCGGCACGCTCCATGTCACCCTCGGCCTCGTCGAGGGCCTTCTTGCAATCCATCATCCCGGCACTGGTCCGGGCGCGCAGTTCACTGATGTCCTTGGTCGAGATCGCCATGGTCTTCTTCTCTGGGTAGGTGGTGCATGATTCGGGGTCCCGGCCTCTACCCGGGGCCCCTTAGAACGACCGCCGCCTTCGGCCGGAACCGTTGGCGGCGGGAACGGGCCGGTGTGAAACCGTCCCTCAGGCGCTGGCGTCGCCGCTCGACGCCGGTTCAACCTCCGCGGTCTCGCCGCCGTCTCCCTTGAGGCGGGCCGCAATCGCTTCGGGCTTGGGCCGCCGCTTGCGGGTGGGTCGGCGACGGCGCCGATCGGCATCGGGATCCCCTTCGGTGCCGGTGTCGGTGCTGTAGGTTTCGGCATCGGCGTCCTCCACACCCTCGCGGGTGGGGGCGGCCATCCGGGCCTCCCGAATCACCTCACCGAGCGCGCGCGTGATGAGGGACACGGACCGGATCGCGTCGTCGTTGCCGGGGATCGGAACCGTGATCGGATCGGGATCGGCATTGGTGTCCACGATGGCCACGACCGGAATCCCGAGCTTGTTCGCCTCCTGGATCGCGATCTTCTCCTTCCGAGCATCCACCACAAAGAGCGCACCCGGGAGGCGACCCATCTGCTTGAGCCCCTCCAGGTTGCGGAGCAGCTTGACCCGCTCCCGCTCGAACAGCAGGCGCTCCTTCTTGGTGTAGTTCTCGAATCCGCCCTCGTCGGTTCCCTGTTCCAGGTCCTTGAGACGCCGGATCTGCTTCTTGATGGTCTGGAAGTTGGTGAGGGTTCCGCCCAGCCACCGTTCGGTGACCCAGAACGCGCCCGCGTGATCGGCCTCCCCCTGGACCAGCGCCTTGAGCTGCTTCTTGGTGCAGACGAACAGGATCCCTTCGCCGCGTGTGATCACGGAGCGGAGCAGTTCCTGCGCCTTCTGGATTTGCCGGAGCGTCTTCTGAAGGTCGATGATGTAGATCCCGGAGCGTTCCGCAAAGATGAAACGGCGCATCTTCGGGTTCCACCGGCGGGTCTGATGGCCGAAATGGACTCCGGCTTCGAGGAGGTCCTGCACCTGGGGCTGTGCCATGCGTTCCGTGTCGTCCTTCTACCGAGAGGGTTGGTCGTCCACCGCCTTCGTCCCGAGGCCCGACCCCCGCGGGGGCACCCAGACCGCGATCCAGCGATGTACCGAGTGCGGCAGGCGGCACCATGCCCCCTGCCGTGCAGGATGAACTACCGCTTCGAGAACTGGAAGCGCTTCCGGGCTCCTGGCCGACCCGGCTTTTTCCGCTCCACCGCCCGGGGATCCCGGGTGAGGAGTCCCGCGGCCCGGAGCTTGGTCCGGTGCATCGCATCGGCCTCGACCAGCGCACGCGCGATGGCGTGGCGCAGCGCCCCGGCCTGACCGCTCACACCCCCTCCGTCGAGATGGGCCTTGACGTCGAATGCGCCGAGCGTGTCGGTGGCCGTGAAGGACTGCTGAATGTGCTGCACCAGGGAGGGGCGGGGGAAATAGTCCCCGAGGGTCCGTCCATTCACATCCCATCTGCCGCTGCCCGGTGTCAGGTAGACCCGTGCCACGGAAGTTTTCCGCCGGCCTATGGCCTGCCACCGGAACGCGGATTCGTCACTCATGCGGTCACCTCGAGGCTGAACGTCTTCGGTTGCTGGGCCTGGTGCGGGTGCTGGTCCCCGCCATACACCTTGAGCTTGCCCCTCAGTTTCTGGCGGGCCAGGGAGGTCTTGGGCAGCATCCCGAACACCGCCTTTTCGATCACCCGGTCGGGGTGAGATGCGAGGAGGTTGCGTGCGGGCGTGTGCCGCTCATGCCCCATGTACCCGGTGTGCTTGAAATATGTTTTCTGGTCGAGCTTCCGGCCCGTCAGGTGAACCTTCGAGGCGTTGATGACCACCACGAAATCCCCACCGTCCATGTGGGGGGTGTACGTGGGCTTGTGTTTCCCGCGAATAAGCTGGGCCACCACACTCGCGAGGCGCCCGAGGGGCACATCGGTGGCATCCACCAGATGCCATTCGTGGGTCTGGTCCTGCGGCTTGGCCGAAAATGTCTTCATGTGACCGCGGTCCGTCTTGAGCGTTTGACCTTCTGATCCCGGTTTCGGGAATAGCTTTGCAAAATATCCCCGGATAAGTGGTTAGGTCAAGCCCCGCCAGAGGCCTCGAACTCGATCAGGGGGGCCCCCTTCTCCACCGCCTGGCCCGGGGTCACCAGGACCCGGGCCACGACGGCGGTCCCGCGGGCCTTGATTTCATTCTCCATCTTCATCGCCTCCAGCACCAGGAGCCCGTCCCCGGTTCCCACCGTGTCTCCCACCGCCACTTGGACCCGCAGCACCAGACCCGGCATGGGAGCCACAATGCGGGACGGCCCGGCCTGCGCCTTGCTGACCCCGAGCAAACTGCGAATGTGCCGGGTCCGTTCGTCAAGCACCTCCACCTCGATGTCTTCTCCCCGATCCTGGAGGCGCCACCGCCCCCGGCCCACGCCCTCCAAGGGGAAAACCCCGGACGCCCCACCCACCACCAGGTGAACCAGCGGCGTTCCCGGGATCCGGCGAAGGGTGGCCATCACGACCCGATCTCCGATCCGGACGGTGTCACCATCGACTTCCACTTCCACCGCCGTGCCCCCGACTGTCACATGGTATTTCATCGCCGCTCCAGGATCACAGCCACCTCGACGTGGGCCGTTTGGGGAAAGAGGTCGAAGGCCTGCACGGCCGACACCCCGTAGCGGTCGCCCAGGTGCCTCAGATCCCGCGCCAGGGTGGCGGGATCACAGGAGATGTATGCCATCCTCCGGGCCCCCGAGGCCCCCAGCCCCGCGCACACCGCCGGCGTGAGCCCGGTTCGGGGAGGGTTGACCAGCACGCCGTGCGGAGGGGCCAGCCGAGAGATCCACTCTTCGACGCTCCCAACATGACGGCGGACCCCCGCGATGCCGGAGCGGGAGGCCAGAGCCACGGCCTCCCGGTCCCGCTCCACGCTCTCCACCGCGGCGCCCTTTCGGGCCAGGCGATCGGTCATTTCCCCGGTACCGGCATAGAGATCCCACCAGGATTGCCCGGCCTCCGGGGCAAGCCGTTCCATCACCCAACGGCGGATGGTCTCGGCCATGGCGGGATGGACCTGCTCGAAGACCATCGCGGAGGACGGGCCCGCCGCCCCTGCCATCGGGACACTCTCGCCTCCGCGGGCTTCGCTCCAGAAGGTGGCCTCCTGTCCCCAGGACGCCAATTTCCCCTGGATCTCGACCACAGGCGCGGGGTCCGGATGCCCGGAACCGTCGACATGGAGCACACAGTGCATCCCCCCCCCCGCGTCCACCCGGAGGGTCAAACGGGTCACCGAGGCAGGAAGAGTGGCCGCGAGAGGCGACAGCTCTTCCCAGAGGGCGTTGAGTTCCTCCCGCGCGATGAGGCAGTACCGCAGCGGGAAAACCTCGCCGGGGCGTTCGGCCTGGTGAAAGCCGAAGGTTCCGTTCCTGCACCGGTGCAGAGTGATCCGGGTCCGGTATCCCCAGGGAGATTCGGCGGCACAGAGAGGGGGATCCTCCAGGGCGAGCTTCCCGATCCGCCGGAGTGCGTCTCCCACGATCCTTTTCCGGGCCTCCTGCTGGGCCGGTTCGGCCAGGTGCTGGAGCTGGCACCCCCCACATCCGTCCTTCCGAAGGTGGTCGCAGGGGACCTCGATCCGTCCCGGTCCCGGTTCCACCACCCGCCCTGGCCAGGCCCGGGCAAACCGCGCGGAGAGACGAATATCCCGCGGTTCCACCAGGTCGCCCGGGGCCGTGGCGGGGATGAACACGACCCGGCCATCGGTCAGGTGTCCCACCCCATCCCCCCCGGCGGCGACCCGCTCGATCCGGACGGCGGGAATCACCTCACTCCCTCGTGCCGTGCCGCCTGACGCCAGGCGCTGGTGCTGGCGGTGTCCGCCCGGGTCCCTTCCGGGGCCACTGCCGGGCGGCTCTGGCGACGGCTCTCGTCCTCGGCCAGCGCGGCCACGATGGCGAGCGTGAGATCGCGTTCCGGATCGGAGGGTGCCTGGAGAAGGTCGGACCGGCGGTCGAGGAACTGGATGTCGATCTCGCCCCGCTGGAACTCGGCGTCAGCCAGGAGTCGGCGGTGGAAGGCCTGGTTGGTGGCCACTCCCACCACCACCAGCTCGTCGAGTGCCCTCCGCATCCGGGCCACACAGGCGTCCCGCGTGGGGGCTCTGACGATGAGCTTGGCGAGCATCGAGTCGTAGTGGAGGGTGACGTCATCGCCGACCGTGACGCCCGAGTCCCAGCGGACGCCGGGACCGGAGGGAATCTGAAGATAGGTTATCCGCCCCGTGGTGGGGAGGAATCCGTTGGCCGGGTCCTCGCTGGTGATCCGGCACTCCATGGCCCACCCCCGCGGCGCCAGGTCCCGGGAGGGAAGACTGAGAGGCAGTCCCCGCGCGATCCGGAGCTGTTCCCGCACGAGATCCACCCCATACGCCATCTCGGTGACGGGGTGTTCCACCTGGATCCGGGTGTTCATCTCCAGGAAGTAGAACTCGCCACCGGCCGTGAGCAGGAACTCACAGGTTCCCGCTCCCCGGTAGCCCACCGCCCGGGCCGCTGCCACGGCCGCGCGCCCCATGTGTTCGCGAAGGGCCGGGGACACCGCGACAGAGGGGGCTTCCTCCAGCAGCTTCTGGTGTCGCCGCTGGATCGAGCACTCCCGCTCGCCGAGATGAACGGCGCGTTCCTGGTCGGCCAGGATCTGAATCTCGACGTGCCGGGGCCGCTCGATGAACTTTTCGAGATACACCCCCGCGTCGCCGAAGGACCGGTCGGCCTCGGAGGCGGCGGCGCGGAGGGCCGCGGAGAGTTCCCCGGCTTCCCGCACCACGCGCATTCCCTTCCCTCCCCCGCCGGCGGCCGCCTTGACCATCACGGGATACCCGAGGGAGTCCGCCAGGTCATGAGCCCTTTTCCCCTCGGTGATCGGCTCCTCGGTGCCGGGCACCACGGGCACGCCGGCTTCCTTCATCCGGCGGCGGGCCTCCGTCTTGTCCCCCATCGCCCGGATGGCATCCGCCGGAGGACCGACAAACACCAGCCCGGCCTCGGCCACCGCGTCGGCAAAGGCGGCTCGTTCCGCCAGGAATCCATAGCCCGGGTGGATCGCTCCAGCCCCGCTCTCCCGGGCCGCGGCGATCAGGCGGGGGATCGACAGGTAGCTCTCGGAGGGAGCGGCTCCCCCGATCAGAATCGCGGTGTCGGCCGCGCGCACATGGGGGCTCTGCCGGTCGGCGTCGGAATAGACCGCCACCGCCTCGAGCCCCTCCTCATGGCAGGCGCGGATGATGCGCAGGGCGATCTCCCCGCGATTGGCAATCAGGATGCGCTTCATGACCGGCCCCCGGCCCTCTCAGAGAGGAATGTTGCCATGTTTTTTCGCGGGGTTGCGGTCCCGCTTGGTGCGCAGCATCCGCAGCCCGTCGATCAGCCGAGGGCGGGTGTCCCGGGGATCGATCACGTCGTCGACGTAGCCTCGGGCGGCCGCCGCATAGGGATGGGCAAAGGTGGCGGTGTATTCCTCGATGCGCCGCTGCGCCTCGGCCTCGGGATCCTCCGCCGTCCGGATTTCCTCGCGGAAGAGAATTTCCACCGCCCCCTTCGGACCCATCACGGCGATCTCGGCGGTCGGCCAGGCGAGGTTGATGTCGCCCCGGATGTGCTTGGAACTCATGACGTCGTAGGCGCCGCCGTACGCCTTGCGGGTGATCACCGTGAGTTTGGGCACGGTGGCCTCGCAGAAAGCGTACAGCAACTTGGCGCCGTGCCGGATGATGCCCCCATGCTCCTGGGCCACTCCGGGAAGGAAGCCCGGCACGTCCACCAGGGTGACCAGCGGGATGTTGAAGGCATCGCAGAACCGGATGAACCGGGCCGCCTTGACCGAGGCGTTGATGTCGAGAACTCCGGCGAGGACCGCGGGCTGGTTGGCCACCACCCCCACCGGCTCGCCTCCGAGACGGGCAAATCCCACGAGGATGTTGCCGGCCCAGGCCGCGTGAATCTCGACGAATCGTCCGTCGTCCACGACGGCGCCGATGACGTCGTGCATGTCATACGGCTGCGAGGAGAGGTCCGGGATCACGTCCAGGAGCGAGGCCTCCCGCCGATCCTCGGGGTCGGTGGAGGGATGCCGCGGGGGATCATCGAGATTGTTGGCCGGAAGGAACGCCATCAGATCCCGCACGGCGGCGAGGCACTCCGCCTCGGAGTCGAACACACTCGCGGCGAGTCCGCTGGTCTCGGCATGGACATCCGCTCCGCCGAGTCCCTCGAAGGTCACTTCCTCATGGGTGACGGTCTTCACGACGTTGGGTCCGGTGACGAACATGTAGCTGACGCCGCGCACCATGAACACAAAGTCCGTGATGGCGGGACTGTACACCGCTCCGCCGGCACAGGGACCGAGAATCACGGAGATCTGAGGAATGACGCCGGAGGCGAGAGTATTCCGGAGGAAGATGTCCGCGTATCCCCCCAGGGAAGCCACGCCTTCCTGGATCCGAGCGCCACCCGAGTCGTTCAGGCCGATGATGGGGGCCCCGTTCCGCACCGCCAGATCCATCACCTTGCAGATCTTCTGGGCGTGGGTTTCCGACAGCGAGCCGCCGAACACGGTGAAGTCCTGGGAGAAGACGTAGACCAGTTTCCCGTTGATCCTTCCGTATCCGGTCACCACACCGTCCCCCGGGATCTTCTGATCCGCCAGACCGAAGTCGTCGCACCGATGGGTGACGAACCGGTCGAATTCGACCAGGCTGCCCTCATCGAGCAGGAGATCGAGACGCTCCCGGGCGGTCAGCTTGCCCTTGGCGTGCTGCTGGGCGATCCGCTTCGGACCCCCCCCCTGCTCCGCTTCGGCCTGGTGCTGCCGAAGGGTGTCGAGACGTGCGTGGGAATCTGGCATAGAGAGGGGAATCTGCCCTGCCCGAGGAGGAAGGTCAAAACGGCGCGGGGCCGGGAGTCATGGATCCCGACCCCGCGCGGAGAATCACCGGGGATCCGAGCCCCCGATCGGCTCAGTCATCGTCGACCGGGTCGTCCTCGTAGACGGGCCGGACCGGCGGAATGATCGGTTCGTCGGGATAGCCCGTGACTTCGAGCACGATCCGATGGTGGATCGGATCCACCTCGAGAATCGAGGCCTCCACCACCTGCCCCTCCTTCACCACCTCCGCGGGGTCCTCGACGTTCTCGTGCTCCTGTCCCATCTGGGACACGGGAACGAACCCTTCGAGATCCGAGCCCATGTCGACCACGAAACCCTTGTCCATGAGGCGCACGATGCGACCCTTGATCGCGGTGCCGACCGGGTAGGTCTCGCCGATGGTGAGCCAGGGGTCCTCGGCCGCCTGCTTGAGCCCCAGGGAAATCCGCTTGTTCTCGCCATCGATGTTGAGGACCAGAACGGTGACGGTGTCCCCCTTCTTGACCACCTCGCTCGGGTGCTGCACCCGCTTGGTCCAGGACATGTCGGAGATGTGGATCAGGCCGTCAATGCCGGGCTCGAGCTCCACGAATGCGCCGAAGCTGGTCAGGTTGCGGACCTTGCCGGTGATCCGGGTCCCGACGGGATACTTCTCCGGGAGCGTCATCCACGGGTCCTGCTCGGTCTGCTTCATGCCGAGAGAGATCTTCTCGTCGCCCTCGTCCACCTTCAGGACCACCGCATCGATGGTCTCGCCGATGCTGACGATCTTCGACGGATGACGCACGTTGCGGGTCCAACTCATCTCGGAGATGTGGACCAGCCCCTCGATGCCCGGCTCGAGTTCCACGAAGGCCCCGTAGTTGGTGATGGACACGACCTTGCCCTGCACCCGGCTGCCCACGGGATACTTCTCGGCCACATCCTTCCACGGATACGACTGCAACTGCTTCATGCCGAGACTGATCCGCTCCCGCTGCCAGTCGATGTCGAGGATCTTGATCTCGACTTCCTTCCCGATGGCCACCATTTCCGACGGGTGAGACACCCGGCCGTAGGACATGTCGGTGATGTGCAGGAGACCGTCAACTCCCCCGAGGTCGATGAAGGCCCCGAAGTCGGTGATGTTCTTCACCACACCGGTCCGCACCTGGCCGACCTCGAGCTCCTTCATGAGGAACTCGCGCTTGTTGGCTCGATCGGCTTCGAGAATGACCCGGCGGCTCACGACGATGTTGCGGCGACGCTTGTTCAGCTTGATGATCTTGAATTCATACGACGACCCGAGAAGCTCGTCGATGTTGGGCACGCGGCGGAGTGCGATCTGCGACCCGGGAAGAAAGGCATCGACCCCCATCACGCTGACCACCACGCCCCCCTTGATCTTCTTCATCAGGGTGCCCTCGACCGGCTCATCGTTCTCGAAGGCGTGGCGGATCTTCTCCCAGACCCGCATGAAGTCGGCCTTCTTCTTCGACAGTACCACCGCCCCGTCCTGATCCTCCAGATGCTCGAGGAAGACTTCGACCTCGTCTCCCTCCTTCAGCGACCCGGGATCCTGGAACTCCTCGATGGGAATGGACCCTTCGGACTTGAAGCCGACATCGAGAATCACCGCGTTGTCGGTGACCCGCAGGACCCGCGACTTGACGATCTCCCCCTCGACGATCGAGGCCATGGTGCCCTCGTACATCGAGAGCATCTCCTCATACTCCGACTCGGAGTAGGTATCGTCGTACAGGTCGTCGCGGACCCGGATGGCCATCGCGGGCTTGACCGTGGCCGTGGTGCTCGCGCTCTCCCGAATCTCCTCGGGGACCGTGTCGGGTGCGGGGGCAGTCTCGGAGACGGCAGCGGGGGTGGAAGGATCTGATTCTGGCATGGGAGGGCATCCGTACCGGCGCTCCGGCGGGGAGCCGGTCACCGGGGTTCAGGGTGAGCGTCCAGGGGCCGAGTGCCTCTGGACCTGAGCCCTGCAACCTACACTGTGGGATGGTTCTGGAACAAGGGGTGCTTCCGTGCCAAGGCCACGATTCTGGCCACCTGATCTTCGAATTCCAGATCGGAGGTGTCAAGGTGAACCGCGTCGGGGGCAGACCTCAACGGGGCGACCTCTCTCCCGGCATCCAGGCGGTCCCGCGCCTTGAGCCGGTCGGCCTCCTCCGCGAGGATCGGGGCGGCGGGAGAGGTTCCGCCCCCCGCCTGCGCCAGCCGGCGCCGGGCTCGTACCTCCGCCGAGGCGGTCAGGAAGACCTTGACCGGGGCTTCGGGCACGACCACGGTGCCAATGTCCCGGCCATCGAGCACCACGGGTCGCCCCAGCTCTACTATCGCCTCCCGGAGCATCCGGGTGACCCAGGTCCGGATCCCGGGCCGTGCCGAGATCGCACTCACACCCGCCGTCACCTCCGGGCTCCTGATCGCCGGCTCGGCGGTCCGGCCATCGATCATGGGGACCAGCGCATCGCCCGCCCGGCGGAGATGGACCCCGCGTTGCCGCACCGCGTCGAGAATGGCCTCGTCACTGGCCGGCTGGGGCACCTGTCCCGCCACGAGAGTCACCGCCCGGTACAACGCCCCGGTGTCCAGGTGCCAGGCGCCGAGAGCATGGGCCACGGCATGTGCCGTGCTCGATTTTCCCGAGGCGGCCGGTCCGTCGATCGCCACGACGGGGGGAGGCGTGGGAGCGGTCATCACCGGCCTTCGAGGGAGGCAAGTGCTTTCCAGAAACCGGGGAAACTCACCCCGGCACAGGCGGGATTATCCACGACCAGGTCCACCCCGGGTGACTCCCCCAATACACCGAATGCCATGGCCAGGCGGTGGTCATCCGCGGTGCGGATCAGCCCCTTCAGCGGACCCCGGGTGCCCGTCACGCGGAGAGTATCACCCTCAGCCACCGCCTCGACGCCCAGGCCCCGCAGATTCGTGGCCAGGAGGCCGAGCCGGTCACTCTCCTTCACGCGGAGCTCTCCAACCTGGTGGAACGTCGTGGTCCCGTGACATCTCGCGGCGAGCGCGGCCAGGACCGGGATCTCGTCAATCACCCCGGGCACTTCGGACGCGGGGATGTCGGTGGCCTGGAGATCGCCAGGAGTGAGGACCAGATCACCAATCGGTTCGCCGAGCACCGTCCCCCGCTGCTCCGTCTCCACCACCGCTCCCATCCTTCGGATGACCGCGAGAAACCCTGTCCTCGTCGGATTCAGAGCCACCCCGGAGATCCGCAGCCGCCGGGGGGATCGGCCGAGCATCGCCGCCGCCAGGAGAAAGGCCGCAGAGGAGGGATCTCCCGGAATCTCCGTGCTGAAGGGCTCCAGGCAGCCGCTGGACGGATCGAAGTCGATCCACCCCTCGCGGATCGGCAGGGCGAAACCAAACGCGGCGAGGAGGCGTTCCGTGTGATCACGGGACGTCCCTCCCACTCCCTCCCGCACGGCGACGGGAACGCGACCGGAAAGACCCGCGAGCAGGAGGGCACTCTTGACCTGGGCACTCGCGACCGGCATCGCGTAGCGCAGCGGGCGGAGGTTCCCGCCCTGGATCGTGAGGGGGAGCCGGTCTCCGGAATCGGCCCCGGCGATGAGGGCCCCCATCGCCGCCAGCGGGTCCGTGACCCTGCGCATCGGCCGACGGCGGAGGGAACGATCCCCGGTGACCGTGGCCCCGAACGGGTGGCCCGCGAGAAGCCCGAGGAGAAGACGGGCCGCCGTGCCGCTGTTTCCACAGTCGAGGGGGATCCGGGGTGCGGAGAACCGGGATACCCCTTTCACGGTCACCACCGCGCCCTCACGGAGGGGAGAGATACCGGCTCCAAGCTGGCGCAGAACCCGGGCGGTGGAGCGGGCATCAAGCGCGGTCAGGGCTCCTCCGATTTTCGACCGGCCCGGGGAAAGGGCGGCAACCATCAAGACCCGGTGGGTGATGCTCTTGTCCCCGGGGACCGTCAGAGCGTGCGGCATTCGCGTGGCACCTTGGAGCGAAAAGAAGGGTTCGGGGAGAAATCTGATTTCACCACTGGGAGAATGCCCTGGAGACCGGTTTTCCCTAGATGATTGGCCTGCCACCACTTAAGTTAACATGACCGGATACTTTCCCGGTGATCGTCCGTGAACGCCTCTTTCCCTGGAGCTCCGCGAGCCCACTGTGACCCACCCCTCCCCTGCGACTCTGTCCGCCAGAAGCGACACCTGGTTGGTGGACGTCCTGGTCTCTGCGGGAATCATCTCCCAGGACATCGGGCAGGAACTCTGTGCCGACACGGAGTCCATCTGGTCGGCCGTGGTTCGGCGCGGAATGGCGAGCGACGAACTCGTGGTCAAGATCCTCAGCAACCGGTTCGCGGTGAAGCTCGCCGACTTTTCCGAACTGGACACCAGGGCCACAGCTTTCGTGCCGGAGTCCATGGCCCGGAAACATCTCATCGTTCCGCTGGGAGCGGATGACCGGCGCATCAAGATCGCCACGGCGGACCCCCGCGACCTGGACCTGGAAAAGGCCCTGGAGTTTGTCACCAGTCGGTCGGTTGAGTTCCGCCTCGCGGCTCCCTCGGTCCTGCGCCAGAGACTCGACGACATCTACCGTCCGGAGCGGAGCGTCAACCGCCTGCTGAGCGGCCTCACGCCGGCCAGCCTGGAGCAGGTCGAGGACACGGGGACGCCCGGGTCCGAGGGAACGCTCGATGCCCCGATGACGCGACTGGTGGATGCGATGATCGGCGACGCCGTCCGAGAAGGGGCGAGCGACATTCATGGAGAGCCGGTCGAGGGCCTCATGTCGGTGCGGTACCGGATCGACGGGATTCTGCACGAGGTCATGCGGCTTCCCGGATCGGCCGGCCCCGCCCTGGTGAGGCGGGTCAAGATTCTTGGCAAGCTCGACGTCACCGACCCCCTCCGGCCCCACGATGGCCGGGCCGCGGTCCGGGTGGACGGTCGGGTGATCGATCTTCGGATCTCCACCGTGCCCATCGCCCGCCGGGGTGAAAAGGTGGTCATCCGCATCCTGAACCGGACCAACCTGAGAGCCACGATCGCGGACCTCCGACTCCCCCCCGAGGAGGAGCGCCTGTTCCAGGGCCTGGTGAAGCACCGTGACGGCATGCTGCTGGTGACGGGTCCCACGGGGAGCGGGAAGACCACCACGTTGTACGCCGTCCTCAATCAGCTCAAGACAGGTGAGGTGAACATCGTCACGATCGAGGACCCGGTCGAGTACGATATCGGGGGGATATCCCAGTTGCAGGTGAACGAAGACCAGGGGTTCACCTTCGCGGCGGCGCTGCGTTCGGTCCTGCGGCAAGACCCGGATATTGTGCTCGTGGGAGAGATCCGGGACGGCGAGACCGCCAACATCGCCATCCAGGCGGGGCAGACCGGCCATTTCGTCCTGTCCACTCTCCACACCAACGACGCGGCCTCCGCCATTCCGCGCCTGCGGGACCTCGGCGTGGATGGATTCAACCTCGCGGCGGTGCTTCGGGGAGTGCTGGCCCAGCGGCTGGTACGGCGCCTCTGCCCCGAGTGTTCCACGCCGATGGAGGTGGGTCTGCTCCCTGCGGAGGCACAGCCGCCGGCCGGAGTGAGCGCGACCCCCCGGCGGTCCGCCGGGTGCAAGGCCTGCGGGGGGTCCGGGTATCGGGGACGGATCGCCATCCTGGAGATCATGCCCGTCGATGATCGAATGGCCCATTTGATCGAGAAGGGTGCCATGCCGGATGTCCTCGCCGAGTCCGCCCGCGCACTCGGCATGCGGACGCTCTGGCAGAGCGGACTCGACCGGGTCTGGCGAGGTCAGACGTCGATCGACGAAATTGTGCGGGTGCTCGGGGACCGGGCGGGAGACGACCCGACGGTCCTCGCCGACGAGCCGGTTGCCTTGAAGGAGCTCCTGCCCGATCTCCTGGGCTCGACCGCCGGCGGCATGTCCGACCTGGCGGCCCCCGACACGGAGTCGGCGTCACGCGTGTCTCCCCCACCGTCCCCTGTCCCCCGCGCGGTCCAGACCGCCCCTGGATCCTCCGCACCCCGCATCCTCGTGGCCGATGACGATGCGCAGATGCGGAAACTGGTTCGCATGATCCTCAAGCGGGAGGGTTTCCTGGTTGAGGAAGCGGCTGATGGCCTCGATGCGCTGGAGGTCATGGACTCCCACCCGGTGGACCTGCTGATCCTCGACCTGGACATGCCCCGTCTGGATGGGCTCGGGGTGCTGGAAGAGTTGCGGGCCCGGGTGCTCACCTCCAGCATTCCGGTCATCGTCCTGACGGCCCGATCGGACGACACGGAAGTGAAAGCGCTGGACCTGGGTGCCCAGGACTACCTCACGAAGCCGGTCCAACCCTCCTCCCTCGCCGCCCGAGTCAAGGCGGTTCTGCGGCGTTCACGGCTCTGAGAAGCCTCTCATCCACGGAGCACACGGCATGGATCACCCGCCCCCGGGTACTTCAGACAAGCAGGAGCTCCTCTCCGCCTTCGACCAGGTCGTCACGCGGGAGCAGGAACGGGACACCGCGGCGCCTCCCCCTCCGCCCCGCCGACCCGTGCGGGGCGGTCTCGTGGTGGCCGGAGCGCTGTCCTATCTCTTTCTGGCCTATATGTGGATCGGCAAGCCCGACTGGCTCTTTGCGCCTGACGCTCCTCCCCATCCCCTCAATGTCGAGGCCGCTCTCCGGATGGAACTCTACCTGCATGGGGCGGCACTCCACGACCATCTGGCAGCCACTGGCCGGCTCCCGTTCACCCTCGACGAGGTCAGCACGCCCGAATCCGTCGTGGAGTACCAGCGGATGGGTGACAGCACGTGGGTGCTCAGGGGCACGGAGGGGTCGGTATCTCTGACCCTTCGTTCCACCGATCCGCTGGAGCCGTTTCTCGGGAACAGCCTGCTCGAACTGGGAGTGAAGTAGGCCAGGACGCAGGGCGCAGGACCAGGACAAAGGACAAAGGACAAAGGACAAAGGACGTAGGACATGGGACACAGGACATGGAAAGGGCGGGACATTCAACGATAGTCATCCCGGCGAAGGTCGGGATCCGGGGTGGAGATCCTGGTGGGTCGAACCGATTCCGGCGCGTGGAGACTGACGGTTGACCAGAGATCCCCATGTTCTATGTCCTATGTCCCATGTCCTACGTCCTAGTCAGTTCCCTACCAGCACGCGGGGACACCCTCCACCCGGACATTTCGATTGGGCGAGTTGGACACGGGTCCCGCAAAGATCCCACACCGGCGGGGAGCTGTGCGCAAGGCTGGATTGGTGGCGGTGGCGTTCCACCCCGTGGGGCGTCGCCGGACTCGAATCACATTGGCCCCGGAGGGAACGAAGGAGATCCGTCCCCTCCCGCGCACTCCATTGATGGTCGGTCCCGCAGTCAGACCGCCGGCGTAGTCGCCGTTGGTGCTGAAGAAGGCCTCCTGCATGGGCACCAGGTTCCGGAGGTCGGAAACCATTGTGGTCCGAAGCGCCCGTTCCTTCTGTTGTCCGCTTTTGATGATGGCGATGCTGGCCAGCACCGAAAGAATGCCGAACACCGTCATCAGTTCGATCAGGGTAAAGCCGCGGCGGTTCACGAGATCCTCCGGCATGAGAAGTGCTGAGACGGCAAGTGTCCCTCTTCGGCACGGACTAGTGTAGCATGGGTGCGAGATTCCGGTCAAACGGTTCCGGTCGACGAGGCGTTTTGCCTCCTCCTCAAGAGTGAGACATGGCACGGATATTCATCGTCGAGGACAGCAGCGACAACATGAGGCTCTTCCAGGCCGTTCTCCGGCTCCAGGGCCACGAGATTCGGGGGGTGGCGGACGGAACCGGCCTCCAGGAGGCACTGGAATCGTTTGCCCCCCACCTGGTGCTCATGGACATCCAGCTCCCGGGCAAGGACGGCTACGAACTGCTCCGGGAGATTCGCGCCTTGACGGCTCCGGTCCGGACGGTGCGCGTCCTCGCGCTCACCGCCCACGCCATGTCCGGAGATGAGCAGAAGGTTCTCGAGGCGGGATTCGATGGATACATCACGAAACCGATCTCGGTGGCGACATTCCCGAGCCAGATTCAGGAGGCGCTCGACTCCGCATGACCTACGCCCAGCCCCGGGGACCGCACACGGATTCGAAATCCGCTCTTCTGCAGGCGGCGGAGGCAGCCGTGGCGGCTTCCCCTTCAACACTCCCCGTCCGGGAACCCCGCCGGAACGACCGCCGGCGTGGCCTTCTTCCACTCCTTTTGATCGTGGGAGGTGCATGTGGCGTCTTGCTGGTGGCACGGCCCTCCTGGCTGTCCACTCCGCCCCCTCTCCCGGAGCCTCCGGTCATCGCCGAAGCCTCCGCTCGCATGACCCTGGTTCGTGAGGCGGAGCGCATCCGATCCTACCGCGACTCCCTCGGCCGGCTCCCGTCCACGCTCGCCGAGGCGGGCGGACCCGGTGAGAGTGATGTGGTGTATTCCTCCAGCCCCGATGGGACCTTCACCCTGCGCCTGGCGACCGACGGACGCCTCGTCCTGCACAGCACGGATAACGCCACGGAGTTTCTGGGGGCCAGCTATGAATCCCTCCTCCAGAGGGGGTCTCGATGAGGAGTGACCGAAGGGGATTCACCCTCATCGAACTCTTCACCGTGGTGATTGTCGTGGGTCTCCTGGCTTCCCTCGCCACGATGAAGTATGTGGATTTGAAACGCTCGGCGCTCGTCACGTCCATCGCCGCCGACATGCGGGCGGTCCAGCTCGCCGTCTTCAATCATTGGGCGGATTTCCAGGCTTGGCCACCGGATTCCCCCGCCGGCGTGCTACCACCCGGCCTCGGTCCCTACCTGCCCGGAACCGTGCAGTGGGCGCCCACCACCCATACGCTCGACTACGAGGTCTTTCCCGCCGGTTCCAGCATCCTGGTCGGAGTGTCTGTCACCACCTCGGACCCGATTCTCCGGTCCAAGCTCGTCAGCTCCCTCGGAGGTACCTACCCCTTCTTCGCGTCCGGCGGGACTCTCACCTACATCCTTGTGGGTCCTGACGGACTCTAAGAGTTGAGAGACCAGGGTGAAGGCAGGGACCTTCCCCCCGGTCTCTCAACCCGCTATATCTCAAGGGTTGCATCGCGAACGCGAAAGTCACCCCGGGCTCACGCCCCCGAAGGTCGAGGACAACACCGTGCCAGCCAGCCATCCATCGTTTCCGCCGGGTGATGGAGGGGCCTTCCTCAAAGCCGTCCGCCAGGCCGTCGACAGTCACCTCAAGGCCCATCCCGCCGCCACGGCCCGCACCACCCGTGCCATGTTGTTCAAGACCGCCCTGATGCTGGCGCTGACGTTCGTTCCCTACTCCCTGATTCTGTCGGGTCAGGTGACTGCCCCCGCCCTCCTGTTCGGCCTCGCCGCGCTGACGGGTCTCGGCATGGCCGGGATCGGATTCTCGGTGGCCCACGATGCCCTGCACGGCGCGTATTCGAATTCTCCCCGCCTGAACTGGGCCCTCGGGTGCAGCATGGATCTCGCGGGGGGGAGCAGCTATCTCTGGCGCATCACTCACAACATCATCCATCACACGTACACCAATATCCATGGGACCGACGAGGACCTTGCGGTCTCCCCTCTCCTGCGTCTTTCCCCGCACGCGCCGCGGGCCTGGTACCACCGGTTCCAGCATCTCTATGCGTTCGCCCTCTACAGCATGACCACGCTGTTCTGGGCCTTCGTCAAGGACTACAAATACCTGCTGGCCCGGGATCTCGGCCCCTATGCCGACAAGAAGCACGCTCCGATGGACGTCCTCGGGCTCCTCCTGGGCAAGCTCGTCTTCTACACCTGGTCGATGGTTCTGCCCTTCCTGCTGCTTCCCTACGCGTGGTGGCAGATCGCCGCCGGCATCCTCGTGGCGCATGTCGCGGCCGGGATCACTCTCGGTATCGTGTTCCAGCTCGCCCACGTCGTGGAGGAGACCTCTCACCCTGTTCCCACCACCGCCGGTGCCATGCCGGATGGATGGGCCGCGCATGAGATGTACACCACGGCCAACTTCGCCCCGGACAATCGCTTCCTCGGGTGGTATGTGGGTGGTCTCAACTTCCAGGTGGAGCACCACCTGTTCCCCCGCGTTTGCAGCATGCACTATCCGACGATCAGTCCCATCGTGAGACGGGTTGCCGAGGAGCATGGACTCCCCTACCACAGCAATCCGACGTTCCTGGGGGCGGTCCGCTCACACCTGCGGACCCTCCGCCGATTCGGCGCATCGGACGTTCCGCACTTTGCCTCGACGATGGGGACCGCCTCGACCTGAGGTCCTGGGCCGACACGCACAATGCTCGGGGCGGGGATCGAACCCGCAAGGGAGCTTCCTCCCACCGGATTTTAAGTCCGATGCGTTTGCCAGTTTCGCCACCCGAGCCAGATGACGCATGAGATATAGCACGGTCCGGGGGCTGGCACACCCCGGATCGCCCGGCACGGCATGACCCGCCGGTCGGGGACTGGCATTGCACTCGCCGGTTCGCCACTTTCCCGCCCATGCGTTTTTCTCTCCCGGCCCGCGTCGGCCTCGTCATCCTCATCGTGTTCCTCCCAGCCTTCGCGTCCGCCCTTTCAGCCCAAATGCCCCCGCTCACGGTTCCGAAGGGGAAGTTCCGGTTCGACCTGTGGGGTGAGTTCCGGGACAGCGACCAACGGTTTTTTCAGGGGGAGAAGCAGGACCTCGCCCAGGACTTCACCACCTCGGCCCTCGGCAGCGGGACGATGCCCTTCCTGCGCGACGCCGAGGCCCGGATGGCGGGGCTCGGGGTTGGCGGTTTTCAGTTCAATCTCGGCGCCACCCGGGCGAGTTCGCTCGTCAACCTCGGCACGATCGGGCTCGGCCTCGCGGTGGGGATCACCGACCGCCTCACCCTCTTCGGCACGGTGCCGATCGTCAGGGTCCGGGTGCAACCCGAGGTGCGATTCGACAGCACGGGGGCCAACGCGGGGTTCAACCCCGCCGATCCGGTGTTTGGAACGGCCCCGGGGCAAAGCGCGGCAACCCAGTTCTTCGTCGGCTTCGATGCCACCCTCGATACCCTGGCCCAGCGTATCGGGTCGGGATTCTACGACTCCTCAGGTCAACGCGCGCTGGCGGAGGCCACCCTCGCCAGTGGCACCGCCCTGCGGGATGGACTCCGGGGACTGCTCTCGGATCCGGCGACTGCGAGTCGTCTCCTTCCCCTGGCGGGCAGTGGAGCTGCCGCGGCCCTCACCAGTCCCATCACCACGTTTCAGGCAACGGTCACGGGCGCCCTCGGCCTCCCTGACTTCTCCGGGGCTCCCCTCTTTCCCACCGCGCCCCTGTCGAGCGAGGAGTTCGCGAACCTGATCACGAATGGAGCCGGCCCGATCGCGAGCCCCTTCTTCGAGGATGTTCCCACAACCACAAAAATCGGGGACGTGGAGCTCGGGCTCACCTATGTGTTGGCCGAACGCACTCCCGGGACCCGGGGAGGGATGGCGCTCCGGGCCACCGGAATCGGATTGGTACGGCTCCCGACCGGCACCGTGGCCTCGCCCGATGTTCTGTTCGGCATCGGCTCGGGCGACAGCCAGCTCGACACCGAGGTGACCCTGGTGGGGGATGCGGTGGCCTCGTGGTGGGGGATCCGGGTCAGTGGCACCTACAACCGGCAGTTCGCATCCACGGTGGTCCGCCGCATTGCTCTCCCCTCGGAGGCCTTCGCTTCGGCCGCCAGCACGGCCACGGTTCGTCATGACCCCGGGGACGTGGTGTCCTTCCGCGCGAGCCCCTTCCTGCGCCTCGCCCCCTCCCTCGCCTTGCACGCCGGGCTTCAGTACTGGAACCGCGGTGACGACACCTTCACCCTCGGAGCCGGACAGGACCCCGCCCTGTTCCCCGATCCCGCTCTCCTGGGTCAGGACTCCGGGGCCTCCGCCACGAGCTTTCTCGGGGGTCTCAGCTTTGCGCACTCCGGCATCGGGCGCCGGGGGGATACTTCTCTCCCGATGGATGCCAGCCTGGAGTTCGAGCGGATCCTGAGCAGCAGCGGGGGCCGGGTCCGGGATGACCGCATACTCCGCACGCGCATCCGGCTCTACGGCCGATCCCCGCTCTGACCTGGAGACCGACCCACCGCCTCACCCAGCAGGGTCCGGGCATGTCGCCGCGCCGTCGCTCCCCGCGCATCCCCCAGCATCCGGGCCATCTCCGTCACACGCTCGTCCCCCTCGACCACCCGTACCTGGCTCGAGGCCACCCCCGTCACCACGTTCTTGACGACCACGAGATGCCGATGGGCCCGTGCCGCGATCGGTGGGAGATGAGTGATGACCAGCACCTGGTGGCGGCACGACACATCGGCCAGTGCGTGGGCCACGCGCACGGCGATCTCGCCTCCGATGCCCTGGTCAATCTCGTCGAATATCAAGGTGGGTACCTCGTCATGGGCCGCCAGGGCCACCTTGATCGCCAGCATCAGCCGGGAGACCTCTCCTCCCGACGCGACCCGGTGCAGAGGTTGCAACTCGTGTCCGACGTTGAGCCGAACGAAGAAGCTCACCGATTCCGCACCGTCCACGGTCGGCCGGTCGCGCGGCGTCAGGACGACGACGAACTCGCCGTCGACAAATCCGAGCCCCGGCAGGAGATTGTTCACGGCTCGGGTCAGGCGGGACGCACCACGGGATCGAAGAGCGCTCAAGGTCCGGGCCGCCTCGCCCACCCTCTCCTCCGCCTGGGCCAGGGAGGTGCGCAAGCGGCGGAGGTCCAGGTCAGCGGTGTGCAGGAGATCGAGCTCCTCGGCCACCTGGCTCCGGGTCTCCAGCACCTGCTCCAGAGTCGCCCCGTACTTGCGTTTCAGCCGATCGAGGGCGTCACGGCGTTGTTCCACCTCCGCCAGGCGACCGGGATCCTCCTGCATCCCGGCAGCATAGACGGTCACGGCACGCACCAGCTCATCCATCCCCGCGTGGACGGTGTCGAGAATCTCCCTCCAGGGGCTCACCGAGGGGTCAAGTCGTTCGATGGCGGCCACGGTGCGGTCGGCCGCGGCAAGAGCGCTGCTCGCGGACCCATCCTCCCCATCCAGGATCTCCATCAGACCGGCGGCGTGAGCTCGCAGGGCCTCGGCATGGCCCAGCTGTCTGGCCTCCAGATCGAGCAGGGAGTCCTCCCCCGGCACCGGCGCGGCCTGGTCTATTTCCTGGAGTGTGTGCTGAAGAGAATCACTCCGACGGCCCACCTCCGCCTGTCGGGCCTCGAGCGCTGCGACGTCTCCCGCGAGGCGATCCCGCTCGTGCACCGCGTCCGCCAGGCCACCTGCCGCGGGGGCGGCCTCGGCCACCGCGTCGAGGAGGGTTCGCTGGACCGCCGGTCGCACCAGGGACTGGGTTTCATGCTGTCCGTGCAGATCGACCAGAAGGCCTCCCACCTCCGCGAGAGCCGCAATGGTGACGGGACTTCCCTGCACCCAGGCCCGAGACCTCCCTTCGGACGACACCTCACGTTTCAGGATGAGGGGCTCGCCGTCGCAGGGAATTCCGAGACGGAGGAGGATGGGCACCACCAGGGCGGGTACCTCATCGAAAACCGCCTCGACCACGGCCTTCCCCACGCCGGGCCGCAGGGCGCTGACGTCGGCCCGGGCCCCGAGAAGGAGGCCGAGCGCATCGACCAGCATCGACTTGCCCGCCCCGGTCTCTCCCGTCAGAACGTTGAGTCCCGGCCCCAGGGGCACGGTCACATCCTCGACGGTGGCGACCCCGCGCACGCGGAGGTCGAGGATCATATCGGGCGTTCTCGCTCGGACAGATCTCCCCAGTGCAGCGTTTCCCGCATCCGCTGGAAGTAGTCGGACCGGCTGAGGCGCGCGAGCACGACGGTCCCCTCGGCCCGGCGGACGTCGACCCGATGACCGGGGTGCAGCGTCGTGGCTTTCTGCCCGTCGATGGACACCATGAGGTTGCCCTTGCGGGAATCGAGCGGAATGACCGTCACGACGGAGGAGCTGGAGATAACGACCGGACGGACCGCCAGGGTGTGAGCACAGATGGGAGTGATCACCATGGCCTTGACACCGGGAACGATGATCGGCCCCCCCGCGCTCAGGGAGTAGGCCGTGGACCCGGTGGGTGTGGCCACGATCAGCCCGTCGGCACTGTAGGCCGCCGCCTCGATGTCGTCGACCCTGACCTGCAGACGGACCAGCCGGGCAATGCCCGACTTGTGGATGACCAGATCATTCAGGGCGGTCGGAAGCTCCTGAGCTTCCCCCCGGGGACTGACGATCGTGGCCTGGAGCAACTGCCGCTCCTCCACATGGTGGGTCTTGTGGACGAGTGCATCGAGAGCCTCGATGTAGTTTCGTTCCCCGGCGGTGGTGAGGAACCCCACCCGGCCCAGGTTGACGCCAAGGATGGGAATCGGCTTTCCGTCGAGGATCCTGGCCCCCCGGAGGAGGGTGCCGTCTCCCCCAAAGGTCAAGAGGGCATCGAGAGGAGTGTCGCCCAGCAAGGGAACGGGGGCAGGCCAGAGCGATTGCAGGTCCGGTTCCGTCTGCAGTTGGACCCCGAGCCGGACGGCCGCGGCGTGGGCGCCGTGAAGAATGGCCTGGAGCCCCGCATACCGCGCGTTGCCCACGACCCCGATGTTCATCGGGCCTCGAGCACGTCCTCGTGCCGCAATGCCAGGACACGGCGAACAATCCCCTCCGCCGTGAGTCCGAACTGCTCGAGCTGACGCCCGCGCGGCGCCTGCTCGATCAAGCGGTCCGGGATTCCGACCGGGACCAATCGACACTCGGGCCGCGTCCTTTGGAGGTGTGCCGCAAGCATGGAGCCGAACCCGTTCACCACCGTGCCCTCCTCGATCGAAAGAAGCAGGGGGATCTCGGCCGCCAGCCGCTCCAACATGGCCCCATCGAACGGTTTCAGGAACCGACAGTTGACCACCGCCGCCTCAATACCCGACTCCTTCAGCCGTGCCGCCGCGTCCAGAGCCGGTTCCACCATGGTCCCCACCGCAAGGAGTCCCACGTCGTGGCCGGGGCGCAGCAGGTCCCAGGTTCCGTACGGCACTGGCGGCACCTCCAGGATGGGGCGGGGGACGCGGGGGACCTTGTCGCGGGGATACCGGGTGCAGAAGGGCCCTGCGGTATGATCCAGGGCCGTGCGCATCAATCCGAGCAACTCATCCCCATCCCGTGGAGCCGTGACGGTCATTCCGGGTACCGCCAACATGTAGGCGATGTCATAGAGGCCCATGTGGGTCTGTCCATCCTCACCCACGAGGCCCGCCCGATCCATTGCGAAGATGACCGGAAGGCTCTGCACGGCCACATCGTGAATGATGTTGTCGTACCCGCGTTGGAGGAAGGTGCTGTAGATCGCGCAGACCGGGCGGATCCCCTGCGTGGCCAGCCCGGCGGCGAAGGTCACGGCGTGTCCCTCGGCGATTCCCACATCGAAGAAACGGTGGGGCCAGGCGGTGCCGAAGATGTTCGTTCCGGTTCCGCTGGGCATGGCCGCGGTGATCAGGACAAAGTCCTCGCGCTCGTGGGCCAGATCCCGCATCCCTTCTCCGAACACCTGGGTCCAGGTCGGGGGGCCGCTCGCCTGCTTGCGCGCCTCCCCCGTTTCCGGATCGTACGCCGCCAGACCGTGCCACTTTTCCCGGTTCGCCTCGGCAAACTTGAAGCCCTTCCCCTTCTCGGTCAGCACATGAACGACCCGAGGTCCGTCCAGTCCGCGAACGAACCGCAGGGTATCGCCCAACTTGGCGAGGTCATGACCATCGATGGGGCCGAAGTACCGGAACCCGAGCTCCTCGAAGAACATCCCCTCCGAGAAGAGGTTCTTGACGCTCTCCTCCAGATTCTTGGCGAAGTCGACCACCCCGGTTCCGAACACCTCTCCCAACGCCTTCGTCACCCCTTTCACCTTGTCCCGCACCTTGTTGGTCAAGGGGTTGGCCACGATCCGTCCCAGCGTCGCGCTGATGGCACCGACGTTGGGCGAGATGGACATGCCGTTGTCATTCACAATGAGGATGATGTCCCGGCCCGAATGCCCCGCGTTGTTCATCCCCTCGTAGGAGAGTCCGCAGGTGAGCGCCCCGTCCCCGACCACAGCGGCGACCTTGTAGTCCTGCCCCAGGAGGTCGCGGGCCGTGGCGATCCCGAAGGCGGCCGACATGGCCGTCCCGGCGTGGCCGGCTCCGAAATGATCGTGCGGACTTTCCGACCGTTTGAGGAACCCGGACATTCCCCCTTCCTGACGGAGGCTCGGGAAGTCGGCATTGCGCCCGGTCAGAAGCTTCCAGACATAGGCCTGGTGTCCGACGTCCCAGAGGATCTTGTCGGTGGGAGAGTCGAACTCGTAGAGCAGGGAAATCGCGAGCTCGACCACACCCAGACTCGCTCCGATGTGGCCCCCGGTGTGGGAGCAGCACCCGATCAGGCGATCCCGGATCTCCTGGGCAAGTTGCGGCAGCTGGTCCCGGCGCAGCCTTTTCAGGTCCGCGGGGCTTTCAATTCCGTCAAGCAGGGTCATGAGTCGGTCCCGTTCGTTGTCGTCAGGAACGTCGTTGCGCAATATAACGGCCCAGCAGGGTGAGGGGCCGCGCCAAGACACCGAGGGGAGCGAGGTGGGCTTCGGCCTGGGTCACAAGGCGTTCCGCCTCCCGGGCGGCTCCCGTGGCCCCCAGGAGGCTCACATACGTCGATTTGCCCAGGGTGGCATCGCGACCGGCGGTCTTGCCGAGCTCGGCGCTGGTTCCGGTGGCATCGAGCACGTCATCCGCCACCTGGAAGGCCAGTCCGATGTCGGCTCCAAAGGCACGCAGACCCGTCATCCATTCCTTCGGCGCACCGGCCAGGATTCCCCCCAGAAGGCACGATGCCTGGATGAGAGCCCCGGTTTTCGCCGCATGAACACTCCGCAGGGAGTCGAGGGTCAGCTGCCGTCGCTCCGCCTCGAGATCGCACCACTGTCCCCCGACCATTCCGTGCAATCCGCTGGCGGAAAAGAGAACACGGGCCATGCGCGAGAGCCCCTCCGGGCCCAGATCCGCCTGCTCCGCTCCCTCCGCAAGGACTTCGGCGGCCACGGCCACCAGCGCATAGCCCGCACGAGTGGCGGCCGCGGTTCCGAAACGGCGATGCACGGTGGGCCTGCCTCGGCGTTGGTCGTCATCGTCCATGCAGGGCAGGTCGTCGTGGACGAGCGAATAGGTGTGGACGACCTCCACCGCCGCCCCGATGCTTGCCACCGAGGACTCCCTTCCTCCGGCCTCCTTCCCTCGCCCCTCGCACGCGCGCCAGGCGGCGTGCACCAGGGCGGGGCGCACGCGTTTGCCCGGACTCTCCAAGGCATAGGCGATCGCTTCTCCCTCGACTCCGGGCACCTCGAGGCGCAGGCGAGTCGCCCAGCGAGTCAGGACGCCGTCGGTGCGGGCCCGGGCTCCGTCGAGGAGATCGGCCACCTCCGTCCGGGTGTCACTCGTCACGGTCGACCATCCGGATGGTGTCGCCCGCCTCCGCGACGACCTCCTGAACCCGGGCGTCGGCGGCGCTGAGGATCTCGCGAGCCTGCCGAAGATGCCGGATCCCCTCCTCGAAAAGCGCCAGGGATCGGTCGAGATCCAGGTCATCCTCCTCCAGGTGACGGACGATCTCCTCCAAACGGCGCAGGTCTTCGGCCAGCGTCATCGAGTACCTCCCCGGTTGTCCACACGCGCTGCCACTGCGCCATCGGCGAGTCGCAGGGTGAACGGCATGGCAGGCGTGAGATCCGCGACGCGCCGAAGGACCCGGCCATCGGTACCCTGCGCCACGGCATACCCCCGCTCCAGGACCCGGAGAGGACTCAAGGCCTCCAACTGCGCGGCATGCCGTTCAACAGTTCGCCGCCACCGATCGATCCGGCGGGACCAGGCCGTGGCCAGTCGGTCCCCCGAACGCAACAGGCGCTCCTGAGCGAGGCGGGTCGGCCGGCGGAGTCCCTGGGCCAATCGATCGGCCAGATGATCGAGACCGGACATCACATGATCCCGGTCGGGAAAGGCCATCTCCGCAGCCGCCGAGGGCGTGGGGGCACGGCGATCCGCGACCAGATCGGCCAACGAGACATCGGTTTCGTGTCCCACCGCCGAGATGACGGGAACCGGCACGGCGGCCACCGCGCGGCAGACCCGCTCGTCATCAAACGCACCCAGATCCTCCCGGGATCCACCACCCCGCGCCAGGAGACAGAGATCCACCGGCAACCGGCCCACCATCTGGAGGGCCCGCACCAAGTCCTCCACGGCGCCACTTCCCTGCACCCGCGCCGAGACGACGAGAACCGTGGCCAGGGGCCACCGCCGTCGTTGCACCGTCAGAACGTCATGCAGCACCGCCCCATCAGTGCTGGTGACGAGAGCGACCGCGCGAGGGAAAGCCGGGAGAGGCCGTTTTCGCTCGACGGCCAGGAGACCATCCTGCTCCAATGCGAGCCGGGTTCGTTCCCTCTCCCGTTCGGCAGTTCCCACCGCAGCCGTGGGCAGCACCACCACGGCAGAGAGGCGAAGCTCGCCGCGCTCTTCCCAGAGCGAGGGCCGCGCCAGGATATAGACTTCGGTTCCGTCGGCCGGGGGGGCCCCCGCCCGTTGGGTATAGGTGCGCCACATGACGCACCGCACCTGGGCGTCGGGATCGCGCAGGGTGAAGTACCAGTGCCCGCTCTGATAGCGCTTGAGCCCGGTGACCTCACCCCGGATCCAGACCTGTCCGATCGCCCCTTCAACAGCCGTGCGCAGCAGAGCGGCGATCTCCGCCACACCGAACGCCCGGTCCCGGGGTGCGACGCCGTCGGCGGGCGAGAACAGGTCACCCCCCATGGGCCATCCGGGCGGCCTGCACAGTGTTCACGAGCAGCATGGCGATGGTCATGGGTCCCACTCCCCCCGGGACCGGTGTGATCGCCGAGGTCCGGGGCGCCACGGCGTCGAAGTCGACGTCCCCCACCAGCCGATATCCGCGGGACGCGCTGGCATCCTCCACCCGGTTGATCCCGACGTCCACCACGACGGCCCCGGGCCGCACCATCTCGGCCGTCACGAAGTGCGGACGCCCGATGGCGACGATGAGGAGATCCGCCGAGGCGGTGATCGCGGGGAGATCCCGGGACCGCGAGTGACAGACCGTGACGGTGGCGTTGCCCCCCGGGCCATTCTGAAGCAGCAGGCTCGCCATGGGGCGCCCGACGATGGTGGATCGCCCCACGATCACGGCGTGGGCCCCGGCGGTCTCGACCCCGGATCGGAGCAGCATTTGTTGCACACCGTAGGGCGTGGCGGGACGAAACCCGGTGGGATCCCCCCGGGAGACCTTGCCGATGTTGACAGGGTGGAATCCGTCCACATCCTTGGCGGGACTGATGCGCTGGATGACCCGGTCGGTGTCGATGTGTTTCGGAAGCGGCAATTGAACCAGCATGCCATGGATGGCGGGATCCGCGTTCAGCCGATCGATGACCGCGAGCACCTCCCCCTCCGGGGCCTCGGCGGGCAGGCGGATCGTGGCCGAGTGCATCCCCGCTTCCTCGCAGGCACGGCCCTTGTTGCGCACATAGACCTGGCTGGCGGGATCCTCGCCCACGAGCACCACGGCGAGTCCCGGGGTGATGCCCCGCGTCACCAGGAGGGACACCTCGTCGGCCACCTCCGCACGAATCGCCCGCCCGAGGGCCACGCCATCCAACAACCGTCCACTCATCGAGCCACTCCTGTCTTGCGGGTTTCCCGGATCACCACCACGCGGATCTGACCGGGGTACTGGAGTTCTCCCTCGATCCGCCGGGCGATGCTCTCTGCCAGGTCGGCCGCGTCCGCATCCGTGACCTTGTCCGGAGTCACGATCACGCGCACTTCACGGCCAGCTTGAATGACGTTGGTTTTTTCCACCCCGGGGAATCCGCCGGCGATCGCCTCGAGGTTTGTCAGTCGCTTGACGTAACTTTCGAAGGCCTCCCGTCGTGCCCCGGGGCGGGCGCCGCTGATGGCGTCGGCGGCCTGCACCAGGACCGATTCGGTGCTCTCATGGGGAACGTCGTCGTGGTGCGCCTGGATGCAGTTGATGACGGCCGGCTTTTCGCCGTAGCGCCGTGCCATCTCCACCCCCAGTTCCACATGCGTTCCCTCGTGCTCATGGGTGAGCACTTTCCCCACGTCGTGCAGCAGTCCCCCGCGCCGAGCCAGCTGGACGTCCGCCTTGAGTTCGGCCGCGAGCATCCCGGCGATCCATGCCACTTCCTTGGAATGCTCGTAGATGTTCTGCCCGTAGCTCGACCGGTACCGCATGCGTCCCACCAGTTTGATCAACTCCGGATGCAGTCCGTGCACGCCCAGGTCAAACGCCGCGCGCTCGCCCAATTCGACGAGCTGGCCCTCGAGCTCCCGGCTGACCTTGGCCACGACCTCCTCGATCCGGCCGGGATGAATCCGGCCATCCGTGATCAATGCTTCCAGCGCCCGGCGGGCCACCTCGCGGCGGATCGGCTCGAAGCAGGAGATGATGACGGTGTCGGGGGTGTCGTCGATGATGACGTCCACCCCGGTGGCGGTTTCGAAGGCGCGAATGTTCCGGCCCTCCCGCCCAATGATGCGTCCCTTCATCTCGTCGCCGGGAAGGACCACCGCGGCCACGGTGGTTTCCGCGGTGTAATCCGAGGCCATCCGTTGAATGGACGTGGCCAGAATGCGCCGGGCATCCCGTTCGGCAGTGCGCTTGGCCTCCTCGCGGATGTCCCGCGCGAGCGCCGATGCCTGTCCCCGGGCCTCGTCCTCGACGCGCTGCATCACCTCGCGCCGCGCCGCCTCCTGGCTCAGCCCCGCCACCTGTTCGAGGCGTGCCGTCTGCTCCGCGATGAGCCGGTCGATGTCCTGCTGCCGGGCGTCGGTGCGCCGCTCGGTCTCCTCCACCTTCCGGATCCGGGTCGTGAGCTGTTGCTCCTGCCGATTGCTCTCCTGCACCCGGCGACTCAGCGCCTCCTCCCGTTCCTCCAGCCGGTGTTCCACGCGCTCCGCCTCCTCGCGCCGCCGCTTGATCTCCCGCTCCACCTCTTCCCGCAACTGCAGAGCTTCCACTTTCCCTTCGAGAACCGCGGCGGTCTTCAGTCCCTCCACCTCCTGGGCCGCCTTGGCCAGGAGACTACGGACCTGTGCCTCGGCGGCGGTGATGAGATCGCGGGCGGTCCGTCGCCGGGCTCGAGCCACGACGACTCCCACCACGAGGGCGAGCACGATTCCGGACGCGAATCCCCCCAGCAGGGGGACGAGGGTGGACGGGGGCATGACAGTTCTCCGCACGCGACCCGGAAGGCCGCGGAATCGTCGTTATTCGGGGGTGGCCGGAGCCCCCGTTGTGCGTCCGCTCCGCTTGGAAGGCGGAAGCAGCCGTGTGACTTCATCGGCCAGATCCTGGAGCCGCGCCGCCTGGGCGGCATCGCCCCGCCGGGCCTCGAACAGTTCATCCGTCACGGCGAGTCCGGCAAGAACGGCGGCCTTGTGGGCCTCGATGGTCGGCATGGCTCGCCGAATCGACCCCAGCACCTCGTCGAAGTGGCGGGCCACCTCCCGGGTGTATTCCGGAGAGAGCTCGGAGCGGACGGTGAACTCGTCACCTCCGATGACCACCCGAACCGCCTGACGCTCCTTGCTCATGCGACCGGTTCCCCCTCCTGGTGTGCCAGGAACCCAAGCCGGGACCGGAGTTGGTTGACCCGGCCCAGGGCGTCCTCGATGCGCTGCAGGAGCAGATGGTTTTCCGTTTCCAGATCCACGATCCGCTGACGCACCTGCTGTGCCTCTTCCCCGGCCAGGACGCCTCCCCCCGTCCCCCCCCGGGCCCGCAATCCCTCCAACTCACCCTCGGCCCGAAGCGCACGGCGGCGCCAGGCGGCCAGCTCGTCCTGCAGACCTCGGACAAGGCCCTCCACCCGGGTCAGGGCGGCCTGATCAGGACGTTCGTAGGACGATGCCAAGCGTCTCCTCGACTTCCTGGCGGGCTCGGTCCAGAGCCCGGTCAATCTCCTGTTCCCTCAGAGTGCGCTCCGGGTGACGAAACCGGAGACGGAAGGCCACGCTCCGGTGTCCCGGCGCGATCCCCGCACCGCGGAACTCATCGACCACCGTCACCGATTCCACAATCCGTCCCCCCCCCTTTCTCAATCCGGCACTGACCTTCTCTGCGGTCACGCCGGAGGGCAGGACCAGCGCAAGATCCCGTTCCGCCGAGGGTGTGGAGGGCCACGGACTGAACACAGGAGGGCCGGGTGGGGAGAGGGACACCGTCACCTCGAGCCCGAACACCGGATCGGCCCATGCGGGAGCATCGGCCCGGAGGGGGGTCGCGTGCCCGGCCACACGACCCTCCTCATCCACTGCGATCCATCCCTCCCCCGATGCAACATGTACGCGGGCGGCGGGATTTGCCAAGAGCACCACCGCCTCGAACAACCCCTTCAGGTCCCAGATATCCACCGGGTCTCCCTTGCCACTGGAGGTCCAGTGAGCCGGGCTTCGGGCCCCAGTCACGACCACAGCGACGTGCAGTTCCTCCTGAGGAGGGGCCAGCACCCCTGTTCCGGGACGGAAGACCGTCCCCACCTCGAAGAGGCGCACGGTCCCTTGATGGCCCGCCCAATTGGCCTCGACCTGCCGGAGGAGCCCGGGAAGGATCTCGGAACGCAACTGACCATGGTCCGAAGAAAGCGGGTTGGCCACCGCCACCCCCCGAGGGTCATCACACAGGGAGAGGGAGAGTGTTTCCCACAGCCCGAAGGGAACCAATCCCGCCCGCACCCGGTCCGCCGCCGAGGCATCCGGCGCATCGTCCCGAGCCCCGAGGCGGAAGGGGCCCAGGTCGGACGGCAATCGGTCATATCCGTAGATCCTGGCGACCTCCTCGATGAGATCGATTTCGGCCTCCAGATCGGGGCGCCACCCGGGGACGTCCACGGCCAGGCGTCCGTCGGCCGGCTTGGCCACCACCGTTGCCCCGATGGCCACCAGGGCGTCCTCGATCGCCCGGACCGGCAGGGTGACTCCGAGGACTCGGGCCACCCGGTCAATGCGCAGGAAGATGCGGGCGGGGTGACGGACGGAGGGCCAGACATCGATCGGGCGTCCGGCCACCGATCCTCCGGCCACGGTGAGGAGCACTTCCAGTCCCCGGCGGAGGGCATCGGTGGAGGCCTGCAGATCCACACCCCGTTCGAAACGGTAGCTGGCGTCGGTCGAGAGGTCCAGGGAGCGTCGCGTCCCCCGGATCCGCGCGGGCTCGAACCAGGCGCATTCCACAACGAGGTCCGTGGTGGTTTGGCGGACCTCGGTCGCCTCCCCACCCATGATGCCGGCGATGCCGATGGCCCGCTCGGCGTCGGCGATCACGGTCATCCCCTCCGTCAGGATTCTCCGGGTGCCATCGAGAGTGACCACGGTCTCGCCCTCGAGTGAGGCCCGGGCCTGCACCAACGGGCCGGTCAGGGTCGCGAGATCATAGGCATGCAGCGGATGGCCGAGTTCCAGCATCACATAGTTGGTGGCATCGACCACGTTGTTGATGGACCGCACTCCGGCGGCCTCCAATCGCTGCCGCAGCCAGAGGGGAGACGGACCCACCTTGATTCCGCGCACCACGGCGACCAGGAGTCGTTCGCACCCCGACCCTGGTTCCACGGCCACCTGCACGCCCCTGCACCCCTCGCTCTCTCCGGTCGATCCCGCCACTCCCCTCGCCCTGTCCGGGGCCGGAACCTCCTCCCCGCGCGACCCCGGTATCACCGGAAGCCGGAACGGTATCCCCAGAGCGGAGGCCAATTCCCGAGCCACGCCCTTGTGGCCCAGAAGATCGGGTCGATTGGGAGTGACGTCCACCTCCAGACGATCATCCCGAACGGGCAGCACATCGAGAAGCGGCGTTCCGGGTTCAGCGTCAGTATCCAGCGTGAGAAGACCATCGTGGTCATCGGACAGCTCGAGCTCCCGTCCGGAGCAGAGCATCCCCTGGGACACTTCCCCCCGCAGCTTGCGCTGGGCGATGGTCAGGCCCCCGGGAAGGGTCGTTCCCATCCGCGCAAACGGATACCTGCCCCCCGCCACGACATTGGGAGCCCCGCACACCACCTGCCAGGTCCCGGCGCCGTCCTCGACGGTGCAGACCCGGAGACGATCGGCATTGGGGTGTGGGATCACCTCGCTCACCCGGGCCACCACGATCTGCTCCAGGATCGCGTGGAGGGATTCGATGGCGTCCACCGGTGCCCCCAGCATGGCGAGGCGGTCGGCCACCTCCTGGACCTCCAGGGGACGATTGAGAAAGGCCTCCAGCCAGCGTCGAGACACAAGCATTGGTTATCCGAACTGCGAGAGGAAGCGCATGTCCCCCTCGTAGAGGAGGCGAATGTCAGGGATGCCATAGCGGTTCATGGCAATGCGACCGGGGCCCATGCCAAAGGCCCACCCGGTGAATCGCTCCGGATCCACCCCCCCATGCTCCAGCACGCGGGGATGGACCATGCCGCATCCGAGGATCTCCATCCATCCGGTTCCCTTGCAGGCGGCACATCCGTCCCCGCCACACAGTTGGCACCGGACATCCATTTCGGCGGAGGGTTCGGTGAACGGGAAGAAGGAGGGCCGGAACCGCACGGCCACGCCCGGCCCGAAGAAGCGCCGTGCCACGTGGGTCAGAGTGGCCTTGAGATCGACGAAACCGATTCCCTCGTCCACCGCGAACCCGTCCAGCTGGGCGAAGGCCGGAGCATGAGACGCGTCGAACGGGTCCTTGCGATACACCATGCCCGGCATCACCACCCGATAGGGGGGTGGTCCCTCCCGCATGGTCCGCACCTGAACCGGTGTCGTGTGGGTTCGGAGCAGCAGGCGGGTTTCCGGTCCCTCCGCCTCGGTCCCCGCGAGATACAGCGTGTCGTGCATGTCCATGGCGGGGTGATCGGGTGGAAAATTGAGCGCGCGAAAGTTCATCCACTCACTTTCCACCTCGGGCCCGGTCGCGACGGAGAAGCCCAACCCGTGGAAAATTCCGGTCAATTCCTGAATCACTCGCGTCACGGGATGGAGCCCGCCGGACCAGACTTCGCGCCCCGGCATCGACAGGTCCAGGGTGGAGAAAGGAGAGCGTTCACCGGCCAGTTCGGCCCGTCGGCGCTCCAGCGCCTCCTGACAGTGCACCTTGATCCGGTTGACGGCGGCACCGAAGGGTTTCCGTTCCTCGGCGGGGAGGGTCGGGATCCGTCGGGCCTCCGCCGTGAGGATCCCTCCCTTGCGACCGAGAAGGGCGATCGCCTCGGCCTCCAGTTCGGGACGCGACAAATGGGGGATCGCCTCCAGGCGAGTCCGGAGGGCATCGAGAGAAGGGTACCCGGTCGCGTCAACCATTGATCGTTCCACTCACTCATCGGTCTGGAGAGACACTCGGGGGAGACCACAGGCCGAGGGACGTGAGGACAGCCCCCCGGCGCCGAGGAGTGGCGACCTCCCCGGACGATGCCTGGACTGCGAGCGAAGCCGAGCGTGCGCCGGTGTTCCCGGCGCGAATTCCGGCGCCCGGATTCAGGCGCTCAGGTGGTTTCCGCCGCCTGATGGCTCCTCGCCACCTCCGCCACCCGGGCGAAGGCGTCGGCATCGTGCACGGCGAGATCGGCCAGCACCTTGCGGTTGATCTCGACTCCCGCCCGAGCCAATCCGGCGATCAGACGGCTGTAACTCAGCCCGTGCAGTCGCGCCGCGGCGTTGATCCGGGTGATCCACAGACTGCGGAACTCCCCCTTCTTCTTCCGGCGATCCCGGTAGGCGTACCGCATGGCCCGCTCGGCCGTTTCCTTGGCCGCCTTGTAGAGCTTGCTGCGCCCTCCGCGCGCTCCCTTGGCCGCCTCCATGATTTTCTTCTTGCGGGCGTGGTGGGCCACCCCGTTCTTGACACGTGGCATGATCCCTCCTCAGGCCTGCAGCAGGCGGTTGACGCGGGGAAAATCGGCCGAGCTCACCAGGGCGCTCTTGCCCAGCTGGTTCTTCCGCTTGCGGGTCTTCTTGGTCAGAATGTGGCGAAGGTTGGCCTTGGACCGCTTCAGCTTGCCGGTGCCGGTCACGGTAAACCGCTTCATCGCCGCCCGCTTGGTTTTCATCTTGGGCATCGGAACATCCACTCCAGTCAACCGCCGGAATCCGGCGGCGGGATCACGCCTGTCGGGGCGCGATCACCATCGTCATGTTGCGACCTTCCAGTTTCGCGTCAAACTCAACCTTTCCCACATCCGCCAGCTCCGCCGCCACCCGGTCGAGCACGGCGCGCCCCAGATCGATCCGGGCCATCTGCCGCCCCCGAAACATCATCGTTACCTTCACCTTGTTTCCCTCCCCGAGAAACTCGCGGGCGTGCCGGGTCTTGAAGTCAAAGTCGTGATCGTCGATTCCGGGACGGTATTTCACCTCCTTGATCTGGATCACGTGCTGCTTCTTCTTCGCCGCCCGGGCCGCCTTGGCCTCTTCAAACTTGTACTTCCCGTAGTCCATGATCTTGACCACAGGAGGCCGAGCCATCGGGGCCACCTCGACAAGATCAAGCCCCCGCGCGTCGGCGGCGGCCAGCGCCTCATCAATGGCGAGAACACCCAGTTGTTCGCCGTCCGCATCGATGACCCGGACCGGACTGATCCGGATCTGTCGGTTGATGCGAACTCGCTTTTCCCGGTCGTTTGTGGACAGCGGGCTACCTCCCGTACAAGAAAAAACCCCGGCGAGCCGAGGTTCTGAGACAAAGACCGCGCCCGCTGCGGGACCGGTTTCCGATCAGAACCCCTTCGCACCACGAGTGCTTGGGGTGGGGAGCATGGGGCCCCCACTTCGTGAGAAGATCAGTCTAGTGCGATTCGGGTTCGATGTCAACGCCCGGTGCCGACACCACCTCCTCCAGGACGACCCCCTTGGGCCCCGGCTTCGCCCGCCCGAGCACGGTGTCGGCATCGTGTTCAAAGATCAGTCGCCACCCCCCGGCCACCGCGTCCGCCAGGAGGTCGCGCTTCGATTCGAGGGTCCGCAGCGGTTCGAGATCGTACCCCATCACCCAGGGGAGGGCCAGATGATGGGCGGTCGGGATGACGTCGCCCAGGAAGACGGCCACCTCCCCCCGGTCGTGGATCACGAGGCTCTGATGGTGGGGAACGTGGCCGGGTGTGAGGCGGCTGGTGATCCCGGGCAGAATGTCCTCGTCCCCCTCCAGGAGCCTCCACCGGTTCGCCGCGGCCACCGGCTCGAAGTTGGCGGGGAGATAACTCGCCCGGGTCCGTTCATTGGTGTTTCGGGCAAACTGGAGCTCCCGGCGCTGGACCACGTAGGTCGCCGAGGGAAAGGTCAACCGCGCCACGGGCGGTGTGTCCGGAGGCCCGCCCTCGCTCGGGGCAACATCATACCGCGTGTTGCCCCCGGCATGGTCAAAATGGAGGTGCGTGTTGATGACCCAGCGGACATCCTCGGGCCGATGCCCCGTCTCCGCGAGGGCCTCCTCCAGCCAGGTGTCCCCGGTTCCGGAATCCGCGAGGTTGTCGATGCCGTAGATGTCCCGGAACCGGGCGTCGTCCTTGTTTCCGAGGGCGGTGTCGAGGAGAACCACACCCTCGCCGGGATGCTCGATCAGAATGCACCGCATTGCCAGGCGAATTCTGTTGCGCGCGTCGGGCGCAATCCTCTTGCTCCAGAGCGGCTTGGGTACGACGCCGAACATGGCTCCTCCGTCGAGCCGCTGGATCCCGCCCTCCACGGCGTGGCACTGGAAACCGCCCACGGTGAAGGGGGTGACTCGACTCAGGCCCGGCATGGGCCTTCCCTCGTCCCGGGCTGGTTGACGGAGCCCCCGTCCTGCACACGGATCGCAACACCCCCCCGCCGCCCCCGTCCCTTCCGTCGGCCGGCGCGTCCCCCCCGGGTCAGCGCCTCGAGCTCCGCGAGGGTGACCACCTCCCGCTCCCGTGCCAGGAGGAGCAACTTTTCGAGCAGGAGCGCCGTGACCCAGGCATCCCCTGCCGCGCGGTGACGCGCCGGGTTGTCCCACCCAAACCAGGTCGTCAGGCTGTCGAGGCCGTACGACTCGGGCCCGCGCACCAGACGGCGGGCCAGACGGACGGTGCAGAGCGACGGACCCTGCAGCACCAGGTCCGCCGCCTGTCGCAGCTCCGCCGCGAGAAACCCGCGGTCGAATCGAAGGTTGTGTGCCACGAGCACGCGGCCGGCGAGAACCCGCCGAAGGTCGTCCACAAGGTCGGCGAAGGTCGGGGCCCCGGCCACCATCCGGTCGGTGATTCCCGTGATGCGGGTGATGACGGAGGGGATCGGCTTGCCGGGATTCACCAGGGTGTCGAGCACCACCTCCCGGCGCGTGCCCTGCACGACCACCACGGCCACCTCGATGATCCGGTCCCCCGCCCCGCATTGACCTCCCGTCGTTTCCACATCGACCACGGCGTAGGGAACGTCGGCGAGAAGTGGCAGGGTCCCGGGCATGGCGTGCAGGGCCCATCGGCCATCCGGGAGTTGCCGCACCCGGGGATCCCCCCCCAGAAGGGCCACCGCCATGCGCTCGCACACCGGCCCGGGAGCTCCGGTGAGCCCCATCACCCGGCTCGCCACAGTCGGGGCATCGCAGGGAGCGTCCCCGAGCAGCACCAGGGCACGATCCAGCAGGGTGGAGGACGGGTGGAGGACCAGCGCCATGCTGTCCAACCTAATCGCGTTCCCCGGTGGATGCCGGAGGCCCACACTCAGGAGTTGGTGAGGGCGAAGCTGAGTGCCTCGAGCTCAAGGGCGAGATTGACTCCCCTGACAGTGACGTCGTCCGGGACGGAGAGCGGCACGGGGGCAAAATTCAGGATGGCCTTCACCCCGCCCGCGACCAGGACCTGCGCGACCCCCTCCGCGGCGTCGGCCGGCGTGACGATCACGGCGATGTCAGGACACGAGGCGCGGAGATCCCGTCCGAGGCGAGCCACATCACGGACCCGGATCCCGTCGAACAGGGTCCCGATCCTCTGGGGCGACCGGTCGTACACCGCCACCACGTCGAACCCCCGGTGCCGGAACCCATGGTAGTGCACCAGCGCGCTCCCGACCTTCCCCGCGCCGACGACCACCACAGAATAGCGGCGTCCCAGCCCCAAAATGGTCCGGAGCCGGGCCCGAAGGTCCGCCACCTCGTAGCCCACCCCGCGTGTCCCGAACGAGCCGAAGACCGAGAGGTCCTTGCGGACCTGCGCCGACGTGGTGCCCCCTCGCGTGGCCAGGGCCCCGGAACTGACCGTGGCGAGCCCCTCCTCCGCGAACTCGTCGAGGAAGCGCAGATAGAGCGAGAGGCGGCGAACCGCAGAATCGGAGATCGAGTGCATGGTCTTGTGAAAGATTTCACAATCTTAGTGATCCGCACGGGCTCCGTCAACACAGGCGTGGAGCAGGGCGACAAACCCGGGGATCGGCAAGGCATCCGGACGAAGAGCGGGCGGAATTCCGGCGTCGGCCAGGACGGCCAGGACCCGGCCCGGGGGCCACCCCGTCACCACCCGCAGGGCCCGTTGCATCTGTTTCCGGCGTGACGCGAAGAGCGCAGTCACCAGTCGGCGGAACCGCGGAACCTCCTCGTCGGTCACCAGGGGAACGGGAAGGGGGTCGAGTCGCACCACGGCCGAATCCACCTTGGGGGGGGGATCGAAGGCATGGGCCGGAACCGTCACCGTCCGGGTGACCCGTGCCACGGATTGCACTCCCACGGTCAGGGCACTCCAGTGGCCGGACGCGGGGGTGGCCACAAGCCGGTCGGCAACTTCCTTCTGGACCAGAAAGACCACCCGCCGGGGACGGGGGGGCGCGAGGGCCCGGTCCAGGAGAGGCGACGTGATGTTGTAGGGGATGTTGCCGATGACAAACAGCTCGCCCCGGGGCACACCCGCGAGCGCATCCCACGACTCGGTGAGGGCATCCCCCTCGGCCAGTCGCACCGTGGGAAACCGGTCGCGCAGGCGGGGGAGCAGATCCCGGTCTTTCTCGATGGCGGTGACCTGGTACCCCCTCCCCACCAGCACGGACGTGAGCGCGCCCCTGCCGGGACCGATCTCCAGCACCGGAGCCCCGGCGGGCGCATCGAGGGCATCGACGATCTGTGCCAGGATTCCGGGGTGCCGGAGAAAATGCTGGCCAAACCGTTTGCGGGCCTGTCCCATCAGAGCCGGAGCACGAGCAAGGTTCTGTCGTCCTGGGGAGCGGCGGAGAAGTGATCGACCTCGGCAAAGAGGGCGGAGACGATCGCGTCCGGTGTCTCCTCCCGGTGCGTGGTGAGCAGATGCAGGATGCGGGCTTCCCCGAACCGATCGCCCGTCGCGTTGGCGGCGTCGGTGAGGCCATCGGTCCAGAGGCAAAGGAGATCGCCCCGACCCCAGGGCACCTCCCGCCGCTCCATGGCGGCTTCGGCTGCCAGCCCGAGCGGGGGCGAGGTGGCGGCCAGGCGAACCGGATCGCCCGCGACCGGGAGTTGGAAGGCGTGAGCATGGCCCGCGTTGGCGTAGGAGAGGCGGCCCGCCCGCGGGTCGAGCATTCCGTAGAACACCGTGAAGTAGGTCTCGGTGGAGGACAGCTTGCCGGCCAGGCTCCGGCGCAGGGCGTGGAGGGCCTGATCGGGCGGCACGGTGGCCGTCGAGTGAATGCCCGCCGCTGCCAGCACCAAGGCCATCACGAGGGCGGCGGACAACCCGTGGCTGGACACGTCCCCCACCATCACTCCCACCCGGCCCTTGCCCAGACGGGCAAAGGTGTAGAAATCCCCTCCCACCGATTCGGCCGCCACGCAGCGGACCGCCGCGGTGGCGTCCCCCTCGAGCACCGAGGGGGAGGGCAGCAGTTTCAACTGAAGTTGCCGCGCCAGATCCAGCTCGTTGCGCAGCCGCTGCTGGTCCCGCGCGCGGGCCACCAGACGCGCGTTTTCCAGCGCGGCCCCGATCTGCTTCGCGATGGCCTCCACGAGCCGGCGTTGCTCGGGAGAGAACTCCGCGCGGTCGGCGCGGTCGGTGAGGTTGATGACCCCGACGCATCGGCTCCCCTCCCCTCTCTCACTCCCGGGGGCCGAGTAGCAGATCGGCACACTCAGATAGGCACCCTCCGGGTACCCGGTTCCCTCCCCGCGCGGCACCGGCCGGGGAGCGGCCATTCCCGCCGCGGATTGCCGGGTGCGGAACACTCCGGCCGCCAGGGAGTGCTCGTCGGTCACCTCCACGCGGAGTTGCTCGTCCAGGGTGAACCCCCGGGTAGCGAGGGGATGAAGATACCGTCGTTCCCGGTCGATTCCGAGAATCGAGGCCCGTCGCGCCCCGACGACCTCACTCACGGCCAGGAGAATGATCCGCGCGGCCTCCCGCAGATCGATGGTCTGTCCCAGGATGTCGCTGATGGTGTAGAGCAGCGCGATTTCTTCGTCCCGGCGCTCCAGTTCCCGTCCCCAGTGCCGGGCGTCCTGGACACTCGCCAGCAAGGCCTGGAGTACCGGCACGAGCAGGGTCAGGCACTCCCGCACCCCGGCGTCATCCCCATTCCGTCCTTCGAGCCAGAGGCCATCGGGCGGTCCCGGCACAGGCACGAACCAGCTGACACCCTCAGGGGTGTCGATCTGGCCGGCGCGCAGCCGGTCCGGAGGACTCACCGAAGGGGGGCCGGAGACCAGCCGGACACCCGCGGACGAGGTACACCAGACCCGCAGTCGCGTGTCCGACCCCGTCAGTGTGGCGAGCGCCGGAGCGATCCGGGTCAGGATCTCGGCAAGGTCATCCAGATGGTGTTCCCCTGGTCGTTGAACTCGACCTCGTCGGTCAGGTTGCGGATGAGAAAGAGGCCCCGTCCGCAGGGATGTTCCAGGGTGTCGGGACGGGTCGGATCCGGGGAGTTGGAGGGCTCGAACCCGGTCCCTTCATCGCTCACGCGGGCCCGGATCCGGTGGGGCGTGAGCACCAGTTCCACTTCCACCCGCCGGGTGCGATCATTCCCGTTCCCGCACTCAATGGCATTGGCGAGTGCCTCCGCGAGAGACACCCGAAGCCGGAAGCGGGTGCGGGCGCTGGGACGGCACCCGGCGAAGGCATGGAGGGAGAGCAACTCCACGGTCTCCTCCACCAGGGTCAGATCACTGGGCAGGTGCAGGGTCACGCGAACCGGCTCCTCCGGCGCCTGGTAGGCGCCGCTCCGCCGGACACAGATCTGCAGTGGCGCCGTCACCGTCCGGCCCGGAAGCCTTCCAGCATCTCGTCCACCGAGGTCCCGATCACGAAAAGGGTGTCGAGCTTGGTGAGGGAGAAGAGGGAGCGCAGGTCGTCATTGAGCCCCGCGAGACGGAGTTCCCCCCCGTGTTCCCGCGCCTTCCGGGCCATGGTCACAAGGGCCCCCAGTCCCGAACTGTCGATGTAGCCGGTGTCGGTGCAGTCGATCACCAGCTTGCGGGCCCCCTGCTCCAAGGCCTGGTCGACGACCGCCTTGAGCTCCTGGCGGTTCCCGACAATCAGCTGCCCTTCGACCCGCACCACGGTGACATCGTTGCCGACACTGGTCGTGGAGAATGCCATTCCCCCTCCTTCAAGTCGTGGTCGGATCGGCCTGCAGGGCCACCATCGCGGCGACCTCGACAATATCGTCTATCCCGGCGCCGCGCGACAGGTCCGACATCGGCCGGGCGAGACCCTGGAGCAAGGGTCCGAGGGCCGCGGCGCCGGCCAGGTGGCGGGTGAGCTTGTAGGCGATGTTCCCCGCATCGAGCGAAGGGAAGATGAGCACATTGGCCGTTCCCGCCACCGGGGAACCCGGGGCCTTGCGCTCCGCGATCCCCGGATCGAGGGCGGCATCGGCCTGCAACTCTCCATCCGCCACCACCTCCGGTGCCCGGGCCCGGAAGAGGGCCAGCGCCTCGCGCACGCGCTCGACCGCTGGCCCCTGGGCGCTCCCCCGGGTGCTGAACGAGAGAAAGGCCACCCGGGGGTCATCCCCCACCAGACGCCGGCGATCGGCCACCGCCACCAGGGCAATCTGAGCCAATTCGTCCGGGCTCGGGGTGACGGAGACGGCGCAGTCGGCGTAGGTGAGCACCCGTCCGTCACCCAGCGCCATGTAGAAGGCCGAACTGACCCGCTCGATGCCCGGCGCGGTCCCGATGCACCAGAGGGCGGCCCGGATCACATCCGCGGTGGTGTGCACGGCGCCGGCCACGGCCCCGTCGGCCTCCCCGAGCGCCACGAGTCCCGCGGCGAACCGCACCGGGTCGCTGGCGAGATCGAGTGCGTGCACCCCATCCTGGACCTGGTCGGGACGACGACCGCGCAGATGCTCCGCCACCGCCGCGAGCCGGGGATCGTGACGGGGGTCCAAGCCGTCGGGACCGCCAATCACGATCGGTTCCGCGATCCCGTCCCGGCGCAGACGTTCCACGGCCGCGAGCACGCGCGGGTCCTCCCCCTCGGCAAAGGCGAGGCGGGCATGGCAGGCAGCCGCCCGGTGGAGCAGGGATTCTCGAAAGCTCATGATCCGAACCGTCGCGCCAGCGCCGTGGCCACCACGGGATGAACCACCCGGGAGACGTCCCCTCCGAACCGGGCAGCCTCTCGGACGAGACTGGCGCTGACCCAGGAGAGATCGAAGGCAGGAGGGAGAAAGATGGTTTCGGCCTCCGGGGCGAGTTCGCGATTCATCATGGCCATCTGGAGTTCATATTCGAAGTCGCCCGCGGCGCGCAGGCCCCGGACGATGACCGAGGCGCCGCGCATCCGGAGAAAGGTGGCCAGAAGGCCCGGGAAGGCCTCCACTGTCACCCGGTCGTCCGGTCCGAGGATGGCCCGGAGCATCTCGACCCGTTCCTCCGGCGAGAAGAGCGGTTGCTTCGAGGTGTTGACCGCCACGGCCACGATGAGGTGATCAGCCAGGCCACGAGCTCGGCGCACCAGGTCCTCATGGCCGCGGGTGGGCGGGTCAAAACTGCCGGGGTAGACGGCGATGCGAGTCATGATAAGTGGAAGAAGGTAATCGCAGTGTTGCCGTATCGCCGGGTCTCCCCACCGCTCAGAGCAAGCGCCGCCGCATGCTCCACTGCGAGGAGCTGACCGACGGGTCGCTTCCGAAACTGGGCGACAAGGTCGGTCGCCAGGTCATCCTTCCACGGAGGATCCGCCAGAACGATGTCGAACTTCTCGGGGTCCACGGTGGCGAGCACTCCGAGGGCGTCTCCCCGAATCACGCGGCCTCTCTCACCCATACCCAGGGCCTCGATGTTGTCACGAAGCACACCTTCGACCCGGGGGTTTCGTTCCACGAAGGTGACGTGAGCCGCGCCTCGAGAGAGAGCTTCCAGTCCCAGGGCACCGGAACCCGCGCAGAGATCGAGCAGCCGGGCCCCCGCCAGCCGCGGGCCCAGAATGCTCATCCAGGCTTCCCTGACGCGATCCCCCGTTGGTCGCACCCCGCCGACGGCGGGAACCTGGAGCCGTCGTCCTCGGAGGGCCCCGGCGATGATCCGGGTCACGACGAGGCGGGCTCGTGCGGAGCCAGGGCGAGGAGGCGGGCCTGCAAGGTGCTGGCCCCACGAAACTCGTTCCGTTCCAGTCGGAACGCCACATCCACCGGGGACTCCCCTCGCCAGGGAACCCGGTCCGCCAACTGAAACCCGATGGCATCGATCCCGGCGGATACGCCTCCCAACCGGCCTTTCAGGTGTCCGCTTCCCACCACGACCCGGTTCCGGAAATCCGCCCCGCGAACCCCGAAAACCGGGCCGGGGTTCCCCATTCCGCACGGTTCCAGATGCCGACAGAGCCGTTCCAGGTCGTCCGTGATGTCGTCCAGCGCGATCTCGAGATCGATACGTTGTTCGGGTCCCCGATCCTCCGGGGGCAGACCGGCCGCCACCACGGTCTCGAAGCGTTCCCGAAACGCGTCCACCCGGTCCGCTCGGATCGTCAGTCCCGCCGCCATGCGGTGTCCCCCGTAGCGCTCCAGGAGATCTCCGCAGGCGGTCAGGCCCTGGTGGAGATCAAAGCGGGAGATGCTCCTCCCGCTCCCCTTCCCCACTCCATTGTCCACGCTGATCAGGAAGGTCGGGCGGCCGAATCGCTCCACCACCCGGGAGGCCACGATCCCCACGACACCCGCATGCCACCCCTCCGATGCCAGCACATAGGAGGCGACGTCCTCGGGGTCCCCCACCGCCTCCACCATGGCCAAGGCCTCTTCGAGGATGCGTCCGTCCAGGGCCTGGCGTTCCGCGTTCAGTCGCTCGAGGCGCTCGGCAAGCGCCATGGCCTCGGTCGGATCCTCCGTGAGAAGGAGTCGCAGGCCGTCGTTCGCATCACCCACCCGCCCCGCGGCATTGAGCCGGGGACCCAGCATGAAGGCCAGTTGCCCGGCCCGGAGTTGTTTCCCGGCCAGACCGGCGGTGCCGAGCAGCGCTCGGAGCCCGGGCCAGCGGGTCTCGGCCAGGATCCGGAGCCCGTGTTTGACCAGGATGCGGTTCTCGCCCACCAGGGGAACAACATCGGCGACAGTGGCGAGCGCGACCAGATCGAGCAGATGCATCGGCAGGTGCCGGGGAAGGCCGAGGACCGGGACCAGGGCCTGAACCAGCTTGAAAGCCACGCCGGTTCCACTGAGGTTCCCGGTGCCTGAGGCATCGCCCGGCTGCTGGGGATCGACGACGACGGCGGCGGGCGGCAGGGTGGGGCCCGGCAGGTGGTGATCGGTGACCACCACGCGGATCCCTCGCTCGGTGGCGTCCCGCACCGTCTCCCCGGCGGTGATTCCGCAATCGCAGGTGACGATGAGACGAGCACCGACGCGGAGGGCTTCCGCGAGTCCGGCGGGTCCGAAGTCATACCCATCCCGCATGCGGTGGGGCACGAAAGGGATCACGGTCGCGCCCGATTCTCGGAGCGCGCGGGTCAGGACGGCGGTGGCACACTGCCCGTCGACGTCGTAATCGCCATGGACGAGGATCGGATCACCCCGCGTCACCGCGCCTGCGATTTCGTGGACGGCATCCGGCATGCCCAAGAGGGCCAGAGGATCCCCCAGGGCGTCGAGCGATGGCCGGAGAAACTCCCCCGCCAGGGCGGGCGTTTCCAATCCCCGTTGAGCCAGCAGCGCGGCCAGCGGGGTGGGGATCCCGAGGGCGGTGCGAAGGGCCTCGACGATGCGGGGATCGGGAGTGGGCGCCACCACCCAGCGAGGAGCGAGAATACCCCGGCTCATGCCTCATCATCGCGGGAGTACAGTATCACACCGCACGCCTCGCACCCGTCCAGCAGGAGGCCGGAGCGGATCTGGCTCCGCCGGCTGGTCGGGACCGCGGTGTAGCACGCGCCGCAAGCGGCCCCATGCAGCGCCACGACCACGTGGGTCTGACGGGCTCCGCGCAGTCGGTCATACCGCATCAGGTGATTTCGTTCCACGGAGGCGGCCACGGCTTCCCGATCGGCCCTGCCCCGCTCCCGCTCAGTCATCAATTCCGCCTCGCGTGCGGCCAGTCCGTCCCGCTGCACCCGCTGCTCTTCCTCGAGAGCATCCGCGGCGCGTTCCGCCTCGGCCTGCTGGTGTTCCAGGAGGGTCACCGCCTCGGCCTGCCGAAGCCACTCCCCCTCCTCCCGGGCCAGCGCGGCGCGGGCAATCTCAAGTTCGGTGGTCAGTGCCTGGGCCTCCCGTGCGGTTTTCACCTGCTCCATCCGTCCTCGACGGCTTTCCTGGATCGCCCGGAGTCCTTCGATGCGCCCCTCGAGCGCCTCGCGCTGTTTCCGGGCCGCCTTCACGCGCGTGGCCAGATCGCGAACCGCCCCGAGGCCGCGCTCCCGTTCCTTGTCGAGGGAATCGCGCTCGTCCAACAGAGCCTGCAATCGTTTGTCGACATCCAGCAGCGCAAAATCCTTCTCCTGCAATTCCAGCAATCGGGCGAGTTCGGGATGCATGCGACTTCCTTCCGTGGGTGACTGTCAGAACCTGGCATTCCCCGGGGCCGCTCCCCGGGTCGTACGGCGATAGACAAAGCGTTGACGGGCCGTCGGGCTCATGGTCTCGAGCAAGGTGCGTTTCTGATGGGGGTCGGTGGCCGCCAGGTAGGCCTGAATCTGGGCTTCATCGCGAAGCTGGCTCAGGGCGGCATCGTATTCCGCGTCCCAATCGAGGCCTTCGGCGGCACGCACCTCTTCCTGCAAGCGGGCCAGCACCGCCGCGTGGTCTTCGCTCAGCGACGGGACCGCGGGCTCCCCGTCGTCATCCCGGGTCAGCTGTGCTGCGATGGCACGATAGGCCGGCACATCGAACAGGTCCGGGGATCCGTCGGCGCGCAACCGGGCCCTCCATTCCGGTCGTGCCAGGCAGACGTGCAGCAATCGGGCCTGGGCCCGGGCACCCGGAGAATGGGTGCGCGACGGGGAGGGAGGCGCGGGACGGTCCCGCCCCGGCGCTCCCCGTTCCCCCCCCCGAACCGGGGGTCCCCCCCGGAAGGCCGGTCCAGCCGAGGAACGCCCCGCCTCCAGCTCGGGCAGCAGGCTCTCCCGAGACACGCCGACCCGCTCGCTCAATCGACCCAGGTAGAGATCGCGGACGATCGGATCGGTCGTGGCGCGGATGGTCGGCAACAGGCGATCCACCGCCTCTCGTCGTTGGTCGAGTCTTTCGAACCACCCCTTCCGCTCCAGCAGTTGGATCTTACGGTCGAACAGATCCACCGCATCGTCGAGCAGGGTTTCGAGGGCCGGGGCCCCGTTTCGCCGCACGAAGGTATCCGGATCCTCCCCCGCGGGCAGGGTGGCCACCCGGACCTGCAGTCCGTGCCGCAGAAGTTCATCGCCCGCCCGGAAGGTGGCCCGCAGTCCCGGCGTGTCACTGTCGTAGAGCAGAATGACCGTGGGAGCGAAACGCTTGAGGAGGGCGGCCTGGTCGGGAGTGAGACCCGTCCCCATCGGCGCCACGACGTGGTCGACGCCGACGAGCACGAGCCGCACCACGTCCACATACCCTTCCACAAGGATCGAGAATCCCGCCGATCGGATGGCGTGGCGAGCCGCATGGAGATGATAGAGGAGGGTCCCCTTGTGGAAGATGTCGGTGTCGGGCGAGTTCAGGTACTTGGGCTCCCCCGGTCCGAGCAACCGCCCGCCAAAGGCCACGGTGCGCCCGCGCAGATCATGAATCGGGAAGAGGAGACGGTCCCGGAAACGGGCCCGCAGCAGGCCGTCATCCCGGCGCACAGCCAGCCCCGCATCGACCAGGACCTGGTCGGAGATCCCGAGGGTCCGCATGGCCTCGAAGAAGGGGGCCGGGTGCCGGGGAGCGTACCCCAGGCCCATCTCGAACGCGCTCTCGGGAGGAATCTCGCGATCGGTCAGATACCGGCGAGCCTGTTCCGCGTCCGCCCCTTCCCGGAGCGCCCGAGCGTAGTGTTCCCGGGCCACCTCCATGGCGGAGAAGAGCGGTTCGCGAAGGTCGGGTGTCTCACGGGCGGAGGACTCGGGAACGGTGATGCCGCTGCGCTGGCCGGCCTCTCGCACGGCCGAGGGATAGTCCAGTCCCTGGCGCTTCATGAACCAGGTGAACACATCTCCCGATTCATGGCACACATAGCAGTAGTAGATCCCCTTGCGGGGAATCACCGCAAAGTTTCGATGGGCTCCCCCATGAAAGGGACAGGGACCCCGATAATCGGCGCCGGTACGACGCAGGTTCACCGATTCTCCGATGAGCCCGACCAGATCGGCCTGTTCCCGGATCTGCTCGATCACCTCCTCCGGTATCATCCTCTCATCCTCGCAGGTCCGCGATGGTGACCCCGGTTCCCCCCTGGGCGGGGGGCGCAAAGGCATAGTGCCCCACCCGGGGATCCGCCGCGAGCACCCGATGCACGCATTCCCGCACCACCCCGGTCCCCATGCCGTGGATGATCCGCAGGGCCGGAAGATCCGCCAGGACCGCCGCATCCAGCGCACTCCGGGTCGCGCTCTCGGCCTCGTCCCCCCGCATCCCGCGGAGATCAATCTCGGAGGCCGCGTCGGGCGCTTCGAACACCGAGGGGGTCGCGGCCACCCGGACCGGTTCCCGGCCAGGCAGGGGCACCACTTCCGCGGCGGAGAGAACCACCTTAAGAGCACCGGCCCGGATCACGAGTCGGCCATCCCGCCGGATCTCCAGCACTTCTCCCACCCCGCCGCGGGACATGCGCACGCGGGTTCCCACGAGGATCGGCCCACCCCGGTCCTCGGGTTCCGGCGCGATGGCCACGACCGCGTCGTCCGGATCCGTCCCGCCCTGGATGGCGTCCTCCACCCGGCGGCGTGCCTCGCGGGCTCGGGCCTCGTCAACCCCTCCCCGTGCCAGTTCGAGCGCCTCTTCCACCGTCCCCCGGGCCTCGAGGAGAAAGCGGCGTGCCTTTTCCTTGCCTTCCCGTATCAGGGTGCGTTCCCTGTCCTCCACTTCCGATTCCCTCCGGCGCAGGGCGGCTTCGCGGCCGGCCTGGTCCCGAGCCACCGACTCGGCCCACTCCCGGTCCTCTTCCAGCCGCTTCCGGGCCTCCTCCAAGCCCTGCTCGCGCGCCTCGACGCGAGTCAGGAGCTCCTCCAATGCTCTTTCCGTCACGGGAACCCGGGCCTCCGCATCGGCCAGCACCGCCGAGGAGAGGCCCAGACGTCGCGCGATGGCGATCCCATACGATCGGCCGGGGAGTCCCTTCCGGAAGTGCCAGGTCGGGGAGAGGGTCTCGGTGTCGAACTCCAGGGATCCGTTGACGACTCCGGGAAGGTCGGTGGCCAGCGTCTTGAGGGCACCGAGGTGTGTGGTGGCCACGGTCCGCACCCCGCGGCACGTCAGTTCCGAGAGCATGGCGGCAGCGAGGGCCGCCCCCTCCACGGGGTCAGTTCCACTTCCGATCTCATCCACCAACACCAGGGAGTCCGGACCGGCCTCCTCCAGAATACGGCGCATGGTCGCCAGATGGGCGCTGAACGTACTGAGATTCGCCGCGATCGATTGATGGTCCCCGATGTCCGCGAACACCGCCCCACAGAGGGGAATCACGCTTCCCGGTCCCACCACCGGCACCAGACCCGCCTGATGCATGAGGACGGTCAGCCCGATCGCCTTGATGAGCACGGTCTTGCCCCCGGTGTTCGGCCCGCTGATGACCAGGGTGTGCTCGGAAGGATCGAGCACCAGATCGAACGGGACCACGGGTCGCCCCTCATCCAGCAGGAGCGGATGCCGTCCCTGGCGGATGATGCAGGGCCCGTTGGTCTCCCCGAGGAGCGGCACCGTGGCCCCGGCCCCATGGGCGTGGCGCGCCCGGGCAAAGAGGTCGTCGGCTCTGACGCACATTTCCAGGGCCTCGGCAATGCCCTGGCCCTGGGGGCGGAGCATCTCGCTGACCTCACGGAGGACGATCAGGAGTTCCCGCGCCTCGTCGGCGATCGCCGCGCGCAGGGCGTTGCCGAGAGGGATCACGGCCGACGGCTCGATGAACAGGGTCCCGTGGGTGGCCGATTCGTCGTGGACCACCCCCGGTGGTCGGCTCCGGCTGTCCCGGCGCACCGGAATGACGTAGCGGCCCTCCCGAATCGTGATGGCCGCGTTTGGAACGGTGGCAGTGGGCCCCAGGCCTCTCAACACGGAGTCCAGCCGGGCCAGCAAAAGCTCCCGGGCCCTCCCGACCCCACGCCGCGCGGCCAGCAATCCCGCACTGGCATCATCCCGGATCTCTCCCGCCTCGTCGAGAACCTGGTCGAGGCGTTTGAGAATCAGGGGCGGCAGAGGGGGAGAGGCCAGGGCGGCCACCCGCGGAGCCCGTTCCGCCACCGACCGGAGACCCAGGTTCACTTCCCGCGCGGCGGTCACCCCGGCCCGGATTCGAGCCACGTCGGCCACGTCGAGCACGCTCCCCTCGATCCTTAACCGAGCGAGCACCGGAGCCAGATCCTCGACCGGGGGGATGTCGGGCGCCTCCCGCGCCTCCAGGAGGATCATCGCCTCGGCCACGCGGGCCAACTCTTCGCGAACCATTCCAGGATCCCGGAGGGGACGCCGAGACAGCACCCGGGCGCGGCCCAGCGGTCCTGCCGCGTATGTGGCCACCCGTTCCAGGACGTCCGAGAACTCCAGAGAGGTCTCGCTTCCTCCCGCCAGAAGGTCGGCCGGCTCGGTGTCTCTCCGCATGGGGCCTCGGTCACCTGTCCCTGAACTGGTGGCACAGGAGCCTGGAACCGGGGCTCTCCGGACCGACTGGTCGGAGACACCCGCCGAGCGCACATCTCGGCCGTGTTCCGCCGGAAATGACAAGCCATGTTTGAGGAGGACTCGGGGTCCCGGGCAGGGAGTGCCACGGCGAATCGAGCGGGTGCCTCCCGTCGAAATCAGCCACGGCCTCGGGAGGACAGGAGGGTGTTCCGGGGCGGGACACATTGGGATCGAGTCATCCGCCGGGGAGAAGCCGCGCCGCGCTGAGGTGTCCCCGCCCCGGGTTGGGCCCCGGCCACCTCGCGCGTGGTATGGCGATTGAGGATTTGCTCAAGGCGTCCGCCATGTGAGATGACGACGCCGGACAGACCAAGGGTCACTCCGTGCGACCCCGGAAGGCAAGGCGATGCATTGTGGAAGATTATCGCCGTCGCGGCAGGTCGGCAACCCCGGCGCCCGTCACCCGGGAGGCCATGTCATGCGCCGCCCCCCGAGAAGATGGATGTGGAAGTGGGACACCGACTGGCCCCCATACTCTCCCACGTTCGTGACCATCCGGTATCCGTCGGCTTCCAAACCGAGATCCCGGGCCACTTCCGCGGCCAGCGCGACGGCCTGGGCCACCGCGGCCTTCCCCCGGGCCTCGATGGCCGTGGCCACGCTCGGGATATGAGTCGTGGGAATCACCAGGACGTGAACCGGAGCTTGAGGGTTGAGATCGTGGAATGCCACGGCGTCCGGCGTTCGCTTCACGACCTGCGCGGGGAGTGTTCCCTCCACGATCCTGCAGAAGATGCACTCACTCATGTCGTCACTCCTCCGCGCAGGGTGGAGATCAGGACGGCGCCGGCCACAGCGGCGGTTTCGAAGCGGAGCGTGTGTCCCCCGAACCGGACCGGCAGGGCACCCGTCCCGCACAGGAACGCGACCTCCTCACTCGTGAAGCCCCCTTCCGGTCCGACCAGAATCTCAACCGGCCCCCGAACCGAGGTCACGGTCACCGGGGTCCCGCCCGGATCCGCGAGCCATCGCACGCCGCTGTCGGCCGGAGCCAGATCCTCGACCCCGGTGAGGGGTTCGAGGACGGGGATCCACGGCGCCCCACACTGTTTTGCGGCTTCCCGGGCCCGCTGTTGAAGCGCCGGAAGATGATGGGTCTGGAGACGGGAGGCCACCGACCGGGTTCGGGTCGTCTCCAGAGGGGTGATGCGGCTCACTCCCAGTTCCGTGGCCTTTTCCACCAGCCAGGCGAAGCGGTCGCGATCCCCCGCGGCGACCCGGAGCACAAGAGGCAGCGGCGGGGCGCACCGGGTCACGGCCTCCTCCGCCCGAATACGAAACTCGCCGTTCTCCAGGTCGACACGGCCTCGCAGGATCGCCCCTTCCCCATCAAGCAACTCGACCGGATCCCCGGGACGGGCCCGGCGCACGCGTAGATGATGAGCCTCCCGTTCCGGCAGCGGGATGAGGCGGTCCCCCCATTCGTCGAGCGAGCCGGGGTCCATCAGCAGCCGTATCACCGGGGCCGAGCCGCGACTCCCCACCAGCCGGAATCCACCACCTGATCGGTCACGTCGAACGCCTGCTCCTGAAGTGCGAGGCGGAAGAGATCCGCCTCGTCCGCCTCCATCCCCGCGAAGACGGCGAGGCCGGACCGGGAGGGATCTTCATTTGCCAGCGCCGCGCGGATGGAGGGCAACAATTCCGTGTTTGCGGTGCGCAGAATGTTGGAGAGCACCAGATCGACGGGACCGAGGAGGGGAGCAAGCAGTGCCGCGTCACCCTCGACGAAGGCGACGCGATCCGTCACCCGGTTCCGGTCGGCGTTGCGCGTGGCCACGGGAATCGCGTCGGGATCGGTTTCGACACCGGTGGCCACCCGGGCGCCCAGGAGAGCCGCGGCGATGGTCAGGATTCCGCTTCCGCTCCCCAGGTCGAGCACGCGGTGCCCCGGCTCCAGGTGTCGGTCAAGAAGCACCAGGGCGGTCCGCGTGGAGCCGTGTTCCCCGGAGCCGAAGGCCATTTCCGGATCGATGATGAGCACCGGGCCGTCGGGCGCCGCGTCGGCGGCGGGATGCCAGGACGGGGTCACCAGGAGCCGGCCGATCTGGCGCGGCGCCAGGCCATCGCGCCATCGCACCGACCAGTCCACCGGGGGCTGCGGCATGGTGGACACGGTGCAGTCCGACCCGAATGTGGCGGCGAGGTTCCGTTGCAGGGACTCCACGGCCTCGGCATCGGCGGCCCAGGACATCAGCCCGCCATCGGCCCGCTCCTCCACCCCCGCTCCCGTGTGCTGGACGAGCCACGGTCCGACTTCTCCGCGGCGGGCGTCCGGGCAGTGGACCTCCACGACCCAGCCGGTCATGCTCCCAACGCTTCCTTGATCTTGCTCCACAGTCCTCCTGTGTCCCGCGGGGGATCGCCCTCGACCTCGGCCAGTCGCTCGAACGCTTCGCGCTGGCGTTCCGACAGGTTCTCCGGGGTCCAGAGGTGAACGTGGATGTTCAGATCTCCCTGGCCATTGCCGCCCAACCGGGGAAGACCCTTTCCCCTCAACCGCAGCACGGTACCGGACTGGGTCCCTGCGGGCACCGTCACCGCCTCATCTCCCCACGGCGTCGGCACGGTCACCCGGGTCCCGAGTGCAGCCTGGGAGAAGGAGACCGGAAGTTCGTAGACGAGGTCGTCACCGTGGCGCTCAAACCGGTCGTCCTCCTTCACCTCCATCATGACAACCAGATCACCGTTGGGTCCTCCCCGTGGACCGGCGGCCCCCCGCCCCCGGAGGGTGATGTAATGGTTGCTCGACACGCCGGGCGGAATCTCGACCGGCACCGTGCGTTCCCCCCGAATGCGTCCCTCTCCGCGACAGACCTCGCACGGCGTGAGGATCACGGTCCCCTCCCCCGCGCAGGTCGGACACGCCGTCACCGAGACAAACTGGCCGAACATGCTGCGGGCCGCCCGGCGCACCTCTCCCCTCCCTCCGCATGTGGTGCAGGCGGAGGGGCGGGATCCGCTGGCCGCCCCGGTCCCCGAGCAATGTTCGCAGGGCAGGAGGGTCTTCAACTTGACCGTGCGCTTGGCCCCGGTGGCCACTTCGGCCAGGGTGAGACGAACGGTGACCCGGATGTCCTGGCCCCGCCTGGCCTCCGTCTGAGCCTGTCCCGCCCCGCCGCCAAACATCGACTCGAAGCCGAAGCCACCGCCAAAGTCCCGCATGAAGATGTTGAGCGCCTCGGAGAGATCCACGTGGCTGAAGCCCCCCGCCCCGCCGGCGGCCCCTCCGAGCCCCGCTTTCCCGTACCGGTCGTAGGCCGCCCGTTTCTGGGGATCGCGCAGGACCTCGTATGCCTCGGCCATCTCCTTGAACCGGGCCTCGGCATCGGCCGACGGGTTCCGGTCGGGGTGGTACTGCATGGCCGCCTTGCGATAGGCCTTCTTGATGTCCTCAGCGGTGGCGTCCCGCGACACGCCAAGCAATTCGTAGTACTCGCTCACTCCAGCAATCCTTCCACGAGGCGGCTGGTGGTTTCCACCAGGCCGATGATCTTGTCATAGGGCATGCGGGTTGGACCCAGGACACCGATGACGCCGGTCAGGTCCCCCACGCGATAGCTACTCGTCACCAACGTCAGACCGCTCAGCTCAGGAATCGGAATGTTCTCCCCCGATGGTGATGGTGAGTCCCCGGTCGGCCCGCTTCCCCAGAACCCGGGCCAGCACATCCCGCCGCTCCGTGAGGGTCAACAGGTCGCGGATGCGGTCCTGGGACGCGAACTCCGGCTGGTCCGCCAACAGGCGGGCGCTGCCGAGAACGAGATCCCCGTCGGGTGTCGCCAGATCGAAGATCTCCTCCCCCTCGGCCAGGAAGATGTTGAGCAGTTCGGTGCCCCCCCGGGGCGCGTGCGCGTCCCGCAGGCGGTCCGTCAAGGTGCTTCGAATCTCGGCGAGGGTGACACCCGCCAGCCGCTCATTGAGGATGGCCGCGACCCGGGCCACCGCGTCCCCTGCCACCGACGTGGGAACGGGGACGAAGATGGTCCGGACCAACCCGCTCCGGATGTGGAGCACCAGAAGGAGGCGATCCCCGGCGACCGGCACGAGATCGAGTCGCTCCAGAACCGCCTGGTCGAATCCGGGCGATGCCGCCACGCCCAGTTCGCGGGTGAGCACGCTCAGCACCTGGGCGGCTCGGCGGAGGATGTCGCCGAACGCGCTGGGCTCGGCCCGCAACTCCCGGCGCAGGGCATCCTGCTCGGTCCGGGTGGGCGGGGTCGCCAGCATGAGACCATCGACATAGACCCGGTAGGCCCGGTCGGTGGGAATCCGCCCACTGCTGGTGTGGGGATGGTAGAGATACCCCTTCCCTTCCAGGTCGCTCATGGTGCTGCGCACCGAGGCCGGGGAGATGCCGAGACTGGACCGGCGGGCCACTTCCTGGCTCGCAGCCGGTTCCGCGGTCTCGATATAGGTCTGAATCGCCGTTTCGAGAATGCGGCGTTCCCTCTCGGTGAGCTGCTGGACGGACATCCCCTAAACTTAGGGGACCCGGGGTGAACCTTCCATCCCCGGCCCCCCCCGGCTTGGGGTGGCCCCCTCGTGTCCCCCGTCCCACCCGGGGGCCGCCAGGAGGGCATCGAGCCGAAGCCAGCCCTGGACCGTCAACACCACCCGCCCCTCCACAGCGCGGGCCCACCCCTCCCGAATCCAGAGACCCTGGAGCGCCGGTGGGACATCGGCCTCCGGGAGTCCGCGGGAGGTTCGAAGCCCGAGGTACCGATCCTCCAGAGTGACCTGCTCCAGCCTGAGGTGTTCCTCTCCCTCGATCACCGTCAGGCCTCGCACCACCTGGTGGCGCCACGCAGCCCAGTGACGGACATTCCAGCGGCGCAGCGCCCCGCCGCCGCTATGAGCCGAGGGGCCGAGACCGATGAAGGGCTCCCGGGCCCAATAGGCTGCGTTGTGCCGGGACTCCCTGCCGGGTGACGCTGCGTTGGACACCTCATAATGACTCCATCCCCGGTCCACGACCGCGGCGTGGGCATGACAGTATTCGTCCGCCGCCAGCCCCTCGTCGGTGCGCGAGACCTCTCCGCGTTGGACCCACTTGCCGAGGGGGGTGCCTGATTCCACCGTGAGGCCGTAAAAACTCAGGTGATCGGGCGCCAGGGACAGCGCCTGGTCCAGATCGGCGCCCCACGATCGGGGCGATGCCAGGGGGATGCCGAAGATAAGATCCAGGGAGAGGTTCTCGATCCCACCGGCTCGGAGGAGTTCCACCGCTCGCACGGCTTGTTCCGCGTCGTGGGTTCGATGCATCCACGCCAGCACCTCGGGATGGAAGGACTGCACTCCAAGCGAGACCCGATTGACTCCACCGGACCGCCAGGAAGTCACGCGGTCCCTGGTCACATCCTCGGGATTCGCTTCGAGGGTGATCTCGGCCCCGGGTGCGATGTCCCGGTCCCGCGCAAACTGGTCAAGCATCGCGCCGACCGAGGCGGGATCGAGCCGCGAGGGGGTTCCGCCGCCGAAGTACACCGTGGTGATGGGATCGGCCCCGGCTTCGGTGTCCCAGAGCGGATCCTCCTGCCTCCGGGCCCACTCCAATCCGATCGCGTCGGCAAACTCCCGGGAGGGGACCTCGCGCCGCACCGCGATGGCAAAGTCACAGTAGCTGCACCGGCGGGCACAGAAGGGGACATGTATGTAGACGTGCATCAGCCGGGAAACATAGCTCGGGCCGGGCGGAAGGAGTCGCGCGTGACGGGGATCCTCACCCCGTGGCCCGGGCGTATCGCCCGCCCGGACGGGCGACCACATGTCCCTCGAGTTCGAGCATGGCGAGCCGGGCGAGGAGATCGGACATGGGGATCGCCAGGGACGTCGCCAGGTCGTCCGCCAGCTGGGGCAGAGTCGTGAGGACAGCGAACACTCGGGCGTCCTCGGGCGCGAGCATCGGGAGTGTGGGCTCTGGAGACGGGATCAGGGTCTGGGGGCCGCCCTTTCGCGCCAGGCCTCCCCTCCCCGGGTAGAAGGCGAGCAGGTCGTCCACCGAGAGCAGCGGTGTGGCTCCATCCCGCAGGAGGAGGTTCGTCCCCACGGAGGTCCGACTCGTGATGGGCCCCGGCAGAGCCATGACGTCGCGACCCTGAGCCAAGGCGGCATCGGCGGTGATGACCGCACCGGAGGTCAGGGCCGCTTCCACCACCACGGTGACCTGCGCCAGTCCGCTGATCAGCCGATTGCGACGGGGGAAGGTCCCCGCGTGTGGTCTTTCGCCGGGAGGGTGTTCGGTGAGGAGCAACCCCTCGGACCGCATCCGCTCGTAGAGCACCCGGTTCGCGGCGGGGTAGATGACGCCGAATCCATTTCCCAGCACGCCGATCGTGGCCCCGCCGGCATCGAGCGCCACGGTGTGGGCCAGGGCATCGATGCCCCGTGCCATCCCACTCACCACGGCCACCCCCGCCTGGGCGGCTCCTCCCGCGACCAGCCGGCACGCCTCGCCGCCGTAGGCGCTATGGTCCCGTGACCCGACAACGGCCACGGCCGGGAGCCGGAGCAGTCCCAGATCTCCCACGGCAAAGAGCAGCATCGGCGGCGAGGGGATGTCACGCAGGGGATGCGGAAACTCGTCATCCCCCGGGAACAGGGCCGATCCACCCTCGCGCTCCACGGCGGCCAGGACGCGTTTCCCGGCGTCGATGTCGGCTCGCCGGATCGCGCTGGCCAACGCGGTGGACACGCCTGGAATGGCCGTCAGAAAGGCCAACGGCGCCCGCAGGGCGCCGATCGGGGATTGCAAGGCGTCGAGAAGCACCTGAAACCGGGTGGGCCCGATCCCCGGCACGAGCGCGAGCGTCACCCAGGCGGCGCGTTCCTCATCGGTCATCTCCGCCGATCGGCAGATCGTCATCGTGGTCATCTTCCGTCCCATACTCGGTCTCCTCGTCCCCGGCGGGAGCCAACTCCTCGCGCCGCGCCTCTTCGACCAGGCTCCAGAGTGCCTCGGTCAGTTCAGGAACCCCCACCCCGCTGGCACTGGAAATCCGGTACACCCCCTCCGCCCGGGGGTCGGAGATCGCGGGCCCCGGATCGCCGTCCGGGAGAAGGTCACCCTTGGTGAGGACGACCACGTACCGCCGTTCGGCGAGGGTGGGGCTGTACCGGGCCACCTCGTCCCGGAGGAGCGCCAGGGCGGCCCGGGCATCAGGGGCATCGACGGGGACCAGGAACGCCAGCATTCGGGTCCGCTCCACATGCCTCAGAAATTCATGCCCCAGTCCTCTGCCGAGATGGGCTCCCTCGATGATCCCCGGAATGTCGGCCAACACGAACGACCGACTGCCGCTCAGCCCCACCACCCCCAGGTTCGGTTCGAGGGTCGTGAACGGATAGTCGGCGATCCTGGGCCGCGCGGCGGAGACCACCGACAGCAGGGTGCTCTTTCCGGCATTCGGCTCACCCACCAGCCCCACATCGGCGATGAGTTTGAGGACCAGTTCGATCTCCCGGTCCTCGCCCTCCTGGCCCGGTTCCCACTCCCGGGGGGCCTGGTGCGTGGCGGTGGCAAACCGGGCATTACCCCGCCCGCCTCGTCCCCCTTTGGCCACCCGGATCCGGTCCCCGTCCCGGAGAATCTCCCCGATCAGTTCCCCGGTGGCGGCGTCCTGTATCACCGTGCCGAGGGGCACCGGAAGAGACACATCGGCGGCTGACCGGCCGGTCTGCGTCTTTCCCTTTCCGTGCACCCCCCGCTCCGCCTTCCAGTGAGGCCGATACCGATAGTCGAGCAGCGTCGCCAGGTTGGAGTCTCCGTGCACCCAGATGCTGCCTCCCTGACCCCCATCCCCCCCGTCGGGCCCTCCCTTGGGGTTGAACTTGAACCGGGCAAACGAGGAGGCCCCGGACCCACCGGTTCCCGCCGTCACCCGGACGACGGCTCGATCAATGAAGCTCATGGCGCGCCCTCCCCGGGGGTGAGGGGCGTTCCATTCTCGGCCGCCCATCGTGCCCGGATGCGCTCCCACACGTTCTGCAGGCCCGCGGCTGTTTCGGAAGCGCCCTCCAGGAGCCCGAGGGTCACTGCCTCTCCCACCGCCTCCGGCGTGGCCCCTGCATGCAAGGCCCCGCGGGCGTGCGAGTGGAACTGCCGGGGCACGGCCAGCACCGCGCACTGGGCCACGGTGCAGAGTTCCCGCCGCGCCAGGTCCAACCCGGGGCGGCAGATCGTCCGGCCATACCCTTCCGTCACCATCCAGGCATCCATCACCGGATGCAGCGCACGGACGTTGGCGCGGAGCTGGCTGTAGGCTCGGCCGTAGATCACCCGGCAGGTGGCCTCGCCCCGAGCAGTCCAGTCGGCCAGGTCCCAGGAATCGTCGTCGGGCGTCGTCGCCGGAGTCGCTCCGCTTCGCTCACGCCAGATCGCAACTCCGACGAGCGCCCTGGGGTACCCCACCATCAGTATCGACTGCAACAACAACTCATCGGCCCAGAGGGCCACCCCGTCACACTCGGCCAGGCGGTCAGCCGCGGCCGCGATCCGGTTTTCGTCGCCGCGGGCGATGGTGGCTGCCAGCGTCACAAGCGCCTGAGTAGCGGCATCGAGCGGGGCGACGACAGGCACGATAGCACCGGGAGGGGGGGACGAAGGTACCATTTGAACGCCTCAGGGGGCACAAAAACGCAGGGCACCGGCAGGCCGGATCGTCCCAACCACCCCACCGCGGGTATTGGTCACTGGGAGCTCGGCGTACGACCTCAACGTGTCCGAGGGATACTCGTCGCCCAACAGGGCCTGGAGCACTCCGGCCAGGGCCAGGGGGCAGGTGCGCATGTCGCCATCTTCGATCTTCAGGGCCACACCCAGCCCCTCGTCCAGGAGAGAGGCGCAGTAGACGCCCTCGGCCCCCACCTTGACCAGAATCCGGCCCGGGAGGGCACGCATCACGTCGGTGTCGTACCGATCCCAGCCGGCCACCAGATCGGGGTGAGTCAGCATCGCCCGTCGGAGGGTGGTCGGAGGGTCGGCCTGTGCCGTGCCGAATCGGGCCCAGGCCCGCGCCATGGCCCTCAACGGGAGGTGGTAGGAGACCGTGGTGCATCCGTCGATCCCCCGACCGATCGCGTCAGGGGCCAGGCCGGTCCACTCGCTCACCGATCGCAGGAGACGTTGCTGGACCGGATGGCCAGGGTTGGTATACCCCACTGAGGACCACCCATGGTGACGGGCCAACGCCAGCATGCTTGTGTGCTTCCCCGAACAGTTGCTCCAGCGGGGAGTGAGGGTGATCCCCTCCTCCCGGACCTGCCGAGCCACCGACGCTCCGAGGGGCGGATGAGGACCGCAGGCGAGGTCCTCCTCCAGGCACCCGATCTTGGCCAGGAAATGGTCGGTCACGTGAAGATGTTTCGCCTCGCTCGAGTGCGATGCGCAGGCCAGGGCGAGTTCCTCATCGCCCAGGAGAAAGGCGGCGGCCGCACCATCCTCCACCAGGGGCATCGCCTGGAAGGGCTTGGCCGCGGACCGCCAGAAGGTCGCGAGTCCCGGATCCCCGGCCTCGGCCACCAACCGTCCGGCCGAGTCCGTGACCGCCACCGACACCCGGTGGACCGACTCGACCAGATCGCCCCGTCGCACCTCAATTCGAAAGTCCGTCATGCGGAGAAGATAGCGACGCCCCTCCGGCAACGGAGGGTGACGCTATCTTTGACCACTCTTCCATCCTCCAGGGAGTCCCCATTGCGCCCGACCCCTTCCCCGGCCCCCATGGCGCGGGACAGGCTTCTCGCCCTCCTGGATCGAATGCGCACCGTGCGGATCACCGTCCTCGGCGACCTCATGCTCGACCGCTACCTGGTGGGAGACACGGATCGTCTCTCCCCCGAGGCGCCGGTCCCCGTTGTCAAGGTCCGGGAAGTCCAGGCCCGACTCGGAGGAGCGGGGAATGTCGCGGCGAACGTCACCGCCATCGGGGCCGTCTGCCATCTCGTGGCCCTGACCGGGGACGACGACCACGCCGGCCTGATCCGGACCGAACTCGCCGCCGCCGGCATTCCCGACCAGTACCTCGTGCCCTCGCCGACGCGCCCCACGACGACGAAGACCCGGGTGGTGGCACGGGGCCAGCAGGTGGTCCGCATCGATGAGGAGACCGACCGGCTCGCCGACGACACCGAACGCCCGCGCCTCGTCGCGGCCACCCATGCCGCCCTGGCCGATGCCGACGCCCTTCTTCTGCAGGACTACAACAAGGGCATGCTCACCCCGGGGCTCATTACGCTGGCGCTGGAGGCGGCACGCCATCGGGGCATCCCCGTCATCGCCGACCCCAAGTTCCGCAACTTCTTCTCCTATCCCGGCGTGACCGTCTTCAAGCCGAACCGGAGGGAACTCGATGCCGCGCTCGGTGCCACTCTCGACGTCGCGGACCCGTCCACCCTGCCCGCCGTTCTCGCGCACCTCTCCGCGGAGAATCTCCTGGTGACGATCGGCGCCGAAGGAATGCTGCTGGTGACACGGGATGGACAGGTGACCCGCATCCCCAGCCTGGCCCGCGAAGTCTTCGACGTCAGCGGCGCCGGGGACACCGTCACCGCCTGGGTCGGCACGGCCCTCGCGGCCGGAGCCACGGTACGCGAGGCCGCGGTCCTGGCCACGTACGCCGCCGGGGTCGAGGTCGGCAAATCGGGGGTGGCCACGGTGTCCCCGGCGGAGGTGCTCGCGATGCATGAGGAACGGCACGACCTGACGGGGCGGCTCCGCCGAGGGGGCGCGATCTGAAAACTGAGGATGTGCGTTCCACCCCCGGTCTGTTCGTCTCCCCAACTATGGGGTTCCCCCAGGGCGACCAGGCTCACCAGACGGTGGCCCCTTCCCTGGGTGGATCCAGCACCGGGGATGAGAACGTGTCTCTGGTGAGAACCAACCCCGAGGGCCCCACGCCCCGGCGGAGACAGCCCTGCGGGTGCCCCCGCAGGACGACATGAGGAGGACCCCATGTGGTGGAAAGCGATTTCAGCGACAGCACTCCTGGCCGCAGTGACCGGCGGAGCCACGGTGGTGCAGGGCCAGGACCGGGGGCGGGTACAGGGAACCGTCGTGGATGAATCGGGGCGTCCCGTGGCCAACGCGCAAATCATCCTCCTCGAGGCACGCGACAATCCATCGGGCAACCACCAGGCCGGTACCCGCGACGATGGCCGCTTCACCCTCACCAATGTCCCCACCGGGTCCTGGTGGGCCCTGGTGCGGCGGGTGGGTAACGTCCCCCAGAGAATCACCTTCGAGCTGACCAGGAATGAGACGGAGACATTGGCCATCACGCTCCCGAGCGCCGCCTTCATGCTGCCGGAACTCGCGGTGGTGGAGCAGGGAGTGACCAACCGGTTGCTCGCCTTCTCGTCCGAGGTCCGAAACGGATATTCCCGCTGGTTCTACTCCCGGGAGACCATCGAAAAGATGAACCCGAAAGACATGCGGGATCTCACCCGAAGGGCCCTTCCCTTCCTCGGTCCCAACTCGTACAACCATGGCGGCATCGGATTCGCCAACGACATGCCGGGCTCGCCGTACACGGTGTATGCGGACTATGTGGGGAGGAGCATCGTCCCCGGGGAATCCCCCTTCAGGATCCTGCCCACCTTTGCCAGCCTCGTCGGTGGTCGCGACCCCTTCGCCGAGTCACGAGCGGGGTTCAGCCGGGCGGGATTCCAACGCGCCGGAGGTCCCCGTACCCTCGGATTCGACCCTCTGGGCGCTTCCCGCCGGTGTGTTCCCCAGTTCTACCTCAACGGCCAACTTATGGCCATCCCGATCAACAACATCGACCCGCACGCGCTGGAGGCGGTCGAAGTGTTCAGACCGGGACGGGTTCCCCTGCTGATCGATCCCACCGAGGGACAGGGGGGCTGTGGCGTGATCCTGGCCTGGCTCCGGTCCGACTGGCTCGGGGACATCGGAACCGGGGCGGGGACGGGAGCCTGATCGAACCCGGGCGCACCAGGGTCGGATTCAGGCACCGACCCACCGGCAAAGCGAAACGGGGCACGGCACCATGTCGTGCCCCGTCGCTTATCTTGGTGGCGGGGTTGCGCTGAGGCCTGCTCCATTCCCCGGCCTCCATTCCCGACATCGTGAGGATCATGACTCGTTCCCGCCCGACCGAAGCCCGCACCGAGGACGACATCATCGCCGCGGTACTCTCCGCCCGGGACCGCGGAACCCGGCTCCGGCCCGTAGGATCCGAGGGATCGAAGAGCGGGATCAACACCAATCCGGGGACCTCCCTGCACCTGGAGCCCCATTGCCAGGTGCGGTCGCTGGAGGGTTCCCGGGTCACGGTCGAGTCGGGGATCCACATCGGGAGACTCCAGTCCTATCTCCGGGAGCACTCTCTGATCATCCCGACCATGGGGGAATGGCAGTTCGCGACCCTCGGAGGCACCCTGGGAACGGCGACTCATGGCGGCTCGGCCCACCATGGCAATCTCGCCACCTCGATCCGCAACATCAGGATGGTGACCGGAACCGGGGACGTTGTGTCCCTCACTCCGGAGTCCCCCGACTTCGCCCATGCGGGGGTATCCCTGGGGGCGATGGGAATCATCAGCACGGTCACCCTGGAGTGTGTCCCCCGGTTTTCCCTGCAGCTCGACACCGACGTCATCCCCTTCCGGACCTATCGCCAGGATCCGGTGGCGCAGGAGTCCCGGAGCGAGTTTCACGCCTCGGTCTGGGCGCCCGAGGCGGGGCGCGTGATCCGCTACGCCGCCGACCGCGCCCCCGATCCGGCCCGGTCCGGCACACGGGAGCAGCGGTTCGGACTGCGCAATGCGATGGCCACCCTGCTGTCCCGCCGACTCCACCTGCACGTCGGTGTATCCAACGCGGTGTTCCGGCGTCGTGTTGTGGGAGACGGGAGCGAGATTCTCTCTCCGCTAGCTGTCTCGCCCCGTACGGCCTGGACCCGCGTTCTCGTCAACGAGGCCCGGGGACGGCTCGCCGCCGAACTCGCCGTGCCCGCCTCCCGTGCCGGTGACGCCCTGGATCGCCTCGAAGCCCTCGTCCGACAATTCCCCCGGGCCTTGAACAATCCTCTCGGCCTCCGCATGACAGCCGGTGACACCTTTTCCCTGAGCCCGGCCACCGGGGCGCAGCCCACGTTCTGGATCGACATCTTCTACGACGACCGACCGGCGTTCACCGCAGCACTCACCGAGTTGGCCGTCGCGGTCGGAGCCCGGTGCCATTGGGGCAAGACCCTGGCCCTTCCCCCGGAGATCCTGTGGGAACGCTACCCGGCCTGGGACGCTTTCCGGGAGGCCCGGGCCCGATTCGACCCAGCGGAGATCTTTGCCAACGCCTTCACCGACCGACTCGGATTGACCGGCCCCGCATCGAGAGCATCATGACAGGCCACCCCACGGACCGCATGCCGCTCGCGGCGATCACCGGGGCCAGCAGCTTCCTCTGCCGAGCCCTGGAGCCCCAGCTTGGTCGTCGGAACCGGGTGCGCGGACTCTTCCGGTCCCCCGGAGCGATGAGCGATGCCTGGCAGGCCCGGGGGCACGAGGTGATATTCGGAGGCCTCGATGATGAGGCGGCGCTGGCCGGACTGGTCTCGGGCGTGGACGTGGTCTACCACTGTGCCGCCCGCATGGGGAAGGACAACCCGGCCCTGAGCCACCATGTCAACGTCGACGGCACGGCCCGCCTCTCTCGGCTCGCCCGGATGGCGGGGGTACGTCGGCTGGTCTACGTGAGTTCCATCTCGGTTTATGCGGCGACCCCTACCACTGACGGCGTCATCACGGAGGACACCGCGCCGGCGAATGTCGACACCCTCAATCCCTACAGCAAGACCAAGTACGGCGGGGAGCTCGCTGTTCGCGCCCTCGCCGAACGGGGAGACGGCCCTCCCTTCACCATCATCCGGCCCACCAGTGTCTACGGGCCCTGGTCCCGTTCCTGGTTTCTCGATTGGGTGGACCGACTGCAGAAGATTCCAGTGGTCATCGGAGGGAATGTCCCCGTCGACGTGGTCCATGTGGAGGACGTGGCCCGCGCCCTCATCCAGGCGGCCGACACGCCGACGGCAGCCAACGAAGTGCTGCATATCGGCCATCACACGGTCACTCTGCAGGAGTTCGGATCCCTGGTCGGAAAGGCCATTGGACAACGAGTGTGGCGGCTCCCCGATGCCCTCGACTGGGCCGCGCGGCACGCCGTGGAGCGACTCTACCGTGTGGTCAAGGGGAGCAGGATGTCGATGTCCCTGACCACGCCGGTGCGGTACCCCCACACCAAGGCGGAACGGCTGATCGGCTACGCGCCGAGGATGACACTGGAGGAGGGGTTTGCGGAACTGGGCGCCTGGTACCGAGGGAGTAGGGAGTAGTCCCTTACGGACAAGATTGAACACAAGACGGCAACAATATTTGGGGCGCCCCCCCCGGACACCCGCTCCGGCCGTGCGTGTGACGGCGTCTGTGACGGCATCCCACTTGGGGCTCTTCAGGGTTTCGCGTGGGTGAGAGACACGTCGATCGGGCGTTGTCCGCACGGTGCGAGGGGA
>JBDIWC010000003.1:0-136151 GCA_039794085.1 Gemmatimonadales bacterium
CATCCGATCCTTGAAGGAACTACTGTACGCCGTCATCATTCGGTCACCTCGTCGCCCCCAGCGGTGAGCACCTCACCCCGTCACAGAAGGTGACGGGCGATGCGACAACTATCCTGACACAGGGGGATATATAGGGAGGCCATCTCCGAGACGGATATGCAAGGACTGATCCGATTCTATGAGTCGGACCTGGGTCAACGTGTCCTGGTAAAACTTCCCAGCCTTCTCAATAGAGCCAGCGGCGTCGTGGCGGATCGACTCCGGCGTCATCTTCCGGAGTTCATGGCGGAGTTGAGAGTGGTCGCGCGAGATTCTCTTTAGGTCCTCCATGGGAGATCTTCTTTCGGTATCGAGCATGGTCGCCGGGCACGCGTGATCCGAGTGGTAGTAAAGCTACCCCGGTGTGGTGGCAGAATGTGGTCACTTGGCTGCATGGTGGTGCTCACGGCCTCGGCAGGATGTGAGGGCCACGGTCGGGAGGACACGGGTGTACCCGGACCTGAACTGACACCTGTGTATACGGTGACGCTGCAGGAGACCGACTCGCTCTTCCTCGCGAATCCACGTGGGATGGCGGTTGATGCCCGCGGGCGCCTCTACGTGGGTGATGCCTTTCACCGGCGGGTCGTCCGGTTCAGCCGCTCGGGGGCACTCGACCGGGTCTTCGGGCGGCATGGCCGGGGGCCGGGAGAGTTCGTGGCACCTGCCACCATCTTTTTCCCTGACGATACAACCGTTGCCATCGGCGACGCCAATCTCTTCCGGATCGCCTTGTTTCACTCCGAGACCGGGGCCGTGTTTCGCACCGTGCCGATGTCGGGGCATGTGCGCAGTGCCCGGGTCGTAGGCGACCACATCTGGCTCGGTGCGCTCAATGTGACGGACGGTCTTGCCGTGACTCGATGGGACTACCGCCGGGACGCGATCGAGCGCCTGGTGCCGCTCCCGGATTTCATGAGGGAGGGTACGCCGGTGGCGGGTATCTTTGACGGTGTAAGCCTTGCATCCCTGAATGACGGGAACATGCTCGTCGGGATCATGGCCCTGCCAGTCCTGCTCACAGTGACGACGGAAGGCCATGTATTGGACTCGGTGCGCGTTCCCGCCGTGCGAAGGCGCGGCGTCCCGGACGACCTTGCGCGCCGGCTGGAGGAAAGCGGCTCCTTCGAAGAGATGTTCCGGCTCGCCAGCTACCTGTTCCACCTTGGTGCTCGGCACGATGGTTCAGTCGCCGTGATCTATTACGATCAGGAGTACAAGAACAACGCGATCTCCGCGAAGGCGTACGTGTCCGTGCTTTCGGCTGATCAGTCTCGGGTGTGCGCCGACGCCCCGGTCCCCGCGAGTGGGGAGATACAGCTACAGACGGCCTTCATGGGAGACACCCTGGTGGTACTCGACCAGAAACCGGTGGGGGAAGACCGCCTTGTGACAACCGTTACCGGGTATCTGATCGATACCGAGCGCTGCGACTGGCTTCCCACCACGCGCTCCGCAGCGGCCACCCAATGAGGTAGATGGATCGAAGCGACACCCAGCGTCGCCGAGGCCCAGATGTTCCCCGAGCGGCGGGGAATAGGCGGGAGGGGCTGCTCGAGAACGGCCCCTAGCCTGCCTGACATCCGATGCCAGCCGCCGTCAGATCGGCCGGAACAGGTTCTCCAGATCGATCACCAGGGCCTCGCCCGCTCCGGAGGGATGCCAACGGACCGCCGTGCGCTCGACGGTGGGGGTGACGACCTCCGGGGTCCAGACCTCCACCACCTTCCGGTCGGCGTCCACCAGCCAGTAGAGCGGGACGCCCACGTCCTGGTAGAGCCGTCGCTTGGTGACGCGGTCCTGGTGGGCGCTGGAGGGGCTCACCACTTCGACCACCAGCAGGAGAGTCTTGACGCTGTCCCACGAGAGCGTGCGGGCTTCGGTCCGATCCGCCACGAGCAGGTCGGGAATCACCAGCGTGTCATCCGACCAGGAGATGTCACCCCCCGTGGCCCCGACTCCCACCGGGTACCGTTCGAGATAACCGGCGATGGCATGGGCCAGCCGGAAGAGCACGAACTGGTGCCAGGCCCGCGGCGCAGGGGTCACCAAAAGCTCCCCGTGCACGGTCTCGTACCGGTTGCCGTCCTCCGGCAGGTCCAGGACCATCGCCGCGGTATAGTAGGAAAGAGACATGCCCATAGTATCGGCTCGGCGAATGGGGGTTGGCAAGACATCTCCGCACGATGTCCAGGCTGCCATCCGCGGTGGTAACCCGATTCGCGCAGGGAAGGCTCTTTCGACGCGGGTCGCCACCACACCGAAACAGGCGCCCGGGCCGGGCCAACGGGTCCTTCGTGGTGAGGGCCGTTCGCGAACGGCCCGTACAGACCGCCTGACATCCGATGCCAGCCGCTGCGCGGGGAGTGCTGCGCGTTGCCCCTGACCCCGCCTCAGATCGGCCGGAACAGATTCTCCAGGTCGATCACCAGGGCCTCGCCCGCCCCGGAGGGATGCCAGGGATACGTCGCGGGCTCGATGGTCGGAGATCAGACTGGGGAGAACAGCATCTCCATCTCCAACGCAAACGAGGTTCGGGTACCTGCGGGATGCCAGCGGAGGACGTCCTCAACCTCCACCGGTTTTTTGGCACCGGGCGTCCAGCTCTCCACTGTGCGCCCGATCGGATCGACCACCCAGTAGAGCGGAACCCCCGCTTCCTGGTACAACCGTCGCTTGGCTCCCCGGTCTCCCCGGTGGCTTCCGGGTGAGAGCACCTCCGCCACCAGCAGGAGGGTCTGCACCCGCCGCCAGTCGAGCGTTCTCATCTCGTCCCGGGGCGCCACGAAGACGTCGGGTTGGACCAGGGAGTCGGGCCCCCAGGAGATGTCGGCGGGGAGCGCGAGGACCATGCCCACCGGTTCCGTGGCGAGATACCGCTTGAGTGCATCCGCCAGCCGGTCCACCACGATCTGATGCCAGAGCGAGGGCGCCGGAGTCACGACGAGTTCCCCGTGGGCCGTTTCGTACCGGCACCCATCCGGGGGGAGACCAAGGACCATCTCGGCGGTCCAGAACTCGGGGAGCGGGGACAGGACAGGCATACCCATACGTTCGTCTCGGCGGTGGAGGTTGCGCAAGGGGGGTGGGGTGGGTGTTGGGTGCCGGGTGTTGGGGGTTGGTGAGCAGGATGGCGGGGCATTCTCAAGAATCGCCCGGGATCGTCCGGATCCGATCGCCGTTTCGGCTCACCGATGACCCGGAAAACGCGTTGTCATGGAACGCGGAAACCGGCTTGTGTATCGGACAACTCGACCAACTTGACCAACTTGGCCGCCGACACTATCTTCCCGAAAGAACGGAGGCGTCCATCATGAAGAAGCGTGTGGTGCGGGAATCAGTGAACCTCTACGAGGCCAAGACACATCTCAGCGCCCTGGTGGATCGGGCCGCGGCGGGCGAGGAAATTGTCATTGCCAAGGCGGGACGGCCCAAGGCGCTGCTGGTGCCGCTCGCGGACCCTGGAGTGCGCCGAGTGTCGGGTCGGGGCCGGGGCCGGTGGCGGGTGGCACGGGACTTCGACGCGCCGTTGCCCCGGGACATTCTCGACCGGTTCGAGGGACGGGAGTGAACCTCCTCCTGGATACCCATGTGCTCATCTGGTGGGACGAGGGAGCCCGGCTCTCCCGCGACGCCCGATCCGGCATCCGGCACGCGGATCAGGTGTTCGTGAGCGCTGTTTCCGCCTGGGAAGTGGCCATCAAGACGACGCTCGGCAAGCTCCGGCCCAGCCGTACGGTGGCGGAAGCGGTGGATGAGTCGGGGTTTGAGGAACTCCCCGTGTCGTTTGCGCATGCGGACCTGCTCGCCACGCTTCCGCCGCATCACCGGGATCCATTCGATCGGATGCTGGTGGCACAGGCCCGATGCGAAGGGCTCGTCCTGGTGACGCGGGATCCTGTTTTCCAATGCTACGGCCTTCCGGTGTTGAAGGCCTGACGGCGACTATATCCCCAGGGCGGCCCAAGGGCGGCCCACGGGCCGCCCCTACCGCCTGCCGCCTACCGCCTACCGTCCACCGCCGCCCCACCGTACAATTCCAAGGGCTCCCGTTCCGGTTCACCCTCAACCCGGTTTCCTCATGCGTCTCTCGCTCCGCCCGATCCCCTTTCTCCTTGCCCTGGTTGGCATTGTCCTGCCGGCCCAGGCCCAGCAGCCCGATCCCTCCCTCCTCACCGTGGAGCGGATCTTCGGCTCGGCCGACTTCCGGGGCGAGTTCTTTGGGCCGGCCCGCTGGCTCGATGGCGGGGCGGCCTACACCACCCTGGAACGGGCCGTTGACGGACGGGGCCGGGATCTGGTTCGCTACGAGACCGAGCGGGGAACCCGGACCATTCTGGTGGCGGCGAGCGCCCTGGTTCCCCCCGGCGCCGAGGAGCCCCTCGCCATCGAGGACTACGCCTGGTCTCCGGCGGGAGACAAGCTCCTGGTCTATACCAACAGCGAGCAGGTCTGGCGCGCCAACACCCGCGGCGACTACTGGGTGCTCGACCGTGCGAGCGGTTCCCTCCGAAAACTGGGTGGGCCCGACGCCGCTCCCTCCACCCTGATGTTCGCCAAGTTCTCGCCGGACGGAAACCGGGTCGGGTACGTGCGCGAACACGACCTCCATGTCGAGGATCTGGAGACGGGTGCCATCACCCGTCTCACGAGGAATGGCTCCCGTACCCTGATCAACGGCACCTTCGACTGGGTCTACGAGGAGGAGTTCGGCCTGCGGGACGGGTGGCGCTGGAGCCCCGACGGCCGGACTATCGCCTTCTGGCAGCTCGACGCCACCGGTGTGCGCGACTTCCACATGATCCGCACCACCGATTCGCTCTACTCCACCGTGGTGCCGGTGCAGTACCCCAAGGCGGGGGAAGCCAATTCTGCCGCCCGCGTGGGTGTCATTCCGGCCACCGGCGGAGAGATCCGCTGGTTTGCTCTCCCCGGCGATCCCCGCAACACCTACCCGGCCCGGATGGAGTGGGCCGCCAACTCGGACGAGGTGGTGATCCAGTACCTCAATCGGCTCCAGAACCGTCTCCAGCTCCTCCTCGGCGACGCCCGCACCGGGGCGGTCCGGCCCATTCTCGTGGAGGAGGACAGCGCCTGGGTGGACGTGGTGGACGACATGGTCTGGATGGAGAACGGCCAGGCCTTCACCTGGGTCAGCGAACGGGATGGATGGAACCACCTCTACCTGGTGAGCCGCGACGGGACGTCGGTGCGGCTCCTCACCCCGGGCGACTTCGACGTCCTCAACGTGCTCTCGATAGACACCCGGGGCGGATACGTGTACTACATTGCCTCGCCCGACCAGCCGGCCCAGCGGTACCTCTACCGGGCCCGCCTCGACGGGAAGGGGAGTCCCGAGCGGCTTTCCCCCCTGGATGCGGCGGGGAGCCACGGCTATACCATCTCTCCCGATGCCCGGTGGGCCTTCCACACGATGTCGGCCTTCGGGCTTCCTCCAGCCATCGACCTGGTCCGGTTGCCCGACCACCGGCCCGTGCGGGTCCTTGCCGCCAACACGGCGCTTCGGCAGAGGATGGAGGGACTCCGCCGCGGTCCCGTCTCCTTCGAAACCATTGACGCGGACAACGGGGAACGGCTCCAGGCCTGGGTCATGAAGCCGGCGGACTTCGACTCCACTCGGCGGTATCCTGTCCTTTTCTATGTCTATGGCGGCCCGGGAAGCCAGACCGTGCTCGACAGCTGGGGCGGGAGCCGATACCTGTGGCACCTGATGCTCACCCAGAAGGGGTACGTGGTGGCGAGCATCGACAACCGGGGCACCGGCGCTCGCGGGAGTGCCTTCCGGAAGGTCACCTACGGCCGGCTCGGCGTGGTGGAGACCGAGGATCAGATCGCCGCGGCCCGGGCGTTTGCCCGGCGGCCCTGGGTGGATCCCGCGCGACTCGGCATCTGGGGATGGAGCTACGGCGGGTTCATGACCCTCAACAGTCTCTTCCAGGGGAACGATGTGTATCGGATGGGGATCGCCGTGGCGCCGGTCACCCACTGGCAATACTACGACAACATCTACACCGAGCGGTACAACGGCTTGCCCCAGCAGAATCGCGAGGGGTACGACACCGGTTCCCCCTTGTCGTATGTCTCGGGCCTCACGGGCGATCTTCTGCTCGTGCATGGAACGGGAGACGACAATGTCCACTATCAGAACTCCGAGGCGCTCATCAATGCGCTGGTGGCGGCCAACAAACCGTTTGATTTCATGAGCTATCCCAACCGGAACCACAGCATCTCCGGAGGCACCACGTCGGTGCATCTCTTCTCGACCATGACCCGTTATCTGGATGAGCATCTACTCCGACCTGTTCGGGAGGCATCGTTGACCCCCTGAGGTCGGGATCCACCTCAACCCGGGAGGCACACCATGCAGTACGAAGCGATCGTGGAATTGCTCGACTGGGCGGGAGGGCATGAGCAGGCGGTGCGGATCACCACGTCCGACCACAACACGGTCCAGGGGATTCCCACCAGCGTCGACACCCATGTGGCGGCGCACGAGGTCTACATCCGTCCCCTGGGAATCGAGGATACCGAAATCGCCGTTTCCCTCGGTGCCATCGAGTCGGTCGAGTTGGCCTAGGGTTGCGCGAAACGTTGCGAGCTGAAACATTTCACCGGCCCGCTCCGTACCGGCTGAGGTAACCTGGAGGGTGCTCGTGGACAGACAGACGCTCGCGGTGATGATCCCTGTGCTCGCGGTGTTTTTCACCGGGCTCGTGGCGTTGTCTCGCACGGCCATCGGGAAGGCGCTGGCCCGGCGGATCGGGGGCGAGACCGGCGCCCACCTCGATGAGCATCGGCTGGCGGTCCTGGAGGATGACATGGAGCGGCTCCGGCAGGAGTTGATGGAGACGCAGGAGCGGCTCGATTTTGCCGAACGGCTCCTGGCGGCGCCGGCCCGAGGAGGGAGTGGAGAGGAGTGAGAAGCGAGAGAATGCGCTACGCCGGGGAGGGCGTCCGAGATGGGTGAGCTGGTGCCGATCTTCGGGATGATGACCGGAATCGTCATGATGACGGTCCTCGGCATCACCATCGTGAAGGTGTTGAACGGGCCGGTGGGGAAGGCCCTGGCGAAGCGCATGGGGTACGGCGGCGAGGGAGAGGAACCCTCCCCTGAAACCGAGGCGTTGTTGGAGCGGCTCGAGTCGGTGGAACACCGGCTCGTCGAGACCGAAGAGCGCCTGGAGTTCACCGAGCGGTTGCTCAGTGATCCCGCCCGGCGAGGGGACGGGACCTAGCAGATGGAAGACATCCTCGCCATTACGTTCCTGTTCGGTGGTGGCACGCTGGCGGCGATCTCGTTCAGCCCCATCGGCCGGGCGATCGCCGACCGCATCCGGGGGAGAAAGGGTCCGGAAGGGCCGGACCAGGCGCTCCTGGACGAGGTGGAACGGCTGAGAGTGGAATTGACCGAGGTTCAGGAGCGTCTGGACTTTGCCGAGCGGCTGCTGGCGCCGCGAGGAGTGAGTGGAGAGGAGTGAAACCGCGAGGAGTGAGTGAAGAGGAGTGAGAAGTGAGATAGCACGAGACGTTCGCCGTGCGTGGAATTGCTCCCCAACCGGAACCAAGGTGGCTGGTTATGGAAGGCGTGCTCGCAATCATCTTCATCTTCGGCGGCGGAACGCTGTTCCTGCTGTCGGTGAGCCCTGTCGGGAAGGCCTTTGCCGAGCGGTTGCGGGGACATCCCTCCGCGACGCAGGATCCGGAGATTCTCGACGAGCTGCACCAGCTCCGCCAAGACGTTGCTGAACTTCAGGAACGGGTGGATTTCGCGGAGCGGTTGCTCTCCGACGGACGGCGGGAAGTAGGAAGTAGGGAGTAGGGAATAGGGAGTAGGGAATAGGGAATAGGGAGGACGGAATGGGGATTGCAGACGGAACGTCACCCCGGCGAATGCCGGGGTCCAGCGGTGGGGGGCGCACCGATGGACAAACAGCCTGGGAGGACACACCACGATGGCACCAATGGAGATGGCCGCAGGGATGCTGATCCAGGTTCCAGCTCCGCCGCTGCCGCCGGAGGTGGTGGTCCTCCCCGGTGGCCCCCCCGAGGAAGTGATCCTGTTCGTGAGCTTGGCTGTGTTGGCCGCGGGGTTCTTCCTCCTGCGCCCTCTCTTCCGCGCCTGGGCTCGGCGCATCGAAGGCGGGGCGACCTCCCCCGAGCTGGTGGCGGACGTCGAGCAGTTGCGGGAGCGACTGCAGGACGTGGATCTGCTGTACCAGCGGATTGGGGAGCTGGAGGAGCGAGTGGACTTTGCCGAGCGGTTGTTGACCCACGGAGGGACCGCGGCCCCAGAGACGGCCTCTCTCACCCCCGATTCCGCGGCATGAGCTGGAAACTCGGGCTCGACGGCTGGGATGTCGCCCTCCATGTCGTGGTGACGGGCGCCTTGGCCGCCGCGATTGGGGAGATGGTGCGGGGACCTGACGCCGATTGGATGGTGTCGCTCGTGATCGGCATGTCCGGGGTGGTCTTTGGCATCCGGCGGCGGCGGGCACTCCGGCGGGCTCCCCCCGAACTGGTGGCTGGCGAACTGGACCGGTCCCGTCTCGATGACCTGGAGGATCGGGTCCTTGTCTGCGAACAGGTCGTGGCCCGGCTGGCGGAACTGGAGGAGAGGCTTGACTTTGCGGAGCGACTTCTCACCCAGTCCTCCCGGGCGGAAAGGATCGAGCTCCCCGAGGGGGACCGGTAGCACGCACCACCGTCAGGGAGTATAGATTTCAGGCTTGAACCGCGGTTCGGCGTCGGCCGCAGAAGGGATCCGGGCATGGTCACGCAAGACGACATCCAGTCGTTCATCGATCGCCTCGACAGCGGGGTGATGACCACCGAGGAGGTGGAACCGGGCCTGTGGGTAGCACGGACCACGGATGGGGCCGAGCTGGTGGTGAACTACGCTCCCCCGGTGGTGATCCTCCGAGTGCGCGTCATGGAGAGCCCCGAGGACGGCGAGAAGCGCGCCGATCTCTTCCGGCACCTCCTGGAGCTGAACGCCCGCGACCTGGTGCATGGCTCCTATGGACTGGAGGGCAACGAGGTCGTCCTCACGGACACCCTGGATCTGGCCGATCTCGACTTCAGCGAATTCCAGGCAAGTTTCGACTCGATCACGCTGGCCCTCGCCTCCCATCTCGGGGCGCTGGCGACATACCGCGAAAGGTAAGGCCATGGGACTCTGGGACCGTTTCACCACGATGTTCAGGTCCAACATCAATGATCTGATTTCGCGGGCCGAGAACCCCGAGAAGATGCTGAACCAGCTGATTCTCGACATGAAGTCGCAGCTCGCCAAGGCCAAGCAGCAGGCCGCCTCGGCGATCGCCGACGAGAAGAAGCTCCACGCCGACGCCGAGGCGATGAAGAAGTCCGCCGAGGAGTGGGAACGGCGGGCCATGCTCGCGGTGCAGGAGGGCCGGGACGACCTCGCCACCCAGGCGCTCATGCGCTACAACGAGAGCCTCCAGGGCGCCCAGCAACTGCACGAAACCTGGGTCAAGCACAAGGCCGACACCGAACAGCTCAAGACCTCCCTCAAGGCGCTGCACGACAAGATCGAGGAGGCGAAGCGAAAGAAGAACATTCTCGTGGCCCGCGCCAAGCGCGCCGAGGCCCAGCAGCGCATCCACGAGACCATGGCGGGGATGTCCGACAAGAGCGCCTTCGAGTCGTTCGAGCGGATGGCGGAACGGATCGAGGACGTGGAGCGGAAGGCCCTCGCCGCCGCCGAACTCCAGGAGGAGTTCCAGGGCGACGATCTGATGAAGCAGTTCGAGTCGCTCGAATACAAAGGAAGCGCCGATCAACAGCTTTTGGCCCTCAAGGCCCGCATGGGTCTCCTGGGAGAGGGGGAGAAGGCCGAAACCCGTCAGCTCCAGGCCGGCGACGATGACACCGGCGACGCCGAAATCATCGAGGACGACGGGGGAGACAACCCGCCCGGCCACGGGAAGTCTTCCTGAGGGAGACGGGCTCGCCAACCGGCGGGCCCTTTCTCTACCTTCAAACTTCCAACTTCAAACTTCGAACTTCCCATGCCCCGGTTTCTGATTCTGGCTGACGGCGACTTCGCGCCGATGACCTCGAAGACCGCCAACTCGGTCATCCGCTACCGGCCCGGCGGTGTCGCGGCGGTGCTCGACCGGTCGCGCGCAGGTCAAACGGCGCAGGCGGTGCTTGGGTTCGGGGGAGACATTCCGGTCGTGGCGTCGGTGCGGGAAGGTCTGGCCCTCGGAGCCGATGCGGTGATGATCGGGATCGCCCCGATCGGGGGGCGCCTCCCCGAGACCTGGCGCGACTGGCTCCTCGAGGCCCTGGAGGGAGGGTGCGATCTCTGGAGTGGTCTCCACACCTTCCTGGCCGACGATCCCCGCCTCGCCACCCGGGCCCGGGAACTGGGGCGGACCATCCACGATCTCCGGCGCCCGCCCGCCAACCTCCCGGTCGGTTCGGGCAAGGCGCGGGAGGTGGGACCGTTCGTGCTCCTGACGGTGGGGACCGACTGCAACGTCGGCAAGATGACGGCCCAGCTCCAGCTCACCGCGGCGTTGAATGCGCGCGGGGTGCGAACCCGGTTCGTTCCCACCGGGCAGACCGGAATCCTGATCGAGGGGTGGGGCATCGGCGTGGACGCCGTCGTGGCCGACTTCATCGCCGGTGCCGCGGAGCAACTGGTGCTGGAGGGGGCACGAGATGCGGACATCGTGATGGTGGAGGGGCAGGGGAGCATCAACCACCCCGGCTACTCCGGTGTCACCCTGGGTCTGCTGCACGGGGCGTGTCCCGATGCCCTGATCCTCTGTCATCAGGCGGGCCGCCGGTTCATCGGCGAGTATCGCACTGCGGAGGCCACGCGGATCCCTCCGCTCACCGACTATGTCCGTGCCTATGAGCTGATGGGCTCCATGGTCCATCCGACGAAGGTGATCGGCGTCTGCCTCAACACGGTCGGGATGACCGACGAGGAGGCAGCACGGGAGTGTGAGGCAGCTCGGCGGGAGACGGGGTTGCCGGCCACCGATCCGGTGCGGGATCCGAAGGATGAGTCTCTGGTGGAGGCGATCCTGCGGGCCCGCGCGGAGTATCTCGTCCGGTAATTCGTCACCTCGAACGAGCATCGGAACGTCACCCCGGCGCACGCCGGGGTCCATGGCCGAGCATGCAGAGACTCAACGCGAAGGCACGAAGAACGCAAAGGGGCGTAAAGGGCTCACACGAGGGCACGAAGAACACGAAGGGGTGTAAGCGGCTCACGCGAAGACGCGAAGACGCGAAGGAAAGCGGGATCCTGAGCGTATGTCGGAGTGTCACCCCGGCGCACGCCGGGGTCCATGGGCGGACATGCAAAGACTCAACGCGAAGGCGTGAAGAACACGAAGGGTGTAAGAAACTCGCACGAAGACACGAAGGGAGTTAAGGGCACACGCGAAGTCGCGAAGACGCGAAGGAAGGCGGGATCGTGAACGTATGTCGGAGCGTCATCCCGGCGAACGCCGGGGTCCAGTGACCGCCCATCTTGGCGGACTCGGGCCGAAGGCACGCCGACCACCAGGGGGTATCCCGTGGGGTATCCCCCCTGGTATTCCCCCTCCTATTCCCTACACCCGACTCCCTACTCCCTGCTGTTCTCTCTCTCTCTCTCTCTCTCTCTCTCTCTCGGGCAACGAGGGCACGGAGCTTTCCTCGTGCCCGATACAGATGGGTACGCACTGTCGCGACCCCGCATTTCATCGCGGCGGCGACCTCCTCACAGGACAGGCCGTCTCGCTGGTGTGTTGGGTCGGTTTCTTTACCCTGTTCGCCAATCCGGTCTCCTCTCAGAACCCGAAAGGCAGCGTCACTCACCGAGCCAGCGCAAGACTCGACGTTACGACAGCCTTCGAGCTTGGGGACTCCTTAGTGCTGCAAGGCACTCCATCGCAGCCGCTGTTCTCGATCTCGGATCCACTCTTCGTGCATGGGCGGCTCTATGTGACCGACTTTATCGGCAACAAGGTGCTTGAGTTCGATCGAAGTGGCAGGCTGATTCGAACAGTGGGTCAAAAGGGCACTGGGCCGGGGGAATTCCAGATGCCGTACGGAGTCGCGACCGATAATACAGGCCGGATTTATGTAAACGACCGGGGGAACGCACGCGTTCAGGTCTTCGACGCCGACTTGCGCCACATAGCGATCTACAAGGTAGGCGGTCAACAAGAGCAAATATTCATCCGCAACGAGGGCCCGACCGTGCATGTCCTTGCCCAAGGGGTCACGCGATGTGATGGTCCTGCGGGATGCCTTCTAACGGATATAACCTTGAGCGACAAGGGTATGACCGTGAGTGACAATCGGACATATTCATTCGTACCGGTTGACGCGGCACCAGTGGTATTCACTTGGCGAGCTACCGTCGCGCCTGACGGAGTGGTCTATATCGCCAATGTATTCGGTGATTCGGTCGCGACCTACTCCCTGACGGGTCAGCGCTTGGGCGCCTTTCCGCTGCGATCACCGTCCCGGTCGATCCCACCGGGGCTTCAGGCGTCCGCATCGAGCGCCGAACTGGGAGTGCTCATGCATCGGCTCAGGGACGAGCGGTATACGCGCCTGAGTAGTCTCGTCGTGGCTGACAGCATCGTCTTCGTGCAGTACGAGCGAGTCAATCCCTCGGCGGGTGAGTCACCCGGGCTCCTGGATATTTTCACGCCAACCGGTTGCCTGCTGTACGCGGCAGTGCCGACGCCCGGGCGCCTGACGGCGAACGGAGGAAGCCTACACTTTGTGAGCCGACAGGAGGGGGGCTACGGGAGAGTAGTCATCGTCCCCCTGCGACTGAAGAAGGCACTCCCTCTCACCTCCTGCCCTGTGGGTGGCATTGGATGAAGCTCACACGCTTCGTAGCTGTGGTTTGCGCACTGGCGGCCGTGCTTCTGGTATGGAATGCAAGGTCGAACGCACCAATGTTGGCGGCGCTACGGAGTCACCCGGCTGGTGACGATGTGGACGGGGGAAGCCGAAAACCGTCAAACGTCGTTGTCCCGCGAGTGGCCTTGCCGATGCTGTTGAATGCTCCTGACGAGGCCGACTTGCCGTTCATGCTGCCGCACGGTTCATCACGCAAAACAACCCTAGTGATCGCGGTGTCCTATGCCGATTGTTATGGAAAGTTGGCGGACGTTGCCTTCTGGTCCGAGATCCAGGAGCGCTACGGGAGTAACGTCGATGTCACCGGGGTAGCTTCCGGTGGGACGGTTGAGATGTTGCAGTACTTGCTCACTCAGCAGGGCGTCCGGATTCCCGTCGTTTACGATTCGGCGGGGTGGTCAGGGATGCGATCTTGCAGGGCGGGTACTTGACACCAGCGATGGTGCTTCTCGATGGCGTCGGCACCGTTGTTCATGTCGAGGAGTCTCGAGCAGGGAATGCACAGCTCCAAGCGGAGTACCTGATGAAACTGGACCAACTCGTTGAAGTTCCCCGCGCTCGGCCCTGGTGAGGTACGTGAAGGCACAGGTATAGCGCATGCACTCACCAAGGAGGGGCGTCACTGTGAGGCCCGCTTTCCAGAACGCTTTAGGGCTCGTGTTCGCGATATGCGCCGTTGCCATCACGGTGAGTGTCGTGCACCGGGAAGTCACGAATCGATCTACGGCAGACGCCCAGAAATCGCGGCGCGTCAGCGACTGGAGGCGTGCCGAAGGCGGCGGGCAGATCCTTGGTGACGAGGGAGCGTCCCTACGCATCGTCGAGGTTTCCGACTTCCAGTGTCCATTTTGTCGCGCCGTCCAAGGGGCCGTGGCGAGGCTCCACGCCCGATACGGTCCACGGGTCGCGGTGGTGTACCGGCACTTTCCACTTCCGCAGAACCCGGAAGCTTTCGCTGCAGCGAATGCGTCCGAGTGCGCGGATGGGCAGGGCCGGTTCGCCGAGTATCATGATGCACTGTTCGCGAACCCCGATTCGATCCGAGGGAAACGCTGGATATCCCTGGCCACGATTGCAGGCGTACAGGATACGGGGAGCTTCGCGCGGTGTGTGCGGGAAGAACGTTTTCATGAACGTGTCGCTGCTGATGCTCGCCTTGGACGGGAACTTGGCGTGCCCGGCACGCCCACCTTTATCTTTCGGGATCGCATGGTGAGCGGTGCTCCCGGCCTTGACGAGATTCAGTCATGGTTGGACTCCGCGATAGCTGCCAAGTGATACCCACACCACCTGCCCATGCTGGGCCAGCGGTGCCCTCGTGCCCGCAGGCGCTGCTACCATGCCGTCACCCTTGGTGAGCGCCGTTCCTCGTACCCCCACTTGTCAGGTCGCGCCCTGGCCTTTTGCGTGTATCGGTTGCATGGTCAGGCGCGCCGTGCGTAACTTATTGCCTGCTCGTCGGGCATCAAGGAACGCGAACGGACTCCGTAGGAGTCGAATAATGAAACGCTACAGCGGGATTCTGCAGGCGTTCATGTTCATGACCTTTCCGTGGGTAGTGGGTGGGTGCAAAGGGGCGGAGCGTAGTGGGAAGGGTATGGAGGGCCCTCTGGAGCAGTGGCACGTGCAGGAGATCCTGCGGATCGGTGACTTGGAGGGAACTGGTCCTACTGTGTTCTCTCAAATCGGACCCATTGGGGTCGGCACCAGCGGATCCGTGCACATCTTCGATGCCCAAGCGGGTGAACTTCGGGTGTTTGACAGTGTTGGTCACTTTGTCCGGGCGACAGGGCGATCCGGGGCCGGCCCGGGTGAGTTTGGGCGTGCTGTCGGGATGGCCTTCGGCCCTGACGGAATAGTGCGCATCGTTGATCCGGCCAACAGCCGATACCTGGATATTCGGCGCGACGGAACGACTCACTCGCTGCGACGACCGGTCTCGATGTACCAACTGCCCTGGTTGGGCGGATTCGACCGAAATGGCCGTTTCTATGATCAGGCGACCCAGAGCGAGAGTGGAGCCACTGTGGATGTTCTGCTCGCCGTGGGTGATGACGGTCAGGTCACCGAATCGTTCCCTCTTCCCTCGGACTCGATCTCGGCGCCGCGAATGGGATCCCTTACGTTTCCGCTCCCGTTCGCCCCGCGCATCCTGCGTGCGTGGGACCCCAACGGCGCTATCTGGCAGGCGGTCTCTTCCACCTACCGGATCGCGCGTGTCTCGCCGGGGGGTGACACCAGTCTGGTGGTGACGAAGCAGGTCCGGAGTGTTGAGCTCAGCAACAGCCAGCGAGACTCGGTCGACGCCCACATTCGGAGTCTTCGTGACCAGTTCGGCGTCGCCGTGTCCGCGGAGATGCGTCCTGCCGACGTGCCGCCCCTGCGTTGGTTCGTGCTGGACGACCACGATAACCTGTGGGTGTGTGCGACCGCTGCGGACCCCTGCCAGACCCTCGATGTGTTCGATCGCACGGGAGCGCTCATTGCCAGCGTGTCGGTTCCTGTTGCGATTCTCGATGATCCGCTCCCTGTGATTCGGGATGACCGCTTGTATGCGGCGATATTGGGGGCCCACGATGAGCCGCAACTGTTCATCGGGCGAGTTGTTCGGGAGTAGACAAACCCGGGCGGAAGCTCGGGCTCGGCGCCTTCGGCGACGGGTCCCGAAGGACGCCAAGGCCCATTCCGAAGCAGGGTCATCCCGAGCCGCAGGCGAGGAGCCTGCCCCGAGCTTGCGAGGGGATCTGAGGAGGGAGGTCGAGGTGACCTCACCGATTCCCGAGTTGAGGCCCGAGCTCGGCAGCTGTTGCGAAGGCGCACCCGGCGGGGAGGGTGCTACTATTCCCTACTCCCTACTCCCAATTCCCCACTGCGGAGCGCGTGACATGAAGTGGAGAAAGTGGGAAGGGAACGCGAGGTTGTGCCATGGCCTCATCCCTCTCCTGGTCGGCGTCACGATCGGATGTGTGGCTGAACGAACCCCGGCCTCGGACGCTGTGAGTGATGTGCGGGCCACGGGGCGGGTTGAAGCCAGTGACACACCGCCGTTGACGCTCCCCGGAACGGCCCCCGATGGAACACCACTCCTGTCCATTCCCGTCCACGCGACGCGGCTCCCCCACGGCGACATCATCGTGGCCGACCGGGGCGCCAAGGCCCTCGTCCTCTTCGACTCCACCGGCAGGTGGCTCCGTGAGGTAGGCCGGGAGGGAGGGGGTCCGGGCGAGTTCCGCATGGTCCTTCGGGTGAGTCGCTGTGGCGGAAATTCTCTGCTGACCTTCGACAGGAGCCAGCAGCGGCTCACCCGATTCGATATCACGCGGACACCAGTCCGCACGATCGCGGTCCCGAAGGCCTTCGGGATGGAATGTTCACGGGGGGGAATCGCCGCCGGAACCGATCTTGTGGGACTGGGCTTCCCCTCGGCGGATGGCCCCATGATGACCGCCCAGATCAGGATCCTCGACGCAGCGGGAGACAGCATCGGGCACATCGCGTCCGTCGACATGGGCCAGAACCGCCCCATGGCAGCCATCACCACGATCGCCATGGGCGCCGATCGGCTCTATGTGGGCACCGGATCCCGCACCGAGGTGAATGTGTATGACCTCTCGGGTCGTCCGTTGGCTCCGATTCTGCTCGATCGGCAGCCCCGTGCCTCCACTCCGGGCCATTATGACGCCGCCATCCAGAAAATGCTTCGCCCGGTCAACGACCAAGCGTCGAAGGACTTCTATCTGAAAACCATCGAGGGAATCCCGAGGCCGGAATGGTTACCCTTCTATACCAGGATCCTGACCGACCCGTCGGGCAACATCTGGCTCGTGACCTCGGTGCCCGGCGATGGGCACACCGCGCTGGCGGCGCTCCGGCCGGACGGGATGGAGATCGGCACCCTGACCCTCCCGGTCGAAATGGAGGTGTGGGAGGTGGGGGATGACCATGTGCTCGGCGTCGTGGACGCAGGAAGCGGAGAGCGGGCGGTGGTGCTGTACCGATTCCGGGTCCGCCCGGAGGGGTAATCTCGGGACTCACACGAAGGCACGAAGGGTGTAAGGGGCTCACGCGAAGACGCGAAGGCGCGAAGGAACGAGGGATCCGGAGTGTATGTCGGGAGCGTCACCCCGGCGAACGCCGGGGTCCATGATCGGAGTAAACGTCGATTCAATGCAATGGCGGGAAGAACGCGGAGGGTGCAGAACACGCACACGAAGACACGAAGGCACGAAGGGTGTAAGGGGCTCACGCGAAGACTTGAAGGCGCGAAAGGAAATGAGTCAAACGGTGGGGTGAGGGAAGGGGGCTTCGTGTTCTTCGTGCCTTCGTGTGCCCCCCATTCTGCGTTGGCGGGGCCGGGGGTTTCCGCGTTCTCCGCACCTCCGTGTGCAACGGCAAAAGCGTGTGGAACTTGGCAACCGCCACCCCATGCGGCCATCTTTCCCTCCTTCCGTCCGTTTCCCGCCCCTTCTCCGATCCGGTGCCATGAAGCTGTCCGTCCTCACCCGCAAGCTCCACTACTGGGCTTCCGCAATCATCACGCTCCCGGTCCTGGTCATCCTGTGCACCGGGCTCCTCCTGCAGCTCAAAAAGGAGGTGGCGTGGATCCAGCCGGTGGAACACCGGGGAACCGGTACCGTTCCCTCCCTCGGGTTCGACGAGTTGCTCGGCATCGTCCGCGGCATCCCGGAGACCGAGGTGGCCACCTGGGACGACATTCACCGCCTCGATGTCCGTCCCGACCGCGGCATCATCAAGGTCACGGCCAGGAACAACTGGGAGGTCCAGGTGGACGCCGCGCTGGGGACGGTGCTGCAGGTGGCCTATCGCCGATCCGACCTCATTGAATCTCTCCACGACGGCTCGTGGTTCCATGAGGCGGCGAAACTCTGGATCTTCCTCCCCTCGGGGGCGCTGCTGCTGTTTCTGCTGGTGACGGGGATCTACCTCTTCGCCATACCCCTTTTGGCCAAGAGACGTCGGCGTCTGAACAATGCCCGGTGATCAATGAACAATGCCCGGTGATCAATGAACAATGAACAATGAACAATGAACAATGAACAATGAAGAGAACTCCCTGCTCGATTGACTTCGTTTCGACCGGGGACCCCACTTTCTCCGGGGTGACGTTCCCGGCATGCTCGCGACCCCGAAGTCCTTCGTGTCTTCGTGTCTTCGTGTGAGTCCTCGCATGCATGACCATGGACACCGGCTCTTGCCGGAGTCGCCTCACTGCAAATGGCGCTCGACGAACTCCGCGCCCCGTTCCCCGATCATCATTGATGGCGCATTGGTGTGGGCGCTCGGGATCTCCGGCATGATCGACGCATCCGCCACGTAGAGCCGGTCCACCCCGCGCACCCGGAGCTCCGGGTCCACCACGGCCATCGGATCGCTCGCGGACCCCATCGGGCAGGTGCCCACCGGGTGATAGAGACTCTGCGCATGCGTCCGGAGGTGCGCCAGCAGGCCGGCCTCATCGGCTGCTACCGGGCCGGGGAAGACTTCCTCCCCGCGCCAGGGAGCGAACGCCTCGTGCGCACCGAGCCGGCGGACCAGCTCGAGGCCCGCCAGGAGCTGCTCCGCGTCGCGACCGGTGGTAAGACAGGCGGGGTCGATGTGCGGGGCCGCCAGGGGGTCGGGGGACGTGAGCGTGATCCGGCCTCGGCTCTCCGGGTGCAGCAGAACCGCCCCCATGGTGTAGTGGTGTCCGGGCCGCCGATCGAAGCCGTGGTTGGCAAACCAGACCGGACCCAGGATCAGCTCGAGCATCGGCCGAGGATCGGGGGACTTGTCGTCGGGGAGGAAGGCCGCCGCTTCGGCCACGGGTGACGTGAGGGGACCCCGCCGGAAGAGGAGCCACCGGAGAAGATTCAGAAAGGTATCCGCCCCATCGAGGGTGACCTTGCGTGTCGCCCGCCAGGAAACGCCGACACTCAGGTGATCCTGGAGATTCCGTCCCACGCCGGGAAGGTCTCTGGTGACGGGGATGCCGAGTGCGTGGAGATCCTCGCCCGGACCGATTCCGGACAGGAGGAGCACCTGGGGGGAGTTGATCGCCCCTCCCGCCAGGATCACGGCACCTCGCGCGTGGAGAGTGCTCACCTCACCGTCCGTCACCACCTCCACCCCGGTGGCGTGGCCCTGGTCCACGATCACCCGCCTCACCATGGTGTCGAGCCGGAGGGAGAGCCCGGGGGGCATGTTCCCCTGGAGGTAGGCGCGCGATGCGCTCCACCGCCGGCCCTGGTGCATCGTGGTGCGGAAGAGGCCACACTCCCTTCCCGCCGGGCCGGAGAGTCTCTTCTGAAGCGGGATACCGTGGGCCATCGCGGCATCGAGAAAGGCGAGACTGATCGGGTTCGGCGAGATCTGCGGCTCGATGCGGAGCGGCAAACGCCGGAACACCGGTTCCACGTCCTCCCAGGCCCACCCGGGGTTTCCGAGTGCCGCCCACCCGTCGTAGTCGGCGGGGTGCCCCTCGGTGTAGAGCATGGCGTTGATCGAACTGGTGCCTCCCAGCACCTTGCCGCGGGGCCAGAAGAGCCGGCGGTTGTCGAGACCGGGCTGCGGCACCGTCTCCCACGCCCAATCCACCGGCGTCCGGAAGAGCTTGGAGAAGGCGGCGGGAATCTGGAGCAGAAGGCGCCGGTCCTCCCCTCCGGCCTCGATGAGGAGAACGGTGTGGCCCCGTTCGGCCAGTCGAGCCGCGATGGCGCAGCCCGCCGAGCCCGCGCCGACGACGATGATGTCGGTGGTCACGGGACGTAGTCTATAGGCGGTAGGAGGTAGGCGGTAGGGGCGCCCCGTGGGGCGCCCTTGACCGCGATGGTCATCCGGGCGGTGGCGGATCGTCGTCGTGCAGGGCCCGAATGGCCGGCGTGGTCAGGTCGTCGAATTCCCCGCGACGCGCCGCCCAGACGAAGGCCGCGATCGCCGCACCCACCAAGAGCAGCGCCAGGGGGAGCACGAGAAAGAGGACGCTCACGGGTGTTCCCCCGCCTCGAAGCTCCGGCTCCGCCAGGAGTGCACGATCACGGTCAGGGAGCTCACGGGCATGAGGATGGCCGCCACGAGCGGATGCAGGAGACCGGCCATCGCGAGCCCGGCTCCCGCGACGTTGTAGAGCAGGGAAAAGACCACGTTCTGCTTGATGGTGGAGAGGGTGCGACGGGCGCCCGCCATGAGGGGTACCAGGCTCCCCACCCCCGGCGTCGAGAGGTAGACGTCCGCCACGGCCATGCTCGCCTCGGCGCCCCCATGCACGGCGATGCCCACGGTGGCCCGTGCCATGGCCGCGGCGTCGTTCACCCCGTCTCCCACCATCACGGTTGGTCTCGCCTGGGAGACCGCCACGCGTTCGGCCTTGGCCTCCGGGGTCTGCTCCGCGTGGATCGCCTCCTCCGCCAGCCCGAGCGCGCGCCCCACGGAAGTCGCCACGGCCTGCTCATCGCCGGTGAGGAGGTGCACGGACCAGCCCTCGTTCCGGAGCCGGGACACGACCCCCCCCGCTTCGGGGCGCACCGGGTCGCCGAAACGAGCTTCCCCGACGATGACTCCATCCACGGCCACCAGCACCGGAGTGAGATGGGCGCTCTCTCCGTCGGCCAGGTGAGGCGTGACGTCAAGTCGGCACCCGATCCAGGACGGGGATCCCACCATCACCTCGTGACCCTCGACGCGGCCCGCCACGCCGCCGCCGAGCACATGGTCCACATCGTCCGCCTGGGGCACGGGGATCCCCGGCCAGGCCTCACGGAAGCCCGCAGCCACCGGGTGCGTCGCCTCCCCCTCCAGAGACAGAATCCATGGTCGCACCCCGTCGGGGCCGGTCCAGGCCAGGAGCCGGAGTTGGCCGGCCGTGAGGGTCCCCGTCTTGTCGAGGAAAAGGGTTCCTCCCGCCGCACCGCGACCGAGAACCTCCAAGGCATCGCCGCCCTTGATGAGGATCCCGGCCCCCGCGGCGCGCCCGATGGCGACCGACACGGCGAGCGGTGTGGCGAGGGCCAGGGCGCAGGGACAGGTGACGATGAGCAGCGCGATGGCGTGATCGATCGCGACACTCGGCGACGTGGACCACCAGAGGCCCGCCGTGACGACCGCGAGCAGGAGCACCACGGCCACGAACGTCCCCGCCAGCCGGTGCGCCAGATCCACCACCGGCGCGCGTCGCGCGGCGCTGTCGGCCACCTCACGGAGCATGCGCCCCACCCGGCTCGTCTCCCCCGTCTGCTCCACCCGCAGCCGCAGGGGCGCGGAGAGGTTCACCGTGCCGGCCCAGGCCGGGTCGCCGGGCCCCACCGGAACCGGGCGCGACTCTCCCGAGAGGAGGGCCAGGTTGAGCGCCGAGGTCCCCGCACTCACGATTCCATCCGCCGCCACTGTTTCGCCCGGGTACACCACGATCGTCATGCCGGGAAGGAGTGCCTCGGCGGGGATCTCGCGGACGTCGTCTCCGTCCACCATCCGGGCCGTTGACGGAGCGATGGCGTGAAGGAGTTCGGCGCTGTCCGCCGCGGCACGCTGGGCCCGCTGCTGGAGGAAGCGACCGACCAGGAGGAGGAAGATGAGGGTCGCCACGCCGTCAAAGTAGACCGGCCCGCTGTCGGTGACGGTGTTCCAGAGCCCTCGGCTGTAACCCGCTGTGAGGGCCAGCGCGATCGGCACGTCCATGTGGAGGGTTCGGCCGCGCAGGGCCGCGAGAGCGCCGCGGAAGAAGACCCGGCCCGGCCAGAGCAGCGCCGGGGTGGTGACGAGGAGGCTGACCCAGCGGAAATAGCGGGTGAACACCGGGTCCATGTCGCCGAACCACCCACTGTAGAGCGCCAGTGCGAGCAACATCACGTTGGCTGCCAGGGCGCCCGCCACCCCGATCCGCACGATCATCTCCCGATCCTCCCGTCGCCGAACCGTCTCGGCCCTGATCCCGCGGAACGGATGGGGCGGATAGCCCAGCGTGTCGAGCCACCGGGCGATCGCGGAGAGGGCCACCGCGGAGGGATCCCAGGTGACCGTGGCCCGGGATCGCGTGAGGTTCACCTCGGCCCGGAGCACTCCGGGCAGGGTACGGGGAATCCGTTCCACCAGCCAGACACAGGCGGAGCAGTGGATCCCTTCGAGGTAGAGGTCGACCTCGCGGCTCCCGTCCGGAAGAACCCGGACGTACAGCTCGGTGAAGGTATCGTGGTCGTACTCCTCGTAGCGGCGGCCGGTGGAGGTGACGGCGATCTCCCGGCGCTCGGGGAGGTTGTAGTACCCCGTGAGTCCATGGTCCTGGAGTATCTGCCAGACGGCATGGCACCCGGCACAGCAGAACTGCTCCTCCCGGGCACGATCGCGGATGCCCCGAGGGACGGGAAGCAGGCAGTGGGCACAACGCGCCTCAGGATCCGCGGACAGGGCTCCGCGGGCGGGAGCGAGGGTGTCAATGGCCGACATGAGCCGTGGGCGCCAGGAGATCGGGAGAATGGAGGCGGGCCCGTCCGGTGAGGGTCCAGAGGCCGAGGAGGACGAGCACCGTGGCGCTCACGACCGGGAGACGCCGGCGCAGCGGGCCGAGTGTCCGGCCCGCCGCCAGTCCGAGAGCGGTGAGCATTGGCAGGGTGCCGATCCAGAAGGTGACCATGACGAGGGTACCGCCGAGAGCCGATCCGGTGCCGGCGGCGAGGGCCACGAAGGCGTAGAGCCATCCACAGGGGAGCAGCGTCGTCACGAGGCCAAGTCCAAGGGCACGAAGCAGGGGAGGATGACTCTGGAGACTCGCCACCGCCGCGGACAGGGCCCGGCGCAGGGATCCGGGGACGGCCGGTGCGGGAGACCGGAGTCCCAACGCGGCCGCGAGGGTCACCGATCCCCAGAGCACCATCAGGACGCCCGCGGCGAGTGTCGCCACCCGCGGGACGCCCGCCATCGTGCCGGCCCGGTCGAGTCCCGCTCCGGCCAGACCCGCGACAAGCCCCAGAGAGAGATAGGAGATCAGGCGCCCGCCGTTGTATGCGACGTGGGCCCAGGGATGGCGGGGCCCCTGTGCGCTGGCATAGAGACAGACGAACGGACCGCACATCCCCGCGCAGTGAAGACTCCCGAGGAGCGACGCCACGAACACGGGGACGAGCACCTCGATCATGGCGTCGGGTTGTGGGCAGGAGAGGCCGTGTCGAGGCGGAGCGTGCGCCGGAAGTGATCCCGGCCCCGGATGGCCGTCACCCGGACCTCCCAGAGCCCGGTGCGGGACGAGGGCAGCATACTCTCCCAGGTGCCCGGCGAGGTGGACCGCAACGTGTCCGACAGGACCCGGGATCCGCGGGCGTTGTGGCTCGCCTCGACGGAGACAGTGGCTCCCTGCACCGGCGTGCCCTCCGCAGTGTGGAGGTGCACGGCAAGGTGGAGAGTCTCCGTCGCAGGCATCGGTGCGAGGGAGGCATTCACGGTCCACCCCAGGGCGTCGCTGCGGGCGTCGAGCGCCCGGGTGGAGTCCCAGGCCACCGCCTTGGCGTAGTAGTCGGGCTCCACGGCGAAGGAGGCGTCGCCGCGGGCGAGCCGGAACACCAGGAGATTTGCTCCCATCGTGAGTCCGAGGACAAGTGCCATGGCCCAGGGCCAGAGGCGTCCATCACGGATCATGGTCGGCCGATCCCGGCCCGACGAGCCGGTAGTGGAGGGTGTCGCGGAAGGCGAGTCCGTCATCGAGAAGGAAGGTGGCCTGATACTCTCCCCGATGGAACCGGTCGGCGGGAACGACCACAAAGAGGCTCGATTCCTCGGTGGCTCCAGGGGCCACGGGCATCGGGTTGCGGGGCGCGATGAGCCGAAGCGGTTCGCCCTCGCTCACCGTGATGCGGTAGGCCCGCTCCTCGGAGCCGCGGTTGGTGATCTTGAGACGGATCTGATTGACCACGGCCCCATTCGGATCCCGCGTGAAGGGGGCCCCCTGTCCCCGAAGAAGAGTCACATCGGTATCGGCCTTGGTCTCCAGGTTCCAGACGAGGAGACTCACCGACAGGAGAAGAACCATCGGATAGAGTACCACACGGGGCCGGAGCAGTCGGCGGCGGATGCCGGCCAGGGAGTCCTGGGAGGTGTACCGGATGAGCCCGCGGGGAGTCCCCACCTGGTCCATGATCGCGTCGCAGGCATCGGCGCACTGGGTGCAGTGGATGCACTCCATCTGCAACCCGTCCCGGATATCGATGCCGGTGGGGCAGGTGAGAACGCAGGCGCCGCAGTCGATGCAATCGCCGGCTCCCTCCGGCCGGTGGCGGCCCCGCTGCCGCGGCTCGCCCCGGGTCGGGTCGTACCCCACGATGAGCGACTGGCGGTCGAGAAGCACCGACTGGAGGCGGCCATAGGGACAGGCCACGATGCAGGTCTGCTCGCGGAACCAGGTGAAATCGGCGAAGATGGCCCCGGTGGTTCCGGCCATGACCAGGAACGAGGTCGGGTGCTCCAGCGGTGACCGGCGGACCCAGACGACGAGCTGCTCGATCCCGACGAAGTAGGCGAGGAACGTGTGGGCCAGGAAGAGTGCGAGGACAAAGTACACACCGTATTTGAGGAGGCGGCGGGGGTGCAGGTGCGCGTGCTCCCGGTCGAGGCGAAGCGAGCCACTCCGTCCTCCCTCGAGCCACCGTTCAATCGGGCGGAACAGAAACTCCATGTAGACGGTCTGGGGGCAGGCCCATCCGCACCAGACCCTCCCCAGCAACGCGGTGAGGAGGAAGATGGTGATGGCGATGCTCACCATCAGCAGCATCAGCAACAGCGTGTCGGTCGGCAGGAAGGTGTAACCGAAGAGGGTGAATTGGCGACGGGGCAGGTCCAGGAGGACGAGCGGCTTGCCCCCCATCCGCAGATAGGGGATGGCAAAGAAGACCACCATCAACCCGTACGCGAGCCACCGCCGCGCATGCCAGAACCGCCCCGGGCTCGGCTTGGGGCGGATCCACCGGCGGGAGCCATCCTCGTTGAGTGTCGAGAGCACCCGCAGGGGAGCGGACCGCCGTCCCGCTCCGGGAGCGGCGGTCTCGGAGGAACCGCTCATCGGGTCATCCCGGTCCCGGCGTGGCGACGGAATCCGTGGCCGGGTGAGCCACCGTGCCTTCCGGTGCCTTGGGAGCGGCCGGCGTGGTGCCGCGCAGTGTGATCACGTAGGCCACCACCGCGTTCAGGTCGCCGGGATCGAGCATCCGTCCCCACGCCGGCATCCCCTTTTCGAGGACCCCCTCCACCACGGTATGGTGGATCTCGAGGGGTGTTCCTCCATGGATCCAGGAGTCATCGGTCAGATTGGGACCGATCACGCCGCCGCCGTCGGCGCCATGACAGGAGACGCACATCTGGCCATAGGTGGTCCTGCCGCGGGCGACCACCTCCTCGTCACGGACGAGAGCGAGGAGGGTGCCCTCGGACATGCCCGGGGTGTCCGCGGCGAGGGCGGCGGCCCGCGTCTCCGCGGCGGTGACCTCCGCCTCGTAGTGGGCCAGCCGTCCATCCCCGATGCCGATGCCGGGGACGTTGAACCAGTAGAGGACGGAATACACGATCGACGCGTGGAAGATCCAGAGCCACCAGCGCGGCATCGGGTTGTCGTACTCGTGGATGCCGTCGTACTCGTGGTCGAGAAGGAGGGGGTCACGGCCCTCCGGCGGAGTGGAAGGAGTGGAACTCATGGGGTATCTCCGGTGCGCTCGCGGGGAGTCACGGGATGGTCGTCGTCGAGGGGGATGCGGCTGGCACGGTCATATTCGCGGCGCCGGCTCGGGGCCAGGACCGCGATCACGATCGCCCCGAAGGCGAGGAGGAAGAGGATGAGGGCGGCTTGGGCCCACCCGGCCAGTCCGGCTGCCGCCATGATGTCGGAGAGTCTCATCTCAGGGCGCTCCCGCCGGGGCTGTCGCGGGCGCCGGGGCGATGCGGCGGATGTCGGTCCCCAGTCGCTGGAGGTAGGCCACCATCGCCACGATCTCCTTGGTCTCCAGACCGGGCGGCCCTCCCTGCGCCTCGATGGAGGCCGCAAGAATCCGGGCCTGCTCCCGCGCCAGGGCGGGAGCGCGGGTCAGGGCGTCTCCGTAGGGAACGCCGAGCATGGCCATGGCGTCCACCCGGCGCTGGATGCCGTCAAAGTCGAGATCGGCGGTGAGCATCCAGGGATAGGCTGGCATGATCGAGTTGGGGGTGATGGCCCGGGGGTCTTCCAGGTGGCGCACATGCCAGAGGTCCGGGAACCGTCCCCCCTCCCGCGCGAGATCGGGACCGATCCGGCGCGATCCCCAGAGGAAGGGGTGATCATAGACCGACTCGCCCGGCTTCGAGTACTCGCCGTAGCGCTCAGTCTCGTGCCGGAGCGGGCGGATCATCTGGGAGTGGCAGTTGAAGCATCCCTCCCGGATATAGAGATCCCGTCCGGCGAGTTCCAGCGGAGTGTAGGGCTGGACCGACGCGATGGTCGGCACGTTGCTTCGGATCAGGAAGGTGGGAATGATCTCGAACAGGGAGGCCACCAGGACGGCCACGGTCACCATCACGGTGAAGGTGACGGGAAGGCGCTCCCAGGTACGGTGCCACGCCGCATCCGCGAACCGGCCCCAGAGACTCCGCGCCGGTGCCAGGGCCGGAACCGGCGCCGCCAGGGGAACCAGCCGGGGTGCCTGGACGGTTGGTTCCGCCAGCGTGGCCGGGCGGCTCCGCCAGGTCATGAGGATGTTGTACCCGAAGATCAGCATCCCGAGGATGTAGAGCGAGCCGCCGATCACCCGGAGCCAGTACATCGGGAGGAGCCGCAGCACGGTTTCGACGAAGTCAGGATACTGCAATCGCCCGGTCTCATCAAACGCGCGCCACATGAGACCCTGGGTCAGGCCGGCGCTGTAGATCGCCGTCACGTACAGCAGGATGCCCAGGGTGGCCAGCCAGAAGTGGACTTCGGCCAGTCGCACGCTGTGCAGCCTGGTCTGGTACAACCGGGGCAGAAGCCAGTACACCATGCCGAAGGTGAGGAGCCCGTTCCACCCGAGGGCCCCGGTATGCACGTGGGCGATGATCCAGTCGGTGTAGTGCGCCAGGGCATTCACGCTCTTCACCGAGAGCATGGGGCCCTCGAACGTGGACATGCCATACGCTGTGACGGCCACCACGAAGAACTTGAGCACCGGGTCCTCGGCCACCTTCCGCCAGGCGCCCCGCAGGGTCAGCAGCCCGTTGATCATGCCGCCCCACGAGGGCATCCAGAGCATCACCGAAAAGAGCATGCCCAGCGTCGACGCCCATTCCGGCAGGGCGGTGTAGTGGAGATGATGCGGGCCGGCCCAGATGTAGAGGAAGACCAGGGACCAGAAATGGAGGATCGACAGGCGATAGCTGAACACCGGGCGATTGGCCGCCTTCGGCAGGAAGTAGTACATCAGGCCGAGAAACGGCGTGGTCAGAAAGAAGGCGACCGCATTGTGGCCGTACCACCACTGCATGAAGGCGTCCTGCACGCCGGCGTAGAGCGAGTAGCTCTTGAACCACCCCGCCGGGATCGAGAGATTGTTGAAGATGTGCAGAACGGCGACGGTGACGATGCTCGCGATGTAGAACCAGAGGGTCACATACAGATGCCGCTCGCGCCGTCGGGCGATGGTCCCGAAGAAATTCACCGCGAAGGCCACCCAGACCACGGCGATCGCGATGTCGATCGGCCATTCGAGTTCGGCGTACTCCTTCGCCTGCGTGAACCCGAGCGGCAGGGTGAGCGCCGCGGCGACGATGATCAGTTGCCATCCCCAGAAGTGGAACGCGCTGAGACGGTCACTGTACATCCGCGCCTTCAGGAGCCGCTGGGTCGAGTAGTAGGCGCCGGTGAAGAACGCGTTCCCCGCGAAGGCGAAGATGACGGCGTTTGTGTGAAGCGGCCGGAGCCGTCCGAACGAGAGCCAGGCGATGTCGAGGTTGAAGGCCGGGTTGGCAAGCTGGAGGGCGATCAGGAGCCCGACCAGCATGCCCACCAGTCCCCAGACGAACGTGGCGAGCATGAATTTCCGGACAATCGCATCGTCGTACGAAAAGGTCTCGAGGTGCGGATTCATGAAGACTCCAGAAGGGGACCCGGGGCGGCCAGCGCGAACGCGGCGGAAAAATGACCACGAAGCATGAGAAAGTCATTCACGAGGCGTGAAGATTTCTTGTGGATCGGGCAGGGCCGTCCGCAGAGCGTTCAGGATGACGGCCACATCCACCGCCTCCTGCAGGAGGGCGCCCACCGTCGGCGTGATGCCTCCCGCCGCGGCCACGATCATGGCCGACACGCTGAGCCCCACGCCGGTCCAGAGGCTCTGCCGGGCGATGCGGAGCGTGCGACGGCCGATCTGCAGCGCCTCGGGAATGCGGCGCAAATCGTCGCTCAGGAGGACGATGTCGGCGGCTTCCGCGCTGATGCCACCGCCGTGGGAGGTGATCGCCATCCCCACCGAGGCGGTGCTGAGGGCCGGGGCGTCGTTGGTACCGTCCCCCACCATCAGGACCGTGGCTCCCCCCTCTTCCAGTGTACGGATGGCATCGACCTTGTCTCCCGGAAGCAGGTTCCCCCGGGCGTCCCGGATGTCGAGCTCCCGGGCGACGTGCGCCACGGCGGCACCGTCGTCTCCGGAGAGGAGCACGATCCGGGTGATGCCGAGTGACCGCAGAGCGGCGAGACTTGCCCGGGTGTCATCACGAACCCGATCGGCGAAGCCGAGGTGGCCGGCAAAGATGCCGTCCACCAGGACCACCGCGTGGAGCCCGGCTCCCGTGGGCCGGGCAAGCTCAAGGGAGGGAAGGAGGGCGTTCGGCTCCAGCGACGCCGCAAGCCCGGGAGATCCGACCAGGACCCGATGATCCCGGACCACGCCGCGCACCCCCTGGCCCGGGAACTCCTCGATCCCGCGCGCCCCTTCGGCCGGGAGTCCCCGGGCCGCGGCCGCCCGCTCGACGCTGCGAGCCAGGGGGTGACCCGATCCCCGCTCCACCGCGGCTGCGAGAGCCAGGAGGGACGTCTCGGTCCACGGCGGCACCGGGTGCACCAGGTGAACATCGGGTTGGCCGATCGTGACCGTGCCCGTCTTGTCGAGAACTACGGTGTCGACCCGGGCCAACTGCTCCAGGGCCGCGCCGTGCCGGATGATGATCTGCCGGCGGGCGGCGCGGTTGACCCCACCCAGGATGGCCACCGGCGTCGCGAGCAGCATGGGGCAGGGAGTGGCCACCACCAGCACCGCCAGCACCCGCACCGGGTCGTGACTGAGGAACCACGCCACGACGCACACACCCAGGGTAAGGGGAGTGAACCAGAGGGCGTACCGGTCCGCGATGCGCTGGAACGGTGCCTTGCTTTCCTGGGCATGACGCACCAGATCCACGATGCGCGCGTAGAGACTCTCGGAGGCCGGAGCGGTGGACCGGAGCCAGATCGCCCCCGACAGGTTCACACTCCCGCTCGCCAGCAGAGTCCCCTCCACGGCGGTGACCGGGATGGGTTCGCCGGTGAGCCGAGCCGTGTCCACCGTGGAGTGGCCCTCCTCGACTCGCCCGTTGCAGGGAACCATCTCCCCGGGTCTCACGAGCAGCCGATCCCCGGGCCGGATCCGGGCCACCGGAATGTCCTCGATCCCGTCTCCCCGATCCCGATGAGCGATCTGGGGGGCATCCGCCTCCAGGGCTCGCACCGCGGCGGAGGCCCTGCCGATGGCGAAGGCCTCCAGGCCCTCGCCCCCGGTCTGCATCAGGACGATGACGAGGCCGGCGAGCGGCTGGTCGAGGAGGATGGCGCCGAGGATGGCGAGGGCGGCGACGAGATCGGCCTTCCACTGACCCCGAAACACACCCCTCAGCGTGCGCCACAGAAGAGGGAACCCCAGAATCCAGAGGGCCCCGCGCCAGATCGCGGGGGACCACGCGGCCGTGTCGGGATGGAGCCGGGCGAGGAGGCCGAGCGTGAGGGCCAGCAGCGCGAGGGCGGGAAAGGTCGCCGCCCGCGCCGGGCGCATTCAATGACTCCCGGTCGTTCCGTTGGTCTTGCGGAGCGCAAACCCGACCCCGCGCACGGTCTCGATCCCCTCGGCCGCGGTCATCGACCGGAGTTTGCGCCGGAGGTTCCCGATGTGCACATCGACCACGTTGCTCTCCGGATCGAAGTGCATGTCCCACACCTTTTCCAGGAGGATGGTGCGTCGCACCACCTCCTCGGGGTGGAGGAGAAAATACTCCAGGAGCTGGAACTCCTTGGCGGTCAGGTCGAGCGGCTCGTCACCCACGGTGGCCGCATGCCGCAGTCGATCCATGGCGATGCCCCCGAAACGGAGGATCTCCATCCGCTCGGCCCCGCCCCGCCGGGAGAGGGCGCGCATCCGAGCCAGCAGTTCCTCGAACTGGAAGGGCTTGGAGAGATAGTCGTCGGCGCCGGCATCGAGACCGCGAACCACATCCTCCACGGCGTCCCGGGAGGTGAGCATGAGGATCGGGGTGCTCCGCCCCTCCCGCCGCAACTCCATGGCCACCTGGAAGCCGTTCTTCTTGGGGAGCATGACGTCCAGCAGGATCACGTCATACTGGTACACATGCGCCATGAGGGAGGCTTCTTCGCCATCGGAAGCCACATCCACCACGTACCCCTCCTCCTTGAGCCCCAGTTCGATGAACCCTGCCACCTTCCGGTCATCCTCGACGACGAGCACTTTCATGATGCCTCCCTGAGGTCTCCTCCCTCAACGATACCCTGTGCCGCTGAACATGGGAAGAAAACTTCATGAAGACAAATTCACGGACACGTGTGTGGCAGCTCCAGCCGAAGCCGCCCTCCTCCCTCGGGATGGGATTCCGCCGAGAGTTCCCCGCCCAGGAGTCTCGCCAGGCGGCGGGAGAGGGGAAGGCCCAGCCCCGTCCCGCTTCGCTCTTCGCCGGCGGTGGTCTCATACACGTCGAAAACGCGCTCGAGCTGGTCGGGCGGTATCCCGGGACCGCTGTCATCCACCAGGATGACGACCCGGTTGTGCTCGGGGCGGGCGCTGAGCTGGATCCGGCCACCCGCCGGGGTGTGCCGGATCGCGTTCCGGAGGAGGTTGAGAAGGATCTGGAGGACCCGGCTGGCATCGGTTCGGCAGTTGGTGAGATCGGTCGTCACGATCGTGTGCAGCGTGAGTTGCTTGGCTTCCATTTCGGGAAGAACCCGCGCAGCCGCTTGATCGAGCAGAGTGCGGCAATGGACTTCCCGGATCACCGGGCGGAGGCGGTCCTCGTCGAGTCGGCTCAGGTCGAGCAGGTCGTTGATGAGTGCGGTGGCCGCCTGGGCCGAATCGAGGACCTCGTAAGCCGCCCGGGACGGAGGAGGGTGTCCCTCCTTGCGGCGTACCAGGATCTCGGCCCACCCATAGACCGCCGCGAGAGCATTCCGGAGCTCATGGTTCACCATGGCGAAGAACCGCTCGCGGGTCCGGTGAAGCTGCTGCACCTCGGCGATCAGGCGGGCGCTCTCCCCATGGAGGCGGGCATTCTCGATCGCGGCCGCGGCCTGATGGGCCAGCAGCACGACGAGATGCTCGTCTTCTTCGCTGAACTCGGGTGCCCCGATGCGGTCTGTGAGGTAGAGATTGCCCAGGACTGCCACCCGGCCCATCACGGGAACTCCGAGGAAGGACTGCATCGGGGGATGATGCGGGGGAAAGCCGCTCGACTCGGGGTGGCCGTCCAGCCGAGCCAGGCGAAGGGGCTTGGGGTCGCGAATGAGAACGCCGAGGAGTCCCCTGCCTCGGGGGAGGGACCCGATCCGGTCGCGGGTGTCGGGGTCGAGTCCCGCGGAGTAGAACGCCTCGAGGGTCACATGATCGGGGCTCAGGACCCCGAAGGCGGCGTACCGGGCCCCGATCAGTTCCCGGGCCAGGTCGGTGACCCGCTGCAGGACGCCCTCCAGGGAGGTTTCCCGGGTGAGAGTCGTGCTCTCCGCAAGGAGCCGTTCCAGGCGCATAGACAGGGTCGGCTGGGAGACAGGTGTGTCGCTCACGAGTGGATCCTAACGAATCTTCTGGAATTCTTCATCTTTGGTTCACCTCCCCCCCCCTACCGTCCACCCATGACACGGAGACAAATCCTGGCTGCCACCGAGGGGTCGCTCACCGGGCAGCATGCCGTCGCCATCGCCCGGCGTCTCTCCGCCGACCTGGGGGCCTCCCTGGACGTGCTCCGGGTGGTCCACGGAACCGACTCTCCCGACAGAGATTCCGATGGAACCCACCTGCGGACGGGGATTCCCGGTATCGAGATCGTCCGGCGGGCGGAGGAGATCGGCGCGGAACTCCTGGTGCTCGGGCGATTTCTCCGCGGCTCGGTCACGCACCCCCGTCTGGGGCTCACCGCCGACGCGGTGGTTCGGCGCAGTCCGATTCCGTGCCTGTTCATCCCGGAAAACCAGGATCATTTCGCCCGGGTCTTCGCGGCGGTGGACGGGACCGAGAGGGGCCTCAGGGTCCTGGAGGAGGCCCGTCAGGTTTTGAGCTGGACCGACGCGCCCCGGTTGTGTGCGGTGACCGTCGAACCGCGGCATGGTCCGGAGCCTGTCGCGGGGGTGGCCGTGGTGGCCCCCCCGTCGGCCCGGGAGGCCCGGGTGCGGAGCTGGATGCACCATCATCGGGGCAACGGTGAGGTGGCGCGGGTGGATCTGGTGGTGCTCTCGGGGGATCCGGTCTCCAGCATCCTTCATGAGATCACGCATCCTGAGGATACTCTTCTGGTGGTGGGGAATCACCGGGGCGGTCCCGCCGGGGTCGTGACGTCCACCGGTGTCGGGCGGGCCCTGCTCTATACCGCACCGTGTGCGGTGCTGACAGTTCCCCTCTGACTCGGTGGGGGTACCCATGAAGAACAATGTCGGCAGGATCGACCGGATTGTCCGGCTGGCCGGGGGGATCATGCTGCTCGGCCTGTATGGAGCACTCGACCCGCCCTGGAAATACGCCACCCTCCTCGGGCTGGTTCTGGTGGGAACGGCGCTCTCGGGTACCTGTCCCCTGTACCAGATTTTCGGCATCAGCACCTGCGGCCGCCGGACCTGATCGTCCGCGCCCGGCGGGTTGGCGGGGCGGGTCACCGTGCCTGGGCCAGAACCCGGGCGGCATCGCTGCGCGAGATGACCCCGAGGAGTTCGCCATCGAGCACGACGAAGAGCCGGTGCACGTCGGCGTAGAGCATCTGGCGCGCCGCCTCCTTGACCGTCTCCCCGGGATCGATGGTGAGAGGGTCGGGTGTCATCAGATCGGACACCGCTGTATCGCGAAAGAGCACCTCCCGCCCCTCTGAGCTGTCGTGTTCGGCCTCCGCCACGAGAAGGTCGGTGGCCGAGATCGCTCCGATCATCGTACCATGCCGGTTGACGACGGGAGCACCACTCACGTGGGCATCCGCCAGGATGGCGACCACCTCGCCGACGGTGGCGTCCTCCCACACGGTCACAACGTCCTTCTGCATCACATCGGCGACACGCATGGCTCCTCCGGGGTGACAGTCCAGGGGCAGTGAAAGTCCCACCGCATCCATGGTACCCCGTGCGCGATGAAGGAGGGGTGAAGGGATCGTGAAGTCCATGAAGAAAGCCCCGGGTTTCCATTGGGAGAACCTCGACGTCTCTCTCGATGGGGAATTCCTCACGCTGTCGGGGAACCGCGAGACTCCGGGCCGTTTTGCCCGCACGGTGCGCCTCCCCGGCGGGGTGGATCCGGCCCGGGTGGATGCGCGGTATCAGGACGGCGTCCTCACCGTCGCGCTGGCGAAGTCGACCCCGGCGACCACGACCCGGATTTCCATCAACTGAGAGAGGGCGGGGTCAGGTCTTGTTTCGTGCATGGCCGAGACGATGCACAACGCAAGACCTGACCCCTAGGGTGACCCCAGGGTTTGACCCCGGCGTCCTCAGGGTATCCGGGACTTCCGGCCGCCGTTGACGCCCACGCCGGCCCGGCAGTAGGTTGACCCTCGCCGAGCCCTCTTCCGGAGCAGGACGTGGTCCACATTTCCCTGACATCTATGGCCCCGCAGGTCCTGCAGGAGGTGGCCGACGCGCTCCGGCTCGACCTGGAAACCATCCTCCCCAAAGTCCTGCAGGTCCTGGTCATCTGGGTCCTTGCCTGGGTGGGACAGCGGGTCGTCACGGTTGTGGCTCGGCGGATCGTGGCCGCCGTCGACGATGGCGACGATTCGGTGTTGAGTGCCCGCGAACAGAGGGGCCGGACCATTGCGCAGCTGCTCCGCAGCGTCGGGTGGATCGTCATCCTGGTGACCGCCCTCCTGCTGACCGCCAACGTATTCATCGACATCACGCCGCTCCTGGCGGGAGCCGGCATTCTCGGGCTCGCCGTTTCGTTCGGGGCCCAGAGCCTGGTCAAGGACGTCATTGCCGGCTTCTTCATTCTCCTCGAGAACACGATCGCCGTCGGCGATGTGGTGGAGATCGCCGGGGTGGCGGGAGGCGTGGAACGGATGACCATGCGCGTGGTGGTTCTCCGGGACCTGCACGGGGTGGTGCACACGATTCCGAATGGCCAGATCGGTGTCGTGAGCAACCGGACCCGGGGCTGGTCCCGTGCGGTGATCGAGATCGGGGTGGCGTACCAGAGCGATCTGGACCGCGTCCTGGAGGTCTTCCGGGACGAGGCCCGCCGGTTCGCCGAGAATCCCGCCTGGCGGGATCGCCTGGACGGAGAGCCCGAGGTGGCCGGGGTCGAGAGCCTGGCCGACAGCGCGGTGGTGATTCGCACCCTGATCCGGACCCTCCCGGGCAAACAGTGGGAGGCGGCCCGCGATTTCCGGCGGCGGATGAAGAACCGGCTCGATCAGGAGGGGATCGAGATCCCCTTCCCCCAGCGGACCGTGCGCGTCCTCCATTCCGATCGTCCCGCCCCGGACCCCGCATGAGTCTCCAGCTCTACAACACCCTGACCCGGTCGGTCGAACCCTTCCAGCCCGCCTCTCCTCCCCGGGTCACGCTCTACAGTTGCGGACCGACGGTCTGGAACGTGGCACACATCGGAAATTTCCGGACCTTCCTCCTGGTGGACCTGCTCCGCCGGTGGCTCGAATCCAGCGGGTACGACGTGTTCCACATCATGAACCTGACCGACGTGGACGACAGGATCATGGCGGAGGCCGGGAAGAGAAACATCACGATAGGTGATTTCACGGAACCCTTCGTGCAGGCGTTCGTGGAGGACCGGGATTGGCTCCGGATCCGCCCGGCGCACAGCGAGCCCCGCGCCACCGCGTTCATCCCCGCCATGATCCGCCTGGTCTCCGGGCTGCTGGAGCGCGGGGTGGCGTATCGGGCGGAGGATGGGTCCGTCTACTTTTCCATCGCCCGGTTTCCGGCCTATGGACGCCTGGTCCGGCTCGACCCCGAGTCCCTGCGCACGGGCGGAAGCGAGCGGGCCCTGGCCGATGACGACGCCAAGGAATCCGCCCGGGACTTCGTGCTGTGGAAGGCCGTCCGCCCGGAGGACGAGGCGGTGGGAGCAGCGTGGGATGCCCCCTTCGGCCGCGGCAGGCCCGGATGGCATCTCGAGTGCTCGGCCATGGCGCTGGATATCGTGGGGGAACGATTCGGGGTGACGGAACTCGACATCCACGCCGGAGGGGTGGATCTGATCTTCCCTCACCATGAGGACGAGATCGCCCAGGCGTGCGCCTGGACCGGCCAGGACCTCTTTGCGCGGTACTGGGTGCATGGTGAGTTCCTGAACGTGCGCGGCGAGAAGATGTCGAAGCGGTTTGGCAACACCACCACGGTCCGGGACCTCCGGGAGGATGGCTGGGGCCCCGCGGAGATCCGTTACCTGATGACCCAGGCGCATTACCGCCAGAAGCTCGACCTGACCGACGATGCCCTCTCCGCCGCCCGCGCCGCCACCCACCGGCTCGGGGATTTCACCATCCGCCTGCGGGACGCTCCCGACGGCGCCGCCCCGGAACTTCATTCGGCCGCGGGGAGGCTCCGGGAGGCGGTTCAGGTGGCCATGGATGACGACCTGGACGCCCCTCGGGCGATGGGGGCGGTGTTCGAATTTCTGCGGGAAGCGAATCGGCTCCTCGATGCGGGCTCTCCGGTGGACGCGGAGGCCCGGGCCGTGTGGACCGGTACCATGGCGCTCTTCGACGTCCTTCCTGGTGCGTCGGGCACGGCGGATGTGCGCTTGGCACTGAACGCCCGGGTGGCTGCGACGGGCGCGGAGGTGTCCTTCACGGAGGATGTCCCGGAGGACCCGGCGCAGCTCGTGTCCTGGGCGGAGCATTGGGGCTACCGCCGCCTCAAGGCCAAGGGGGCACGGAATTACGGGGAGGCGGACCGGATTCGGGATCTGCTGCGGGAGGCGGGATTCGAGATCCGGGATCGGAAGGATGGTCAGGTGGAGCTGGTCAGACGATCCTGATCCCTTCGAGGTTCCTCCGCTGATTGTATCAGTGATGAGATGTGCTTCGTCCGGTGCGACTGCTCGATCTGGAGAGGGGATTGGGACCAGGCGCCCCGGGGTACGGTAAGTGGCACCCGTTGACGCACGTGCCAGACCCCCGTATAATGTGGGTCTGTCTTTTTTTGGGGGTATGTGTCAGACGCGCTGACGTAGCTCAATATGGTAGAGCAGCTGATTTGTAATCAGCAGGTTAAGGGTTCGAGTCCCTTCGTCAGCTCCAGTGGGTCGAATCATGGTGGGATGGGTGACGGTGCACAAGGTGGGGTGACCGAGTGGCTAATGGTAGCAGACTGTAAATCTGCCGGGCTCTGCCCTACGTAGGTTCGAATCCTACCCCCACCACTCAGGGCGAACTGGCCGGGGGTCGATGGCGTGTGACCGGGTCGGCGCCGGCGGGAAAAAAACGGGCGCGGGTGTAGCTCAGTTGGTAGAGCATCAGCCTTCCAAGCTGAGGGTCGCGGGTTCGAGTCCCGTCGCCCGCTCTGGGGTACGGTTCGGCTCGTGTAGCTCAGTTGGTAGAGCACATCCTTGGTAAGGATGAGGTCACCGGTTCGATCCCGGTCGCGAGCTCTGACATGATGTACTGGAGATCCCGTCGCCGGCGGGATCCGCGTCTCCACCACGCCGGGTGGACACCGCGACGTTCACGCCTCGACCATGAGGAAACGAGCACGATGGCCAAAGCGAAATTTGAGCGGACGAAGCCGCATGTGAACGTGGGGACGATCGGGCACGTGGACCATGGGAAGACGACGTTGACGGCGGCGTTGACGAAGGTGTCGGCGGAGTCGGGGTACGGGACGAAGTACGTGGCCTACGACGAGGTGGCGAAGGCGTCGGAGTCGCAGGGGCGGCGGGATTCGACGAAGATCCTGACGATCGCGACGAGCCACGTGGAGTACGAGACGGCGGCGCGGCACTATGCGCACGTGGACTGTCCGGGGCACGCGGACTATGTGAAGAACATGATCACCGGGGCGGCGCAGATGGACGGGGCGATCCTGGTGGTGAGCGCGGTGGACGGTCCGATGCCGCAGACGCGGGAGCACATCCTGCTGGCGCGGCAGGTGAACGTGCCGAGCATCGTGGTGTTTTTGAACAAGTGTGATCTGGTGGACGACGAGGAGTTGCTGGATCTGGTGGAGCTGGAAGTGCGGGAGTTGTTGACGCAGTACAACTTCCCGGGGGACGAGGCGGCGGTGATCCGGGGGAGCGCGATCAAGGCGATCGAGGGGGATCCGGCGTGGGTGGCGAAGATCCAGGAGCTGTACACGGCGCTGGACACGCAGGTGGCGGAGCCGGTGCGGGAGACGGACAAGCCGTTCCTGATGCCGGTGGAGGATGTGTTCTCGATCACGGGGCGGGGGACGGTGGCGACGGGGCGGATCGAGCGGGGGATCGTGAAGGTGGGGGAGGAAGTGGCGCTGGTGGGGTTCGGGGCGTCGAAGAAGACGACGGTGACGGGGGTGGAGATGTTCCGGAAGCTGCTGGACGAGGGGCGGGCGGGGGACAATGTGGGGTTGTTGCTGCGGGGGGTGGACAAGAACGAGATCGAGCGGGGGATGGTGCTGGCGAAGGCGGGGAGCATCACGCCGCACACGAAGTTCGAGGCGGAGGTGTATGTGTTGACGAAGGAGGAGGGGGGCCGGCACACGCCGTTTTTCAAGGGGTATCGTCCGCAGTTTTATTTCCGGACGACGGACGTGACGGGGGCCTGCGAGCTGGCGGGGGGGGTGGAGATGGTGATGCCGGGGGACAACGTGCAGATGACGATCGAGCTGATCACGCCGATCGCGATGGATGAGGGCCTGCGGTTCGCGATCCGGGAGGGTGGCCGGACGGTGGGCGCAGGGGTGGTCACCAAGATTCTCGAGTAGTCCGGTCCGACTGGAGAGGGGCGTTCCATGCCGCGCGACAAGATCATCCTGGAGTGCACCGACTGCAAGAGCCGGAACTACTTCACGGACAAGAACAAGCGACTGCATCCGGAGCGGGTGGAGTGGAAGAAATTCTGCCCCCGCTGCAACCGGCATTTGCCGCACAAGGAGTCGAAGTAGCCATGGCCGAGATCGAATCGGCCCCGCCCTCCGGCGGTGTGGCGGGCGCTCTGGTGGGTACCCGGAACTTTCTCGTGGCCGCCCAGGCGGAAATGAAGAAGGTCACCTGGCCCACCCGGGACGAGCTGGTCAAGGCGACCCGGATGATCGTGATCTTCTCGGTGGCCCTGGGCATCACGATCGGCCTGGTGGACCTGGTGCTGCAGTTGATCTTCGTCACCGGCATCGCGTCCCTGGCCCGGTGAGACGATGGAGTATCGCTGGTACGCCATCCAGACCACGTCCGGGCATGAGAACAAGGTGAAGGCCCTGTTGCTGAAGCGGATCGCCGAAGACCCGCGGGCCCCGGAGGAGAAGCTGGTGCGTCAGGCCCTGGTCCCGACCCAGACATCGGTCGAGATCAAGGCGGGCAAGAAGGTGGAGGTGGAGCGCAAGCTCTACCCCGGGTACGTGCTCATCGAATCCGGGATGAGCCAGGAAGCCCAGCATCTGGTCAACAGCGTGCAGGGCGTGATCAAGTTCGTGGGGACCGGCCGGCTCCCGCAGCCCCTCCGGCCCGACGAGGTCAACCGGCTGCTCGGCGTGGTCGAGGAGTCGGCGGAGGCCGGCCCGAAGGAGGAGATCCCGTTCCTGGTCGGTCAGGCGGTGGAGATCACCGAAGGGCCGTTCTCCGATTTCAACGGAACGGTCGAGGAAGTGGTGCCGGACAAGGGGAAGGTGAAAGTCTCGGTGAGCCTCTTCGGACGGCCCACCACCGTGGAGCTGGATTATCTCCAACTCCGGGGACACTGAGGACGAAAAACTCGAGGTCAGACCCCGCGTGGGGTCGTGACCCCCGGCCCGAGCCAACCGGCTCGCAGGGCGGGCCCGCGACCGCGCGGGTGATCGCGGCAGACGGCGTCGTCCTGGTGACGGCCCGGACACCAGATTGAGGAGAGATGGCAAAAAAGATCATGGCCATGGTCAAGCTCCAGTGTCCCGCTGGAGCGGCCAACCCCGCACCGCCGGTCGGTACCGCTCTCGGGCCGCACGGCGTGAACATCATGGACTTCTGCAAGCAGTTCAACGCCCGGACCCAGTCCCAATCGGGCATGGTGATCCCGGTGGTGGTGACCATCTACGCCGACCGGACCTTCACCTTCATCACCAAGACGCCGCCCGCGGCGAACCTCCTGCTCAAGGAGACGGGGATCGCGAAGGGGAGCGGCGTCCCCAACCGGACCAAGATTGGTCAGGTGACCCGAGCCCAGGTCCGGAAGATCGCCGAGATCAAGATGGTGGATCTCAACGCCGCCGACCTCGACGGCGCGATGAAGATGATCGCCGGAACCGCGCGGTCGATGGGGATGGAGGTCGTCGACTGATGCCGGTCCATGGAAAGAGATTTCAGGCGGCGGCCGGGAAGGTGGACCGCAAGCGGGACTACCCGATTTCCGACGCCGTGGCGCTGGTCAAGGCCAATGCCTTTGCCAAGTTCGATGAAACCGTCGACGCCGCCGTCCGTCTGGGTGTGGATCCGCGGCACGCCGACCAGGTGGTGCGCGGAACCGTGGTGCTGCCGCACGGAACCGGCAAGTCCGTCCGCGTGCTGGTCGTGACCCAGGGTGAGCGCGTGGCCGAGGCCGAAGCGGCCGGCGCCGATTTTGTCGGCCTGGAGTTTCTCCAGAAGCTCAAGGACGGCTGGCTCGAGTGCGATGTCATCGTGGCGACACCGGACGTGATGGGGCAGCTCGGGCAGCTGGGCCGCATCCTCGGTCCCCGCGGACTGATGCCCAACCCGAAGGCGGGCACCGTGACGATGGATGTGGCGCGGGCGGTGAAGGAAATCAAGGCGGGCAAGATCGAGTTTCGGGTGGACAAGACCGGCAACGTGCATGCGCCAATCGGCAAGGTCTCGTTCAGCACGGAGCAGCTCACGGAGAATCTCTCCGCGTTCCTCGACACCATCGTGCGCGCCAAGCCCTCGGCGGCCAAGGGCACTTACCTCCGGACCGCCACCATTTCGAGCACGATGGGGCCGGGCGTCCGGCTTGACACAGCGGGGTACCGATGAGCACTAAGGCCGAACGTCAGGCAACGGTGGACACGCTGGCCGACCGGCTGGACACGTCCCCGAACATCTACGTCACCGATTTCACCGGCCTGGACGTGGGGAAGATGACCACGCTCCGTCGCCGGTTGCGGGAGGCGGGCGCCGGGTTCGTGGTGGTGAAGAACACCCTGGCCCGGCGGGCGCTGGCCTCGCGGCAGATCAGCGCGTTCGACGACCAACTGACCGGCCCGGTGGGTCTGGTCCTGGCCGGAACGGATCCGCTCCCGGCGGCGAAGGTCATCGGCGATTTTGCACGAGAGTTTTCCAAGCCGACGGTGAAGGTCGGCCTGGTGGACGGGAAGGCGGTCGAGGCGGCCTACGTGGCGCGGCTCGGCACCCTCCCGTCGCGTGAGGTCCTCCTGGCGCAGGTCGCCGGGTCGCTCAACGGCATCCTGTACCAGATGGTCAGCGTCCTCGAGGCGCTTCGCGAGCAGCGTCAGGCGGAATCTTAACCGTACGGAGAAGGAACACGACGATGGCGAACAGCACACTCAGCAACGACGAGATCCTCGAAGCGATCGGCGGCAAGACGGTGGTCGAGCTGGCCGAGCTCATCGATGCCTTCAAGGAAAAGTTCAACGTGACCGTCATGGCGGCGGCGCCCGCGGCTGGCGGGGGCGGAGCCGCTCCGGCGGCGGTGGAGGAGCAGACCGAGTTTGCGGTCATCCTCAAGGAGGGTGGCGCCAAGAAGATCCAGGTGATCAAGGTGGTGCGGGAGCTGACCAGCCTGGGTCTGAAGGAGGCCAAGGACCTGGTGGATGGCGCCCCGAAGACGGTGAAGGAAGGCGTCTCCAAGGCCGAGGCGGAAGAGATCAAGAAGAAGCTGGAAGACCAGGGCGCGGTCGTCGAGCTGAAGTAGGTCCAGGGAATGCGACCCGGTCATTCGGACCGGGCCGCCCCGGGCCCGACTTCAGTGAGGCGACATGCGATTGACGGCGAATCCGACAACCCCTGATGATGGACACGCCCCGCGGCACCCCCGGCATCGGCCGGGTGGTCCGCGCGGGGCCCTTTGTGCTGCCCCGAGAGTGAGCCATGGCTGACACCCTGCCGACGATTACCTTCGCCAAGCGGGAAGGGGGCATGCCCATGCCCCACCTGCTGGATATCCAGACCCGCGCCTTCGACTCCCTGCTCGTGGCAAACGAGGAGGGAGGAGAACGGCAGGATGTGTCCCTTGACCGGGTGTTCCGGGATCTGTTCCCGATTTCCGATGTCAACGGAAAGTATGAGCTCGATTACAAGAGCTACGCCCTGGGGGAACCCAAGTACGCGGTCGAGGAGTGCATCGAGCGGGACATGACGTATGCCGCTCCCCTCAAGGCCACGTTGCTCCTCAACGTGTTCGAGGACGTCGGGGATCAGCGGCGGCTCAAGAACCAGATCGAGAAGGAAGTCTATCTCGGCGAGCTGCCGATCATGACCCCCCTCGGAACCTTCGTGATCAACGGCGCCGAGCGGGTGGTGGTCAGCCAGCTGCACCGGAGCCCCGGGGTGGTGTTCGAGGAGAGCATCCATCCCAATGGCCAGCGCCTGTTCTCGGCCCGGATCATCCCGTTCCGCGGATCGTGGGTGGAGTTCACCATCGACATTCACGATGTGGTGTATGTCCACATCGACAAGAAGAAGAAGTTCCCCGCCACGGCTCTGCTCCGGGCGTTCGGGTACGGAACCAACGCCGAGATCCTCTCGCTGTTCTTCTCGCGGAAGGATCTGGACATCACCGCCAGTCTCGAAGGCCGTCAGGGACGCCGGGAGGTGCTCGGCTCACTGCTGGCCGAGGAGGTGCCGAATCCCGAGGACCCCGAGGGGGCGCCCCTCGGCGCCGTGGGCGATGAACTGACGGCGGAACGGGTGACCGCGATGCGGCAGGTGGGCATCAGCACGGTGCCCGTCTTCGCGGGGTACAGTGCGCTCGATCTTCGGGAGGTAGAGGCACCCACCACCACGCGCGAACGGGAAAAGGTCATGCTCGCCTTCCCGGTGGCGGATCCCGCGACCGGCGAAGTGCTGGCCGATGCGGGGAGCGAGGTGACGGACGACCTGCGGGATCGCCTGATCGCTGCCGGGGTGCAGAAGGTGGATGTCCTCCTTCCCTCGGGTCGGCCGGAATCCCCGCTGATCAAGAACACCCTGGCCAAGGATCCGACCGCGACCGAGGCGGAGGCCCTCGAGCAGATCTACTCGTTGCTGCGCCCCGGCGATGCCCCCAACCTGGAGACGGCGCGTCTCCAGCTGCAGCGACTCTTCTTCAACCCGAAGCGATACGATCTCGGGCGCGTCGGGCGCCACAAGATCAATCAGCGCCTGCGGCTGCGGACCGATCCGAATCACACGGTCCTCACCGAAGAGGACTTCATCTCGATCATCCGCTATCTGATCGATCTGGCGGACGGCCGGGGTCACACCGACGACATCGACCATCTCGGCAATCGCCGCATCCGGTCGGTGGGGGAGCTCATCGCCAATCAGTTCTCGGTGGGCCTCTCGCGGATGGCGCGCCTGGTCAAGGAGCGGATGAGCATCAACTCCGATCCCGAGAAGATCTCCCTCGACGATCTGGTGAACGCCCGGACCGTGTCGGCCGTGATCCAGGCCTTCTTCGGATCGAGCCAACTGTCCCAGTTCATGGACCAGACGAACCCGCTCGCCGAGCTCACCAACAAGCGGCGCCTCTCCGCTCTCGGACCCGGGGGACTCACCCGGGAACGGGCCGGATTCGAGGTGCGGGACGTCCACTATTCCCAGTATGGGCGGATGTGTCCGATCGAGACTCCGGAAGGCCCGAACATCGGCCTGATCACCAGTCTGTCCACGTTCGCCCGGATCAACGACCTCGGCTTCATCGAGACGCCCTACCGGGTGGTGCGGCAGGGGAAGGTGACGAGCGAGATCCAGTGGCTCTCGGCCACCGAGGAGGAGGACTACACGGTGGCGCAGGCCAACGCGGCCCTCGATGCCTCCGGGGCGTTCACCGAGCCGCTGGTCCTGTGCCGCCGAGGCGATGACTATCCGTTGCTGCCTCCTCCGAAGATCGATTTCATGGACGTGGCGAGCGAACAGCTCGTCTCCATCGCGGCCGCGCTGATTCCCTTCCTGGAACACGACGACGCGAACCGCGCCCTCATGGGTTCCAACATGCAGCGGCAGTCGGTCCCTCTGGTCTTTCCGCGGGCCCCGCTGGTCGGCACCGGGCTGGAGGGGAAGGTGGCCCGGGATTCGGGAGCGGTGATCCTGGCGCGCCGGGATGGCGTGGTCACGCGGGTCACGGCCGACGAGATTCTGGTGGATGCCGGGGAGGAGGCCCTGCCCACCGACGTCCCGCTGGCCCGGCTGGCCCGCCACGACCGGTATCGGGTGAAGAAGTTCTGGCGCACCAACCAGGACACGGCCATCAACCAGCGGCCCCTCGTGCAGCAGGGGGACCGCGTGGTGGCCGGACAGGTCATTGCCGATGGCGCCGCGACCGAGGATGGTGAGCTGGCTCTGGGCAACAACGTGACCGTCGCCTTCATGCCCTGGTACGGGTACAACTTCGAGGACGCGATCGTGCTGTCGGAACGGCTCGTGAAGGATGACGTCTATTCATCCATTCACATCCAGGAGCTGGAACTGCACGTCCGGGACACCAAACGCGGACAGGAGGAGATCACCCGCGAGATCCCGAACGTGGCGGACGAGTCCCTCGTGGATCTGGACGAGCGCGGCATCATCCGTATCGGGGCGCACGTCAAGCCGGGGGACATCCTGGTCGGGAAGATCACTCCGAAGGGGGAGACAGAGCTGTCGCCCGAGGAAAAGCTTCTCACGGCCATCTTCGGGGAGAAGGCGAAGGACGTGAAGGATTCGTCCCTCAAGGTGCCGCCCGGCATGAAGGGGACCGTGATCGACGTCAAGATCTTCTCGCGGGTCGAGGATCAGGTGGTCGAGAAGGATCGCGGCGAGCGGATCGGTGAGGTCCGGCGCATCGAGCACGAGGAGAAGACGCGGATCAGCACCGTGATGCTCGACGAGCTGCGGCACCTGCTGGAGGGCCAGGAGGTGGCCCTGCTGCTGCGGGCCGGGAGTGTCGAGGAATACCGTCCCTCCGGGACGAAACTGACCGCGACGGTTCTGAAGGACGTGGATCTGACCGAGGTGGACCTCAAGACCCTCCGGGTGGCCAACAAGACGGCCAATGAACGCATTCGGGCAACCATCGAAGCGGCCGCCCGGGAGCGGGCCCGCGTGGAGGAGAAGGCCGAGGACCAGATCGACAAGATTCTGCAGCCGGACGAACTCCCGCCGGGGGTGATCCAGCTGGTGAAGGTGTATCTGGGTGAGAAGCGCAAGGTGTCCGTCGGTGACAAGATGGCGGGCCGCCACGGGAACAAGGGCATCGTGGCCCGCATCGTCCCCGAGGAGGACATGCCGTTCCTCCCCGATGGCACTCCGGTCGACATCGTCCTCAACCCGCTCGGCGTGCCGAGCCGGATGAACGTGGGGCAGATCCTCGAGACCCACCTGGGCTGGTGCGCCCGGATTCTGGGATTCAAGGCGAAGACGCCCGTCTTCCGAGGGGCGGCCGAGGGAGAAATCGGAATCCTCCTCCGGCTGGCCGGCCTCACCTGGGCGGTGGACTCGCTCCGGTTGCCTCAGCCCGCGCCGGAGGCGGGGCCGTCCCTGATCCAGACCCTGCAGGAGGATATCCGGGCCTCGGGGGAACAGCGGACCAAGCTGGATCACATCGACCTCGCCGTGCTGGGACGGAAGGACGCCCATCCCACCATCAAGGCCCTCTTCAAGGACATCGAGGGCTGCGTCCGGGCAGGCGGAGTGGCCCTGGGCGAACGCCTGCAGGAGCAGGCCCGGGTGGAGGTGGCGCATCACGAGGCGCTTCTCGAGGGCGCCGAGTCGGCCGCGGAACGGAAGGAACTGGAGAAACTTCTGCGGGCCCTCCGGACGGCCGCCGGGGAAGATGGTGCCACGCGCCTCGAACAGGCGGGACAACCGGCGATCGCGGCGGTGGTGCGCGGCAAGGTGTCGGCGGACCAGGTGTCCGCCGCGGTGGGGGAACTCATCCAGTACGCGGGGTTGACGCCGTCGGGGAAGGTCCGCTTGCGGGACGGGCGGACGGGGCAGACGTTCGCGACCGAGGTGACGGTCGGGACGATCTACATGCTCAAGCTCTCACACCTGGTGGACGACAAGATCCACGCCCGGTCGATTGGTCCTTACTCGCTGGTGACGCAGCAGCCGTTGGCCGGCAAGGCCCAGTTCGGCGGGCAGCGGTTCGGCGAAATGGAGGTGTGGGCCCTGGAGGCCTACGGGGCCGCGCATCTGCTGCAGGAGATGCTGACCGTCAAGTCCGACGATGTGAACGGACGCAGCAAGGTGTACGAGGCGATCGTGAAGGGCCAGAACCTGCCGGAACCGGGCATTCCCGAGTCGTTCAACGTGCTGGTCAAGGAGCTCCAGGCCCTGGGGCTCAAGGTGACCCTCGGCACGTCCGCAGATAGCGAGGAGTAGCGTCGATGATCGATTTTCGCAGCGGGCGGGAGCCCAAGAGCTCGAGTTTTGACCACATCAGCATCCGCATCGCGGCTCCGGAGGAAGTCCGGGGGCCGCGGGACCCGAAGGAACGGGAGCGGTTGGAGCTGCAGGGTCAGCGGACCTGGTGGAGCTGGGGCGAGGTCACCAAACCCGAGACGATCAACTACCGGTCGTTCAAGCCCGAGAAGGATGGCTTGTTCTGTGAACGGATCTTCGGTCCGGTCAAGGATTGGGAGTGTCATTGCGGGAAGTACAAGCGGATCCGCTATCGCGGAGTGATCTGCGATCGGTGCGGAGTCGAGGTCACGCTCAGCAAGGTACGGCGGGAGCGGATGGGGCACATCGAGTTGAGCGTGCCGGTGGCGCACATCTGGTTCTTCAAGACACTGCCGTCGCCGATGGGGAACCTGATCAGCATCACGCTCCGGGACCTGGAGCGGGTGCTGTATTATTCGAGCTACATTGTCATCGACCCGGGCAAGCAGGAGGTGGAGACCAATCAGCTCCTCGACGAGGATGATTACCTCACCCTGCGCCAGAAGGCCAAGGACGAGGGGGACGTGGCCTTCCGGGCCGACATCGGCGCTCCCGCGATCCGGGAACTGCTGGCCCGTCTGGACCTCCGGAAGATCGCGGAGAGTCTCCGGAACAGCATCGCCACCGAGACCAGCCAGCACCGGAAGAAGCAGGGCCTGAAGCGGCTCAAGATCGTGGATGCCTTCCTCTCCTCCGGGGACAACGGCGATCTGCCGAACAACCCGGCCTGGATGATTCTGGACGTGATTCCGGTGCTGCCGCCGGACCTCCGCCCTCTGGTGCCGCTCGACGGGGGCCGATTCGCCACCAGCGACCTGAACGATCTCTATCGCCGGGTGATCAACCGGAACAACCGGCTGCAGAAGCTGATCCAGCACCGGGCGCCCGAGGTCATCCTCCGGAACGAGAAGCGGATGCTGCAGGAGGCGGTCGACGCGCTGTTCGACAACGGCCGTCGGTCCAAGGCGATCCGCGGACGCGGCAAGCGGCCGTTGAAGTCGCTGTCGGACATGCTCAAGGGCAAGCAGGGCCGCTTCCGGCAGAACCTGCTCGGCAAGCGGGTCGACTACTCGGGACGCTCCGTGATCGTGGTGGGTCCGGAACTCCGGCTGCACCAGTGCGGGCTGCCCAAGGCGATGGCCGTGGAATTGTTCAAGCCGTTCATCATCAACAAGCTGGTGGAGAACGGGATCGCGGAGACCGTCAAGCGGGCCAAGAAGATCGTGGAACGCGAGGGGCCGGAGGTGTACGAGATCCTGGAGGAAATCATCCAGGATCATCCGGTGCTTCTCAACCGCGCGCCGACCCTGCACCGTCTTGGCATCCAGGCCTTCGAGCCGAAGCTGGTCGAGGGCAAGGCGATCCGGATCCACCCCCTGGTCTGTGCCGCCTTCAACGCCGACTTCGACGGCGACCAGATGGCGGTCCACGTGCCGTTGAGCTTCGAGTCCCAGCTCGAAGCCCGGGTGCTGATGGTGTCCTCGAACAACATCCTCAAGCCCTCGGACGGGCGGCCCGTGGCCGAGCCGTCCCAGGACATCGTGCTGGGGTGTTATTTCCTGACCAAACTGCCGCCCGGATTCGAGGAAACCCTTCGGGTGCAGCCGGGCGATGCCACGAAGGTGACCCTGTGGAAGGATGCCCCGCATTACGGGTCGATCGCCGAGCTCGAGATGGCGCTGCTGCAGCGCCAGGTCGGCTACCAGAGCGCGGTGCACTTCTGGTACGTGCCCCCGGCCGGCGCCGTGGATCCCCGTCCCCGGTGGTATCGCACCACCGTCGGGCGGGTGCTGTTCAACAACATCATCCCCCGGCAGGTCGTGGCGGAACTCGGGTTCCGGGATGACCTGATGCGGAAGAAGGCCCTGTCGGAAGTGGTTCTCCAGAGCTATCGCCGGGCGGGCCTCCGGGACACGGTGGATTTCCTCGACCGCCTGAAGAAGTTCGGTTTCGAGTTCGCGACCCTGGGCGGAATCTCGATCGGGGTCGAGGATCTCGAGATCCCGGCCGAGAAGTTCCAGTTGATCGATGAGGCGGCCAAGCGTGTGGCGCGGTTCCAGCGCGCCTACAACACCGGGCAGATCACCTTCGGCGAGCGGTACAACAAGGTGATCGACGCGTGGACCCACGCCAACAACGACGTGGCCGAGGCGATGATTCAATCGTTGAGAGCGTCGCGCGGCGGATACAACCCGGTCTACATGATGTTCGACTCCGGGGCGCGGGGCAGCCGGGACCAGATCCGGCAGCTGGCGGGTATGCGCGGACTCATGGCCAAGCCGCAGAAGAAGCTGACCGGCGGAATCGGGGAAATCATCGAGAGTCCGATCCGGTCGAACTTCCGGGAAGGCCTCACGGTGCTGGAGTACTTCATCTCCACCCACGGCGCCCGAAAGGGTCTCGCGGACACGGCCTTGAAGACGGCGGACGCCGGGTACCTCACTCGGCGCCTGGTCGATGTGGCCCAGGACGTGACGGTGAGTGAGGAGGATTGCGGAACCATTCTGGGCCTGGAGATCACCGCCCTCAAGGAGGGCGAGGATGTCATCGAAACACTCCGGGAGCGCGTCCTGGGGAGCGTGGCGGGAGAGGACGTGTTCGATCCGCACGAACTCGATGAGGATGGTGATCCGAAGCTGCTGGTCCAGAATGGAGCTCTGATCGACGAAGAGGCGTCCAACGTCCTCGACGAAGCCGGGGTCGAGCGGATCAAGATCCGGTCCGTGCTGACCTGCGAGGCACGCCGTGGCGTGTGCCGGATGTGCTACGGCCGGAACCTGGCGACCATGAGCATGGTGGATCTGGGTGAGGCGGTGGGCATTCTCGCGGCGCAGTCGATCGGGGAACCGGGCACGCAGCTCACGCTGCGGACCTTCCACATCGGCGGAACCTCGTCGCGCATCGCCGAGGAGGCCGAACGGCGGGCACGCTCGGACGGCCTGGTCAAGTACACCGACGGCCTCGAGTATGCCGATTGCCCGGTGGAGTATGAGGACGGTACCACGGGGAGCATCCGGGTGGCACTGACCCGGGAGGACGAGTCGGCGGCGGACGAGGCGAAGGAGGGGATTCAGGTGGTGGATCCGAACGATCCGTCCCGGGTCCTCAACCGGTATCCGGTTCCGGAAGGCGCTCTTCTGCAGGTGCGGGAGGGTGACCTGGTGACGCGCGGAAATGCCGAGGAACGCGCGACCGTGCTATACACCTGGGATCCGTACAATGACCCGTCCATCGTGAAGACGGATGGAGAGCTGCGCTGGAAGGACGTGGTGCCCGGTGCGACCCTGCGGGAGGAGCTTGATGAGGGCACCGGGCTCCGGTCCCTGGTCATCACGGCGGATCCCGATCGGGAACTGCATCCGTCGGTGCTGGTGTATTCCGGAAAGAAGGATCCCCAGGAGTACACCCTCGCTGAAGGATCCCGCATCATCCTCGGATCGCCCACCGATCTGGTGAGCCGGGCCATGGAAATTCCGGATCAGGCCAATCCCTGGTCCTCGAAGTTCAAGGTGGAGGAGCGCCCGATCAACGAGGCCTGGCCCAGCAAGAGCAAGCGGGAGAGCAAGGACCGCACCGTCTTCCTGTCCACCCCGGTGAAGGTGGCACAGGGGGTCACGATCACGCGGATTCCGCGCCAGGCCTACAAGACCCGGGACATCACGGGTGGTCTGCCGCGGGTGGCCGAGCTCTTCGAAGCGCGTCGCCCGAAGGATCCAGCCACGATCTCGGAAATCGACGGGGTGGTCAAGTTCGGCGAGATCAAGCGCGGGAAGCGTGAAATCTACGTCTACCCGGTCGGCCCCGAGGGGGCGATCGCCGAGGGGGAAGAGGCGCAGCTGTACGATGTGCCGGCCGGAAAGCACCTTCGGGTGCATGAGGGGGATCGGGTGCGCGCCGGGGATCGTTTGACTGAGGGTCCGGTGAACCCGCACGACATCCTGCGGATCAAGGGTCCCCGAGCCGTGCAGGAGTATCTCCTGAACGAGGTGCAGGAGGTCTACCGCCTCCAGGGGGTCCGGATCAGTGACAAGCACATCGGCGTCATTGTGCGCCAGATGCTGCAGAAGGTTCGGGTCGAGGCCCCGGGCAGCACCTCGTTCCTCGAGGCCGAATCGGTGGACAAGATGACCTTCCGGGAGGAAAATGACCGGGTGGTACGGAAGAAAGGCACTCCCGCAACGGCCGAACCGGTTCTCCTCGGTATCACCAAGGCGAGCCTGACCACGCAGTCGTTCATTTCGGCCGCTTCGTTCCAGGAGACGACCCGGGTGCTCACCGACGCCGCGATTCGCGGGGCCCGGGACGACCTGCGCGGGTTGAAGGAAAACATCATCATCGGGCACCTCATCCCGGCCGGCACCGGATTCTACCGGTACGTCGACCTCGAAGTCGATCCACCCGCCGGGTACGAGCCGGCCCCTCCGATGGAGGCGGACCCCGAGCCGCCGATGGACCTCCTCGTGGAGGAGATCGAAGCCTGAGTCGTGGGGGGCACGTTCCTGAATGACGGCTGAGGATGGGGGCGGGGCACTCCGACGAGGGGTGCCCCGTTTCCGTTCGGGAGCATCGGGAACCGGGCCGGTGATGTGGCGTACACAGAGTGACCTCCGAAGCCCGGAAGCGATCCGATTCGGATGAATGGGGAGGTCCGGATCGGGATCGGGGACGTTTCCCCCGGAGCGGCGCTGGTCGCCCGTTTCCTCAACAGAGGCGGACTCTGGCGCGTAAATGCCCTGAGCAGTTGAACTTCAGATGGCCCCGTGCCGGCGGACGTTCCCTGGCCCGGTTTGACCGCCGTGTCCCTGAGGAACGATGACGATGCCACTTCCCCCCCGTGCTCTTCGCTGGCCCCCGGTTTCCGCCGGGGCCCTGGTCCTTGCGTCGCTCGCGGGGTGTTCCTCGGGCAGCGCAGCGGGCACGGGGCAGGGTCCCCGCGGCAACCTCCCGGTGTCGGTGATCCAGGTGGAGAGGCAGGATCTGACCCGGGAGGTGGTGCTGGCGGGGTCGGTGGAACCGGTGCGTTCAATCGAGGTCAACAGCCGGGCCGCGGGAACGGTCCTCACGGTTCGGGTTCAGGAAGGGGATCGGGTCCGCCAGGGACAGCTCATGCTGGAGCTGGATGCCCGGGAAACCGCGGCCCAATTGGAGCGCGCCCGGGCGGTGCTGGCCAATGCGGAGGCGGCCTTTCGGCGGAGCGAAGAGATGCATCGCGCGGCCATCATCACGAGCGCGGAGTTCGAACAGGCCCGCGCCACCTTTCAGACCGCCGGGAGCGACGTGAACCTGTGGGAAACCCGCCTCGATTTCACCCGGGTCCGGGCGCCGAGTGCCGGAGTGGTGACGGCCAAGCTGATCGAGGCGGGGAGTGCCGTCAATCCGAACCAGCGGCTGTTCGACATCGCGGATGATGCTCTGATGGTCGTGCGGGTGCAGATGTCCGAACTGGATGTCGTGCATGTCCAGGAGCGCGATGTCGTGCGCGTGACTCTCGACGCCCACCCGGACGCGGTGTTGCGGGGGTCGGTGCGCCGCATTTTCCCGAGTGCCGATCCCACCACGCGGTTGCTCCCGGTGGAGGTGGCCCTGCATGAGCCTCCTCCGGGCGTGACGGTGCGGCCGGGATACCTGGCCCGAGTCCACCTCACCCTTGATTCGCGGCCCGGGGTTCTGGTCATCCCCGCCGCGGCGGTGGGTGCGAGCACGACCGGACCGTTCGCCTATCTGGTGGAGGCCGACACCTTGGTGCGGCGCCCGATCACGGTCGGGCTCACGTCGAGCGGGATGGTGGAGGTGGTCACGGGGCTCGAACCCGGCGCGCTGGTGGTGACCTCGGGTCACCTGGGGCTGCGCGCGGGTGTGACAGTCCGCATCATGAATCGCGCCGCGCTGTCCCCGGATGGCGGAGAGGAGATCCGGAACCCATGAGTCGCTTCTCGATCCCGAGTTTTTCGATTCGTCGGCCCATTGGCACGGTGGCCCTGACGACTGTTGTGGTGGTGCTGGGGCTCTATTACGGACGTCAGCTTCCCATTGATCTTCTGCCCCAGATCGTCTATCCGCAGGTGCGGGCCAGTGTGCGGTATCCGGGGGTGGCGCCGGAGGTCATGGAAGAGCAGGTCACCAAGATCCTGGAAACCTCGCTCTCCACGACCGAGAATCTGATCCGTCTCGAATCGGAAACCTCCGAGGGGCAGTCAAGCGTCAATCTGTACTTCCGCTACGGCACCGACATGAACTTCGCGCTGCAGGACGCGTCGAAGAATCTGGACCGGGCCCGGGCCCGCCTCCCGGAGGAGGCCGAGCCCCCCTCGATCTTCAAGTTCGACCCGTCCCAGTCGCCGGTGTACGAGGTGGGACTGAGCTCGGAGAGCTGGAACCTGATCGATTTGCGGCGATGGGTGGACCTCCAACTTCTGCCCCAGCTCCTGACGGTGGATGGCGTCGCCTCGGTGGACGTGTCCGGGGGGCTCACCCGCGAGGTCCAGGTGATTCTGAACCAGGAGCGATTGCGCTCGTACGGGATGACCGTGAACGAGATTCTCACCGCGCTGCGGAACGAGAACCAGGATATCGCGGCGGGCAACCTCACCTCCGACGAGTTCGAGATCATCGGCAAGACCGACGGGAAGTTCCGGACCGTCGATGACATTCGGAATGTCCTCCTGGCGGTGCCTGGAACCTCGCAGCGCGTGCCCCTCACCGAGGTTGCCTCCGTGGCCGACACCAACCGGGAGCAGCGACTCTGGGCCCGGCTGAACGGGGTCCCCGCCGTGAAGCTGTCGGTGCGCAAGCTCCCCGAGGCCAACACCGTCGCGGTGGCGGAGGGGGTTGCCTCCCGCTTCGCGCAGCTGGGTCAGGCCCGGTTCATCCCGCCCGAGATCAACTACCGGGTCGTGGCCGATCAGTCCTTCTTCGTCAAGAGCGCCCTGTCGAGCGTTCAAGGGGCGGCCCTCGCCGGTGCCGCCCTGGCGATGGTGGTGGTTTTTCTTTTCTTCGGGAGCCTGCGCAAGACCTTCATCATCGGACTGTCGATTCCGATCGCCGTCCTCGCGACCCTGGCCCTGATGGGATGGGCCGGGCTGACCCTCAACATCATGACGCTCGGGGGTCTCGCCCTCGGCGTGGGGCTCCTGCTCGACAGTGGCATCGTGATGCTGGAGAACATCTTCCGCCTGCGATCGAAGGGGCTCGATGCCGAGGCGGCAGCGCACGAGGGATCGGCCGAGGTCACCAGCGCCGTCGTGGCCTCCACGGTGACGAACCTGGCGGCCGTCGTTCCCTTCCTCCTGATCTCGGGGCTGGCGGCGCTCATTTTCCGCGAGCTGATCCTCACTATCACCCTGTCGATGGTGGGAGCCTTGCTCACGGCCCTCAGTCTGGTGCCGATGCTGACCGCCCAGCTCGCCAAGATCCGCTGGGAGAGCAACCTGGCGAACTGGCGGCCCATTCGTGCCTTCAATGCCGCGGTCGGCCGATCGACCGACATCTATCGGCGATTGGCCCGATGGACGCTGACCCATCGTCTCGTGGTGGTCGGAGGGTCGTTCGGCGTCCTTTTCCTGGTCCTGCTTGCCGTCCGTGGCCTGCCCAATGAATTCCTGCCCGTCGTGGATGATGGCGCGGTCTCGGTGAACGTGAACATGCCACCCGGAACCCCGCCGGACCGGACTAACACCATTGTGCAACAGATGGAGGAGATGGTGCGCGCCCGGCCATTCGTCCAGGATATTTTCGCCACAGCGGGGGGGTTCTTCTTCGGGGGATCGACCGCCGAAAGCGGGGGGCGCGGGTCGGTGAGCATTCAGCTCACGCCCGCGAGCGAACGGCGCGGCATGCCGGCGTCCCAATGGGTGGCTGACCTGCAGGAGGAGATCAACACGCTGGGCGTTCCCGGAGCGCGCATCGGAGTGCGCCCGCCCCGCATTCGGGGTCTTCGCACCAACATCTCCGGATCCGACGTGGCGATCGCGGTGCAGGGGGATGACCTGATTCTGCTGCAACAGATCGCGAACGACGTCCTGAACACGATCAAGGGGATCCCGGGATTGGAAGGCCTGCAGCTCTCCGCCGAGGATGCGAGCCCCCAGCTCTCGATCCGGGTGGACCGGGAGCGGATCGCCGATCTGGGACTTCGCCCCGCGGATGTGGGACAGAGCGTGCGCACCGCCCTCGAAGGAGCGACCCCCACCCGATTCACCGACGGGACCTTCGAATACGATGTACGGGTGCGGCTGCCCCGCGAGCAGTTCCAGAGCGCGGAGGACCTGGGCACCATCGCCCTGTTCGGCGGGCGCGACCAGGCGATCTACCTGCGGGATGTCGCCACGATCCGCTTCGGGTCGGGACCGAGCCGGATCACCCGGGAAAACCAGAACCGGCTGATCCGGGTCACCGGTGATGTGAACCGCTCCCAGGCCACGGTGAGCCAGGTCAACGCCGAGATTCACGACCGGCTCGCCTCCCTCGACCTGCCCACCGGCTTTGCGTTGATCTATGGCGGAGAGGAAGAGGCGATCAAGGAGAACAACCGGAACCTGGCCATCGTCATCGGCATGGCGATCTTCCTGGTGTTTGTCGTGCTGACGGTGCAGTACGAGAGTCTCGCCAATCCCCTGGTCATCATGGTGTCGATTCCCCTCGCCCTGATCGGAGTGGGAGCCGGTCTGATGATCTCCGGAACGCCTCTCAGCGCGCCGGTGCTTCTGGGGGTGATCCTGCTGGCGGGGATCGTGGTCAACAACGCGATCCTGCTCGTGGAGTACGTGGAGATCGGGCGACGGGATGGGTTGTCCATCGAGGAGGCCATCATCGAGGCGGGGGTGATCCGGCTCCGCCCCATTCTCATGACAACCCTCACCACCGTGCTCGGCATGCTCCCCCTGGCGCTCGGGATCGGCGAAGGTACCGAGCTCATGCAGCCGCTTGCCGTGGCGGTGGTGGGAGGGCTGACCGTTTCCACCTTCCTCACCCTCCTCATCATCCCCTCGATCTATCTGATGGTGGCCCGGGCGGCGTCCTGGCTGGGGCACTTCCTCACGGGGGCCCCCCGGACCGAGGAGCATCCGGCCGGGCCCCGCACGGGGCCGGTGGAGGGACTCCCGGGAACGGCATCGACTCACTAGCCTGCCCAGGGGCTGTGACTGCGCGGGAGATCAGGGCATCGGTATATTCACCGGCGCCCTGATTTCCCGTCTGGAGCCCGTCTCATGATCATTCCGTCCGGAGCGTCACACCGCTGGATCGTTCCCGCCACGGTGGTCTTCGCCCTCCTGCTGCTGTCCCATGCCGCGGGGGCGATCGTGTCCGCTGTCCTGCCCTCGCAGGTGGATGATGTCCGCTGGCGTTTCGGGGCGTTCGGCATCGCCGCGGGCCAGCTCCTTCCTCTCCTGGCGGCACTGATTCTGGGGATGGTCCTGGCGGGGGGGCAGGAGTGGCGTCGCACGCTCCGGACGCTCGCGATTCTGGCCCTGGCCGGGTTCCTGATCCTGTCGGCGGGAGCCATCAACTTCGGGTTGGATGCCCTGACCCTGTACCGGGAGGTGGCCCTCTCCGCCCGCCCGGGTTTCATCCTCGCCGTGCTGCGGGTGGCACTCGTGTCCCTGGTGGCGGGGGTCCTGCTCCTGGTGCTCGGGGTCGGGGGATGGCGGGGGAGTCGCCGCACGGGACGCCTGAGGGAGACGTCCCCACCGGTCGTCCTCCGATCGGCGGAAACAGCGCCGGGGCTCCGGCCCGCGAGTGCACCGTCCGCCAGGGATGGTGGAGAGGCGCGCCCCGACCGGGAGTGATTGGTCGGGCCCCTCCCCTCCCCCCACTTCCTTCAAACTTCGAACTTCGAACTTCGAACTTCGAACTTCCTACCGGTTCTCGGTCCGGGGTGTGGGGACCAGGGTCCGCGGGACCGTCCCGACCCGGCGTCCCCGGCGGTCCACCACCCAGATCGGCTCGCTGAACGGCACCATGCGATACTCCACACCGCGCGTGATGCCGAACCGCAGCAGCGCCTCGCCGAAGGTGAAGGGATCGGAGAGGGCGTCGTCCACGATGTATCCCATGTCGGCGAGCGAGGCGGTCGTGATGGCGCTCAGGAAGTTCTGGGCGTCATTGAATCCGGTCATCAGTTCGTTGTCGTACGTCGACTCCCGCCAGTGCCCGTCCCGGGTGCCCGGCCCGCCGGCGTTTTCCACCGGGACGACCTCGCCGGCGAAGGTGGCGCCGGGGGCCAGAGATCCCCAATGTGCGGCGGTCGCGCGCGGGCCGACAAAGAAGGGACCGGTTCCGCCCGCCCCCACGAGAAGGTCGAAGAAGCTCCAGAGGCTTCCGATGCCGAGGACATGTCCCATTTCGTGCAGCACCACGTCCCGCAGGGTTCCATTCGCCTCGAGGTTGGCGAGATCCGCCACATCGAAGCGCATGCGTCCCAGAACCGGAAGGGCTCTCCCCGGACCGGGATCGTCGATGTCCCGGATGGCACAGGGTCCCGCGCTCCCGAGGATACCTCCCACCCCGTCAATGCTGGTGAGCTCGGCGAAGATGACCACATCGTCGATGGTTTCGAAGATGGCGGGGCAGGCACCGAAGGTCCCATCCTGAGGGGTGATCTGGACGTCGGGAAGATCACCCAGGATCAACTCCGACCACCGGGCCGCCGCCAGGTCGAAGGCCGCCCGCTGGGCCGGAGTGGGCGCGGTGCCGACGAAGCGGAGGTCGATCTGAAAGGCCCCCGCAGGAGGGGATGTGGCCGTTCCCGCGACACTGGCCGTGGGGAGCCCCTCGACCGTGGCGCTCAGAGTTTGAGGGCCCGGGGTCATTCCGAGGCGCCAGGCGAGAGGGGCCACCAGCCCGTTGAAGTCACTGACCCGGATCGCTCCCCCGACTGCTCCTCCGTCGGAGGCGGCGAAGGTGACGGCAATTCCCGCCACGGGATCTCCCTTGTCGTCCGCCAACCGGAATACCGGCTGGTTCGGGAGGTAGTTGCCCCGGATTCCGCTGAACGGATCACCGGGCATCGGAACGATGCTGGTCGGCACGGCTGCGACGGAGGTAGCCTGGAAGACCACATCGGGTGCGCCGAAGGTGCTGGCGGTGAGTGTATTCGGTCCCGGGGCGAGCCCCACAATCCAGGCGGTCGGACTGGCCCTGCCGGTGGCGTCGGTGGTGGTGGTGGCGCCCTGAACCGCTCCCCCGCCCGAGGTGATCGTGAAGGTGACCGGAACTCCGGGCTGGGGCTGGCCCGTGCTGTCCCGGGCCTCCACGGTGGGGGCAACCGGGACCAGGGTTCCGGCGTTGACACTGGCGATGTTGCCCGCGACCGGAAGGAAGGAGGCGGGCGGGATCGGGTTCGCAATGGCGATGAACACCGCGGGGTTGGCGCCGGCGACGCGGGCCTCGACCGTCTGGAACCCGGGGAGGAGCCCCAGGGTCCACCCGCCCAGAGCAGCGCGACCCTCGGCATCGGACACCTGGGTGGCGCCGGTGAGGCTCCCGCCTCCCTGGACCACGACGAAGGTGACGGTCTGAGAGGCGACCGGGTTGCCAAAGGCATCGTTGACCCGCGCTACCAGGGTTGCCGGGAGGGGTTTGCCGATCGTCTCAGTCTGGTTGCTGCCCGAGACTGGTACCACGCTGGCTGCCGGCCCGGGCACGGCTGTGGCGGTGAAGACGGAGGGGGCCACCCCGACGACTGTGGCCGAGAGTGTCTGAGTGCCTGTGGTAGGTCCCAGACGCCACGTCGTGGTGGCGATACCGGTGGTGGAGGTCACGACGGTGGCGGGAGTGGCGCTTCCTCCTGCCGTGGCGGAAAAGGTGACTGTGGCGCCCGCCATCGGGCTGCTCCCGCTCAGCACCGTGATCGTAATGGGTGTGGGGAGGTCGAGCCCGACGGTCCCGGTCTGTCCATCGCCCGATCCCTTGGTGATGTTGGAGGCCCGGGGGGGCCCGGACATTCCCCCTCCTCCGCACGAGACCAGTGCGAGGGACATCAGGAGGGGGAGGAGCGCAGGTGTGCCGGGCATCCGGGGACCGGAGGTCATGGTATCTCGTCGGGCGAGGGTCAGGTCCCACCAGACCGCGTTGGGTGGGTCAGGGGCATGATTTGGGACGAAAACTGCCTTGGAGCGCGGGTTTCGGCAATGCCCCAGGCCTTGCCCTCCCGTCCCGTGGAGGTGGAGGGTTGACCGTGAACCGGCACGGTGCTATTCTCCTTGTCTCCCTCGGATCCGGGCTTCAGTGCTGAAGCCCGGCCGGTGGGGCGAGAACGACGAACCAGGTTTTCACGGAACTCAAGGATCGATGCCAACGATCAACCAGCTCGTCCGGCACGGGCGCAAGTCAGTTGCGGCCAAGGACAAGGCGCCGGCACTCAAGAAGAATCCGCAGAAGCGCGGGGTGTGTACCCGGGTGTACACGACCACGCCCAAGAAGCCGAATTCGGCGCTCCGGAAGGTGGCGCGTGTCCGGCTGACCAATGGATTCGAAGTGACCGCGTACATTCCGGGCGAGGGGCACAATCTCCAGGAGCACTCGATCGTCCTGATTCGCGGGGGCCGGGTGAAGGACCTCCCCGGAGTTCGGTATCATATCGTGCGGGGCAGCCTTGATTCCGCGGGCGTGAACGGGCGGATGCAGAGCCGGTCGAAGTACGGGGCCAAGTTGCCGAAGGAAGCGACCAAGGGAGGGAAGAAGTGAGCCGCCGGAGCCGAGCCGTCAAGCGCCCGGTCCCACCCGATCCGCGCTATGACAGCCAGACGGTGTCGAAGTTCGTCCGGGCCCTGATGTACGACGGGAACAAGGGACTCGCCGAGGGGATCTTTTACGGCGCCATGGACATGATCGAGGAACGCACCGGGCAGCCGGGGGTGACGGTGTTCAAGCAGGCGATCTCCAACGCCAAGCCGGCGCTGGAGGTCAAGAGCCGCCGGGTGGGTGGTGCGTCGTTGCAGGTGCCGGTGGAAGTGCGCCCGGAGCGGCGGACGGCGCTCGCGATGCGGTGGCTGATTTCCTACGCCCGGTCCCGCTCGGAAAAGACCATGGCCGATCGCCTGGCCGCCGAACTGATTCTCGCGTCCAAGGGCGAGGGGAACACGATCAAGAAGAAGGATGACACGCACCGGATGGCAGAAGCCAATCGGGCGTTTGCACACTATCGCTGGTAGGGAGTAACCGCCGGGCGGGTGGCCGGCGCTGCTGACATCGGGCCACGTGACGGGCAGTTCCGCCACCTCTGGTCTTTCGCCACAACGCGTGGGGTTCGAGGGCCCCCGTCTCGGGCAGAATGTCCGGACGTGCGCGGAGCGATACCACCGGAGGTTCTCCGGGTTCGGTCGCCCCGCTTTTTCGTTGCACTGGACTTGAGGAATCATGGGACGCACGCATCCGCTGGAACGCTATCGTAACATCGGCATCATGGCCCACATTGATGCCGGGAAGACGACCACAACCGAGCGGATCCTGTACTACACGGGGAAGAACTACAAGATCGGTGAAGTTCACGACGGCGCGGCCACCATGGACTGGATGGAGCAGGAGCAGGAGCGGGGCATCACGATCACCTCGGCGGCAACCACCTGCTTTTGGAGCCGAGATGGGGTCGAGTATCGGATCAACATCATCGACACGCCGGGGCACGTGGACTTCACGGTCGAGGTCGAGCGCTCCCTCCGCGTACTCGACGGCGCGGTGACGCTTCTCGACTCGGTGGCTGGCGTGGAGCCCCAGACCGAAACGGTCTGGCGTCAGGCGGACCGCTACGGGGTTCCTCGCATCATCTTTGCCAACAAGATGGACCGGGTCGGCGCCAATTTTGATCGATGTGTGACCATGATCCGGGACCGGCTCACCAAGCGGGCCTTCCCGATCCAGCTTCCCCTGGGATCGGGGGAGCTCTTCACCGGACACATCGACGTGCTCAACCGGGTGGAGCGGGTGTTCGACGACGCCAACATGGGCAAGAACTTCACGGAGATGCCGGTGGCCGAGGCGTTCCGGGAGCAGGTGGAAACCGCCCGGCGCGAGGTGATCGAGGCGGCCGTGGAGTTCGACGAGGAGTTGATGGAGAAGTACCTGGCCGGCCAGGATCTGAGCGCGGCCGAGATTCGGCGGGCCATCCGGAAGGCCACCGTGGCGGGCGGGATCGTTCCGGTGCTCTGCGGTGCGTCCTTCAAGAATAAGGGGGTGCAGGCGCTCCTCGATGCGGTGGTGGACTACCTCCCGAGTCCGCTGGACATCCCGCCCGTGACCGGGCATCTCCCCCTGAAAGACGAGACCAAGGTGGAGCGGAGTGCTGATGACACGGCGCCCTTCGCCGCCCTGGCCTTCAAGATCGCCACTGATCCCTACGTGGGTCGCCTCACCTTCTTCCGGGTGTACTCCGGATCGTTCAAGGCGGGCAGCTACGTCTACAACAGCACCAAGGACAAGCGGGAACGGGTGGGCCGGCTGCTGCAGATGCACGCCAACAAGCGGGACGAGATCGACGAGGTGATGGCGGGGGACATCGGCGCGGCTATCGGCCTGCGCGAGGCCCGCACCGGGGACACCCTCTGCGATGAGGATCATCCGGTCATCCTCGAGGCGATGCGGTTCCCGAACCCGGTCATCGACGTCGCGATCGAACCGAAATCGAAGGCCGACCAGGACAAGCTGGCCATCGCCCTGCAGAAGCTCGCCGAGGAAGATCCGACGTTCCGGGTGCGTTCCGACGCCGAGACCGGGCAGACGATCATTGCCGGTATGGGGGAACTCCATCTGGAGATCCTGGTCGACCGGATGAAGCGCGAGTTCAAGGTTGAGGCCAACGTCGGCCGTCCGCAGGTGGCCTTCCGCGAGACGATTCGCCAGAAGGTGGTGGACGTGGAGGGGAAGTTCATCCGCCAGTCCGGCGGCAAGGGACAGTACGGCCACGTGGTCATCACGCTGGAGCCGGCCGAACAGGGCACCGGGTTCCACTTCGAGGACAAGATCGTGGGCGGGGTGATCCCGCGGGAGTTCATCAAGCCGGTCGAGGCGGGGATGCGCGAGGCCCTGGAGTCGGGCGTGCTCGCCGGATATCCCATGGTGGACGTGAAGGCCTCGCTGACCTACGGCAGCTATCACGACGTGGACAGCTCCGAAATGGCGTTCAAGATCGCCGGGTCGATGGCCATCAAGGAGGCGGCGCGCCGGGCCAAGCCGGTCCTGCTGGAGCCGGTCATGGAGGTCGAGGTCGTGGCCCCTTCCGAGTTCCTGGGCGACGTCATGGGGGACCTCTCCGGACGCCGGGGCAAGATCGGGGGCATGACCCAGCGGGGCGAGGCCCAGGTGGTGGCCGCCGACGTGCCTCTCGCCGAGATGTTCGGCTACTCCACCACCCTGCGCAGCATGACCCAGGGGCGGGCGGTGTACTCGATGCAGTTCGCGTATTACGACGAGGTCCCCAAGCAGGTGGCCGAAGAGATCATCGCCAAGGCGGCCAAGTAGGCCGTCGGGGCATCACGCACCAGCTCACGCACCGGAAACCGACACAGGACATCAGTCATGGCCAAAGCGAAATTTGAGCGGACGAAGCCGCATGTGAACGTGGGGACGATCGGGCACGTGGACCATGGGAAGACGACGTTGACGGCGGCGTTGACGAAGGTGTCGGCGGAGTCGGGGTACGGGACGAAGTACGTGGCCTACGACGAGGTGGCGAAGGCGTCGGAGTCGCAGGGGCGGCGGGATTCGACGAAGATCCTGACGATCGCGACGAGCCACGTGGAGTACGAGACGGCGGCGCGGCACTATGCGCACGTGGACTGTCCGGGGCACGCGGACTATGTGAAGAACATGATCACCGGGGCGGCGCAGATGGACGGGGCGATCCTGGTGGTGAGCGCGGTGGACGGTCCGATGCCGCAGACGCGGGAGCACATCCTGCTGGCGCGGCAGGTGAACGTGCCGAGCATCGTGGTGTTTTTGAACAAGTGTGATCTGGTGGACGACGAGGAGTTGCTGGATCTGGTGGAGCTGGAAGTGCGGGAGTTGTTGACGCAGTACAACTTCCCGGGGGACGAGGCGGCGGTGATCCGGGGGAGCGCGATCAAGGCGATCGAGGGGGATCCGGCGTGGGTGGCGAAGATCCAGGAGCTGTACACGGCGCTGGACACGCAGGTGGCGGAGCCGGTGCGGGAGACGGACAAGCCGTTCCTGATGCCGGTGGAGGATGTGTTCTCGATCACGGGGCGGGGGACGGTGGCGACGGGGCGGATCGAGCGGGGGATCGTGAAGGTGGGGGAGGAAGTGGCGCTGGTGGGGTTCGGGGCGTCGAAGAAGACGACGGTGACGGGGGTGGAGATGTTCCGGAAGCTGCTGGACGAGGGGCGGGCGGGGGACAATGTGGGGTTGTTGCTGCGGGGGGTGGACAAGAACGAGATCGAGCGGGGGATGGTGCTGGCGAAGGCGGGGAGCATCACGCCGCACACGAAGTTCGAGGCGGAGGTGTATGTGTTGACGAAGGAGGAGGGGGGCCGGCACACGCCGTTTTTCAAGGGGTATCGTCCGCAGTTTTATTTCCGGACGACGGACGTGACGGGGGCCTGCGAGCTGGCGGGGGGGGTGGAGATGGTGATGCCGGGGGACAACGTGCAGATGACGATCGAGCTGATCACGCCGATCGCGATGGATGAGGGCCTGCGGTTCGCGATCCGGGAGGGTGGCCGGACGGTGGGCGCAGGGGTGGTCACCAAGATTCTCGAGTAGTCCGGTCCGTTTTGACGATGAGGCAGGTATGAGCGAACGCATTCGAATCCGGCTCAAGGCTTTCGACCACGTGGTCCTGGACCAGGCGGCGGCGGACATCGTCCGCACCGTCGAGAAGACGGGAGCCCAGGTGTCCGGGCCGATCCCCCTTCCGGTCAAGACCGAACGGTGGACGGTGTTGCGGAGCCCGCATGTCGACAAGAAGAGCCGGGAACAGTTCGAGCTGCGGACCCACAAGCGCCTGCTCGAAATCAATGAGTCCCGTCCCCAGACCATGGACGCCCTGACCAAGCTTGATCTGCCGGCCGGGGTGGACGTGGAGATCAAGGTCCAATAGCAATGAGCACAGGACTGATCGGCCGCAAGCTCGGGATGACTCGGGTGTTCAGCGAGGATGGCAATGCCGTCCCCGTCACCGTCATCGAGGCCGGACCGTGCCGGGTGGTGCAGGTCCAGGAATCACGCCTCCAGCTCGGCTTCGGCGCCAAGCGCGCCACGCGCCAGACCAAGGCGGAACTCGGCCATGCCCGGAAGGCCGGCCTCGACGCCGCACCTCAGGTGCTCCGGAGCTTCCCGTCGCCCGCCGACGGCCTCACCGCGGGCGACACCGTGACGGTCTCGATCTTCGAGCCCGGCGAACGGGTGAAGGTCACCGGCACGAGCAAGGGCCGCGGGTTCCAGGGCGTGGTGCACCGGCACGGATTCGGCGGCGGCCCCGGAAGCCATGGCAACACGCGGCACCGGAAGCCCGGATCCATCGGACCGGGCACTAACCCGTCCCGGGTCATCAAGGGAAAGAAGATGCCGGGGCATCAGGGCGCGGCCCGGCACACCGAGCTCGGCCTCGTGGTCGTGCGGGTGGACGCCGAGCGCAATCTGCTCTTCATCCGGGGCGCGATTCCCGGGGCCCGGAACGGCATCGTGACCGTGGCCAAACAGGGAGGAAAGAGCCGTCATGCTTGAGGCGAGGCATTACAGCGCAACGGGAGGCACCCGCGACGCGGGGTTCGCGCTTCCGTCCGATTATTTCGATGGCACCGTGAACACCGCCGTCCTGCACCAGGCCATCAAGACCTTCCTGGGCAACCAGCGACAGGGCACCGCGTCCACGAAGACGCGGAGCCACATCTCCGGCGGCAATCAGAAACCGTGGAAGCAGAAGGGAACCGGGCGGGCCCGGCAAGGGACCACGCGGGCGCCCCATTGGCGGGGCGGTGGCGTGGTGTTCGGTCCCCACCCGCGGGACTACCGGACGGGGTTGCCGAAGAAGGTGCGGCAGCTGGCGCGGAAGTCGGCGCTCAATGCCCGGGCCCGGGAGGGCGCACTGATCGTGATCGATCGCCTGGCCTTCGAGAGCCCGAAGACGAGCGCATTCGCCGCCATTCTGAAGCAGCTCGGGTTGACGGGCCAGAAGGTTCTGGTCCTGACCCACGGCCAGAATCCCCAGGCCTGGCTCAGCGCCCGGAACATCCCGGGGATCCGGATCATGCCCTGGAGCGATGCCGCCCCGTACGACATCATCTGGTCGTCGTCGGTTCTCGTGGAGGCGGGCGCCCTCGCCGGAGGTGAGGTGATCGAGGGGACGGAGACGACAGAGGAGACGACCGCCGCGGCCCCCGCCAAGCGGAAGGCGTCGGCGCGTGCCCCGAAGACGAGTGTTGGCAAGGCGGCCCCGGCGAAGAAGGCCAAGGCCGCCGCGAAGACCCCGGCCCGCAAGACGGCGGCCACCAAGGCTCCGGTGAAGAAGGCGGCCACCAAGGCGGCCTCCCGGACGTCATCTGAAACCCCGAAGGGAGGGAAGTGATGCCCACCCTGTACGAGACCGTGGTGCGGCCTCTCGTGACCGAGAAGAGCTCCGCCGCCTACCAGAACCGCAAGGAGTACACCTTCGAGGTGCACCCGGCGGCGAGCAAGGGACAGATCCGGGAGGCGTTGCAGACGCTCTTCGGGGTCACGGTCACCGATGTCCGCACCATGCAGATGCGCCGGAATGAAATTACGCGCGGACGGACCCGCGGGACCACGGCTGCCTGGAAGAAAGCCGTCGTCACGCTCAAGGACGGCGACTCCATCGCCGTGTTCGAGGGCTGATCATGAGCATTCGACAGTTTCGCCCCATGACCGCGGCCACCCGGTTCAAGTCGGTGTCCGGATTCGACGAGATCACCCGGGGGACACCCGAGAAGTCGCTGGTGGAGCCCCTCACGAAGTCGGGGGGACGCAACAACCTCGGCCACCTCACTCTGCGCCACCGGGGCGGCGGGCACAAGCGCCAGTACCGGGTGATCGACTTCAAGCGCAACAAGATCGGCGTACCGGCCCGGGTGGCGGAAATCGAGTACGACCCGAACCGCAGCGCGCGGATCGCCCTGCTGGTCTACGCCGACGGGGAGAAGCGCTACATTCTCCATCCGGCGGGGCTGAAGCAGGGGGACACGGTGATCGCGGGCCCCGGCAGCGAACCCCGCACCGGGAATGCGCTTCCGCTCGGGGAAGTACCCCTCGGCATGTCGGTGCACAACATCGAGCTCAAGATTGGCAAGGGCGGTCAGATGGCCCGGAGCGCCGGATCCCACGCGCAGGTCGTGGCTCGAGAGGGCGATTACGTGACGCTCCGGATGCGGTCGAGCGAAATGCGCCTCGTGCATCAGCGGTGCATGGCCACCATGGGCGAGGTGGGCAACGCGGACCATGAGCTGCTCTCGGTGGGCAAGGCGGGCAAGACGCGGTGGTTGGGGCGTCGTCCGAAGGTCCGCGGAGTGGCGATGAACCCGGTGGACCATCCGCTGGGTGGAGGCGAGGGCAAGACCTCCGGGGGGCGGCCGCCGGTGTCGCCGTGGGGCCTGGTGGAAGGCAAGAAGACCCGGAAGCGGAAAAAGGGCTCGAACAGACACATCGTGCGCGGCCGCAAGCGCGGGAAGGCGACCAAGTAATGGGACGCAGCATCAAGAAGGGCCCGTTCGTGCAGGAGGCGTTGCTGCTCAAGGTGAGCGCCATGACTGCCAGGAACGAGAAGAAGCCCATCAAGACGTGGAGCCGGGCGAGCACCATCCTCCCGGAGTTCGTCGGGCACACCTTTGCCGTGCACAACGGCAACAAGTTCATTCCCGTGTACTGCACGGAGAATATGGTGGGGCACAAGCTTGGAGAGTTTGCCCCGACCCGCCTGTTCCGCGGACATAGCGGCAAGCTGGTGGACAAGAAGGCGAAGCCGGAGTGATCATGCACGGACATGCGATTCAACGCACGGTGCGGCAGTCGCCGCGGAAGATGCGGCTCGTGATCGACCTGATCCGGGGCCGGGATGTGAATGAGGCCTACGCGATCCTGAAGTTCAACAAGAAGCACGCGGCCAGGCAGATCGCCAAGACGCTGCGGTCCGCGGTGGCGAACGCCGAGCAGCATGCCCTGCGGGACAATGAACCGTTTGACGCCGACCGGCTCCTGGTGTCCAAGGCGATCGTGAACGCGGGACAGACCCTCGGTCGTTTTCACGCCGCCGCGCAGGGGCGCGCCACGCCGATCCGGAAGCGGACGAGCCACGTGGAGATTCACGTGGCGAGCAAGGAGACTGCCTGATGGGCCAGAAGACACATCCGATCGGATTCCGCCTCGGGATCGTGAAGCCGTGGACCTCGCGCTGGTTCGGCGGGCGGGACATGCCGGCGATGCTGAAGGAAGACGAGCTGATCCGGCGGTATCTGATGACCCGGCTCGGTCACGCGGCGATCGCCGAGATCCACATCGAGCGCCGGCCCGGCAAGGTCACCGTGACGGTGCACACCGGGCGCCCCGGGGTGGTGATCGGGAAGAAGGGCGCGGAGGTGGACAAGCTGCGGGACGAGCTGGCCCAGCTCACGGGAAAGGACGCGGCGATCAACGTCGAGGAGATCAAGCGACCCGAGACCTCGGCCCAGCTGGTCGCGGACAACATCGCCCATCAACTGAAGCAGCGGATCTCCTTCCGCCGTGCCATGAAGCGGGCGTTGCAGGCCGCCATGCGGATGGGAGCCCAGGGGATCAAGGTGCGGGTGTCGGGACGGCTGGGGGGAGCGGAGATCGCCCGGACCGAGGGGTATCACGAGGGCCGGGTGCCGCTGCACACGCTGCGGGCGGACATCGATTATGCCACGGCCACGGCTCGGACGACCTACGGGGCGATCGGGATCAAGGTCTGGATCTTCAAGGGTGAGGTGGTCGAGGATGTGACCGGACGCACCTACAGTACGGGAGCCTGAGATCATGCTGGCACCAAAGCGGATCAAGTTCCGGAAGACGTTCAAGGGTCGGACCCGGGGCATCGCGACGCGCGGCAACACGGTGTCCTTCGGGGAGTTCGGGCTCATGAGCCTGGATCCGGGGTGGATCACGAACCGACAGATCGAGGCGGCGCGTATCGCCATGACCCGGGCCATGAAGCGGGGGGGCAAGGTGTGGATCCGGATCTTCCCCGACAAGCCGATCACCAAGAAGCCGGCCGAAACCCGGATGGGAAAGGGGAAGGGAAATCCTGAGGGGTGGGTGGCGGTGGTGAAGCCCGCCCGCATGCTCTTCGAGATGGAGGGGGTCGACGAAGTGCTGGCCCGCAAGGCCTTCGCCCTGGCCGCCGCGAAGTTGCCCGTCAAGACGCGCGTTGTTCGGCGCGAGGAGGTGTAGCATGCGTGCGAGTGAACTGGCCGATCTGTCGGTCGAGGAACTGGAGGGCAAGCTAGCCGAGCTGACCGAGGAGCGTTTCCGGCTCCGGTTCCGCTCCGCCACCGAGGCGATCGAGAACCCGATCCGGTTCCGGCTGATGCGCCGGGACATCGCCCGGATCAAGACCATTCTGCGCGCCCGAAGCGCGTCAGGGCAGGAGTGAGACCGATGAGTGACACACAGCCCTCCGCCGCGCCGCGCCGGACGCGCAAGGTCCGGACCGGGGTCGTCACGAGCGACAAGATGACGCGCACCGTGACGGTGGAACTGGAACGACAGTTTGCGCATCCCGTCTACGGGAAGCAGGTGCTGCGCACGACCCGGCTCAAGGCGCGGGACGACGTGGGCGCCAAGGTGGGGGACACCGTGACGATCATGGAGACCCGGCCGATCGCGAAGACCGTCTGCTGGCGGGTCCTCGAGATCGTCAAGCGGGCCAAGTAGGCCGGACCGGCACCGACAGGAGCGGGACATGGTACAACAGGAAACGATCCTCCGCATCGCGGACAACTCAGGCGCTCGCAAGGCGCTGGTGATCCGGGTGCTGGGGGGCAGCAAGCGCCGGTATGCCGGTCTGGGCGACCGGGTTGTCGTGGCCATCAAGGACGCGATCCCGACCGGACAGGTCAAGAAGGGGGAGGTGGCCAAGGCGGTCATCGTGCGCACCGTGAAGGAGACCCGCCGCAAGGACGGCTCCTACATCCGGTTCGACGAGAACGCCGCGGTCCTGATCACCGACAATGGCGAGCCTCGGGCCACCCGCATCTTCGGTCCCGTGGCGCGCGAACTGCGCGACAAGCGATACATGAAGATCGTGTCCCTGGCGCCCGAGGTACTCTGATCATGAAACCATTGGTTCACAAGAAGTCGAAGCGCATCCGGTCGGCGCGGCCGGTTCGGGTCCGGATGCCGATCACCAAGGGAGACACCGTGCAGGTGATCTCCGGGGATGACAAGGGCAAGCAGGCCCGGGTGCTGCGGGTGCACCTGAAGACCGGACGGGTCACCCTGGAAGGGGTGAACGTGGTGAAGCGCCACCGGCGGGCCACCGAGACCACCGAGGCCGGCATCGTGGAGTTCCCGGCCCCGATTCACCACTCCAAGGTGATGCTGCTGGATCCGGCGTCCGGCGCCCCGACGCGGGTACGCCGCCGGCAGGACCAGGACGGAACCGTCGAACGGATCGCCGTCAAGAGTGGACAACCGATTCCGAGGACGCGGTAATCATGGCTCAGCAGAAGCAGGCCAAGCCGCCCGCCAAGGGCGCCCCTCCGGCGGCGAGCAAGAAGGAGAAGCTCTCCGTGGGGGATACTGATCCGGCGCCCAAGGTGAGCGACGGCATCCCGCGGCTCCAGACCCGGTATCTGGAGTCGATCCGGCCGCGTCTGGCCAAGGAGTTCGGGTTTGCCAATCCGAACCAGATCCCCCGGATCAGCAAGATCGTGCTGAACGTCGGGGTGGGCGACGCGAACAAGAACCCGAAGCAGCTCGAGGCGGTCGTGCGGGAGCTGGCCCAGGTCACCGGGCAACGGCCCGTGGTGACGCGCGCCAAGAAGTCGATTGCGAACTTCAACCTGCGGGCCGGAATGCCGGTGGGGGCGTCGGTGACGCTCCGGGGTCCGCGGATGTACGAGTTCCTGGACCGGTTCATCACCCTGGCCCTGCCGCGGGTGCGGGACTTCCGGGGCCTGCCGGAACGGAGCTTTGATGGCCGGGGGAACTACACCTTCGGGATCAAGGAACAACTGATTTTTCCCGAGATCGACTACGACAAGGTCGAGAAGATCCACGGGATGGACATTACCATCGTGACCACCGCCCAGCGAGACGACCTTGCCATGGCGCTTTTGCGGGAGTTCGGGTGGCCGTTCCGGGGGGAAACCCCGCTGCAAGTCGCATAAGGGCGAGGAGAAAGACCCATGGCCAAGACCTGCTGGATCGAGCGTGCCAAGCGGCCGCCGAAGTTCAAGAGCCGAGTCGTGCGCCGCTGTCAGCGGTGTGGACGCGTCCGCGCGGTGCTGCGCCGGTTTGGCCTCTGCCGCATCTGTTTTCGTGAGCTCGCGCTCCGGGGGGAAATCCCGGGCGTGCGCAAGGCCAGTTGGTAGGAGGAAGGGCCCAGGATGAGCATGACTGACCCCATCGCGGATATGCTGACCCGCATCCGCAACGCTTGCAGTGCCGGGCACCGGCGCGTCGACATTCCCGCCTCGAAGTTCAAGGCGGAGGTGGCGCGGCTGCTGCGCGACAATCACTATATCGCCGACTACAAGATGCTGGACGGCGATGGACGCGGTGTGCTCCGGCTGTATCTCCGGTACCACAACGAGCTTCCCGTGATCCGGGAGGTCCAACGCGTCTCGTCTCCCGGCCTTCGGCGGTTCGTCCGGTGCCGGGACATTCCGCGGGTGCGGAACGGACTCGGGATGGCGATCGTGTCGACCCCCAAGGGGTTGATGTCCGATCGAGACGCCCGGAGCGCCAACCTTGGCGGCGAACTTGTCGCCGTGATCTGGTAGGAGGACGTCCATGTCCCGTATCGGCAAGAAGCCCGTCCCCATTCCGGGGGGAGTGACGATCACACTCCAGGGGAACCACATTGCGGTCAAGGGGCCCAGGGGCGAACTCGCCCGGAGCCTCCCGGGCGACATGCGGGTGGCCCACGAGGGTGATACCATCGTCGTGACCCGTCCGGGGGATGAACCCCGGCACAAGGCCCTGCACGGTCTGACCCGCACCCTGGTGGCCAACATGGTCGAGGGGGTGTCCCAGGGGTTTGAGAAGGTCCTGGAGATCCAGGGTGTCGGGTACAAGGCCGAGCCCACGGCCACGGGAGTGAAGATGGTGGTCGGGTACTCCCACCCGGTGGAGTTCGCCGCCCCCCCCGGGATCACCCTGACCGTCGAGAGCAACACGGTCGTGAAGGTGTCGGGAGCGAACAAGGAAATGGTGGGCCAGGTGGCCGCCGAACTTCGGGGGGTCCGGCCTCCCGAGCCCTACAAGGGCAAGGGCGTCCGGTATCGGGGTGAACAGGTGCGCCGCAAGGCCGGCAAGACAGGAGCGAAGTAAATGCGTCCCATTCATGCGCCGAAGACTCGCGAAGAACGCCGGTACTGGCGCCACCTTCGGGTCCGGAAAAGGCTGTCGGGCACGGCGGACCGGCCCCGGCTCGTGGTGTTCCGTTCGCTCAAGCATATCTATGCACAGCTCGTCGACGACAATCGCGGCGTGACCCTCCTGGGGGTGAGCGACCTGAGCGAGGGTTTGCGGGCCGACGGCCCCGGAAAGACCGCCCGGAGTCGCGCAGCGGGCAAGTTGCTCGCGGAGCGGGCTCTCGCGGCCGGCGTGACGCGGGTGGTTTTCGATCGTGCGGGTTATCGCTACCATGGTCGGGTGCAGGCTGTTGCCGACGGCGCCCGTGAAGGGGGATTGGAGTTCTGATGAGCGAATCGACAACGGACACCCAGCAGCCCGGAACCGGAGCGGGCGGTCCTCGTGGTCGCGGTCGCGGCCGGGGCGGTGAACGTCCCTCCCGGGATCGGGGCCCCCGCCGGGACCGCACCGAGGCGCAGAGCGACCTGATCGAAAAGGTGATTGACATCAACCGCGTGGCCAAGGTGGTCAAGGGCGGCCGCCGATTCTCCTTCAATGCGCTGGTCGCAGTGGGAGACGGGCGGGGACGGGTCGGCATCGCCACCGGCAAGGCGAACGAGGTGTCCGAAGCGGTGCGCAAGGCCGTCGAGGCGGCCAAGCGCACGATGGCCGACGTGCCCCGAACCGGAAGCACGATCCCGCACGAGATCGTGGGGCATCACGGCGCAGGGCGGGTGCTTCTCAAACCGGCCGCCGCGGGAACCGGCGTCATCGCCGGAGGACCGGTGCGCGCCGTGCTCGAGTGCGTCGGGATCACTGACATTCTGACCAAGTCTCTCGGGTCGACGAATCCGCACAACATGGTGCGGGCCACCGTGGCCGGCCTTCGCGATCTCGTCTCCGTGGAACAGGTGGCACGCGAACGCGGGGTCGATGTGGCGGCCCTCGGATATCGCGCCCGGCAGGGAGAGTGACATGACCAAGACCAGGACCAAGGCGCCGACCACGGGTCGGCTCGCCGTGAAGCAAGTGCGATCGGGGATCGGACACGCGGACACGTTCCGCCGGACCCTGCGGTCGATTGGGCTCCGCCATCACCAGCACGCGATCGTGGTGGCGGACACGCCCGCCATTCGGGGAATGTTGTACAAGGTGCGGCACCTCGTTGAGGTGACCCCAGTGCAGGAGGCCTAGTGGCTGATCAAACGAAGTCGCCCGACAAGATCACCCTGTCCAGTCTGCGGCCGGCGCCGGGGTCTACCCGGTCGCGCCGCCGCGTCGGACGCGGTCCCGGTAGCGGCATGGGCAAGACCGCCGGCAAGGGGCACAAGGGGCACAAGGCCCGGACCGGCGGACAGACCAATCCGGGGTTCGAAGGGGGCCAGATGCCGATGTACCGGCGCCTGCCCAAGCGGGGGTTCACCAATCCGTTCAAGGTGACCTTCCAGACGGTGAACCTGCACCAGCTCCAGCGGGTCGACGGAACGGAGATCACTCCGGCTGCGCTGGCCGCGGCTCACCTCGTCGCGCGTCCGTCCGACCCCGTCAAGCTTCTGGGAACGGGCGAGGCCGCCCGGGCGTACACCGTCTCGGGTGTGGTGTGCTCCGCCGCGGCTCGGGCCAAGATCGAGGCCGCAGGCGGCCGCGTCGAGGCGTAGGTGACAGCGCCACGGGTTCCCGGCCTCGGGATTGATGAGGAACTGAAGAACAAGATCCTCTTCACGCTGCTCTGCATTCTGATCTACCGGGTCGGCGCGCACATCGCCGCCCCGGGCGTCAACGTGCCCGCCCTGGCGGCGTTCATCCAGAACTCCGCCGCGTCCGGCTTCTTCGCCCTCTATGACACCCTGGGGGGCGGACTCTCCCGCGCCACGGTGTTCGCGCTGGGCATCATGCCGTACATCTCGGCGTCCATCATCTTCCAGTTGGCCGGCGGAATGGTGCCGACGGTCAGCAAGATGCAGAAGGACGAGGAGGGGCGGAAGAAGCTCACCCAGTGGACCCGCTACGTCGCGATCTTCATCTCGCTCTCCCAGGCCTACACCTTCACGCTCTTCACCGAGGGGATTCCCGGGGCGATCCCGAATCCCGGGTTCGCGTCGCGGCTGATCATGGTGGTCACACTGACCGCGGGTGCCGTGTTCGTGATGTGGCTCGGCGAACAGATCACCGAACGCGGGATTGGAAACGGGATGAGTCTCCTCATCACCGTGTCGATCCTGGAGCGGATGTGGCCGGGTACCCTGCAGCTTCTCGGATACCTGCGCGACGGTGTCGTTTCCGTGCCGGGAGGAATCCTGTTCGTGGCGGTTCTGGTGGCATCCATGGCGGCCGTGACCGGCATGACGATCGCCTCGCGACGCATCCCGATTCAAATACCCCGCAAGGTGATGGGACGGGGACGCATCCGGGAGGGGCAGAAGACCTTCATCCCGATCCGGCTGATCACCGCCGGCGTGATGCCGATCATCTTTGCCCAGACGATCATCATCGTCCCCAGTACCCTGGCCACCTTCACCCGGAACCAGATCCTGACCGACATCGCGGGATTCTTCGTGCCGGGCGGACTGTGGTACAACCTCGTCTTCATGGTGATGATCGTCCTCTTCAGCTACTTCTACACCTCCATCATCTTCAACTCGGTGGACCTGTCGGAAAATCTGAAGAAGCAGGGCGGATTCATCCCCGGGGTGAAGCCGGGCGCGGCCACGGCGGACTACATCGACGGCGTGCTGGCCCGTGTCACTCTCCCCGGATCCCTGTTCCTGGCCGTGATTGCGGTGTTCCCGATCCTGGTGTCACAGCAGGTGAACATCCAGACCCAGTTCGGCGGGACGTCGATCCTGATCGTGGTGGGCGTGCTGCTCGACACCATCGCTCAGATCGAGCAACACCGGACCCTGCGGAAGTACGACAGCTTCATGAAGACGGGGCGGGTCAAGTTTCGGGGTCGCCAGCGCTTCATCTGACGGGTCCCGAGGAATCAACGGGCGGTGGATGGGATGGTCGCTCGGCGACGCCCCCATCCACCGCCCCTGTGCGTTTGAGAGGATGGACATCGTGGACATTCTGCTGCTGGGCCCTCCCGGGGCCGGAAAGGGCACCCAGGGCGCCCTCCTGTCCCGGACACTCGGTCTCCCGAAGTTTGCCACCGGCGACCTGCTTCGGGACGCGGTGCGGCGGGAGACCCCGTTGGGGCGCCAGGCGAAGTCGATCATGGAGGCGGGGCACCTGGTCAGCGATGACGTCATTCTCGGCGTCGTGCGCGAGGAGATGGCCAAGCCCGAGGCACAGGGAGGGGTGATCTTCGACGGGGTGGTGCGGACCATTCCCCAGGCGGAAGGGGTGCGCGACATTCTCGCCGAGCGGGGCCGCGCGATGGACGCGGTTCTCTTCCTCGACGTGTCCGATGAGGACATCCTGGCCCGACTGCAGCACCGGAGGTCGGTGGAGCAGCGCGCCGATGATGATCCCGCGGCCGTGGCCCGCCGGCTGGCCGCCTACCGGGAGCAGACGGCCCCGGTGCTGGAGTGGTACGAGGACCGTGGCCCGGTTCACCGCATTGCCGGTGGCGACACCATTGAACGGATCCAGGAACGGATGCTCCATGCCCTCGGCCACTGACCGGATGATCACCCTCAAGTCGGGGAGGGAGATCGAGATCATGGCCCGGGCCGGGGCGATCGTGGCCGGGACCCTGGCCCACATGCGGGACATCTGCGCCCCGGGACTCTCGACCGAGGACCTCGACCGGGCGGCCGAGACCTTCATCCGGAGTCATCCGGGGGCCACGCCGAGCTTCAAGGGTCTCTACGGGTTCCCCAAGACCCTCTGCACCTCCATCAATGACGAGATCGTCCACGGGATCCCCTCCCGGAAGCGAGTGCTCCGGGAGGGCGACATTGTCAGCGTGGACGCCGGTGTCCACCTCGACGGACTGCACGCCGACAGCGCCACCACGATCCCCGTGGGCACCATCAGTCGGGAGGCCCAGCGGCTTCTCGCGGCGACCGAGGCCTCCCTCTATTGCGGGATTGACGCAGCCCAGGCGGGCCACCATGTGGGGGACATCGGCCACGCCGTGCAGCAGCGGGCCGAGGCGGAGGGATTCGGCGTGGTGCGGGAACTGGTGGGCCACGGGATCGGCGCCCGGTTCCACGAGGAGCCCCAGGTGCCGAATCATGGTCGGCCGGGGCGTGGTCCCCGACTTCAGGTGGGCATGACGATCGCGATCGAGCCGATGATCACGATGGGGAGCTTCACCACGCGCACCCTCAAGGATCGCTGGACGGTCTGCACCAGCGATGGGTCCCTGTCAGCGCACTTCGAGCATACGGTGGCCATCACCGCCGAGGGGCCGCGGATCCTGACCCGCCTCCCGGAGTAGCACCCGGCCCGGCCCGGATCGTGTCCAGCAACCAGCGGTGGATGATCGGGTTGCCGGCCACCACGGTGCCGTGCCGTGGCGTCCTTCCCTGACCCTGCCCATCGGTGACGACGCCCCCCGCCTCCCGGATCAGCAGAAGGCCGGCCGCCATGTCCCAGGGCGCCAGGTGCAGCTCCCAGAATCCATCGAAGCGTCCCGCCGCCACGTCGGCCAGGTCGAGTGCGGCGGAACCAGCCCGGCGGATCCCGCTCGTGGCCAGGAGGACTGATGCGAACTGGCGTTGGTAGGCGTCGAGAGCCTCGGGGTTCTTGAAGGGGAATCCCGTCCCGATGAGGGCAAACCGGGGATCCCCGACCCGGGACACCAGCAGGGGATGACCGTTTTCCCACGCGCCATGGCCCAGAGCGGCAGTGCATACCCGGTCATCCCCGGGGCGATGAACAACCCCGGCGAGGACCTCGTCTCCGTCCACGGCGGCGATCGACACGGCCCAGGCGGGATACCGGTGCAGGAAGTTGGTGGTGCCATCCAGCGGATCCACGATCCAGTGCAGGCCCGCCGGGCTCTGGTCCGGGGAAAGCTCCTCCCCGAGGACCGGGGCGGAGGATCCGGTGGCCAGCTCCTCCCGGATCACGGCTTCGGCCTCCCGGTCCACCTCGGTCACGAAATCGCTTCGGCCCTTGAGAGTCCAGCGGGCGGGATCGCCGGGAACCGGAACCGTGCGCAGGAAGGCGGCGGCGCGGGCGGCAGCCCGGGTGGCCAAGGCCAGTAAGTTCAAGGGAGAGTTCATCTTGCGGCGATTGTCCCAGGTTGTTAGTTTGATGAGATGCCTCGGATATTCTCGGGAATTCAGCCGACCGGCGACCTGCATATCGGAAACTGGCTCGGCGCCGTTCAAAACTGGGTCCACCTCCAGGATCAGATGGAGTGCATCTACTGCATCGTGGACCTGCACTCCCTCACGGGGGGCTACGACGTGCCCACCATGGCCTCGCGGACCCGGGACATGGCCATCGGTCTTCTCGCGGCCGGGATCGATCCGGAACGCTCCATTCTCTTCGTCCAGTCCCGCGTGGCTGAGCATTCCGAACTGCAGTGGCTCTTCACGACGTTGACGCCGCTGGGCGAACTGGAGCGCATGACGCAGTTCAAAGATAAGTCGGAACGTCTGGAAAGTGTGCCGGCCGGTCTCCTCGCCTACCCGATTCTTCAGGCGGCGGACATCCTCCTCTACCGCGCCGATCGGGTGCCGGTGGGGGAGGACCAGCTCCAGCACCTTGAGCTGACCCGCGAGATCGCCCGGAAGTGGAACTCGGCGTTTGCGGAGACCGATCCCTTCTTCCCGGAGCCGCAGGCGCTTCTGACGCCCGCGCGGCGGATCCTGGGACTCGACGGCCAGTCCAAGATGTCGAAGAGTCTGGGCAATACGATCGGACTTCTCGACCCGCCGGACGTCGTGTGGAACAAGCTCCGTCCCGCCATGACCGATCCGGCCCGGGTCACCCGCCGTGATCCGGGGAATCCGGAGGTGTGCAACATGTTCACTCTGCACCGATCGTTCTCCCCGCCGGACACGGTGGCGACGGTGGACGCGCAATGCCGGTCCGCGGGATGGGGGTGCCTCGATTGCAAGCGTGTGCTGGCCGACGCGATGGAAACGGCGCTGGGACCGATCCGGGCCACGGCCGAGGTTCTGAAGGGTGATCCGGCGTCCGTGGACAGGATACTGGAGACGGGCGCGGAGCGGGCCCGGATCCTGGCGCACGAGACGATGGCCGAGGTACGCGATCGCATGGGTTTCTGGCACCCGGAGGTTTGAGATGGCTGGCGCATCGATGGAAAAGATCATCAAGGCGGCCGTGGAACGCGGGGCCTCGGACCTGCACATCAAGGCGGGAGACGTGTTTCGCGCCCGGATCAACGGGCAGTTGGTCCCCCTGACGAAACAGCGACTGACGCCCGATCAGACCCGGGCCATCACCATCCGGCTCCTCGGGTCCGACGAGGCGCGCACGCGTCTGGACCAGCTGCATGACTTCGACTGCAGTTGGGGAATGCCGGGGGTGGGTCGTTTCCGGGTCAATATCCTCCGGCAGCGCTCCTCCTTCATGATCGTCATGCGGGTGATTCCCTTTTCGGTCCCCACGTTCGACTCGCTCCATCTCCCCCCCTCGCTGGGACGCCTGGCCGAAGGCGAACGAGGCCTGGTGCTGGTGACCGGGGTGAGCGGGAGCGGAAAGAGCTCGACCATCGCCGCGATGGTGCAACACGTCAACCAGAATTCCCAGCGCCACATCGTGACCATCGAGAACCCGATCGAGTTCCTGCACCGGGATCTGCGAAGCTCGGTGACCCAGCGTGAGGTGGGCGTGGACACCGAGTCGACCGGGGTGGCCCTGCGGGCGGCCCTGCGTCAGGATCCCGATGTGGTGGTGATCGGGGACCTCCGGGATCCGGCCACGGTGGACATCGCCATCAAGGCCGCGGAAACGGGGCACCTCGTTCTGGCGGCCATGCCCACACCGGATGTGCTGACGACGATCGGGCAGATCCTGGCCACCCTGCCGACGGAGGAACGGGACATCGGGCGGGTGCGGTTTTCCGAGGCGCTCCGGGCGATCGTGTCGCAACAACTGCTGCCCCGGGCCGATGGGGAGGGGCGCATCGTGGCCACGGAGGTGCTGATCGGGGGCGGGACCGTGCGGCAGGCCCTGCGGGACCCGGCGCGGATCGTCGACCTTCGGGGGATCATGGAGAATGGCGGGGAGCAGGGGATGTGGACCTTCCAGCAATCGGTGGACCAACTGGTGACCGATGGCCTCGTGGACCAGGAAACCGCCGATGCCGTCGCGGGAACCGACGAGGAGGACGCCTCCGGAGAAACCCGGGAGCCGCGTCGCCGGCGCCGGGGCCGCGGGTGAGGTTGGTGAATTCCCCCGGCCGGGATATCCTTGCCGGGTATGCAGGCTCACGGCTCCGGAAGCGGAGCCGTTTTCTCGGAAAGGGACCGCGGGGTATCCATGTTTGATCAAGATCTGCGTTGTGTCGTCGTGGTCGGAGCCCAATGGGGAGACGAGGGGAAGGGGAAGCTCGTCGATGTCCTGGCCGAGCGTGCCGATGTGGTGGTGCGCTACCAGGGCGGAGCCAACGCCGGCCATACGGTGGTCACGGAGGACGGCACCTTCGTCCTGCACCAGATCCCCTCCGGGATACTGCACCGCGGGTCGGAATGCCTGGTGGGGAATGGGGTGGTGCTCGATTCCGAGACCTTCTTCGCCGAACTCGACGCGCTCCATGCCAAGGGAGTCGAGACGGAGGGGCGCCTGTACGTCTCGGACCGGGCCCACCTCGTTCTTCCCCTGCACAAGGTGATGGATGCCGCCCGGGAACGGAGCGAGAACATCGGGACCACGGGGCGGGGAATCGGGCCGGCCTATGAGGACAAGACCGGTCGGCGGGGAATCCGGGTGGGGGATCTCCGCGATCTCGAGGTGGTGGCTCGTGCCGTGGAGGATCGCGTGGAGCGGGCCAACGCGATCCTCGCCATGCTCGGGGGCACGGACCGGGTATCCGCGGCGGAGCATGTGGCGCTGCTCGCACGCCTTGCTCCCCGTCTGCTCCCCTTGGCCTGTGACACTGGTCACCGGCTGCATGCCGCCCTGGCCGCTGGCAAGCGGGTGCTTCTCGAAGGGGCCCAGGGGGCACTCCTCGACATCGATCATGGAACCTATCCCTACGTGACCTCCTCGAACACGACGGCCGGAGGGGCCGCCGTGGGGGCCGGGATTGGTCCGACGGCGATGGATGGTGTCCTGGGCGTGGTCAAGGCGTACACGACCCGGGTCGGGAATGGGCCCTTGCCGAGCGCCGCCGACGCGGGGGCGGAGGAGCGCCTGCGCACCCTCGGCGGGGAATTCGGCGCCACGACCGGACGCCCTCGGCGGTGCGGGTGGTTCGACGCGATGGTGGTGGCCTACGCGACCCGGGTGAATGGATTGACGGGCCTGGCGGTGACCAAGCTCGACGTGCTCGACACCTTCCCGGAGATCCCGGTGTGCGTGGGGTATAGCCGTCACGGGTCGCCCGTCGAGGTGTTCCCGTCGGAGGTCGAGGCGCTGGAGGGAGTGGAGCCGGTCTGGGAAACGCTTCCGGGGTGGCAGGAACCGACCACCGGGGCCCGGCGCATCGCCGATCTGCCCCGAGCGGCGCGGGCCTATCTGGACCGGATCGAGGCCCTGTCCGGGGCCCCGATCCGCTATGTGAGCGTCGGGACCCACCGCGACCAGATCATCGCGGTGTAATCCCGACAGGAGGGCACGAGAGTTCGGGCTACTGCTGGTAGAGCGTGAACCAGGTGTTGATGTCGAATCCCACCGGGTCCATGGAGTAGAACCGGTTGCGGGAGAAGTGCCCGGTGGTCGGGAAGTACGGCGGCGGGTCGGTCAGAGCGCAGGTGTTGTAGGAGTAGCGCTTGACGTTGCCGGTCCCGGCGGTGGTGCCCACGGGCCCGCGAACCGATTGGATGATCCCCCCCGTGAGACGGAGGCAGCCCCGGCCCCAGTTGGTGGTCTCGCACTTCTCCTCCTTCTTCGGACCCGTGGTATGATTCTGGACCCCGAACTGGCCGAGAGCAAGAACCACGGCGTGGATGAATTCATCCTGGTTGCCGGTGGTCCGCATGGTCTTGTAGGTAGTCCCCGCCACGTTGACCGGTGCGTTGAGCAGGTTGTCCGCCACGGTCACGTTCCCCATGGAAAAGATGCCGACGATGTCGTCACAGACCCCGATCGCGGGGTCGCTGGCCTGACGGAGGTTGTCGGCGAGGATGATGTCGTTGGGCGAGGCGATGGTCACCCGTCCGCGCACCGTCCCACTGATGGCCACCTTCCCGTTGACGAAGATGACTCCCTTGAAGTTCGGGTTCAGGCCACGGGAGAGGGGGTGCAGGTACGGGGCCTCCAGAGGCCGGAGAGCCGCCAGCGCCGGGTCGATGGCCCCTCCCCAGGGCAGCCACGCCCCCCGGGAGGTGCTCGGCACGAAGCCGTTGGTGAGCACCGGGTCCCCTCCGAGGTAGCATCGGGCGGTGGCATCGTTCAATGAGGCCTGCTTGGCGTGGGTTCCGGGAGGTGCACTGCCCGGAATGGGAGGATTTGGGTGATCGGCGGTGGCGAGGAAGTCGGGTGCATGGATGCCTTGGGTGTCGCCACAGTTGACGGTGTTGGTGATCGAGCCGGATGGCCGGGCCGCCGTCACGAATCCCTCCTCGCCTGAGGCGCCTTGATAGATACGGAAGAACCCCTCGTTGTCGTCGGTCACGTCTCCGTCGCCATTCAGATCGATGGCCACGAACTCGATACGGGTCCGCGCGGTCCCGGCGCCGCCGGTCGTGAAACCCGAGAACGAGGTTCCGCCGAGGCCGGCCTGGGTCTGCAGCTTGTTCATCGCCGCGATGGTGGGCAGGGGGATGATGGGCACGTTCTCCAGGTACCCCTTGTCGAACGTACCGTTGCCGGGGCTGATCACGCGGCGCGCGGTGCGCACCTCGTCCCGGAAACGGGCACCCGAGCTGTAGATGCAGATGTCGTCATTGGAATGAACCGGGCCGAAGATCTGGTCGCCTCCGCCAAAACAGATGCCGGTGTTCTCGTTGTCGGTGAAATAGGCGAACTTGGCGAAGCTCTCCTGATCGATCTCCATCCGGCGCACCATCAGAATGTTGGCGTTGTCGCTCACGGTGCTGATGACGCTGCCGAAGACCCCGAACTGACCGCTGCTGACCCCGCTCGGGCCGGCGTAGGTGGTGCGGGAGAGGCCGGGAATCACGTTGCCGGCAGCGTCGAGGACCGCGGCCCCGCTCTCGAGGGTGACGAACCCGGAATCGGGGTAGAGGAGGGGAGTCCCGTTGAGCTGGCTCCGGCCCTCGTCCAGACCGGACAGGGCGGCGTTTTCCAGGGCGGTCATCCTCTCGCTGTAGCGACGGATCATCGTGGAGTTGGTGGTGACCAGCGCTCCCCCGATGATGAGGGCGCTCAGGGCAAGCGACACCAAAAGGACGGTGAAGAGCGCGATCCCCTTCGTGTCCCGGAGTGAAGGCACGTGTGCCATGGAAGAGTCTCCCGCGTGGTCTGTCATGGTATGGACACCACCCCGGACAGGCTCCGGGTGGAAAGGGATGGGGTGCAGTCCTGGGCCTCGAGGGCGTACTCGTAGTCCGTCCCGGAGACGATGTTGAGATCCGAGAAAAGATAGGACGCGACGCCGCCGGAGGAGAGTGAGGCGTAGGGATCACCCCAGGCATTGCCCGGGATGCGCCGGTAGATGACGTATCGAATGATGTCCTTCTCCCCCGCGGCCTCGTCGATGGCCGGAGCCCAGGTGAGATCCACCGAGGGAGTGGGTCCCGGTATGTATGCGGCCACCAGGGGCTGGCCGAGCTGCGGCTGGTCGCCGCAGCTTTGAAGCTTTTTCAACCCCATGTTGTGCAGGGGGATGATGGTCTGGATATCGCGGATCCTTTCCGCTGGGCCCGCCCGCCCATTCGTGATGCGGTAGCGCACTTCCACCGCCCGCAGGTTGTCAATCCGGGCGACCACGCCGGTGTCCGGCAACTGTCCGTGGTTGGGGGCCGTATGCCGGAGAGGATACCAGGACGTGGGAACCGTGTCGAGAGTCGAATTCCCCACGGCGGGAATCACCAGGTGGTAGTAGCGCAGAAACGTTCCGGCGGCCGGGAGGAGCACATTGCGGAGCACCGTCTCCTCCCGTTGCCCGTTCACGCCGCGAACCAGGAGAAAGTCATCCGGCCGGGCCGTGGTCGAATCGTCCGTGAACCAGTAGGTGACCGTCTCCGCCATGCTCCCCGGGTAGACGGCAAGAGGATGGGAAAAGGCGGGGGCCGATCCGGGAACCGTCACCGATCCCACCGCCGTGAGGGCGGTGACCTGCCCCGCCGGTGCATTCGGGTCGACGTAGATCGCCGAGATATCACCCATCAGGTTGGACACCAGGTCGGCGTTGAAGGCGAAGGCGCTGGGGCCGGCATAGACCACCGGCGGTTGGCGAGCCTCGGTGTTGGCTCCCGCGGTCCGGAGCTCCTCACTCAGGATGTCCACGCCGAACCGCAGATTCTGCACGATCCCCATCTCGTCCGCTCCGCGTGCAAATCCGGACGACTGGGTGCTCAGGGCCTTGAGTGTTCCCGCCAGGACAACCAGGAAAACCGTCATCGAGACGAGCATCTCCACCAGGGTGAGGCCTCGGCGGTTGCGGACACGGGAAGAGTTGGTCATGGCGCCGCCACGGAAATGGACCGGGAGACGGGGGCCGGGAGGCCCGGGCCGTCCACCGTCACGGTGATCCGCTTGTAGTCATCGGGTTGGTTCAGGCCTCCGATGCGCGCGATGGTTGTGGTACGGGTCCACCCCGCCTGCGGGGTATCGGCTTCGACGCCCGCATAGGCGGAGTCGAGGGTGGAATACACGGGCCACTGCCGGGTGAGCGCCAGCTTCTCGTCCGCCGCCTTGGCCGCAATCGTGCGCGACCGGTCATCGGTCACGGTGTGGAGCATTCGGGACGTGGTGGAGAGAAGCCCCAGCATGACGATCCCGAGCATCGCCACGGCGATGGCGACCTCGATCAGGGTGAATCCGGCGCGCGATCGAACCATGGTCAGAACCCCCGGCGCCAGGCGTTGTCGATGTAGCGCATCCACTCGACCCGGCCCGTGGCGCGCACAATGGACACCGCCCGTGTATCCGACTGATTGTTGGGATCACCGGCCTGGGCCCGGACCGATGTGAGGTAGAATCCCCCCGCAAAATTGGCGCTGCCGTTCCGGTGAAACACCAGGGTGGGGAGTCCCGTCATCCCGACGGGGAAGTTCACCAGGGCAGCGCCGAAGGGAAGAGCTGGAGCTCCCGCCCTCCCGAAAACGACCTGCGATTCCAGGGGGACGGCTCGCGATCTTTCCCCGGCGTCCAGGCTGCCGTTGTTGTTCGCGTCGAAGATCATACGGACCGTTCCTCCCGGCTCGTCGAAGGTGACCAGCACGTCGTGCTGCCGGGCGATCCCCTCGCGTTGGGCGGCCTGAAGGGCCGTGCCCAGGCCGATCATCGCACTTTCGGCCTCGGTCCGGGATACATTGATCCGGGGAAGGGCGATGGTCGTCAGGATCCCGATGATGGTGACCGTGACGAGCATCTCCATCAGGGTGAAGCCGTGGGACAATCTGCTGTTGCTCGGCGCTGCGGTCATCAGCCCTCCTGGGCCCGTGCGGAGATATTTCCTCAGTTCCATCCAGCAAGCGACGTGCCGGGGGTGCCACCGCGTCGGATTGTGTCACCAACGCCTTGGGAGACAGTGACTTGTATCCCCGAGGAACAACCCGGTTCTTCCCCCCCCCGCTGTAGTGGTGCCGTCGCATTCTGCGGAGGTCGAACAACGGGAATGACAAAGAAGGATACAGCATGACAAATGTTGCAGTCCGGGGGATAGATACTTGCAAGACGGGAAATCACAGCCTAGTGGCTGGGAGCCGAAATCCGTGACTCGAGAAGAATTCGATCACCTGATCCGGGGCATGATGGCCGACATGCCCGAGGAGTATCTCCATGGGGTCGCCGGGATCGATATTTCTCCCCGGGCCGTTCCCCACCCGGTCCACGCGGGAATCTTCACTCTCGGCGAATGCATTCCCTTGCCCGCCACCGACGACTCCCCCGAGGGAATCCAGAGCCGCATCGTGCTCTACCACGGCTCCTTCCGGGCCCTCGCCTCGATGCGGGATGACTTTGACTGGAAGGGCGAAGCCTGGGAAACCCTGACCCACGAAATCCGGCACCACCTGGAGTGGAAGGCCCGGGTTCCCGACCTGGAAGCGTACGATGACGCGTGCGAACAGAACTTCGCCCGGCAGGAAGGGGACCCCTTCGATCCGATGTTCTATCGGGGAGGAGAACGGCTGGCCGAGGGCGTATTCAAGGTGGAGGAGGACGTGTTCCTTGAACGTCGACTGGTGCGTCTCCCGCCGGAAATCACGGTCGCCTGGCATGGACGGGAGCATCGGGTGCGGATCCCCCGCGGTCTCTCCCTCCCGCTCTTCCTCTCCCTGGAAGGCCTCGAACCCGACCCTTCCGGGGAGGTTGTCCTGGCCCTCCATCGCCGATCACTTCTCGGCGCCCTGTTCCGGCCGCGACCCGTCACCCAGGAGGTGGCCGAAGCGATCCCCGAGGGCCTATCTTCCGGGCAGAGGACAGAGGAGGAGACCTGAATGTTCCACCGATTGATGGCCCTCGTGTTGGCGCTCCAGGTGGTGGCGACATCCTCCACCCTGGCGCAGGCCGCTGAGCCGGGGTTCCGCGTCGGGGTGGTGAGTGAATCCGGCGACATCGTGACCTGGTTCCGGCCGGACGGCCCGGCGCTGATCCGGGAGCGCGTGGTGCCGGTGGGAATGATGCCGGGCGACCCCGACGGGCCTCACAATCTCGCCGTGGCGCCCGACCAGCGTTCCTATTACATCACCATCGCCCATGGCGTGCCCACCGGCTCCCTCTGGCGCTTCGATGCCGTGACGGACTCGGTGCTGGGTCGCGCCCCGGCGGACATGTATCCCACGACCATCGGTCTGACTCCCGATGGCGACTTCGCCTTCGTCGCCAACTCCGATTTCTTCGGCATCCATCCGGCCATGAATCCGGTGACGGTGGTGTACACCCCCACGATGCGAACGCTGACCTCCATTCCGGCCTGCGACATGCCGCACGGTGTGCGGGTGAATCACGCCGGCACCCGCGTGTACGTGTCGTGCATGCATGATGACACGATCCTGGTCATCGATCCCGGAACCTTTCGCGTCACCGGACACCTCTCCCTGGACTCCGGGTCGCACACCGGGGCGGGTGACGTGCACGCCGGATCCTGCTCCCCGACCTTCGTGTCGGTGTCGGCGGATGATCGCACACTCTACGTGGCCTGCAACGCCGCGAGTGACGTGAGAGTTGTCGACGTGGAGACGAGTCGGGTGACGGCCAGGATCGCGGTCGGAGAGGGGGCATACAACGTCGAACCGACCCGGGATGGGCTCCATCTGGTGGTGACCAACAAGAAGGGGCGCAGCGTCAGCCTGGTCGATCTGGCCTCGGCGCGGGAAACGGCGCGCATCACCACCACCAAGGGCGTGGTCCACGGTGTCGCCTTCTCGCCCGATGGCCGATACGCCTATATTTCCGCCGAGTCGGTGGGTGCCGATCCCGGATCCATCGACACGATCGACCTGAGCACCGGCACGGTGGTGGGCACGGTGTCCGTGCCCTTTCAACCGACCGGCATCGCCATTCTCCGCTCTGCCGAGGAGACTCCCTGATGGTGCACGAAACGACCACCACCTTGGCCGCGGCCGACATCCTGGCCCGGGCCCGGCATTTCTTCGCCGAGCGGGTTCCCCATCAGGCCGCGTTCCCCGAGGCCGAGGGTCCGACCCACCTTCTGTTGCGCGGTCAGGGGGGGGAGGAGGTCGCTCTGGCGATCCTGCCCGCGGAGGATGGTGCCGTGCGGGTGCGGGCCAGCACCCTGCTCTTCGATCAGGCCGTGGCGCGCTTCCTGTCCACTCTTCCTCCGGCGGCGGGTGCGGCATGACGGCCGACACCGTGACGGTCCGGGTGATGGTTCTGGAAACCTGGGACGAGATCCCCCTCACGCTCCCGCTCACCGCCACCGTGGCCGACCTGAAGCGCGAGGCCCTGGCGGCGACTCGGGCCGGGCTCCCCGCTGAGCGCTGCGAGCTCAAGTTCCGGGGAGCACTCTGCTCCGATGACGCCACCCTGGCCTCGCTGGATCTGGTTCCCGACGCCAATTTGATCGTCCTCCCCCGGCGCCGGATCCCCGTGCGGTGACGGCTCCCCCCGGCCCGCGAGCCGGTGTGTCCCGCCTCCTGACAACATTCGCGATCGGGATCCTCGTTCTCGACGGTGTGCTCCTGCTGATCGCGGGGTGGGATCAGGGCCGGGTGTCTCTGATGGGAGGCGGGGCGGTGTCCCTCCTGCTGGCCGGCGCGATGCGCTGGGCCTGGAAGCGCCACCAGCGGCTCCGGGAGGAGGTGGCGCGGGAGCGACAGGCCCTGGCCGATGAGGCGCGTGAGATGCGCAACCTGCTGCGCCGGAGATGACCACCGAACTCCAGGTCTGGTCTCACTCGGCCTGCCGGTGGCACGACCCCGGTCCCGGGCATCCCGAATCGCCGGTGAGGCTTCTCACCCTCCTGCAACGTCTCGAAAGTGAGGGGATCGCGGTGTCGGAGGCGGAGCCCGCCACGCCCGAGGAGCTGGCGACGGTGCATGCGCCTGGTTACCGGGAACTCCTGGCGGCAACTGCGGACCGCGACTGGACGGCTCTGGATGGCGATACCGTCGCCATCCGCGCGTCGTGGAACGCGATCCGCGGAGCGGCGGGGGCCGCGCTCGCCGCTGCCCGGGTGGCCGGGGCGGGAGGGAGGGCCTTCGCCGCCGTCCGGCCGCCCGGGCATCACGCGCTCGCCGACCGGGCCATGGGGTTCTGCTTCCTGGCCCACGCCGCTCTCGGCGCACGGGATCTCCTGGCCCGGGACGCCGAACGAGTGCTGATCGTCGACTGGGATGTGCATCATGGGAACGGGACCCAGGCTCTGGTCGAGACCGATCCGCGGATCCGGTTCGTGTCCCTGCATCAGTGGCCCGCATACCCCGGAACCGGCCGCGTCGACGAACGAGGGTGCGGAAACATCTGGAACCTGCCGCTCGCCCCGGGGCTCGACCGGGCCCGGTACCGGGAAACCCTCTGGCAAGGCATTGAACAGGCCGGAGAGGGCTGGATCCCCGATGCACTGGTGATTTCCGCCGGCTTCGACAGTCTCGCGGGTGATCCTCTGGGTGGCTTCACTCTGGAACCGAGTGACCTGGAGGAGATCACCCTCCGCCTGCGAACCCGGTGGCCCAGGGCGGGCATCGCGAGCCTCCTCGAGGGAGGGTACCGGCCGGACCGACTGGCCGATGGTGTCCTGGCTCACCTGCGGGCGCTCGGCACCTGAACCGGGGGACGGTATACTTCAGGCTTCGTGCGCCACGTTTTCGTCTCCCTGTCCTCCGCCCTGAGGTGACCGTGTCCTCCCCCCTGCGTCTCCACGCCGAGATCCTGGCCCTCCAGACCCGGCATCCCTTCATCATCGCCCGGGGAACCCACCATGAGATCCGGACCGTGCAGGTCACCCTTCGGGACGAAAACGGCCTGGAGGGCTGGGGCGAGGCCGCGCCGCAGCGGTACTACGGCGAAACGCCGGAAACGGTCCTCGCCGCGCTGGGTCGCTACGCCACGGCCCTCCCCGACGATCCCTTTGACCTGGAGGCTGCCGAGCGGAATCTGGTCCTGACCCTGGCGGGGAACCCGTCGGCGCGAGCCGCTGTGTCGATGGCGCTCCACGATCTCGTCGGAAAGCGCCTCGGTGTGCCCCTGTACCGGCTGTGGGGGCTCGATCCCGCGGCGTCCCCGGCCAGCACCTTCACCATCGGCATTGACACGGCGGAGCGGATCCGGCTCAAGATCCGCGAGGCCGCCTCCTATCCGATCCTCAAGATCAAGCTGGGTAGCGACCGGGATCACGAGATCCTCCGGACCATCCGCGACGAGACCGACCGGGAACTCCGGGTCGATGCCAACTGCGGGTGGACGGTGAAGCAGGCGATCGCGATGCTGCCGGTGCTGGAGGACCACGGGGTGACGGTGCTGGAGCAACCCCTTCCGCCGGGTGACCTCGAGGGGTTGGCGCGGGTGACCGCCGCCGCTCCCATGCCGGTCCTGGCCGACGAAAGCTGCCTCACGGTGGCCGACATCCCCCGCCTGGTCGGGTGCGTGGACGGGATCAACATCAAGCTCGCCAAGTGCGGGAGCCTTCGGGAGGCGCTCCGGATGGTGGCGGTGGCCCGGGCTCACGAGATGTGTGTCATGGTCGGGTGCATGGTGGAGTCGTCCATCGGCATCACCGCCGCGGCCCACCTGACCCCCTTGCTCGACTATGTGGATCTGGATGGGGCCGCGCTCCTCGCCAAGGATCCCTTTGCCGGGGCCACGATCGAGGGGGGTGTGGTTCACCTGCCCGAGGGTCCCGGCCTCGGGGTCGTGGCGCGGTAGAGTTCGCACGGCGTGGCCCGTGCCTCGAATGTCTCCATGAACGCTCCCACCGGGTTTGCCAGCGTGGCCTTGCCGCTGCCGCTCGCAACGCCCTACACCTACGGGATTCCGGCCACCCTGGCCGACCGGATCGTTCCCGGGGCCCGGGTGGTGGTTCCCGTGAGAGGTCGGGAACTGGTCGGCATTGTCACCGCCCTCGGTGTGGGTGAGCCTGGTCCGGGGGTGACGGTCCGGCTGATCCTCGCCGCCCCCGATGCCGAACCGGCCCTCGCTCCTCCGCTCCTGGCCACTGCGGAGTGGATGAGTCGCTACTATGGTGCCCCGATCGGACTTACCCTGCGCGGGATGCTGCCGCGGGGGCTCTGGGGCGCGTCCCGCCTGGTCCTGGAACTCATGCCCGATCCGCCCGTCACCGGGGGCTTGGCGGGCGACCTTCTCGAGTGGCTCGCGGCACGGGAGGGTGAGGGGCTGCTCTCCAGCGCCGTCCGGACTCTCCGGAAACCGCTCTGGGACGTGGTGAACCGGCTGGTGCGGATCGGGGCCCTCCAACTCCGCTGCGATCCGGTGGACGCCGAGCCTCGGCCTGCCACAACGCGGGTGGCGGTGATAACGGGGGAGGGGCTCACTCTCCTGGAGCGCGACGCCCTCTTCCGCCGGGCCCCGAAGCAGCGCGCCCTCTATGAGACGCTCGAACGATCGGGAGGAACCCTGGCCGTGCCCCATCTCCTGCGGGAGGCGAGTGCAGGCCGGGGGGCCCTGAACCATCTGGTGGAGCGCGGGGTGGTGGTTCTCCGTGAGGCGGAGGTCCATCGCGATCCCTTCGAGGGGGATCCGGGAACACCACCGCCCGGTCCTCCCACGGTGGCACAGCAGACGGCGCTGGTCCGGACCCTGGCGCTCGATCCCGGCGCGGGAGCCCTCCTGTTCGGGGTCACGGGGAGTGGCAAGACTCTGGTTTATCTCGATCTGGTGCGCGCGGCCCTAGCGGAGGGGCGCGGGGCGATCCTGCTGGTGCCGGAGATCAGTCTCACTCCCCAGACGGTCAGCCGCCTGCGGGGCGCCTTCGGCAACCAGGTGGCGGTGCTGCACAGCGGGCTCTCCGACGGGGAGCGCCTCGATGCCTGGCGGGCCCTGCGCCGTGGCGAGCGACGGGTCGCGGTGGGGGCGCGTTCGGCGATCTTTGCCCCCGTGGAGGATCCGGGCGTGATCATCATCGATGAGGAGCACGAAGCGAGCTACAAGAACGGGGAGACCCCCCGATACCATGCGCGGGACGTGGCGGCGGTCCGTGCCCGCGAGGAGGGAGCCCGGCTGGTATACGGAAGCGCCACTCCCTCCCTGGAACTCTGGGCTGCGGCGAGCGAGGGCCGGATCACCCGGGTTGACCTCCCCGATCGGATCGGCACCCGGGGCATGCCCCCCGTCGAGGTGGTCGACCTGCGGTGCGCTCCCCTGGTGCCGGGAACCGGGGCCGTGCCCTGGTCGGTCACGCTGGACGAGACGATTCATTCCGCGCTCGAGCGCGGCGAACAGGTACTCCTCCTGCTCAACCGGAGGGGGTTCGCCTCCTGGCTCCAATGCCCGTCGTGCGGGGCGGTCACCGAATGTCCCTCGTGCAGCATCGCGCTCACCGTGCACCGGTCTCCCGAGGAGTTGCGCTGTCATTACTGCGACCATCGCGCCCCGATGCCCACCGCGTGCGCCACCTGCGGGGGAACGGTGCAACGTCAGCGGGGAGTGGGGACGCAGCAGCTTGAGGCGGTGGTCGCCGAGCGCTTTCCCACAGCCCGGATCGCCCGGATGGACCTGGACACCACGGGCCCCAAGTGGAGCCATCACCGGATTCTCGGCGCCGTGGGCCGGCGGGAGGTGGACATTCTCCTGGGGACCCAGATGATCGCCAAGGGAATAGACTTTCCCTGGGTGACCGTGGTCGGGGTGATCGATGCCGACACGTCCCTCGCCCTCCCGGATTTCCGGTCCGCCGAACGCACCTTTCAGCTGATTGCGCAGGTGGGAGGCCGGGCGGGCCGGGGTCCCGCCGGGGGACGCGTGATCGTGCAGACCCGGCAGCCGGAGCATCACGCCATCCACTGTGCCTCGCATCACGATGCGCCCGGTTTCCTGGCCGAGGAACTGTCCCAGAGGCGGATGCCACCCTATCCCCCCGTGACCTCACTCGTCCATCTGGTGATCTCGGGGCCGGTGGAGGAACGGGTGGCGGCCCGGGCCGAGGCTCTCGCGGCGTGGCTGCGCCGGATGGTCGAGCGCCATGCCCTGGAGCTCGACGTGCTGGGGCCCGCCGCCTGCCCCCTGGCGCGCATCCGGGACCGGTGGCGGTGGCACGTGATTCTCAAGGGGACGGCGCCGGTCCTGGGGCGGATGGTGCGCGCGCTGTCCCCGCGCATCGGGAGCGAGAGGGGGGGGGTGCGGATCCAGCTCGACCGGGACCCTGTGGCGCTTTTATAGGCAAGGGCCGGGGGTGAGGGCTTCCCGTCGCTCCACGCCTCGCGCGCCAACATCCACATTTGTTGTTGGGGGGTGGAAGGGCCCCCATCCTGCCGAGGCCCGCCACGCGAGATCGGGAACCTGTCGGGGGAGCCGTCAACCCTCTGTGTCCTCCGCGTTCTCTGTGGTTCAAACCGGGGAGAGGTGGGGCTTGCACACCAGGATCCGGTCTTGGTGTTGGGGGGTGGAAGGCCCCCATCCTGCCGATGCCGCAGGTGCAAGATCCGGTGGGCACCTCGACCCCTCTGTGCTCTCTGTGTCTCCGTGGTTCAGCTATGGGGAGAGGGGGCTAGCGTGGACTACCGCGATCGAGCCCATAGAGGATGACACGATGGAACCCCTCCGTGGGGTCGAGGAGCCGCCCGAGAATGTAGTCGTGTCCGATCTCGTATGCGGTGAACAGCGCGGGGAGCATGACCTCGGCCACCGGGGCGCCGCCGGGCGCAAAGACGACCCACGCGGCGGTGTCGGCTGCGCCCGCGGGGTAGCGCCGGACCCAGAGGTGCTCCTCGCCATCGACGAGAAAGTGAGTATAGGTGGGCAGGGTGGTGGGGAAATCCTTGGGCCACTCCTCGACGAGCTGCGGTTGGCGGCGGGCCGGCTTCCCCAGCGTGTCGAGCATCTTGAAGCGCGCCACGTCCGCTGCGGTGGTCCGGGGGGGCGGCTCATCCAGGCCGATGGTGCGCAGATGGCTCCCGTCGAGGCCGTAGACCTCGATGGCGAAGCTGTCGGCGGAACCCAGGTACGCGGCGTCCCGGCCCAGGGCCAGCACCGGTTCCCTTCCCAGAGGATGAGGTCCGCTGCCGTACGTGAAGACGAGTCGCTCGGAGCCGGGATGCGTCCCGAGAGTGTCCCGAATGGTACCATCGGGGTGGGAGAGCCAGTAGGGGACCTTCCACCGGACCTTCCCCAACGTCGTCTCTGCTGACACGTTCCATCCGTTGTTCAGATACACACCGTCGGCATTGCAGTCGCTCTGGTAGGGTGCCTGCCCGGGCGTCGGACCCGCAATCGAGAAAGTGCGAGCCAGGGTGCCGTCGAGGCTGAACACGGTTATCCGCCTGGGAGCGATGTCCTGCGCATGCAGCGAGTCCCCGCAGCGGCGGAGGGCGGCGAGATAATCGAACTCGCCCGGTCCCTCACCCTTCCGACCCACGGAGCGCACGAAACGGCCTTCCGGGTCGAAGTACCGCAGGGAGGCACTCAACCGATCCGCGACCACCACCGACCCATCCGGCAAACGGGTGGCCCCGGTGACGTCCCCGAACGAGTGCAGGGTGTCCTCCTCCACGGCCCCGACATCGAAGAGAGGACCGGGAGCGACCGTCCATCGGGTCATCATCACCCTGGAGGGGTCGGGATCACCGCCACAGGACCAGAGGAAACCGAGGGCGAGGAGAACGAACCGCCCTCGACCGGCGAACCGCTCCCGGTGCGCGGTGCTCACGAATCTTCATCCAGCGTGACGGTGCTCTCCCCCGGGTCCTGCCGAAGCGTCATGACGAAACAGGCCCCGCCCAGGGGCGAGTCGGAAATGGCAACGTCCCCCTGGTGAAGCTGGGTACATGCCACCACCGAGGAGAGTCCCAGTCCCATCCCATTGGTTTTGGTCGTGTGAAACGGTTTCAGGATGAGATCTCGCTGGTCGGCGGGGACGCCCGGCCCGGTGTCGTGCACTTCGATCGTGGCTCTCTCCCGGTCCCTGCTCAACCGGACCTCAATGCGAGACCCGGGCCCGGCTGCCTCGGCGGCATTGATGACCAGATTCACCAGGGCGCGCTGCACGATGCTCTCATGACCACGGAACATCATCGGGTGGGCCTCGGGCTCAAACACCAGGGTCGAGGATCGCAGGCGGGGATGACGGCGGATCAGGTCCAAGCTCGTACGTACGCTGTGAACCAGATCAAACGTGGAAATTTCGCGACCGGCCCTCCGACCCCCGAGATCGAAGAGCCGCTGGTTCCAGGTACCGATTTCCTCGAGGGCCCTGGCCGTGTCGTCCGCCAGGGCTCCGGCTCTCGACCCGGCAGCGAGGTCGGACCGCAGGTCCTCGAGGGACATCACCGCCACCGTGAGGGCGTTGTTGATGTCATGGGCGATGGTGGTGGCCACAACGCCGGCCAGGACCGCCGCTTCGCCCTGGTGCAGGGCGTGCTGCTGCCGGGCAATCTGATCCTCGTGGCGACGGATGCGTTCCAGGAGCAGGTAGTTGAACCCGAACATCACGGCGGCTGTCACGATGACGAACACCATCCCCTTGAGGATTTCCACCCGCTTCAGATCCTCCACACTCGCGGCCTGCTCTCCGGCCAGACTGGAGGAAATCACGATGTAGGCGCCCGCGATGACCAAGTAGAAGAGCGCCATGACGGCCGCGAGGCGGAGAGCGGAGGGGATCCCGCGGTGGGAAGGGAACAGATCTCCGCGGGAATCGGTGACGAGCGTGACCATGTATCTCCTACGAGGACGTGGCGAAGGGGTGGTCCGGGAGAGGTCCGATGAAAACCCTCCCCTTTCAAGAAGATGAGACTCAGTTCAAGATGATGCAAGGGTAGGGTGTTGGGTGTTGGGTATTGGGTACTGGGTATTGGGTACTGGGTATTGGGTGCTGGGTATTGGGTACCATTGGGTCCTGGGTATTACTGGGTATTGGGTATTGGGTCCTGGGGACCCCTGCGGGGTCCTCGCGATGACATCACGGGTGGCACCGGACGCCCGACATTTCCACGCCCTACGTCCTGTGTCCTGTGTCCTGTGTCCTATTCCCTATTCTCTACTCCCCACTCCCCGCCCCACGTTCCCCAATCCAACGTCGCCCCCACGTAGACCTGGCGACTCGCCCCCGGTTCAAAGACCCGTCCGCCAAATCCGTTCACCGTGACGGCGCTGATGTACCGCCGGTTGAAGAGATTCTCCACGCCCACGAAGGGCCGGCCGGCCAGGCGCCCGGCGCCGAGGGTCCAGGTGGCGCGGAGTCCGGTGACGCCGACTCCCCACGATGCCGCCTGCTGGGTGTTGCGGTCATCGGCCCAGACGCCGCTCGCCAGGGTCTGGTCGAGGTCGAGGGTCACCGGCCCCAGAGCGGACCGGACGCCGAGCCGCAGTTGATGCAGCGGGACGCCCGGGAGCCGGTTCCCGTCCAGGGTATCGGTGACGCCGCCGTTCGTCACCCGGAATCGGGTGAACCGGAGATCGCTCAGGGTGTAGGCGCCCAGCATCGAAAGCCCGGTGAGGGGCCGGACCTGCAGCCCGGCTTCGACGCCCTGATGGCGGGTCCGCCCGGCGTTCTGGAAAAAGGCGCGGCCATCCTGCTCCCGGGCCTGGATCAGGGCGTCCCGCACGGTGATGCGATAGACGGCGAGGGAGTACTCGGCGACCCGCTGCCGGCCGCGGATGCCCCACTCGACGCTGACCGCCCGCTGGGGGCCGAGATTGCGGTTGAGGCCGATGACACCACCGGGGAGGCTCACCAGTTCGGTCGACGTGGGGGACTCGAAGGCCGTGCCGGCGGTGACCCAGGTGTTGTGCCGGTCATCGAGGGTGATCGTGACGCCCAGAGAGCCGCTCACGTTGGCCATCACCCGCCGGCCACTGTGGTCCTCGCCCCCGGCGGCGATCCGGTCCCGCACCGTGAACACCAGGCGATCGTATCGGAGCCCCCCGCTCAGCACGACGGGACCGGTCTGCCAGGAGGCGTGGGCAAAGGGTCCGAGTTCCGACACCGTCTCCCGCTGATCCACCAGGAGGGCGGTGGTGATCTGTCCCCCGTCCGAGCGGAAGTTCCGCCGCTCGTCCCGCATCCGCTGCACATCGGCACCGACGGTCAGCGTGCCCCGGTTCCCATCGAACGGAACGGCGGCTTCGGCCCGGGTGCCCAGCACGACCCGGTCGATGGTGTTGAAGGTGCCCTCCGTGGGACCGGCGGGTGCCGGAGGGGCCGTGGCCAGGGGATTCTCCAGGTCCCTCCATTGCACCCAGGCACCGAGGGAGGTTCGAACACCGCTGCCCGCACCACGCCCGGCCACCCCTCCCGGGCGGCCCTCCAGGTGCACCGAGAGTTGGGTCTGGGTGACGTCCTTGTCGGCTCCCCGCGCCACGTTGTTGGGCGCCGCGGCCGAGGGGGTGGACGCGGCCTCGGCGGCGGTGAGGGCGCCGGGGTTCTTCGCCTCGGGAGCATCCGCCACCGCCACCCGGAAACCGAGTTGCCAGCGCGAGGTGATGTCGTGGAGGACCCGGGCGGTTACCTGACGCTGGTCTGCACTGCTGTGGTCCCGGAAACCGTCGGTCTCCATCCGGGACACCGCGAGGCTCGCCACCGTGGCGTCGGAGCGGAAGCCGGACAGGAAGTGCCACTTGCGAGTGGCGAACGTGCCACCCTGGGCCCGGAACGACTGCGTGAACCCCCGCTCCTCCGGCAACCCGGTGGAGAATTGCAGAACGCCCCCGGCCGCGTTGCCGTAGAGCGCGCTCGAAGCGCCGCGGAGGATCTCGATCCGGTCCACCGACGCGAGGTCGAGGTTCGACAGTTGGCCCTGTCCGTCCGGCAGGGTCTGGGGCACTCCGTCGAGGACCAGCCGGAGACCTCGCATGCCGAAGCTGGACCGGCTCCCGAACCCGCGGATCGACAACCGCTGATCGAGAGAGGCGTTGTACCGGTTGGCCACATGCACACCGGGAACATCGGCGAGGGCTTCGTCGAGCCCGAGGGTGGCACGACCCCGGGTGAGGGCCTCCCGGTTCAGGACCGAGATGGATGCGGGGATCCGGGACAGCGGGGCCGTCTGCCGGGTGACCGTCACCGCGATGTCCGGAAGCCGGGCGGCCCTCGTGCTGTCGGTGCGGGTGGTATCCTGCTGTCCCCCCGCTGACGCGAGCGGGAGCGCCAAAAGGGAGAGGGCGACACCCAGAACGGTCGGCAGGGAGTGGGGGGGCATGGGGTCGAAAGGTAGCAAGGTTCGAGGGTCGCTTGAATCGGCCCGCCTCGGGGCCTACCTTCCCTCCGCGCATGACTCATCCCAACCCGCCTCCCGACCCGATGCCCGTTCCTCTTCTGGAGGCGCCCGAGGCCCGTTTCCTTCCCGCCCCCGCCGATGGGGTGATGCCGGAAGGGTTCTTCGCCACCACCAACCTTCCGACCTGGGTGCGGTTGTCGGAGGGATGGGTCATGCCGATGCATGCGCGCATGGATGGAGTCATCGTGCGGCGCTCGGAGTCGTTGGTGGTCCTCGAACCTCGGCGGGTGCACCAGGGAGAGCTGGTGGCCATGGGACTCGCCGAAGACGGATCGGAGGGCATCTGGGTCGACACCCACGGGTTCCTCCACACGCCCACCCCGGGGCAGGGCTTCCAGTTCATGTCCACCGAGGTAAGCCGGGAGCGCCCGGTGGACTATGCCGACCTCGCCTCACGGCTCGTTCGGGAGCGGGACACCAGCGGCTTTCTGGTCTGGGTGGTGGGGCCGGCCCTGGTGCACTCCCGGGCGCGAGCCGACTTCGAGTGGTTCATTGCGCAGGGATTCGTGCAGGCGGTCCTGGCCGGCAACGCGGTGGCGGTGCACGACATCGAGGCGGCCCTCTACGGGACCACCCTGGGAATGCGCGGAACCGGACGGGCGGCCGAGGGGGGTCATGCCCTCCACATGAGGGCCATCAACCGGATCCGCGCGATCGGCTCCATCGAGGAGGCCGTGCGGAGCGGAGTCGTCACCAGTGGCATCATGCACTCCCTCGTGACCCACGAGATCCCCTGGGTGCTGGCCGGGTCCATTCGCGACGACGGTCCGCTCCCGGGAGTGGTCACCGACGTTCTTGACGCGCAGGACGCCATGCGGCCCTTCACCATCCGCGCCACGGGGGCTCTCTTCATCGCCACGGCCCTCCATGCGATTGCGGTGGGGAACATGCTTCCGGCCTTTCATCTCCATCGCGGTGTGCCCGAGCCGGTGCTCACCGTCTGCGTGGATCAGACCGAGTTCGTCGTCAGCAAGCTCAAGGATCGGGGCACCCATCAGGCGGTGGGTGTGGTCACCAACGCCCAGGACTTCATGCACGTTCTTCGACACCACGTGGCGGCATGCAACCCAGCCTGACGATTTCCGACGTCCCCGGCGAGGGCGCCGCCTGGGTCCGCATGGCGGCTGAGGTGGGTGCCACCGTCCCCCGGGAGGAGATCGACGGATGCTGGGCCTTCCGCCCGATCCGGCGCGAGGAGCGGGAGTTCGGAACTGCGGTGATCTCCCGCGTCGACGGGGATCGCCGCCGGATCTACACGGCCCGCTACATCCACGTCATCAAGGGGAAGGAGCGGGGCGGCTTTTCCTGCGTGGTCGAGGAGGTGGGAAGCGGTCCGCTCGAGGCCCTCGACGAACTCCTGGCGGCGGTCCCCCGGCGGTCCGACGAGGACCCCCCCGCACCGGTTCCCCGGGAGCGGTGGTTTCCGGAGCCCGATGCCCAGGCCTCCGAGTAGCCCGGCCGACGAACAGGTCGGACGTTTCGTCCGATACCTGCGCGAGCGCGGGCTCTCCGTGACCAAACCCCGCCTGGCGGTGGCCCGGGTCCTCTTCTCCTCGGAAGGACACCCCTCCGTGGAAGAGATCCAGGAGGCCCTCCGGGAGCGTGCTGAGCATGTGGGAACGGCCACCGTGTATCGCGCCCTGGACCTCCTGGTGCAGAGCGGGTTGGCCCTGGAACACGACTTCGGCGAGCCGTTCCGTCGCTTCGAACCGGCCGGGTCGACGCCCCAGCATGAGCATCTGCTCTGCCAGCGATGCGGGCGGGTCGTGGAGTTCCATCACGACCGGCTGGAACGGATGCTGCAACTGATCGCCGATGAGCACAACTTCGTCCCACGACGGCATCGCGTCGAAATCCATGGATGGTGCGCCGAGTGCCAGGCCCGCGGCGCCCCGTCCTCAACCGGCAGGAGATGACCTGATCGATGGACGCACCGAACATTGGACTTGCCATTGCCTTCGTGGGCGGGCTCCTCAGCTTCCTGAGCCCCTGCGTCCTCCCGCTGGTCCCGTCCTATCTCGGGTTTATCACCGGCATGACGCTGGACGAGATGAAGGGGCGTCGTCGGCTCGCCATGACCCACGCCATTCTGTTCGTCCTCGGCTTTTCGCTGATCTTCATCCTCCTGGGGGCGAGCGCCACGGCCCTGGGACGCGCGCTCAAGTACTATGAGGTGTGGGTGACCCGGGCCGGCGGCATCCTGATCATCCTCTTTGGCCTGTATCTCCTGGGGGCGTTCCGCATCGGATTCCTCGCCCGGGAACAGCGCATGCACATGGAGCGGAAGCCGCTCGGCTATCTCGGATCCGTGTTGGTCGGGATTGCCTTCGGGGCGGGCTGGACCCCCTGCATCGGCCCGATCCTCGGCGGCATCCTCGGACTCGCCGCCACCGAAGGGGACACCTCGCGGGGCGTCGCGCTGCTCTCCGCCTACTCGGCGGGCCTCGCCGTGCCGTTCCTCGCAGCGGCCTGGGCGGTGGAGTCGTTCCTCGACTGGTTCCAGAGGTTCCGGCGTTATCTTCCCTGGGTGCAGCGCATCAGCGGGATCCTGCTCCTGCTGGTCGGCATTCTCCTCCTGTCGGGGCAGTTCACCCGGCTGGCAGGCTGGCTCTCGGGATTCACCCCCGAGTTCCTGCGGCAGTGGCTGTGAGGGTGGGAGACGAGTGAGACGTCTCCAGTAGGTAGATGGCATGACACCGCCACCGGGGACGCCCATTCCGGGCTTCCCCCCGATGGCCGACAGCACCAGGAGGTACCGATGATGAACCACCGTACTGCTGGCCCGTGGATCGCGATGGCCGTCCTGATGACGGCCTGCGGCGGCGACCAGCCCGTCACTGACGACACTCTCCCCCGGGACCTCTCGCTGGCGCCTGCGGAGACGGTCTATGTCATGGACGACCGGGCCTCGACCGCCGAGCCCGAGCCGACGCCGCCCCCGCCGCCCCCCGTGGCTCGGCTTGCTCCGCGCCGGACACCACCCCCGCCCCCGCCGCCGCCCCCACCCCCACCGGCGCTGACCCGGAACCTGGCGCCGGCACCACCTCCGGCTCCACCCGCGCCTCCACCACCCCTGTCCCTCGCGCGCGGGACGTCGTTTCAGGTGCAGACGATGCAGGACACCATCACCTCCCGGAGAAACAAGGCCGGGGAGACGATGACGGTCACCGTGCCCAGCGATGTGAGAGATGCCAGTGGGGCCGTGGTGATTCCCGCCGGCTCGCGGATGACCCTGGAGATCGTCGAACTGGGGCCCTCGGAGAACAAGGGTGACGACGTGGGCAAGCTCACCCTCCGGCCGAGCCGGGTGACCATCCGCGGCAAGTCGTACCCGCTCTCCGCCCGGGTGACCAGCGTCGAGTATGAACTGCAGGGTCGCGGTGTCCAGGCCGGCGACGTGGCGAAGGTCGGCATCGGCGCGGCGGCCGGGGCTGTGCTCGGCAACATCCTCGGGGGAAAGAAGGGCACCGTCGTCGGCGGTGTGGTCGGAGCCGGGGCCGGCACCGCCGTCGCGGTGCAGGGGGTGGACCGGGACGTCGTGATCCTCCCGGGTGCCCGGATCGATATCACCCTCTCCGATCCCCTCGAGGTTCCGCGGAACTGACCGGGAGAAGTTTGAAGTTTGAAGTGGACGCCGGATCTCAACTGGAGCGGGATCGTCACCCCGGCGGAAGCCGGGGTCCATTTTCCAGAGTGGCGATCAGCCTCGATCCACGGGTGAAGCCCGGGGCTCGGCGCCCGCGGCGACGGGTCCTGAAGGATGGTGACTGTTTCGTGGACCGGAATCATCCCGTGAACGGAGTCATCCCGAGCCGCAAGGCGAGGGATCTGAGGAGGTCGCGGGTGTACTCCCCGCGGGCCAGACTCCGAAGTCAGGACGTGAAGTTGTTGGTTGTCCTGGTGGCGCCTGGTTGGGGCGGTGTCTTCGTGAGCCCTTGCCTGCCCGACCATGGACCCCGGCGTTCGCCGGGGTGACGCTCCGATGTACCTTCGAGGTCCCGAACACTTCAAACTTCAAACTTCGAACTTCAAACTTCGATTACCTTTCGCGGATGCCGCCCGACTCCGCCACGCCTGTCGGCCTTCGCCTGACCGAACGCCGGAACCCCCGAACCCAGCACATCGACACCGCGACCCCCCGGGAGATTGTCGATCTCATGTGCGCCGAGGATGCCACGGTCCCCGAACTGGTCCGGGACGTGGGTGACGCGATCGCCGCCGCGATCCAGGCCGTCGAGGAGGCGCTTCGGGGCGGGGGTCGGCTGTTCTATCTCGGGGCCGGGACCAGCGGCCGGCTGGGGGTGCTCGATGCCTCGGAATGCCCCCCGACCTTCGGATCCGATCCGGCGCAGGTGATCGGGATCATCGCCGGGGGACCCGCGGCGCTGGTCCAGTCGATGGAGGGCGTGGAGGACGACGAAGGCGCCGCCCGCTCCGCGGTCGAGCACCACCGGATCGGATCCCTCGACGTGCTGGTGGGAATCGCGGCGAGCGGGGTGACCCCCTTCGTCCGTGCGGCACTCCTGCAGGCCCGCACCCGCAAGGCGCACACCGTGCTCCTCTGCTGTGCCGCCCCCCCGGAGAACCTGCGGATGGCATGCGACGTCGTCATTCTGGTGCCGACCGGACCGGAGGTGATCACCGGATCCACCCGGCTCAAGGCGGGCACCGCCACCAAGCTCGTCCTCAACATGATCTCCACCGGCGCCATGATCCGGCTGGGAAAGACCTGGGGCAACCTGATGGTGGATCTCCAGGCCCGGAGCGCCAAACTGCGGGACCGGGGGGAGCGCATCCTGATCGAGGCCACCGGCATCGACCGCGAATCGGCTCGGGGCGCCATCGACGCGGCCGGTGGCAGCGTGCGCACGGCGATCGTGATGGTGTTGCTCAACCGGTCCCGCGCGGAGGCCGAGCGGGAACTCCTCCTCCATGACGGCCGCCTCCGCGCGGTCGTCGGCGACCCACCTCCTCCCCCTCCCCCTCCCCCTCCCCCTCCCCCGGTGCCCTCATGACCGAACGACCCGTCCTCGCGATCGGCCTCATGTCGGGCACCTCGCTCGACGGCATGGATGCCGCCCTGGTGCGCCTCGAGGGCCCGGCACGCGCGCACCTCCTCGCATTCGAGACCCGGCCCTATGCGTCGGCGGAGCGCGCCCTTCTCGAAAAGTGCCTCCATGACGGGTCCTCGGCCGACTTCGCCCGCCTGCATGTGCAACTCGGTGTCTGGGCCTGCGAAGCCGTGGACCAGGTGCTGGCCACCGGACGCACCCGGGCCAGCACGTTGGACTTCATCGCCTTCCCGGGCCAGACTCTCTGGCACGAGCCGGGCCGGGTGAGCTGGCAGCTCGGCGAACCGGCGGTGCTGGCGGAGCGATTCGGGGTGCGGGTCGTGAGCGGGTTCCGGGCCCGGGATGTGGCGGCGGGAGGGGAGGGGGCTCCCCTCGTGCCGATGGCCGATGTGCTCCTCTTCGGGGCCCCGGATCATGCCCGGATCCTGCTCAACATCGGGGGGATGGCCAACGTCACCTTCGTGCCGCGCCGGGAGGCCGACCACGGCGTTCTCGCCTTCGACACCGGACCGGGGATGGTGCTGATCGATGCCTTGGCCCGGCGGCACGACCCGGCCCTTCCCTTCGACCGGGACGGAGCGGTGGCGGCGGCGGGTCGGGTCGATGAGGCCACGGTCACCGCCGTGCTGGCCGATCCCTGGTTTCACCGATCGCCGCCCAAGAGCACGGGCCGGGAACATTTTGGAGACGGGTTGGTCGGACAGTTGGGGGCCGGGCCCGATGCGGTGGCCACCGCAGTTGAGATCACGGTCCGGTCGATCGCCGACGCGATTACGCGCTGGCTCCCGGCCGGCTCCGAGATCCTCGTGTCGGGAGGGGGGACGCGGCATCCGGTGCTGCGGAAACGGTTGGATGAACTTCTGGCGCCCCGTACCGTGCGGGACTTCTCCGACGTCTACTTCTCCGGCGATGCCAAGGAGGCGGTCGCCTTTGCCCACCTCGGCTATCTCACGGTGCATGGCCAGCCCGGCAACCTCCCCGAGGTCACGGGGGCCCGCGGACCGCGGGTGCTCGGGAGCATCACCCCGGCGTGAACCCGGCACGACTCGTCCTGCCCGCGGTTCGGTGGGATGACCCCCGGGGAGTGGAGGTGGCTCGGGATGATGCGCTCCGGGCCATCGACGCCGGGGCGGGGGGAGTGATCCTCTTCGGAGGCAGCACCGAGTCGGTGCCGCGCATGGTGAAGCAACTTCAGGGGGCCGCAGACTGGCCGCTGCTGGTAGCCTCCGATCTGGAACGGGGGGCGGGGCAGCAGGTGGCCGGATTGACCGAGCTTCCCCCTCCCGGTGCCCTGGGTTGGATCGACGATTCCGAGCTCTCCCGCGAGGCGGGACGGCGCACGGCCCGCGACGCCCGGTCTGTCGGCATCAACTGGGTTCTCGCCCCGGTGGCGGACCTTGATGCCGAGGCCGACAACCCGATCGTGCAGAGCCGGGCCTTCGGCGACGATCCCGAGAGGGTGGCGGTGCATGTCCGGGCCTGGATCGAGGGGTGCCAGGAATCGGCGCTCGCTTGTGCCAAGCACTTTCCCGGCCATGGTCGCACCACCGCGGACAGCCATCTCACCCTGCCGGTGGTGTCCGCGTCGGGCGCCCTGCTCGAGCGGGATCGGATTCCGTTCCGGGCCGCGGTGCAAGCCGGCGTGTCCGGCATCATGACCGCGCACGTTGCCTATCCCTCTCTTGATCCGACAGGAACGCCCGCCACCTTCTCCGCTCCGATCCTGGCCGGACTCCGTACCGAGGGGTTCGAGGGGGTCATCGTGACCGATGCCCTGATGATGGAGGGGGCCCGGCAGTCGAAGGGACCCGGAGAGGCCGCCTGCCGGGCGCTCGCCGCCGGGGTCGATCTCCTCCTCTATCCCGAGGAGCCGCTGGCGGTCATCGCGCGACTGCGGGACCGAGTCTCGGAGGACGAGTCCTTCGCGGCCCGGGTACGGGAGAGTCTGGCACGATGGGAGACAGCGGCCCGGGCAGCCACGGCGAAACCCGCCCCGGGCGTGGATCTCCCCGGGCTCGATCGTCTCCTGGCCACGCGCATCCTGTCCGAGGGGCTGATCCGCGGGGACGAACCGGTGCTCCGCTCTCCCGTCGACCTGGTGGTGGTGGATGATGATCAGGAGGGGACCTGGCCTCCCTCCTCTCCGCACGTCGTGTCCGAGGCCCTGGGGCGTGCCGGGGTTCCCCTCGGCGAGGGAGGGAGCCGCCTGGTGCTGGTGTTCTCCGAGCCACGCGCCGGCAAGCGACGGGCCACGCTCGGCCCGCGGGCCCGGGCCGCTCTGGGCGATGCGCTCCCCGGTGCCGATCTCGTGGTGCTTTTCGGGCATCGGCGCATCGCCGAGGAGATTCAGGGGACGGTGCCCGTTCTGGTGGCCTGGCACCGGCAGCGGCTGATGCAGGAATCGGTGGCGAACTGGATCCGGGATCGCATCCGGTGAGTCGTCTCGACTGGATCGTGGTGGCCGCGTATCTCGTCGGCACCCTCTCCCTCGGCCTCCTGGTGGCGCGGCGTGGCGCACGGTCCCTGGCGGAGTTCTTCGTGGGCGGCCGCGCCATCCCGTGGTGGCTCGCCGCCACCTCGATGGCCGCCACGACTTTCAATGTCGACACCCCTTTGTACGTGGCGGGCCGGGTAGCGCGGGCCGGCATCGCGGGCAACTGGGAGTGGTGGGCCTTCGCCTTTGCCCACGTGCTGATGGCGGTGCTGCTCGCCAAGCTGTGGCGCCGGGCCAATGTCCTCACCGACCTCGAACTGACCGAGATCCGCTACGGCGGCCGCTCCGCCGCGTGGCTCCGGACCACCCGGGCCTTTCTGCTGGCTGTCCCCTTCAACGGCATCAGCATCGGGTATGGGATGCTCGCGATGCGCAAGGTGGTGGTGGCCCTGGGCCTCACCGCCAATCTTCCCGACCTCCCGGGGGATGACCGCCTCTGGGTCCTGATGCCGATCGTGCTCATCGTGCTGGTCTACACCGCGGTGTCGGGCCTCTGGGGTGTGGTCGCCACCGATTTCGTCCAGTACATCCTCGCCATGTCCGGTGCCGTGCTGGTGGCCTGGTTCGCCCTGAGCGAAGTGGGCGGCATCGGCGCCCTGGCGGACACCCTCCGGGCCCAGGGGAAGGGGAACTCCCTCGACCTGATCCCGACCGGGAGCGATGCCCTGGTGCCGTTCTCCACCTTCTTCGGGTACATCGCCATTCAATGGTGGGCGTTCCGGAACAGCGACGGCGGGGGGATGTTCGTGCAGCGGCTCTCGTCCACCCGAAACGAACGGGAGGCGGAGAAGGCGGCCCACGCGTTCAACATCCTGAACTACGTGGTGCGGACCTGGCCCTGGGTCATGGTCGGGCTGGCGGCTCTCGTCATCCTGCCCGGCCTCGAGGATCCCGAGCTGGCGTACCCGATGTTGATGGTGCGCTACCTGCCGAGCGGACTGCTCGGGTTGGTGTTCGCGAGCATGCTGGCGGCCTTCATGTCCACGGTCAGCACCCAGGTCAACTGGGGGGCCTCCTACGTCGTCAACGACCTCTACGCCCGCTTCCGTCCTGGCCGGAGCGATGCCCACCTCCTCCGGGCCGCCCGCTGGGCCTCGGTGGGCCTCACCGTGCTCGCCGCCACTCTCTCCTTTTTCATGGACGACGTCGGGGCGGTGTTCCGCTTCCTCATCCTGATCGGCAACGGGCCGGGCCTGGTGCTGCTGCTGCGTTGGTTCTGGTGGCGGATCAACGCCTGGGCGGAACTGAGCGCCATGCTCGCGGGACTCGTTCTGGCGCTCATGACCTACCTGCCGTTTTTCGCGGACCTCACCTTCGGCCAGCGGCTCGCCATCACCGCCTTCGGGGCGCTGGCCGTGTGGGTGCCGGTGATGTGGCTCACCCGTCCCGAACCGGCCGAGGTGCTCGACCGGTTCTACGCCCGGGTCCGACCCGCCGGCTGGTGGGCGCCGATGGCCGCGCACACCGGGCTCGCGCCGCTCGACTCCCTCCGGGCGGACGGGCGGCGATGGATCCAATGGTTGGTGGTGATCCTGGGCGGCACGCTGGGGACGGGGTGGCTGCTGCTCGCCTTTGGGTAAACTGTGTCATCCCGAGTGAAACGAGGGATCTGAGACCGCTGCAGGCGTACTTCACGTCGTCTGGATCCACGATGGTCGCATGACACCCTCCGCTGGGCGTTCTCGGCCTTGGTTGGTATTTCCCGGGGCTGACGCCCCTTGCTCGGCCAATTGAGGTGGCTGACGCCACCGGGAACCGCGACGAACCCCCGGATGGGCTGTCATCGCGAGGCGGCGAATGGAAGTGTGAAGTTCGAAGTGTGAAGTTTGAAGAGTGACCAGGTGTCATCCCGAGTGAAACGAGGGATGATCTGAGACGCCTGGGCGATCTCGTGGGCGGAGGCCTGCGTCGGGAGACGATCGCGGGCCATCATGCCAAGACCGAGCCTGTTGGGTTCCGGCACGATGGCCGGCCTTGTGTCTCGCCGGGACGGCACGGGCTCACGGGATCGCCACGGGCCCCCTGTCGCGAGGAGGCGAAGCCGACGTGGCGATCCGGGCCCTCGCGATGACAGCGTTCCCCCTGCGGGCCCTCGCGATGACGGCCTCCATGCCAGAATCCGGCCGGTTCCTTCTGGTCTGCTGTACGATCACGCGGGATGAATCCCGCGCGATGCACCTTCGGTGACCTGCGCCGAAGCGCCGGACCCCCATCCGGATGACTCCGCGAGCCGAACACTGAAGATGAAAACTGTTCATTGATCATTGTCCATAGATCAATGCGCCGCAAGGAGCGCACGCCGGATCCCCTCCTTTCACTCGGGGTCGGCCCGCTGTCCGCACACCGAACCGTGAGCCCTGGTCATTGATCATTGCTCATTGATCACCGCTCCCCCCGCACGCTGATAGATCCAGACCCAGGTACCCACCGCGGTCCAGATCGTCTCCCGAGTACCACTGACCGGGTAATGCTCGAATTCGGGTCCCGGGTTCCCTATAAGCGCTCCGCCCTCCGGAACGGCCTCGCGGTTGTCGGCGCGGGTGACCAAGGTATCCCCCACCCACCGGAACGTCCCGAACCGTTCGGGCCCCAGTTCCAACGTCTCGATGGTGATCCCGTTCCTTCTCCGCTCATACTTTGCATGGCCAAGAAAGGTCCCGTCGGGGAGAAGGGTGATGGTATGGAAGTTGACGATGAGCTCTGTCACGAGCGGCTCGCCATTCTCGTCTACCCCACCCGTCTTGAACATGGGCGCGGGCAGGGGGCGGCCGAAGATCGAGACCAGGTTGTAGACCACCGGTTCGGCCGAAGGCCCCGAGGGGGATGAGCAGGAACTGGTGGCCGCCCACAGGACCAGCACGGTGGCTAGAGTGCGGGCGGCTGTTGAACCGTGTACTGTTGGATATGTTCGCGGAGTCATGGGTCACGATCCGGTGATGTTGATCCCGAAACCGGCGGGGATATCTTCGATTTCCGCCGCCACGGCGGTAATCGGGCTGAACACGCAGCCACTCCCCCAGTTGAGACCCACCGCGAAGATGTCGTTGCCACCGATCCCGAAGAACACTGGCCCGCCGCTGTCGCCTTTCAGGCAACTGTAGGTAGCTTGGAACTGGCAGAGCATCGTCCGGCCGGTATCAAATAGTTGTCCGAATTGGTTCTCCTCAAACTGGTTAAACATGGCACAGGTCTGCTGCACCGTTCCCACCGTGTTCCCCGTGGTCCGCCCGACCTTCTGCACAGTCTGTCCCATCACCGCGTTTCCGTAGGAGAAAACCGTTCCGAAAACGCTGGCCGTGAGGCTCCCGACCGGGGGTATCGCCACCCGGCCATGATCCGAGTTGGCACTGGTGCCGTAGACGAACAGCGCGGCGTCGGAATAGCGGCACTGGCGCCCGGCGGGGCACGCTGGATCCGCGGCGCTGGTGAACGTCGGGGGATCGACGAGCTCGGTTCCGATCTGTTCGGCTGTCGAGGACTGGCCCATCGGCATCTGGGTGACCACGCCGAAATTGTCGGTGCAGTGGGAGTTGGTGAGGAAGTACCGGGCCGGGTTGGACCCCGCATCGGGACGCGCATTGTATCCTAGTGTGCAGTTGAACGGCTGGCCTCCCAGGAAGAACTGGATCTGCATGCCGCCTGGCACAGGGCGCCGGGTGCTGGTGATGCTGAACGAGGTTCCGCCACCTCCGCCGCCGCCGCCACCCTCACACGGCTCGATCGCCGTCTCGGGGTCACACTCCGGGTCCGACTGGACCACGGCCGGGCGCGCCACGGCCCCCTCGAAAGGAACGATCTCCACTGCATCGGCCGGGATCCCGAGGCCGCTGAGCCGCGTCGTGATGGCGCCCCCGGTCGAGAGATCCCGCACCCCGATCACGATCCGGTTCCGCCGCTCGTCGATGTCGGTCATGGTGACCCCATCCGTTGCCCCCAGACTGGGAATGACTTGGCCGGTGTACCAGGCGCGCAGCTCCCGGAAGTCGTAGCGGGCCGCTATCGCCCGCATCGCCCCCACCTCGCCGGGAATCTGGCCGAGCCGCGCGGGGCTCCGGCCGGCCTGCCGCACCAAGAACGCGCTGACCGGGGACCGTGCCGCGTCGGCCCGTCCGGTGTCCTTCAGCCGAACGGTGAGTGTCCCGTCGTCGTCGTAGTAGAGCCCTCCGAAGCCCGGGACTTCCCCGGCCAGGTCGCTGAACTCATCATCGAGGGTGCGGACCAGACCGCTGGCGCCGGGCTGTCCTGCGGTGTTGAAGGTGGGAGACATCGCGTCGTCGCTGGGGGCGACGGTTCTATTGTCGCAGGCGGTCAGCGCCAGCAGGAGGAGGAACGGGGCGGCGGCGAAGCGGCGTCCAACGCGTCCTGCGTCCTGCGTCCTGCGTCCTGCGTCCTGCGTCCTGCGTCCTGCGTCCACAGACGTTCCATGGTGCACCTCACTTGTAAAAGTAGTGTACCTTACCACGGTAGCAAATGGGATTGCCTCTGTCAAGAGAAACTTTTTGACACTCCGCGATGCACCTTCGGTGACCGGCGCTGAAGCGCCGGCCCCCACCCAGCAGCGCCGGGAAAGGGATTCGGATCGCCACGGGTGCGCCGCAAGCAGCGCACCCACGGCTGGCGGGGAGGATCGGATGGCATCGGGGACCTCTCGGCCGTGTGAACGGCCGCACCGCCGAGCCCGGGGCGAGAGCCCCGGAGAGGAAGTGTGAAGTGCGAAGTGTGAAGTTCGAAGGGTGGTCGTGGGGGGGGGGGACGGCACTGCGGATCCGGGTGAGCACCCGGAAGGCTGTCATCGCGAGGCGGCGAAGCCGCCGTGGCGATCTCGTGAGCGAAGGCCTGCGTCGGGAGACGATCGCGGGCCATCATGCCAGGACCAAGCCTGTTGGGTTCCGGTACGATGGCCGGTCTCACGTCTTGCCGGGTCACTATCGGCTCACGGGATCGCCACGGGCCCTGCGGGCCCTCGCGATGACAACATTCCCCGCGCAGGCCCTCGCGATGACAACATTCCCCGCGCGGGCCCTCGCGATGACACCGTTCCCCTGAAGGCCCACAAGCTGTTCACTGGTCATTGGTCATTGTCGAGCATCGCTCGAACGAAGCGTGCCGGCACCGCGTACAGAATCCGCCCCCCGGTGTCCGAGGCGCCCGCATACAGCACGCCGACCACCCGGCCATCCCCACCGAACACCGGACTCCCGCTCGATCCCGCCGCCCCGTATCCATCGACCTGCAGCACCGACGGAAGGACGCGGCTCACCGTCCCCGTGAATAACGAGGCCACCACTCCCGTCTCTTCCCATCGCGTCCCCATCGGGAGGTCCAGCCCGCGTGGAAAGCTGATCAGCACCACCGGCATCCCGACCGATGTGCCCTCTCCCGCGTCGTCCAGACCCCGGACCACCGGCACCCCCCCCGTCACGACCACCCGGAGCACCGCCAGATCGAGACTGTCATGCCGGGCCACGATTTCGGCCGGGAAGTTCTGGGCCGAACCGTGAAAGATCACCCCGGCCCGGCGGGCGCTTCGTCCCAGGGAGTCGGACACGGCGTGGCGACTCGTCACGACCCACGCGGTATCCCCGCTCCGGACCGCCGCGAACCCCGTCGCGGTCCAGGCCCGCCCATCCCGGAACTCGGCCACGACCAGGGCGACGGCGTCGATGTTGGCCTCCGCAACGCCGCGCGAGTCGAGGCCCGCCACGCCCAGCAGGGGAGCCCGCTCGGTCACCGTGCGGGACACCGCCGCCTCGAGGGAGTCGAACTCCCGGGCCGTGGCATTGTCCAGGGCGGCCGAGTACGCGCGCACCGCGTCCCCCACGGTCCCGAGCATCGAATCGAGCGCCGGAGTCCCCGTCTCCGTGGCGGCGATGATCCGGACCAGGCTGTCCACCCGGTGCAGGAGGTCGGCCCGCCGCGCCGCCTCGCTCCGGCGGGTGGCCACGACATATCCGGCGACACCCGTCACCAGCAGCAGCACCGCCGCGAGGGAACCCCACGTGAGGCGCCTCCACCGCACCGTCCGGCGCGCCACCTCGGCGTGGATCGCGAGGGGGGACCGGCCTGGGGCGCCGGACGCCGCGGGTGTCGTGCGGTGACGGATCGGGTCGGGGCGAACGGTGTCCGGTCCCCGGGTCTCGGCCGTGTCGCTGAGGATGCCGAGCTCCCCGGTGGCGTGGCGATCCCGCCCGGGGGAAGATGCGGCGGCTCGTCCGCCCGGCCCCTCCATGTCGAACCGGGTTTCGGGTCCGAGTGGTCCGAAGCGAATGACGTCGCCCGGGGCGAGCGGACGGTCATCCCGCACCCGCTCTCCGTTCACCCAGGTCCCGTTGGTGCTTCCCAGGTCGCGCACGAACCAGGTCTCGTCCTGCCGGAACAGCGCGGCGTGCCGGGCGGAGACGTCGAGATCCCGCGTGGGATCGAAGGCGATGTGAGACGACGGGTGCCGTCCGATGGTGACAAAATCGCAGGGGAAGACGACCGCGTCTCCGGCCCGGGCCCCCGACAGAATGGTGAGACCGGGTGTGGCGGGAGCCATCGGACCTCAGCCGGTGAGAAGAAGGAAGATCAGCACCAGGAGACCGAGAAAAACGACTCCGGCGGCCGCGATCGTGAGGGGCGACCCGGTCCGGCGCTGTGGGGGAGGGGCTTTCGGGCGCGGGGCGGCCAGATGCTCGTGGGTCGATTCGGTCGTGCTCGCTTCCGCGTTCAGGATCTGATAGGCCACCGCGGACTCCGGGGGACCGGACAGGGCGGCGCCCTCGAAACGGGCCACGACCACCGTGATGTTGTCGGGTCCCCCGCGCTCATTGGCCGTCGCGATGAGCGCCTCGGTCACTCCTCCCAGTTCCGTCGTGTCCACGGTCACCGCGCGGGCGATCTCCTCCCGGCGCACCTGGCCTGAGAGGCCATCGGAACAGAGAACCAGGGTGTCGCCCTGGCGGAGTTCATGCCACGTCAGTTCCACCCGGATGTGGGGATCGGGGCCCAAGGCCTGCAGGATGATGTTCCGGCGCTCGCTCCGTTCCGCCTGCTCCTCGGTCATCTCCCCCGCGTCCACCAGGCGCTGGGTCAGGGACTGGTCTTTGGTCAACTGCACCGCCTCTCCGTCTCGGACCAGGTACGCCCGGCTGTCTCCCACCTGGGCCACGTAGAGAAGGTTTCCCAGGACCCCGGCCACGGTGGCCGTGGTGCCCATGCCCCGGAACTCGGGATGGGCCCCGGCATAGGTGTTGATCTGCAGGTTGGCGAGACTGACCGCTTCCTTCAACAGGAAGGTGAAACGCTCGGGCGTCTGCTCGGCGTCGTGGGCCCACACCTGGGAGAGGTGTCCGAAGATCAGGTCCGCGGCCATGGAGCTGGCCAGTTCGCCCGCGGCGGCCCCGCCCATGCCGTCGGCCACGAGAAAGAGATGGCCCCGTTCTCCGACGGGCTCGGTCACAGCCACCGAATCGACGTGGGTCCGTCCCGTCGAGAGGTTGGCCACCAGGAAGGTGTCCTCATTGTGGTCACGCGTCATGCCGGGGTCGGTCCGGGTGCTGATCGTGACGTAGAGATCGGGGGCTGTCACAGGCTGATTGAATCCCTGGCTTGGCGAGCCCGGGCCAGGAGATCCCGGTAGCGCGGTGTTGGGTTGAGGCGCATGGCGACTTCAAGGTAATGGATCTGGGCGTCGATCTGATGGTCCAGCCGTGCCTGTTCCGCGAGCCCGAAAGCGGCGCTGGCTCGCAGTGTGTCGGGAAGACTGGTATCGGACGCGAGGCGCAGGATCTGGCGCCGGGCGTTTTCGCGCACGGCCGGATCGTCGGACGTGATCGCCTCGGGGCTCGGGAGAGCGAGGACCGACCGGTCCTCTCTCCCCGGACCGCGGTCCGGTTCTCCTGACCGGGTGGGCGCGGAGGGAAGGGCGGGGGGGTGCGTCGCGATGATCCCCGACGTGGGGTCTCCCGTGGTACCGTCAGCCGAGTCGGTGGCGTCCGGCGGGGGCGGGACCAGAGCATCACTCGCGGGATCGGTTGCCGCCCCGGGGCGGACCGCGGCCCAGACCGCAACCGAGGCCAGGGCGACGGCGACCGCCAGGCCCACCAGAAGGCGTCGGCGCAATCGCCGGACCGGCTCCCCCCCGCCCCTCCCCCCCCCCCGGGTCAGGCGAATCGTCGGCACCTCGTGTTCCTCGGCCAGCGCGGCGGAGAGGGCATCGGCGAACGCCGTCACCGAGACATGCCGGTCCACCGGTCGCTGGGCCAGTCCCTTCCGCAACACCCTCTCCATCCCTCCGGGGATGGCCAGCCCGGGGGCCGCGTCGGCGATAGGCCGGGGAGGATGAGTGAGACGCCGGGTGAGGGCCTCCTGTGCCGTGTTCCCCACGAAGGGAAGGGCGCCGGTAAGCATCCGATAGCACACCAGCGCCAGGGAGTAGACGTCGGTGCGGGCATCGACCGGGTCGCCGGCGAGCTGCTCGGGAGCCATGTACTCGGGGGTTCCCAGCACCAGGCCGCCGTGAGTGATGTCCGGCCCCGCCGAGGGGTCCATCGCCTTGGCGATGCCGAAGTCGACCAGTTTGACGATCTCCGCCGGCGCCGGGGACGCACCACCCGGTCCCGTCCGATCATCCCCGGGCGCCGGGGCGAGGAGGATGTTGTCCGGCTTGAGGTCGCGGTGGACGATGCCGAGCGCGTGCGCGGCCTGAAGCCCCGCCGCGCACTGCCGCGCGATGGCCACGACCCGGGCGGGAGGGAATCGGGGGGTCGTCTCCAGGGCCTGGCGGAGCGTGACCCCCTCGATGTACTCCATCGCCAGATAGAGACGACCGGTGGGGGTGACGCCGAAGTCGTAGAGGGTGCAGACGTTGGGGTGGGTGATGCGGGAGGCGTGCAGGGCTTCGCGCCGAAACCGGCTCGCCGAATCGGGGTGGGTCGCCTGGTCCGGACCGATCACCTTGATCGCCGAGACCCGCCCGATGTGGACATGGGTGGCCCGGTACACCTCCCCCATGCCTCCGGTGGCGAGCTTGGCTTCGATCCGGTACCGGCCGTCGAGCACCTCCCCCGTCAGATCCGCCTTCCCGGGGAGGGGGGTACGGTCTCGCGAGCAGAAGTGCGCGTCGTCGGCGTATTCGGTCCCGCAGGTGGGGCAGGTCTTCATGGCATCCCGATCCCCCAGGGGTTGCGCGGGCACGGGGACGATCGCGCCGCGTCCGGGTGAACGGTGTCAAATGTACCGTTCCGGTGAAGTCGGGTCAACGAGCAGGATTGCCCTAAGTTGCAGCAAACATGTATCTTGCGGCCATGCACAGAGCGGGGTTTTTGCCGGGGCTTCTCCTCCTCGCGGGCGGCGTGCTCTCCTGTGCGCCTGCGCGACAACCCTCGCGCGCGCTCACGCCGGTGGCCGAGGGGGGCCTGGGAATTGCTCGAACCGTCCGAGGCGAGGGAGGACTCCCCGCCGTCGATTCGGTCCGGGGGCCGTTTGCTCTCACGGTCGTGTATCCCACGCCGGAAGTGACGCTCGACCCCGCCGACTCGACTTTCCTCTACGGAGCCGCGGGCAACGGCCGCGCCACCGTGACCGTGAATGGAGCGGTCGCCGAGGTCTGGCCTAACGGTGCGTGGATTGCGTGGGCGCTCCCCCGGACCGGACGCCCGGGCGAAGCCGTGTTCGAGGTGGTCGCGGCTCTCGAGGGCGACACCGCCCGGGTGACGCATTCAACCCGGGAACAGTTCCGGTACCACCCTCCGCGCGACGGATCGCTCTGGGCCGACACCACATCGATGTGGCCCCGCGGCGAGGCGGAATGGCCGGGGGGGGAGCCCTTCCTCCTCTCCGTGCGCGCCACCCCGGGCGCCGGAGTGGCCCTCCGCCTGGCCGATGGGACCTCCATCCCCTTCATCGAGGGAGTGCGGCTCACTCCGGTCCCCGAGGGGATCCGCAACTTCGACCGGGATCCGGTCCGCCTCCGCCGGGACACCCTCGACGGGATCTATCGCGCGGAGATCGACAGGGAGCCGCTCGGGGCGGGGGAGGGGCCTCCGATGCTGGTGGTCGCCCGGGGAGGGGACACGCTGGAGATTCCCTGGCCTCTCCGGTTGGTGCGGGTCGGTCGTCCCTCGCCGGTGGTTCTCGACGACGATCCGCGGGGGGAGGGAGGTCCCGGTGTGGATGGCATCACGCCGGGACGGGCCGTGCCCGGGGGGACCTATCATTGGTTTTTCCCCGCGGGGACCGTCGTCACGCCGGCCGGCCGGATCAATGGTGACCAGCGGATCCGCCTCGATACCGGACAGATGGCCTGGGTCTCCGCCCGGGAAACCCGCCCCGATCCGAGGGCCCTCCCGGAGGGTCCCGCGGTGATCGGAACCGTGACCCTGACCCCGGGGCATCCGGCCCGCGTCCGCATTCCCGTCGGCCGCAGGGTTCCCTTCCGGGTCACCGAGGAGGGAGATCGTCTCACGTTGGTGTTGTACAATGCGGTGGGTGACGTGGACTGGATCCGGTATGGCGCCGAAGAACCGGGGGGGAACCTGGTGCGGGAAGTGCGGTGGCGCCAGACGGCGACCGATCGGGCCGTGATCGATTTCCTTCTCGCCGAGCCGCTCTGGGGGTATCGCATCTCGTGGGATCAGGAGGACCTGATCCTGGAGTTGCGGTCCCCCCCGGCGATCGACCGGAAGCATCCCCTGCGAGGTCGAGTCATCGTGGTCGACGCCGGCCATCCCCCGGGAGGGAGCACCGGGCCCACCGGACTCACCGAGGCCGATGCCAATCTCTTCATCGCCCGGCGCCTCTCGACCATGCTGGAGGCGGAGGGGGCCACGGTCGTCTCCCTTCGACCCACCGAACATCCGGTCGGCCTCGTGGAGCGGGGGCAGAGAGCCGACCAGGTCGGGGCGGACCTCCTCGTCTCCATCCACAACAATGCCCTGCCCGATGGCGTGCCACCCGGGCCGAACAGCGGAAGCAGCACCTTCTATCACCGGCCTGCGAGCCTCCCGCTCGCCCGCGCGGTGCAGGCTCAACTCGTCCGCCGGCTCGGCGCGGGCGATCTCGGGGTGGCCCAGGCCGACCTCGCCGTCATCCGGCGCACCGGGATGCCGGCCATCATGACCGAGGGCCTCTTCATGATGCTTCCCGAGCATGAGGCGGCACTGCGCACGCCCGAGGTTCAGACCCGGTACGCTGAGGCGGTACGGGACGGTTTGATCGCCTTTCTTCGCTCAGTGGCGGGGGACCGGTGAGGTGTGCAGAATCTGCGGGAGCGGTCGTCTGTAGTCTGTAGGGGCGACGCATGCGTCGCCCGGGCGCGGGTCGGCGCGGGACCCACGGAGGCCGTCATCGCGAGGCGGCGACGCCGCCGTGGCGATCTCGTGCGCGGAATGTGGCGCCGGAAGAGAATGCCCGGCCTTCCTGCCGGAGTCCGTCATCGCGAGGCGGCGACGCCGCCGTGGCGATCTCGTGAGCGGGAGCTGGCTCTGGGAGAGGATGCCCGGCCTTCATGCCAGGACGGGCAGGAAGGGGTCCGGCAGGAAGGCCGAGGTGGTGTCACGCGTAGTCGGCATGGGTTCACGGGATTGCCACGGGCCCTTCGGGCCCTCGCAATGACAGCTTTCCCGTATCGGGCCAGTGCGTGTCTGGATTCATGATGAAAGCAGGTATGTCTGCGATGCGGTTCCCCGGGATGCCACTCGTCCGCTCTCGCCTCTTCCCCCTCTCGGGGTGGGGGCGCGGGGCGGCGTGTGCCTCCCTGCTGGTGGCACTGGGGATGGGACCCGCCGCCGGGATCCTTCGAGGCCAGGAACAGGTCGGAATCGAAGAAGCGGCGCTCCTCCGGTTCCAGGATTCCCTTCGCCGGGTCAACGACACGGTGGATCTCGGGGAACTCGAGAGGCGATTGATCCTCCAGGCATCCCGGGCCATCTCCGATCCGGCGCTCCACCTCCGGCTCGGGTTTCTCGCCCTCCGGCTGGGCGAATTGGGCCAGACCGCCCACTTCAACGATGCGGCGAGCGAATTCCTCTGGACCACCCGTCTCCGTCCCGCCGCTCCCCTCGGCTGGTACGGACTGGGCCTCTCCGAGTTTGCGCTCGGACGGGTTCAAGCCGAGGCCTCACGCCGGGTTGCCGTCGGGCTGTTGGCGCGGGACGCCGCGGATCGGGCCGTCGTGGCCTTTGCGCGCGCCGCGGAGGTGGACCCCGGATTTGCGCATCGGCTCTATGCCCTGGCGGTGCGTTCCGTTCACGAGCGGGAGCCGACCCGGGCCCGGCTCGCCCTGGAGGCGCTGCGGCGCACCGCGCGGGGAACCACCGCCTCCCTGGATGTGCGCCTCAAGCTCGCCCTGGGCCGAACCGAGCGTGAGTTCGGGGATCTCACACTGGCCTTGCTGGCATTTGATCAGGTGGCGGACGATCTCGGTCCCCGGGGGGCGGGGCTTCCACTTCTCGAGGTGGCCCGGACCCGCTTCCTGATGGGGCGTCGTGATGGGGCGGTGCCGTACTTTGCCGGGGCGCGATCGGACGATTCGGCCACCGTGGCCGAGTATCGGAGCGATCTCGCCCCGATCGCGTCCCCCGCGGAACTCGCGAGGTTCGATGGAACCCGGGGGGAGGCCCGGGCCACCTTCCTCGCCCGGTTCTGGCGGGAGCGCGACCTGGCGGAGTTCCGGGAGCCGGGCGAGCGTCTGGTGGAGCATTACCGGCGACTCTACGAGGCTCGGCGTCGCTTTCCCCTCCGGGTTCCTCCCCGGGTGTGGGACGACCGCACCTGGATCGCCGTCAGCGAGGGGCCCCGGGTGGACGAACGGGGCGAGATCTTCATACGTCACGGCGAGCCCGACGACCGGGCCACCCTCCAGACCTTGGGGGTCGAGCCCAACGAATCGTGGCGCTACGCCCGGGGCGGGCAGGATCTCATCCTCCACTTCGTTGCCCGCCAGGATCCCGAGAACTTCCGTCTGGTCGAGAGTGTCTTCGACATCGTGGACGTGCGGAATGGAGCGACGCTGGCGGCGGGAGGGCCGGCCGGGCGGTCGGGTGATTCCTCCCGCGGTGGGTCGCCGCGCTGGAGCAGAGACGAACTGGTCCGATCCCGGGCCATTCTGGGGTCGGTTTATGGAGCGATCTCGGGCGCGGGAGGGTCGGAGGGGCGGGGTGGGGAGGATCTTCAGCTTGCCGAACGGCTGATCGGCCGGAGCAGCATTGTTCAGGCCCGGGGGACCGATTCCTACCGGCGACGGTTCCAGGCCGACCTCGGCGCGCGGGCGGAGGTTCTGGTGGCTCATGGTGCGGCCCGTGATGGGGCCCCGGGAAGCGTTGTGGTCCCGTTTGCCGTTCCTGGCGGCGGGATGGAGCCGGTGCGGGGTTCGGGAGGGTTCGAGTATCCCCTGCGGCTGCGTCTCCTGCTGAGCGATCTGGACGGCGAGCCGGCTCTGCTGCGGGACACCACGGTGAGTCTCGAGACCCCGCGCCTTCTCCCGCCGAACCGGGTGGTCCGCAGTGCGGTCCGCCTGCCGGTGCCGGCGGGACGATATGTGGCCCGGCTGCTCCTCGAGCAGGGGGATCAGGCCGGGACCTCCTTTGCACCCACGGTGGTGGAGGTGAGCCGGGTGAGCCACGACTCCCTCTCCGCCGGCGACGTTCTCCTCCGGTCGCTCACCCGCCGGGGAGGAGAGGTCGCGGTGGGAGCTCCCATCGACGACTCCCTCCTGGTCTCCCCGACCGGATCCTATGTCCAGGGGGATCGCCTCGGAGTGTCTCTTTTGCTGGCGGCGGAGCGCCCCTGGACGAGTCTCGAGGCGCGGCTGGTACTGATCCGCCAGGGAGAGGATGCCCGGGTGGAACTCAATCGCGTCGTCACCGAGTCGGGACTGGCTCGTTCGGCCCGGCTGGATCAGGTGCTCGACCTGGGCGGGGTCCGGCCCGGGGAGTACTCGCTGGAGCTCACGGTGCGGACTCCGGATGGGCGTCTGGTGCGCCGGTGGCGGGACCTGGTGGTCTCGGGGCGCTGAGCCCGGGAGCAGATTTGTGATGTGAATACCGGTTCGTCGCGCCCTGCCGTCCCTTCGCCCGGGATTGTGCTCCCTCTCCCGATCTCCTAGCTTGACCATCCCAACACAGCTCCCCGCGTGAGGCTGGACGGGCACCCTTCGGGGTGGTTTTTTGTTCGCTCTTCCTTCGCTACTTTTGAACAGAACACAGAGAGGGATCCATGGCATCTGCCTCCCCGCAGCGGGCGCCGATTTCGCTGTCGCCGAACGCGATGACCGTCCTTGAAAAGCGCTACCTCATCAAGGATGATGCGGGGAACCCGGTCGAACGTCCCGAAGATCTCTTCCTGCGCGTGGCCCGGGTGGTGGCGGCCCCCGATCGGCAGTACGGCGCCTCGGACGGGGCGGTCGACACCCTCGCCGACGCCTTCTATGACGTGATGGCCCGCCGGCTCTTCATGCCGAACTCCCCCACCCTGATGAACGCGGGACGTCCCTTGGGGCAGCTCTCGGCGTGCTTCGTCCTCCCGGTCGACGATGCGCTGAGCAACGGCGAGAGCGGCATCTATGACACCCTGCGGTCGATGGCCCTGGTGCATCAGTCGGGAGGGGGCACCGGCTTCAGCTTCTCGGCGCTCCGTCCCCGCAACGACATCGTGCGCTCCACCATGGGGGTGGCCTCGGGGCCGATCTCCTTCATGTCCCTCTTCGACGCCTCCACCGATGTCGTGAAGCAGGGAGGGACCCGCCGGGGCGCCAACATGGGGATCCTCCGGGTCGACCATCCCGACATCCTGGATTTCATCGCCTGCAAGGACGATACCTCGCGGATCACCAACTTCAACATCTCGGTGGCCGTCACCGACGCCTTCATGGCCGCGGTCGAGGTGGATGGCCAGTACGATCTTCTCCATCCCCGCACCCACGAGGTGGTGGGGCAGCTCCGCGCCCGCGAGGTCTGGGAGCGGATCATCCACGGTGCCTGGAAAACCGGGGAGCCGGGGGTGTTCTTCATCGACCGGGCCAACTACTACAATCCGGTGCCCCACCTCGGGTCGTACGAGGCCACCAACCCGTGCGGAGAGCAACCGCTTCTCCCCTACGACGTCTGCAACCTCGGGTCGATCAACCTCGGAGCCTTCGTCTCCGCCACCGGCACCGACCTCGACTGGGACCATCTCCGGCAGGTGGTCCACCTGACGACGCACTTCCTCGAGAACGTGATCGACGCGAATCACTATCCGCTGCCTGCCATCACCGACCTGGCCCAGCGGATCCGGCGCATTGGACTCGGGGTCATGGGGCTCGCCGACGTCTTCGTCCGGCTCGGTATCCCCTACGACTCGGAGGAGGCCGTCGCCCTGGGACGCAAGATCCAGCGCTTCGTCGACGAGGAGGGGAAGAACGAATCCGAACGGCTCGCCGGGATCCGCGGACCCTTCCCCGAATGGGACCGGAGCATCTGGGGGCCCGATGCCACCTGTGCCCGCGATGCCCAGGGCCACCGGATCCGCCCCATGCGGCGGCTCCGCAACTGCAACGTGACCACCGTGGCGCCCACCGGCACCATCTCGATCATCGCCGGGTGCAGCTCGGGGATCGAGCCCCTCTTCGCGGTGGCCTTCATGCGGAACCAGGCCGGCGTGCTGATGCCCGACGTCAATCAGGACTTCGTCGACATCGCCCGGCGCGAGGGGTGGTACTCCGACGCCCTCATGCACCGGATCGCCGAGGCGGGACACCTCCAGTTCGACGAGGTGCCCGAGCAGTGGCGCCGGGTGTTCGTCACCGCCAACGCTATCCGACCCGAGTGGCACATCCGGATGCAGGCCGCCTTCCAGGAATACAACGACTCGGCCATCTCCAAGACCTGCAACTTTGCCCACGAGGCCACCGAGGAGGACGTCGAGGAGATCTACCGCCTCGCCTACCGCCTGGGGTGCAAGGGAGTCACCGTCTATCGCGACGGGAGCCGCGACATGCAGGTCCTGAGCACCGGATCCACCGCGAAGAAGGTCCAGGAGCAGGCCACCGGGTCCGGATCCGCCCAGGCCCGGGGCGACCTCGCCGCCATGTCCTCCGCCGCGCCCGACGGCCGCCGGACCGAGAGTGCCGACCTGCGGGGGGAACTCGCCGAGCTGCGGGCCGAGAACGAGCGCCTCCGCCGCGTGGTGCACGAACTCGAGTCCGAGAATCTCCAGCGTCGCCAGAAGCGGAGCCGCCCCGAAATGCTCCGGGGCACCACCCGCCGGGTCGACACTCCCCTCGGCACCATGTACGTCACCATCACCGAGGACGACAAGGGGCAGGCCTTCGAGGTCTTCATGAGTCTCGGCAAGGCGGGCGGAGCCCTCATGGCCGACGTCGAAGCCCTCGGTCGTCTCATCAGCCTCGCCCTCCGGTCCGGGATCTCCATGAAGGAGATCCACCGCCAGCTCCGGGGCATCAGCTCCGACCGGGTCATCGGTCTCGGCGCCAGCCGCGTCATGTCCGTCCCCGATGCCGTCGGCATTGCGCTCGAACGGTGGATGATCGAGAAGCAGGGGATCCAGGAGGAACTCCTCCCCGGCAGCGCCCCGGCCCCCGCCGATTCGATCGTCCGCACCGTGTCCCGCGGCGGAGAGGAAACCCTCTTCACTCCCCACCAGGCCGAACACCTGCTCGGTGCCTGCCCCGACTGCGGCTCCCAGCTCGAGTTCGCCGAAGGGTGCATGAAGTGCCACGTCTGCGGCTTCAGCGAGTGCGGATGAGGCACGACAGGCGGTCGGCGGTCGGCGATAGGCGGTAGGGGGGGAGAGGGAGAAGGGAATGCGGTCATCGCGAGGGCCCGCAGGGTGTGGTCATCGCGAGGGCCCATGCTGTCATCGCGAGGGCCCGCAGGGCCCGTGGCGATCTCGTGAGCCCATGCCTGCCAGGCGGGACGCAAGGTCGGCCATCCTGCCGGAGTCGGCCATGCCGTCATCGCGAGGGCCCGCAGGGCCCGTGGCGATCTCGTGAGCCCATGCCTGCCAGGCGGGACGCAAGGTCGGCCATCCTGCCGGAGTCGGCCATGCTGTCATCGCGAGGGCCCGGAGGGCCCGTGGCGATCTCGTAAGCCGATGCCGGGGTCCCGAGACACCGGGTTGGCCTTCATGCCACACTCACCAGCGTCTTCCAGTGGGTTATGCAACAGCCTCCCGCCAAGATCAGCCCAGGTGGGATTCGTCTCTTCGATCAAGGCGACCTTCTTCGACCGGCGACCGGCCTTGATCTGCTTTTCGCGAGCAATCGCACCCGCAGCGCTTTCCGATGTTTCGTAGTAGACGAGCTTCCAAACTCGGTATCGCTTTGCGAAGGAACCGCCGTAAGTACCGAGCCGGTGCTGGAGGAGGCGACGGCAGAGATCGGATGTCATGCCGGTGTAGAGAACGGAGTTTCTCGTGTTCGCGAGGATGTACACGAAGTAGGGACGTGAGCGCATTCCGGAGTCTACTGCGCATCGGGATCTGACTCATGGCCCATTGAACGCGGGAAGGGGCACAAGTAACGCCGCACCAGCGGTCATCGCGAGGGCCCATGCTGTCATCGCGAGGGCCCATGCTGTCATCGCGAGGGCCCGCAGGGCCCGTGGCGATCCCGTGAGCCCATGCCCGCCGGGCGCGACGCAGCGTTGGCCATCCCGCCGAAACCCCACCTGTCCGGGCTCTGGTGTGAAGGCCGGCCATCCGGCTCCCGAAGCCGACTTCCGCTCACGAGATCGCCACGTCGGCTTCGCCTCCTCGCGATGACGACCTCCGCGAGGGCCCGCAGGGCCCGTGGCGATCCCGTGAGCCCATGCCCGCCGGGCGCGACGCAGCGTTGGCCATCCCGCCGAAACCCCACCTGTCCGGGCTCTGGTGTGAAGGCCGGCCATCCGGCTCCCGAAGCCGACTTCCGCCCACGAGATCGCCACGTCGGGCTTGTTGCGAAGGCCCGAAGGGCCTGTGGCAATCGCCTCCTCGCGATGACGACCTCCGCGGGGTCCCGCGCCTCCTTGCCTTGACGGCTCGCGCCCCTACCGTGAAACGAGCCCCCGGCCCATATTCCCCGGTCATCCCGTACCGTCTCCACCCTGACACGCCACCCGGCCGAGGAATTCGCATGCCGAACGAAGAGCTGAAACCGATCTCTCCCGAACGCGTGGCCGAGGAACTCCGCCGGATCTGTGGTTCGTTCCGGAGGGGCGAGATCAAGGCGGATGAATACGAGCATCGGTTTGCCCGCATGATCGGTGAACTGCGGGACCGCCGGATCGACGGCACTCGCGCCGAGATTCTCGCCGTCCTCTCCCCGTTGCAGCTCGAGGGCGTCGTGTCCCCCACCGAGTGGTTGCGCCTCACCAAGCAACTCGGCCTTGCCTGAGGCGCCCGCCGACGGCCTGACCCCCCGGCCGGCCCGTCCCGCCACCCGGGCCCTGGGCCCCGGCGGGCCGGAGGTGTCCGTCCTCGGCCTCGGAGGCATGCCCCTCTCCATCGCGGGGCGCCCGGACGAGGCCCAGGCGATCGCCGTGATCCACGCCAGCCTCGACGCCGGCGTCTCCCTGATCGACACCGCCGACGTCTACTGCCTCGACCACACCGACATCGGGCACAACGAGCGGCTCGTGGCCAAGGCCCTCCGCACCTGGCGCGGCTCTCCGGAGGACGTCGTGGTGGCCACCAAGGGGGGACTGGAACGTCCGGGAGGGCAGTGGACCCGCAATGGCCGGCCGGAGCACCTGCGCCGCGCGTGCGAGAGGTCACTCAAGGCGCTGGGGGTGGATCACATCGATCTCTACCAACTCCACGCCCCCGATCCCGACGTTCCCTTCGAAGAGTCGGTCGGGGCGATCGCCGACCTGGTCCGGGAAGGAAAGGTCCGCTGGGCCGGGCTCAGCAACGTGTCGGTGGAGCAGTTGCGCCAGGCCCGGGCCATGGTTCCCGTTCTGACCGTACAGAACCGGCTCAATCCCTTCTTCCGCGAGGCGATCGACGAGGGAGTGGTGGACGAGTGCGCCCGTCAGGGAATCGGTTTCCTGGCGTACAGTCCGGTCGGCGGCGGGCGTCTCCAGAAAAAGCTCCCCGATCACCCGGTTGTGGCGCGGATCGCCCGCGAGGTGGGGGCGTCCCCTCACGCCGTGGTGACGGCCTGGGTGCTCGCCCGGGGGCCCACGGTGTTCGCCATTCCGGGGGCCCGGACCATCCCTCACGCCCTGGATGCAGTGGCCGCCGCGAATCTCAATCTGAGTCGGGAACAGCGGGCGGCGATCTCGGAGGCGGAGTTCCCTGTCACGTAGGCTGTCATCGCGAGGACCCATGCCGTCATCGCGAGGGCCCGCAGGGCCCGTGGCGATCCCGTGAGCCCATGCCTTCCTGGCACGACGCAAGGTTGGCCATCCTGCCGGAGTTCTGCCATGCCGTCATCGCGAGGGCCCGCAGGGGGCCGTCATCGCGAGGGCCCGCAGGGCCCGTGGCGATCCCGTGAGCCCATGCCCGCCTGGCACGACGCAAGGTCGGCCATCCTGCCGGAGTTCTGCCAATGGGCCCCGGCATGAAGGCCGGCCACCCGCTCCCGGCGTCGGCCTCCGCTCACGAGATCGCCACGGCGGCCAAGGCCGCCTCGCGATGACGGCTCAGGCATGAAGGCCGGCCGCCCTCTCCCGAAGCCGACTTCCGCTCACGAGATCGCCACGTCGGCTTCGCCTCCTCGCGATGACGGCCTCCGTGCGGTCCCGCGCCTCCTCGCGATGACGGCCTCCTTCACACTTCGAACTTCAAACTTCCGGGAAGGGGCCGCGGAGGAGGGGCCCGATTACCTTTAGGGTCATGACCGCCATGCCCCGCAGGGACACCCTCACCGTCCGCATTGGCGACGTCCCGGTGGGGTCCGCCCACCCCATCGTCGTCCAGTCGATGACCAACACCGACACCGCCGACATCCCCGGCACCATCGCCCAGGCCGAGGCCCTGGCCCGGGCCGGAAGCGAGCTGGTCCGGGTCACCGTCAACACCGAGGACGCCGCCCGCGCCGTGCCCCACATCGTGGAGGGGCTCGCCGCCCGCGGCACTCCGGTCCCCATCGTCGGCGACTTCCACTACAACGGGCATCTCCTCCTCACCCGTCATCCCGACTGCGCCCGCAGACTGGCCAAGTACCGCATCAACCCCGGCAACGTGGGGGGCAAGCGCCAGGACGAGCACTTCCGCGCCATCCTCGACGTGGCCCTGGCCCACGAAAAGCCGATCCGGATCGGGGTCAACTGGGGCTCCCTCGACCAGCAACTCCTCACCGAGCTGATGGACGCCAACGCCGCCCTCCCCGCTCCCCGTGCGGCGCGGGACGTCACCATGGAGGCGATGGTCCAGAGTGCCCTTCGGTCCGCCGCCTTCGCGGAATCGGTCGGGATGCCGGCCGACCGGATCATCCTGAGCGCCAAGGTCAGCGGGGTGCAGGACCTGATCGACGTCTACCGCATGCTCGCCGCCCGCTGCCGCTTCCCCCTCCACCTCGGCCTCACCGAGGCGGGGCTCGGCATGAAGGGTGTCGTCGCCTCCGCGGCCGGACTCGCCGTGCTCCTGCAGGAGGGAATTGGAGACACCATCCGGATCTCCCTCACTCCCTCACCCGGCGGCGATCGCACCGAGGAGGTGCGGGTGGGGCAGCAGATCCTCCAGTCCCTCGATCTCCGGAGCTTCACGCCCCAGGTGACCAGCTGCCCCGGCTGCGGCCGGACCACCAGCACCTTCTTTCAGCAGATGGCGGAAGACATCCAGAACCACCTCCGGGAGCGTATGCCGGAGTGGAGGGTGACGCACCCCGGCGTGGAGGACCTCAAGGTGGCGGTCATGGGGTGCGTGGTGAACGGGCCCGGGGAATCGAAACACGCCCACATCGGCATCTCGCTGCCCGGCACCTTCGAGGACCCCAAGGCGCCGGTGTATGTGGACGGCCGGCTGCATGTCACACTGAAGGGGGACGCGATCGTGCCCGAGTTTCTGCGCATCCTGGAACAGTATGTGGACACCCGGTACCCGGCCGAGCCAGGAGCCCCCATCGGCGTCGCGCCGTGATCGCCGATCTCCCCCTGCTGGAACGGCCGCTGGCGGCACTTCCCGTCATCTTCGGCGCGGGGCTCGTCACCAGCCTCACGCCGTGTGTCTATCCGATGATCCCCATCACCGCCGGGATTCTGGGCGGCGAGGGCGCCGTGGGCCGGTCGCGGAAACGCACCGTGGTGCTCACCGGGGTCTATGTGCTGGGGCTCGCGCTGGTCTACGCCTCACTGGGTCTTCTGGCGGGCCTCACGGGGACGCTGTTCGGGACGGTGAGCTCCAATCCCTGGGCCTACTTCCTCTTCGGGAATCTGCTCCTGGTGCTTGGACTCGGCATGCTGGATGTCTTTCCCATGGCGGCCCCCCAGCGCTGGGTGGCCTGGGCCTCCCGATTCGGCGGCGGGTCGGTGGGCGGCGTGTTCCTGATGGGGGCCACGTCGGGACTCGTGGCGGCGCCCTGCGGCGCGCCGGCCTTCGGTGCCATTCTCACGTTCGTGGGCGGCACCGGGAGCCCCCTCTGGGGCTTCATCTATCTCTTCGTGTTCTCGCTCGGCATGACGGCGCTGCTGGTGGGGGTGGGGCTCTCGTCGGGCCTCATCGCCTCGCTCCCCAGGCCGGGGCGCTGGACCGGGATGGTGAAGAAGGCCGGCGGCGTGCTGATCCTGGCGATGGCGGAATATTATTTCGTGCAGATGGGGAAGGTACTGTAGGCGGTAGGCGGGAGGCGATAGGCGATAGGGGAAACGCCCCAGGGGCGATCGCGCAGCGTCGCCCGAGGCCCGGATGTTCCCGGGAACGTTTCGCAGGGGCGATGCGCAGCGTCGCCCGAGGCCCGGATGTTTCCGGGAACGTTTTACAGGGGGTGACGCATGCGTCGCCCGTGCCCCGGATGTTCCAGTAGCCATATTCAAGGGCGACGCCCAGCGTCGCCCGAGCTTTCAGATGCAAGGAGTTCTCATGAAGCGCACCATCCTCGCCCTCGCCGCCCTCGGGGCCCTCACGGCCCTCCCGGCCGAGGCCCAGTTCGACGAGGGCCTCCCGGTCGGCAGCAAAGCTCCGGTCGTCGTCGTCAACGATCTCGACGGGAACCCCTTCGACCTCGGCACCGTAATCGGGAAGAAGCCGGTCTTCCTCGAGTTCTGGGCCACCTGGTGCACCATCTGCGAGGAACTCCTCCCCACCGTCAAGGCGGTGCACCGGAAGTACGGCGACCGGGTCGAGTGGATCGGGGTGAACGTGACGGTGAACCAGTCGGTGAACCGGGTCCGGCGCTATCTCGAGACCCACGAACCCCCGTTCCGCACCCTCTACGACAGCAAGGGAGCCGCGGTGCGGGCCTACGAGGCTCCCACCACGTCTCATGTGGTCGTGGTGAATGCTCAGGGGATCGTGGTCTATACGGGGAGCGGCGGAAAGCAGGACCTCGAGGCCGCCATCAAGCTGGCGCTGGGAGACGGGGGGGGGGCCTGATGCCCGGCGGCAGGCTCCTCGGCGTGGCCGGAGTGGCGGCCCTCCTCGTGGCGGCGCCTCCCGGCGCCCGGGAGGGGGCGGCGCAGGAGCGGACCGGGATCCGGGTTCGCATCGTGGGGGCCCCGGCGGTGGGGAGGGAGGCCCCGCAGGTGGAGGCGCCCTACGTTACCCGGGCGGGGCCGGGGCCGGCCGACCAGCCCTTCCGGCTCTCGGCGGAGCTGGGCCGGGCGGTGATCATCCTGATCGGCGCCGAGGATGAGTTCCTGCGGGAGCTGGGCGCCCGGGCCGACTCGGCGATGCCGGGGATCCAGGTGGCGGTCCTGGTGCGGGAGGATGTGGCCCGGGCCGCGGAGCATGCCGCGGCGCTGGACATCCCGTTCAAGCTCCTGGCCGACCCCGGCGGGGAGATCCACCGGAGCTTCGGGGGCCGGGACGCGGGCGGCCGGGGCGGGGCCACCGCCTGGGTGGTGAACTCGCTGGGGACGATCGAGGCGAAGCTGGAGGGGATGGTGGCCGGGGATGTGTCCCGGATGGCGCGGCTGGAGACGATGGCCCGGGCCGCGGCGGGGCGGTAGCCCTCACCCCTGGCCCCTCTCCCGCATGGCGGGAGAGGGGAACTGCGGCCCGTCATCGCGAGGAGGCTGTCATCGCGAGGGCCCGCAGGGCCCGTGGCGATCCCGTGAGCCCATGCCGGCCCGACGAGACGCGGGGTTGGCCATCCCGCCGGAACCCCCGGATGCTGTCATCGCGAGGGCCCGCAGGGGCAATGCCGTCATCGCGAGGGCCCGGCAGGGCCCGTGGCGATCCCGTGAGCCCATGCCGGCCTGACGAGAGACAGGGCTGGCCATCCCGCCGGAACTCCCGGAGGCTGTCATCGCGAGGGCCCGCAGGGCCCGTGGCGATCCCGTGAGCCCATGCTGGCCTGACGCGACGGCAAGGCGGGCCATCTCACCGGAACCCTCCCCACCCGGGCTCCGGCAGGAAGGCCGACCTGGCGTCTCGCGGCATCGGAATCGGCTCACGGGATCGCCACGTCGGCTTCGCCTCCTCGCGATGACGAGTTCCCAACCCCCAATACCCAATACCCAGCCCCCCAGCCCCCAACACCCAACACCCAACACCCAACACCCCCCCCGGCATCCTGCCATGATCCCGGCAGATTCCCCCCGGGCGGTGGTCCGTCCGGGTGCGGGAATGGTACCGCCGGGGGGGCCGAAACGGGGGGTAAAATGGCCCCGCCAATGTGACGCAAGTCACCATTTTGCAGGAATTTGGACCAACTTTGGTGACGCCCGTCACTGAACCCCGCTTGCGGACCCGTTAGCTTGTCTCCACGCTCCTTTCAGGCATGCGGATTGCCGGGAAGGTGCAGTTGCGGGCACGGTGTCCAGGATTTGACCCCGGTTCGCAACGCCATGACCGCCAAGACGTTTTCCGGGATGGACTTGCAAAGGGTTGACCGATTTCCTCCGGCGCACTATCTTGGCATGTTGTTTTACATGCGGGATATCCGTACTTGGGCCGTCCGACGTTCGGAATCAACGGGACTCACAGGCGCGGTCCCGCCCTGTCTCGTTGCCTTGCCGGCGCCAACCGTTCAGGGACGAGGACCCGCGAAAGTGACAGGGTCGCAATCGCAGGTGTCATCACGCAGGTCGCAGGAGATGGAGCAGCAAGGCAACTAACTGGAGTTGGAGCAGAAGTTCGTAGCACACACAACAATCAGGGGGAGTGAATGAACAAGCTTTACCGTTCTCTACTAGTGGCTGGTCTGGCCGTCGTTGGCCTCGCCGGCTGCGGTGACGACGTCACGGTGGCACCGCCGCCGCCACCGCCGCCGCCACCACCGGTCGTCATCACCGTCACCGTCGCGCCGAATGGGGTCACCATTCCGGTGGGCGGCACGGTGCAGCTCGCCGCCGCGGTGTCCGGCGTCACCGGCGCCACGGTCACCTGGAGCAGCAGCAACGCCTCCGTCGCCACCGTGAGCGGAACCGGTCTGGTGACCGGTGTGGCTCCCGGTAGCGTCGGCATCACCGCAACCGCCACGAAGGACGGCGCCACCGGCCAGGGCTCGGCCACCATCACGGTCAGCTCGACCCAGACCACCCCGGCCACGATCAGCATCAACTCGGTGACCACTGCAGCGGGCGCTCCTGTCGTCCTCGCAGCGGCGGCCGGCCAGTTGAATGTGGCCCTGAACCTCGATCGCGGTGGCGAAAACGTCCAGCGCGTCGAGCTCCTCCTCGACGGCACCGTCGTCGGAACCCAGAACTTCTCGCTCCTGGCCAGCAAGGCCCAGGAGGCCGGTGAGGAGTTCGATGCAGTGGAAGTTATCGTCATCCCCTTCAACACCGCTGCTTTCGATGCCGTGACCGGTGTCGCGCAGTTCCTGAATGGGGCCCACACCCTCTCGGCTCGGGTCATCACCGCCGAGAACCAGACCGGAACGGCCTCACCGTCGCTTTCGATCACCTTGGCGAACGTCAGCTTCATCGCGATCACGGTTGAAGTTCAGAACGGTGCCTCAGCAAACAGCGCCACCGGCATCCTCTGGCAGACCGGTGACATCGTCGCCGTTGCCGTGCCGGTTCTCTACATTGCTGGATCGCCCGCCATTCAGCAGATCGTCCTGACTCCGACTGGCCTTAACCCGAAGACCCTCACCGCAGCTCCGTTCACTGCGACATGGGCCAAGGGGACCACCGTGGCCAACGGCGGTGCAGGCAGCGGGAATGGCGGCATTGAAGTCGCGGGTCTCGTTGTTGCTGCGAACTCAACCGTTGGCGGAGCCGTGGGCCCGGTCGGTACCAGCGCTGCCATCAATTTCGACACCAAGGCACCGGGGGCCCCGACGTTCGTGGCCAACCCGAACAACCGCCAGAACGGCTGGATCAACGCAGCCGTCGGTCTGGTGGGCCTGAATACCTCCGCCACCGACAACGACTGGCTGGTCAATGGTGCGGCCGATGCGGGCGTGGGTGGTTACATCCGGATCATCCGGATCGGCAACGGCCCGACCGCGGCCGACGCCATCAGCAAGCCCGGGGAGACGGCGCCTGCGCTGCCCGCCCCGACGCTGACCAACACCACGCTCTGCGCGGTGATCAGTGCGAAGGACTTGCTGGACAACGAGTCCAACCGGCCGAGTGGCAGCACCACCTGCACTGCGCCCCCGGTTGCCTCGAACACTGCCGTCGCAGCCCAGCACCTGCTGTTCGGTGTGGACGTTGATTCTCCGACCATTGCCTTCTCGGGTGGTCTGGCCTCCAATGCCCGCCTGAATGGTGGCACCGTGGGTGCCGAGTTCCAGGTGACCGTCGCTGATGTCGGCACGGTCGGCAACTCCGGCATGCTGAGCGGCGCCTCGGTCATCGGCACCGTCCAGATCCGGAATGCCACCGGCACCTCCTGCTTCATTGGTGCGGTGGTCAGCGGTGTCTGTACGAACGCCATCATCAACCCAGCTCCGGCCTTCCCGCTCGTTCCGACCCTCACGGTCGCGGGGAACGCCACGGTCGGGTATTACACGGCGAACCTCATTGCCCAGGATGCGGCCGGCAACATGACCGCTCCGGTGACCCGTGTGATCGTGTTCGATCCGGCTGCTAATGTGCCGGCGCTCACGACCGCCCTCTTCAACACCCCGCTGAACGGACCGCAGGTGGTCTTCAACGCCAACGGGTCGGACAACCTCGACCTCCGCGACGTCAGCTACACGATGTCCTACGGGGCGAATGCGGTCCTCGGCGGGCCGATTCAGTTCCCGCTGGTGGTTCTCAACACCTTCAACGTCGCGCCGCTGGTGAACTCCAACGTGCCGGCCGGACTGACGATCCTTCAGTTCATGCGGCGGCTTGAAGGGGCCACGAACGGTGCGGTCGGTCCGTTGACCGTAACGGCTGGTGAAGTGCCGAGTCAGATCGATGGCACGATCCGGGACCAGGCCAACAACACGTTCGGTCCGGTCACCACGGCGATCCCGGGTGGTTCAGTTACTCCCGGCGCTTCGTACACCACAGCTGCTGCAGCACAGTTGATCAACACGTGGAACGTCACGAACGCGGCCACCAACGTCTCGAACGGCGCTGGACCGGGCGCGGCGGTCAACCCGCTGTCCGTGACCCTGAATGCGGACGTCTTCGGTCCGACGGCAACATTCAACCCGCCGTTCGCCCGAGTCGACTTCTACACGGTGGTTGCTGGTCCGCTGCTTGTTCAGATCGGGTCGGCTACGGCGGTGAGCAGCACGGTTGACGATGGCTCGGCCAACGGTCGCCGTCATCGCTACTCGTTCACTTGGACCCCGGGTGCAGCACAGCCCGTGGGTGTCGCGCCCATCATCGCCATCGGTGTGAATGCCGCTGGAGATGCAATCGCGACCGCTGCCAACAACAACATCACCGTCACCAACCCGTAAGGTTCAGCTCGACCGAATCTTTCGGAATCGAACGACCAGGGAGGGTCCGGGCACATCGCCCGGGCCCTTTCTGCGTTCCGGGGGCTAACGCCCCGGAAGTTTGAAGTTCGAAGTTATAGGGGCGGTCCGTGGACCGCCCCAGGGGCGATGCGCTGCGCCGCCCGAGGCCCGTCATTGCAGGGGGCCGTGTGCCGGGGCGAGGTGGGGAAGTTCGAAGTGTGAAGTTTGAAGCGAATCGAAATGATCCCTTCGTCACCCGTCGAACTTCACACTTCCCTGGTGGGCGACGTGCTCTCCTACCTGGCCGGTGGGATGAGCGAGGACCGAGCGCGAGCGTCGACTGGCGAGCGTTCCCGGCAGCTGAGCCGACCTTGCGCGACGCCCCCGCATGAAGCTGCTGTTCGATGAGAACCTCGCACATGAGTTCGTATTTCCCGGGGCTCACGCCCCTTGCTCGGCCGCGGGAGGTGGCTCACGCCACCCGTGCTCGGGTGCACGCCCGGCCGTGTGAACGGCCTCTTGCCGCCGAGCCCGGGGCGTCAGCCCCGTGGTTTATGATATCGATCGCCTCTCACCGCCGAGCCCGGGGTGTGTACGGGCGGTTCGTGAACCGCCCTTTCCCGTCGTTCACGAACGCGAGTCGTGCGTGCTGCGTTTCCTGGATTGGCTGACCGTTGAAATGGTTACGGCCGTCGGCCAGATCCTACGATACTTCCTGCATGCGCCATCGCGTCTACTTCCATCTGGTTTGGACCACCCAGGACCGGATGCCCTTGATTGATGAGGACCGCGCTCGGTGCCTCCGTCGCCTTGTGCCCACGATCGCCCGGGAGGCCGGGGCTCATCTGATGGGGCTGGGTATCGTCACGACCCACCTCCATGTCCTGGTGCGAGTACCTCCCGGTTTTGATTGCGGGCGGTTCGTTGGCCGAACCAAGTCGGTGAGTGCCCTGCTGGCCCGGCGGGACCGACTGGGGGATCAGTCACGCCCGCTTCGGTGGGTGGAGGGATACTCGGTGACGAGCGTGGGGCCCGGAGAGGTGGACCGGGTGCAACAGTATGTCCTTGGACAGTCGCGGCGCCATCCCCGCGAGGCGATCGGGGGAACTCGCACGGCGGACTGAGGCCACGGGTGAGCGCCCGGCCGTGGGAACGGCCTCTCTCCGCCGAGCCCGGGGCGTCAGCCCCGTGGTTTACGCATCGATTTCCCGGGGGAAGGGCGGTTCACGAACCGCCCCTACGCGCCACCGAGAGCCTAGGTGCACACCTGGCCGTGTGAACGGCCTCTCGCCGCCGAGCCCGGGGTGTCAACCCCGGGGTTCACGAAACCGACCGCCCTTTGCTCGGCCGCGTTGCCATTGTTTTCCGGGGTGGGGCGGTTCACCAGGTCGACTGCCCTACCCCCTTCGAGAGCAAAGGTATTACATTCGAAAGTAATACCTTTGTACCCTCGGGTCAGGAGGCGTCATGAAGATCACCAGCAAGGGGCAAGTCACCATTCCGGTCGAGATCCGCGAGCGTTTCGGATTGCTCCCCCAGACCGAGGTCGAGTTCACCATCCGCGATGGCCACGTGGTGCTGCGTCGTCCCGTGCGGGGGGGCCGCCCGGGGAAGCGGGGTCAGGCTCTCGTGGAGCATCTCCGGGGCCGCGCCACCGAACGCCTGACCACCGACGAAATCCTGGCGCTGACCCGCGAGGGGTGATTCGGTGGGCCGCGTTCTGGTGGACAGCAACGTGCTGCTCGACATCCTGACCGACGATCCGGTCTGGGCGGAGTGGTCGGCGGAGGTGCTGAGCGAGGTGGGGGATGAATCGGTCCTCGTGATCAACCCGATCATCTACGCCGAGGTCTCGGTGGGCCTCCGCCGGATCGAGGAACTCGAGGAGGTGCTTTCTCCGGAGTGGATCCAGCGCGAGCCCTTGCCGTGGGACGCGGCGTTTCTGGCCGGGAAGTGTTTTCTGAAGTATCGTCGCCACCGGGGAACCAGACGGTCACCGCCGCTTCCCGACTTTTACATCGGCGCGCACGCCGCGGTGCGGGGGATGACGCTCATCACCCGGGATCCGCGCCGGTATCTCACGTACTTTCCCGGCCTCTCGATCGTCTGCCCGTGAGAAGTGTGTAGGGGCGACGCATGCGTCGCCCGAGTCCCACGCGGCAACGGAGGGCGCCGTTGGCCTGCCTTCATGCCAGGACCGACTTGCCTGCTCCGGCATGATGGCCACCCTGGTGTCTCGTCAGGTCGGCATCGGTTCACGAGATCGCCACGGGCCCTGCGGGCCCTCGCGATGACGGCATCCCCAACACCCAACACCCAATACCTAACATCCAATACCCAATACCCAATACCCAACACCCGGGCGACGCATGCGTCGCCCCTACACTTCCACCACCTGCCCGTCATACCCCGGTTCGATCCCCGCCGGCAACCGCCCCGCCAGCTCGGCATGCCCGGTCTCGTGGGTCAGGTGGGTCAGCAGGGTCCGCCGGGCCCCGATGGACTGCGCCGTCTCGATCGCCTCGGGGATGCTCAGGTGAGTCGGGTGGGTTCGCCACCAGAGCGCGTTCAGCACCAGCACCTCCACGCCCCGGAGCGCGGCCCGCACCGGTTCCGGCACCGCCTTCGCATCGGTCAGGTAGCCCACCGGCCCGACCCGGTAGCCGAACACCCGCAGGTTCCCGTGATTCACCTCCAGCGGGAGAACCTCGACCCCCGCCACCCTCGCCGGTGACCCGACCTCGATCGGGTGGAGCGAGAGACTCGGTTTGCTCGTCCCCTTCACCACGGTGATCGACTCGTCGAAGATGTACCGGTAGGTGGCGCGGATCTGGTCGAGCGTCTCGACCGGTCCATGGAGGGGGAGGGGAGTGTCCCGTTGCACCGAGAACATCCGGAGGTCGTCGATCCCGGCGATATGATCGGCATGGGCGTGGGTGTAGAGCACGGCATCGACCCGGGTGGTTCTCGCGGCCACGAGCTGGAGCCGCAGTTCGGGCGGGGTGTCGATCAGGAGAGTGGTCCCGTCCCCCGTCTCCAGCAGTGCCGCACAGCGGGTGCGCCGGTCCCGCGGATCCTCCGACCGGCACACTCTGCAGGGGCACCCGATCTGGGGAACGCCGAACGAAGTTCCGGTGCCGAGCAACGTGAGAAGCACTGTGTCACACCGTCTCGATCTTGAGCAGGTTGGTGGTGCCCGCCTGATCGAAGGGGACCCCCGCCGTCACCACGAGTCGGTCTCCCGGCCGGGCGAGTCCGAGCTGCTGGATCCCGGCGCGGGCCAGGGGGAGCATGTCGTCATAGGTTGGCACCCGGTCCACCAGCACCGGCACCACGCCCCAGACCAGGCTCAACTGCCGCCACGTTTCCCGTTCCGGGGTCACGGCCAGGATCGGGACCTCGGGGCGGTAGGAGGCCACGGTGCGGGCGGTGAAGCCGCTGCTGGTGAAGCAGACGATGAGGGGGGAGTCGAGCAGCTGGGCGGCGGCGCTCACCGCCACGGCGATGGCATCCTCGGTGCGGGTGTTGCTGTGCTGCTGGTGATGGAGCCCGACCACGCTCCAGTTCGGGGTGTCCGCCTCATCCCCCTGACGGTGGCGCTCCACCTCCCGGGCGATGCGGTCCATCGCCCTCACCGACTCGACCGGATACTTCCCGACCGCCGTCTCCGCCGAGAGCATCACCGCGTCGGTCCCGTCGAGGATCGCATTGGCCACGTCGGACGCCTCGGCGCGGGTGGGCCGGGGGGCGCTCACCATCGACTCGAGCATCTGGGTGGCGGTGATGACCGGTTTCCCGTGCAGCTTGGCTTCGCGGATGATCCGCTTCTGGACCATCGGCACCTGCTCGAAGGGGAGCTCGACGCCCAGATCACCCCGGGCCACCATGATCGCGTCGGCCGCCTCGAGGATCTCCTCCAGACTGGTGAGGGCGGTGTCCTTCTCGATCTTGGCCACGATCCGGATCCGGCTTCCCTCGGGCAGGATGGCGCGGAGCCCGGTGATGTCGCTGGCCTGCCGCACGAAGGAGAGCCCGATGTAGTCCACACCCAGTGCCGCGGCGAGGAGCGCCTCCTCGCGGTCCTTGTCCGTCACGGCCGGGGCGGAGACGGCGACCCCGGGGAGGTTCATCCCCTTGTTGGCCTTGAGGACCCCGCCGTACTGCACCCGGGCCACCACCTTCCGCCCCGTGGTCTCGATCACTTCGGCCGCGAGGAGTCCGTCGTCGAGGAGGATCCGGGCGCCGGGATGGAGGTCGTCGGCGAGCTCGGGATAGGTGGTCGGGATCTCGTCGGCCTCCGCCTCCCCGGCGGGGGCAAAGACGATCCGCTGGCCCACATCCAGAGTGATCGGGGCGGGGAGGGCGCCGACCCGGATCCGGGGGCCGTGCAGGTCGACGAGAATGGCCGAACTGGCGAGACGGCGGGCCTGGATTTCCTGGAGGGTCCTGATCCAGCTGCTCCTGGCCTCGGGAGTGCCATGGGAGGCGTTGACGCGAACCACGTTGACCCCGGCATCGAGGAGGGTGGTCATCTGGTGGGGTTCGGACCACGCGGGTCCCAGGGTGGCCACGATCTTGGTTCGGCGTACGTCGGTCACACGGGGTCCTTTGAGGGGAGAGGAGCGGGGGGAAAGGTAACGGCACGGAGGTCGTCATCGCGAGGCGGCGAAGCCGCCGTGGCGATCTCGTGCGCGGAGGCCGACGCCGGGACATGGATATGGCCTGCCTTCATGCCGGAGTCCGGGCGGGGAGGGTTTCGGTGGGATGGCCCGCCCTGTGTCTCGTCAGGTTGGCATGGGCTCACGGGATCGCCACGGGCCCTCCGGGCCCTCGCGATGACGGCCCCTCCCCCCTCCCTTCGGGCCCTGGCGATAACGCCGCACGCGGCGCCCCTACGGGTCCATGCACCGTCCGGGGAAGGGCGCCGCACGCGTCGCCCCTACTATACTTGTCACATGACTGGATCTGGTGACATCCCCGTGGCTCCCCCTGCGGGCCGGACGGTGGCCGAGCGGTTTGCCAAGCGGGTCGAGTTCAACGTGCCGGGGCACGGAAACCCGAAGCTGGCGCGGTTCATCGAGCGGGTCAACGCCGACGACGATCTCTACTCCCTCTGGCTCGCCGCCAATGTGAACGCCATGGAACGGCTGGGCATGACCGACCACGGGCCGGTGCATGTCAAGATCGTGATGAACCTGGCCAACAAGCTCTATCGGCTCCTGGTGGATGGCGGGATCGTGCCGGGGGTGGTGACCCATTGGGGAATGGAGGTCGCCGATGGGGAGCTGGTGGTGGCGGCGGGGGCCCTCCTGCACGACATCGGGATGTCGATCCACCGGTCGGAGCACGAGAGCTACTCCCTCTTCCTGGCCGATCGGAAGCTCCAGACCCTCCTGGAAGGAATCTACGAGCCCCGGGAGGCCACGGTCATCCGGTCCGAGGTGCTGCACGCCATCATTGCCCACCGGTCGGGGGGGAAGCCCCTCACGATGGAGGCGGGAGTTGTCCGCGTAGCCGATGCCCTCGACATGGCCAAGGGCCGCTCCCGGATTCCCTTCGCCGCCGGCTCCTCCAGCATCCACTCCATCTCCGCCGCTGCCGTGGACGGAGTGGTGCTCCAGAAGGGGGAACGGAAACCGGTCCACCTCTGCGTCGAACTCTCCAACTCCGCCGGGGTGTTCCAGCTCGATCAGCTCTTCCGGGACAAACTGATCGGCAGCGGCCTGGAGGCCCACATCGAGATGGAGGCCAAGATCCTCGGCGAGGAGAAGCAGCTCGTCAAGGAGTTTCGGATCCTGTGAGAACGAGGACATAGGACATAGTCCCTTACGGACAAGATTGAGCACAAAACGGCAACAATATTTGGGGCGCCCCCCGGACACCCGCTCCGGCCGTGCGTGTGACGGCGTCTGTGACGGCATCCCACTTGGGGCTCTTCAGGGTTTCGCGTGGGTGAGAGACACGTCGATC
>JBDIWC010000004.1:0-128094 GCA_039794085.1 Gemmatimonadales bacterium
GTGTCGGGCCGCATCTGGTCTTGGGAGTAGGAACCCCGCAGACCGCGAGCATACCCGGGCAGTATCTGTGGCTCCGAGTGTGTAAGCCTCTTTGGTTCCGGCTCTGCCGGCTTAGGACATAGGACATAGGACAGGACACGGGATAAAGGGACTCTCGTCATCCCGAGCGCGTTCGGGATGACCATCCCATGGCGGGACGGGCCTCCCTTCGAACTTCAAACTTCAAACTTCGAACTTCCCCAGATCCCTCACCTTCGGCTCGGGATGACCACGGGTGGTTCGGGACCAAGTGGCACGTCCCTATCTCGTTATACCCTACACCCTACTCCCTACTCGTTATTCCCTGCCTCCTGCCGCCTACCGCCTCTCGCCTAGATAGTCCACCACCAGGGCCGTCATCAACAGGATGCCGAGCGGGATGGCGCGGTCGTCGGCGACGAACTCCGGGGTGTGGTGGTCACCCGAGGCTCCTCCCGGGGGTGCGGTGCCGAGCCGGAAATAGAATCCGGGGATCCGGTTGGCAAAGTACGAGAAGTCCTCCGCGGCCATCCACGGTTCCATCGCCGTCACCTGCTCCTTCCCGGCCACCCGCACCAGAGAGGGAACCATCCGGTCGGTGAGGTCGGGGTCATTGATGGTGGCCGGCGTGAATCGGTCGTACTGGAAATCGAATGTGGCGCCCCAGGCGGCGGTGATCCCTTCGAGCATGCCGCGCATCCGGTGCTCGATGGTGTCCTGTACCGCGGTGCTGTAGGCGCGGACCGTCCCCTGCAGTTCCACCGATCCGGGGATGATGTTGAACCGGGTGCCTCCGCGGAACATGCCGACGGTGAGGACCGCGGGTTCGAGCGGGGGAAGGACCCGCGAGGGGATCGTCTGCCAGGCGGTGACCAGTTGGGAGGCGACCACGATCGGATCGATGCTCAGATGAGGCGAGGCCCCGTGGGCCTGCCGCCCCCGGACGGTGGCGATAAACCGATCCGCGGACGCGAGGGCCGGGCCCCGGGTGTATCCCACCGTGCCGGTCTCCATGCCGGCCCAGGTGTGGAACCCGAAGATCACCTCCGGCGCATCGGGACCGTCGAGCACGCCCTGATCCACCATGAGCTTCGCCCCTCCCTCCTCCCCCGGGGGAGCTCCCTCCTCGGCGGGCTGGAAGATGAACTTGACAGTGCCGGGGAGCTGGTCCCGCATGCCGGCCAGCACGGTGGCCACGCCGAGCTGCACCGCCATGTGGATGTCGTGGCCGCAGGCATGCGCCACGCCGACCTCCTGGCCCAGGTACGTGGTGGTCACGGTGGAGGCGAAGGGGAGGATGCTTGCCTCGGTGACGGGGAGGGCATCCATGTCGGCGCGGACCGCGATGGTCGGACCGGGTCGCCCGCCACGGAGGATCCCGACGACTCCCGTGTGGGCGATGGCGGTCTCCACCTCGAGGCCCAGGGTGCGGAGCTGATCGGCGATGAGCCGTGCGGTGGCAAATTCGCGGTTGCTGAGCTCGGGGTTCCGGTGCAGGTGATGCCGGATCTCCGTGATGGCGGGAGTGATCCGGGTGACGGCTGCATCCACGTCCTGGGCGACAAGTATCCCCGGTGTGGGAAGGAGAAGCAGGGCGACGATGACGGACGATCGCATGGAAGCTCCCGGGTGGTTCAGTGGCCTCAGGGGATGGGCGAAAGTATTTCGCCCCTACAGCCTACTCCTACATTTCCCAACACCCCACACCCAACACCCAACCCCCAATACCCAATACCCAATACCCCAATAATACCCAATACCCAATACCCAACACCCAACACCCACTCCCCCCTCCCGACCTTCCAGATGGATACGAACCGGGCGAGATTACACCGGACCGGCATCACGCATCCATCCGGCTCACCACCATCCCGGGGGCTCATGCTTCGACGCGGTATCCTCTGGTTGTCCGAGCAGCAGCGCATCCACGATTTCGTCCGGTCGCATGGGTTGGCGCGCCGGTTCGCCACCCGGTTCGTGGCGGGGGAAACGGCGGACGCCGCGATCGAAGCGGCCCGGACGCTCGCCTCTGGCGGGATCACCGCCTCGCTGGACCTCCTCGGTGAGAGTGTGACCGATCGTGCGGCGGCGCGGGCGGCGCGGGACCAGATCCTGGCCCTTCTCGATCAGATGGAGGACGAGGCCACGATCGAGACCAACGTCTCCGTCAAACCCTCCCAGATGGGCCTCGATCTCGACGCCGACCTCTGTCGGGCGCACTTCAGGGATCTTCTCGACCGGGTGCGCTCGCTGAAGGGATTCCTCCGGCTCGACATGGAGGGGGCCACCCACACCCAGCGCACGCTCGATCTCTTCACCGGGCATCTCCAGCCGGAGTATGGTGATCACGTGGGGGTGGTCATCCAGTCGGCCCTGCGCCGCTCCTCGGACGATGTGGACCGGCTCCTCGCGCTCGGGGCCCGGGTCCGGTTGTGCAAGGGGGCGTACCGGGAGGCGAGCGACATCGCGTTTCCCGACAAGCGCGACGTGGACCGGCAGTACGTGGCCCTGATGGAGCGACTCCTTCGGGAGGGGAACTATCCCGCGATCGCCACCCATGACGAGGCCATCATCGCCCATGCCCAGCGATGTGTGGCGCGGGAAGGGATCGCCCCGGACCGCTTCGAGTTTCAGATGCTCCACGGAGTGCGGCGTGACCTGCAGAACCGCCTGCGCGCCAGCGGCTACCGGGTGCGCGTGTACATTCCCTTCGGAACCCATTGGTATCCCTATCTGATGCGGCGCCTGGCGGAACGTCCCGCCAACATCGCCTTCATTCTGGGGAACGTCATCCGGGAGGGACTATCCGCCCCGTAACCCCCGAGATCACCCTGGGTGGATACATCGCCACGCACGATCGGGCGCCGGCCTTCGGAGGCTCTGATGATCGCGCCTACTCGGTGGCGGTCTATGTGGAGGAGGAGCCGGACGCGCAGGGGCGCTACGCCGCGGCCCTCCTCTTCGTGCGATGGAACCGAGCCGGCACGGAGCCCGACGGTCACGCGGAGACTCCCACGCTGGCCTGGGGTCGCACGCCGGAGGACGCGGAGCGGAGGCTTCTGGCCTGGTCCCTCTACGACGTGAAGGCGGCGCTCGACGAGGCGATCGCGGCCCGGCCCGAGGGATGGTGACTCCATCGGTGGACGAGGGGCTGGTCCTCGGTCGGGAGGGGGGGCGACTCCGGGTGCTCACCCCGGCCGGCGAGGTCACCGCGGCGCTGCGCGGCAAGGCAAAGCGAGGGCGCGATCAGGTGGTCGCTGGTGACCGCGTGACGCTCGACCGCAGCAAGGGGGGGGACCTGGTGGGCATCGCGGAGGTGGCACCGCGCCGCAACGAACTGGCCCGGGGGGCGCCCAACCAGAGGAGGCGCCGGGCCATCGCCGCCAATCTTGACCAGCTGTTCGTGCTCACCGCCACGACCGACCCCGACCCTCTTCCGGAGCTGCTGGACAGGCTCCTGGTTCTCGCCGAGGCCGATGGGATTCCCGCGTCCGTGATTGTCACCAAGATCGATCTCGACCCCGGGGCGGAGATTCGGGCCCGCATGGAGCGGATCGGCTATCCGGTCCACGCCGTCTCCGCCGTGACGGGGGAGGGACTCGATGCGTTCTTTGCGAAACTGCACGGGGGAGTGTCGGTGGTCACCGGACCCTCCGGGGCCGGGAAGTCCACCCTGCTCAATGCGTTGGAACCTGGCCTCGCCCTTCTGACACGCACCACCAGTGCGCGGATCGGACGGGGACGGAACACGACGGTGGCCGGCGTGATGGTTCCTCTCACGGGCGGTGGCTTTCTGGTCGACACCCCGGGCATCAGCGAGGCGGGTCTCTGGGGGCTCGACCCCGACGGGCTCATCCACTGCTTTCCCGACCTCCGGCCCCATGCCTCGGAGTGTCGGTTCTCCACCTGCCGGCACCTGGTGGAGCCGGGGTGCGCGGTGCGCATCGCAAGCGAGGAGGAGAACGTGCTCCCGGAGCGGTATGCGCACTACCGGCTGTTTCGCGAGGAGCTGGAGAGTCTTCCGGAGGCGTGGGAGTGAGGGGGGGAAGGGAGGATAGGGTGGGTGGGACAGCAGGACGGAGGACGGAGGACAGCAGGACGGAGGACAGAGGACACAGGCAATCCTTCCCGTCGTCCGGATCCCGGCAGCCATATGCTGTGCTCACAGCACCGGTGGACGCAGCCAACGGGAAGTGCACCAACCCACGTCCACAGATCCCTCGCCTACGGCTCGGGATGACCGACGGCCCCTATGTCCTATGTCCTATGTCCTATGTCCCATGTCCTATGTCCTATGTCCTATGTCCTATGTCCTATGTCCTATAATGTCCTATCTCGTGTCCTGTCCGCACCTCACGACACCGCACCCAGGGCCCGCCTCACTGTCGCCTCCACTCGCCGGTACCAGCGGTCGAGCTCATCCAGTCGCTCCAGGGCATCCCGTCCCAGTTCCTGGTCCGCAGCGGTCACCATCCGATAGAGATACGCGATCTGGTCGATGAGCATCGGCCGGGGATAGGTCTGGTCCGCGGTCTCGAGCTCCGCCAGGGTCTCGCCCAGGGTGCGGCCCGCATCGGAGGTGTCCCCGGCGCTGGTGCGTCCGGCGCGCGCACGAGCGGCCAGGGAACGGGCGCTGGTGAGGAGGTCTCGCACCGTGAGTGCCACCTCCAGTTGCTCCTCCAGATGAGCGCTGGTCACTCCCTCGGCCTCCACCCGCGGATCGATCTCCACGAGAAGCGGGACCGAGGCGGACCAGGTCCCTGCCGTGAGGCGGACCTGGTACTCCCCGGGGGTCACGAGCGGTCCCGAGCCCGCCGGTCTCCCCTGGCCATTCTCCGGACCGGGCCAGGTCAGATCCCACCGGAAGCGGTTGTGTCCCCCCTCGGTGCCCAGAACGCCAGGGGCCGGTGTGCGTCCCGGAGGACCCCGCATGCCCTGTGCGGGAGCCGCCGGTTGCCCCGGACGATCCGCGCTGGTGAACCGGCGGATCGGCGTGCCCCGGTCGTCGACGATCTCGAGTGTCACCGGATCGCGGAAGTCACCGGGCAGCACGTAATCGATGACTGCACCGGGAGGGGGGAACTCCGGATCGGCGGGATCGGACTGGCGGGAGGAATACCGCATCCGCACAGCGGGGCGAGGTGTGAGAAGGGCGGGGGAGTCCAGGGCCCCGCTCGCGGCTTCGCGGATCGGCGTGAGGTCGTCGAGGATCCAGAAGCCGCGGCCCATGGTGCTCAGCACGAGGTCACTCTGGACCACCGTGAGGTCGGTGACCGGGGTCACCGGGAGGTTGTGCTGCAACGGATGCCAGCGGCCTCCGTCGTCCAGCGACACGAACATCCCGAACTCGGTTCCGGCGTACAGCACACCCTCGCGCTCCGGGTCCTCGCGGACCACGCGCACCGGATAATCCCCTGGGAGGCCATTGGTGCCGGTGGTGAGACGGGTCCAGGTGGCCCCGTAGTCGTCGGTGCGGAACAGGTACGGTTCCCAATCGTCGAGCTGGTTCCGGAGAATCGCGGCGTAGGCCTTCCCCGCGCGATGGGGTGAGGGTTCGACCGTCTGCACCCGGCCTCCGGGAGGGAGCGCGGAGGGAGTCACCCGGGTCCAGGTCTGGCCGTCGTCCCGGGTCACGGAGATAGGCCCATCGTTGGCACCCACCCAGATGACGCCCGGTTCCACCTCCGACTCCTTCACCGTGTAGATCGTGCTGTAGTACTCCTCCCCCGTGACGTCCCGCGTGATGGGGGCGCCGCTGATGACCTGACGCGCGGGGTCGAAGGCGGTGAGATCGGGGGAGATCGTCTCCCAGGTCACCCCTTCGTCCCGCGTGCGATGCAGGAACTGTGAGGCGTGGTAGACGGTGTTGGGATCGTGGGGGGAGACGTGGATCGGCACCACGCGCTGGAAGCGGTAGGTGAGGTCCTTCGGGTTGGCCCCGTAGAGGTTGGCCCCGCCGACGTAATACTGTTGTTCCTGCCCGGTCCGGGCGTTGTAGCGGCCGAATCGACCCTTGCAGTTGGCGTACACGATGTCGGGATCCCCCGGCTTCGGCACGGCGGGGCCGGTCTCGCACCCGCCGGTCTCCCGCCACCAGCCCCGCGGTCCCCCCGGCGAGGGGAAAGGGGGAAGGCTCGGCACCGCGATGGTGGTGTTGTCCTGCTGGCCGGCGTAGAGCCAGTAGGGGAAGCGATCGTCCACTGCCACCTGGTACAGTTCCGCGGTGGGCTGGTTGAGCTGAGTGCTCCAGGTGGCTCCCGCGTCCCGGGTGACATTCACCCCGCCGTCGTTGGCCTGAATCCAGACCCGGGGGTCGGTGGGGTCGATCCAGAGGTCGTGATTGTCGCCGTGGGGCGTGCTCCGGCGCCGCCAGGTGCGTCCGGCGTCGGTGGAGTGCCAGAACGCGGTGGCGCTGACGAAGATCTCGTCCGCGTTGACGGGGCTCGCATCGACATTGGTGTAGTAGAAGGGACGATCGAGGAGTCCCGACTGGGTGGAGACCAGCCGGAACGTGGCTCCCCGGTCATCGGATCGATAGAGCCCGCCCCCCGGGTCGGCTTCGATGAGGACCCAGAGCCGGTTCGGATCCGCGGGGGACACCGCGAGGTCACTCTTTCCCACCAGACCTTCGGGGAGGCCGCCCCTGAGCCGGGTCCAGGTCGTGCCTCCATCACTGGACTTGTACACGCCGCCTTCCCGGGCGCCGCTGATGATGGTCCACGGCTTCCGCTCCGTGCGCCAGAGGCTGGCGTAGATCTCCTCCGGGTTGTCGGGGGCGAACTCCAGGTCCACCGCGCCGGTGCTGTCGGAGACGAAGAGGACCTGCTCCCAGGTGCCGCCGCCGTTCCGGGACCGGTACACGCCCCGCTCCCGATTCGGCCCGTGCGGCTGCCCGATCGCGGCCACGTACACCAGGTCGGGGTTCCCCGGATGAACCAGAACCGCCCCGATCAACCCCGCCCGCCGCAGACCCACCGGGCGCCAGGTGGATCCAGCATCATCGGAGCGATAGACCCCCTTGCCCACGATGATGTTGCTCCGGATGCCATCGGATCCGGTGCCGACATACAGGCGATCGGCGTCCGACGGGGCCACCGCGATGGCTCCGATGGAGGGTGACGCGAAGAACCGGTCGGAGAGGTTCCGCCAGGTGGTCCCGTAGTCGGGGGAGGTCCACACTCCGCCACCGGTGGACCCGAAGTAGAAGGTCCCCGGCCGCGAGGCCACTCCGGTCACCGCCGTGACTCTGCCCCCTCGGGAGGGCCCCACCGACCGGTAGCGGAGATCCTGAAACCGGGCCGGATTCCCCTGGGCGAGGAGGACCTCGGAGGTCAGGCCTGATCCCGCGAGGAGGAGAATCGCGAGGAGGGGACGACGAAAGGTAGGGCGCATGGTCAGGCTCGGGTCAGGAGGTGGGAGGAGCGGAGGGGGACGGGGGAGATTTGCGGGTCCATCGGGTGGCATCCCGGCGTTCCACCTTGTCCATCATCGTGGTGAAGGCGTCGTCGAGATTGATCCCCTCCCGGTTCGCCATGCAGATGAGGACAAAGATGATGTCGGCCATTTCCATGCCCAGATCGCCCTCCGGTTCCTCGGGCTTCCGGGTCTTCTGGCCAAACCGGTGGTTGATCTCCCGGGCGAGTTCGCCGGTCTCTTCGGCCAGCCGGGCCATGTTGGTCAGCGGGTGAAAGTACCCCTCCTCAAACTGGCTGATCCAGGCATCCACTCGGTGCTGGGCATCGATCAGTGACATCGGCAATCGGGGAAGGAGGGGCGCTGAGGTCGTCTGTTATGGTAAGCTCACCGCCACCCACGCGAAAGGTGTCCTCGCGCCCTGATGCTCTCAAATCGGCGCTGGTGCTCTCCCTGACTTCCGGTTGCGTGCGGATTTACTCGCGGACCCATGCTCCCGCTCCGTGAGGGTGCCGCGGGCATATCGCATGACTCAGGACGCGTATGGTGGCCGGAAGCGGCGGGAAAGGTTCTCCGAATAAGGAGAATTGAAGTGAAGAGAGACTTGGCACGTGTATTGCACGCTGCCCGACGCTCACTGTCGGCCCCGGGACGATCGAGGTCCGGTCCGCAGTGAGGTGAACTGCTCGAATCCTTGACTACTACACACGGAGGAAGACAGTGCCAAGACGGAACACGCGTAGGGCAGGCTGGGAGGGGCGGGCACGGGGGGCAAGTGCCTGGTCGTGGGTCACACTCATGGGAACCGTTCTCATGGTCCCGGCGTGTGGGGGCGGGGGAGGGGAGACTGTGATTCCAACACCTCCCGACCCGAACGTGATCGGGACGGCCGGGGGGACTGTCAGCGCCGAGAACGGGACCGTTCGTCTGACGATTCCCGCCGGGGCACTCCCTTCCGCGACCCAGATCACGGTGGATCGTGTGACGAACCCCCCGGCCGACCCCAACCTGGCCGGGGGGACTTCTTTCGATTTCGGGCCCGACGGGACGCAGTTTGCGGTGCCGGTGACGATGCAGCTCACCTGGGACCCCGCCCGCATTCCGGGTGACGTGGCACCGGAGCAGTTCACCCTCGCCAAGCTGGTGTCGGGCGTGTGGGAACCTCTTGCGTCCGCGCCGGTGGTGAATGCGGCGGCTCGTACCGTGGCGGCGACTGTCTCGAGCTTTTCGTCCTATTCCATCGTGGCCGATCCCTGTTTGCCGAAAGCGTTGGCGGCGGGTAGTTCCGTCAGCGGCCAGTGGCGGGACGGGGACTGCGTCTTCACGGGAACGGATGGGGCGAAGACCCGGGAAGACTTCTACACGGTCACGACCACCGGGGGCAGCTTCACCGTGTCCCTGACGGCGACGGACCTGCCCACGATCGCCGGGTTCGAACGCAACGGAAACGCCCTCGCCGTTGGCATCGGTCCGACCGCTGGAGGCACCGCGGGATTCTCGGTGGCGCTCCCGTCCGGCTCTCACCGGTTGTTTGCGGGGAGTCGTAACGTGCTTGGCGTCGGAGGCTATCAACTCTCGATGCTTCCGGAACCTGACCTGCAGTCGCTCGGTTGTGGGCGGGTCCGGTACGTCATTCCGCCGTTCTCCTCCTCGCAGACCCTGACCCGGGGTGTAGACTGCACGGTGCAGATCGCCTTCCCGCCCCCGGGCTTTGAATCCGCACTGGGCAAACCGGTCCTGGAGGAATATTTCCGGGTGAAGCTCACAGCGGGCCAAACGATCTCCATCACCGTCACCCGGGGCAGCGGGGAGGCGGCCTTCGGTTCCCTGCCGACCCTGTTCCTGGGGGATGGCGTGGTGTCCGGGGATCCCACAGCAACCACCAATGCCCTGTCCTGGACTTCACCCGATACCCGCTGGGTGACCGTCGGCGTGTCGGGGGGATTCTCTGAGGACGCTCAGGGAACTGCCACGCCAGCTGAGGGATCCTATGGCATCCAGATCAGTGTGACCTGAGGTCCATTCCGAGAGCGGGGGCCGTGCTGCGGCCCTCCGCCCTCGTGTCACGACCCCCAAAAGTCCCGCCGCAATTCATGATTGTCCCACGCTGTCGCGGGATCGGCGTATTGGTGGGTGGTCCCGGCCGTACACCAGACCACCGCGTCGGCGAGCGTCCGGAGGATGGGCATTTCGTGACCGGTCATCAGGACGGCGCGCCCCTCGTCCACCATCTGCCGAAACACGCCGCCCAGGAGCTCCGCATCGATCGGTGAGAGGCCGCGGAACGGCTCATCCACAACCAGGCAGCGGGGATTCCGCGCCAGGGCCATCGCAACCGAGGCCCGTCGGGTCTCTCCGCCCGAGAGGCTCGCGGGTGAGGTGTGCCAGTGGGTCTCGATCCGGAGTGCCGCAGCCACGCGTTCCACGTCGGTGGTCCCGAAGTGCTCGGCGACGGCCTTCAGTTGTCGCCCCAGCGGGAGGAAGGGGTCGAGAATCGATTCATCCGGAAGCCAGAAGAGCCCCTCCCGGGCCAGGCGAGGGAGCCGGGGAGGGTAGTGGGTGGTTCCCTGGAATCGGACGATCCCGTGAAGCAGGGGCCCCGCCCCCACACAGGCGCGGAGGAGCGAACTCTTGCCCACTCCGTTGCGGCCCACCAGCAAGGTGATCTGTCCCGGCCGGGCCCGGAGAGACGCCGCGCTCAGCACCTGACGCCCGCCATATCGCACCCCGATGCTGTCGGCCTCGAGCATCAGGAGAGGACCGACCGGAGGGCGACGGCGTACAGGATCTCCAGGAGAAATGCCCCCGCCGCCACCGTGGCGAGAAGTCCCGGAAAGGAGATGCCGAGGGTGGGAAGGAGGCGGTGGAGGTTCCGCCGGCGGAGGTCGATCCCGGTGACAGCGGCGGTGAGCAGTGCGATGGGTACCATGGCCGCCACGTCGACGTCGAAGGGATTCCCCAGGTTGCCGATGAGGGTGAGGGCGATGGCGGCCGCGTGCAGGAGAATCCAGACCAGAGCGGCCCGGCGGACGACGACTCCGGCGTAGAGAGCGGGGATGAACAGAGGTGATAGGTAATGGAGCATAGGACATCATAAAGCAGGGGACGCAGGACGCAGGACGAAGGACATAGGACGTAGGACATCCCCGCCATCCGATACCCAAGTCCGAGCCACTCCGTCGAATGATGGCGTGACTGCGCCCCTATCGCCTATCCCACCTCAAACGCCGGGGTCTGGGTAATGGGCAACGGGTTCCGCCCCTCAGTTCCCGACACCCAAAACACCCAACACCCAAAACACCCAACACCCAACACCCAACACCCCCCATCGCCTACCGCCTATCGCCCACCGCCTACTCCTGCGCTCTCCAGCAGCCGCCGCGGCACTGGGCGGAGATCCCACAGCACGCCGAGCCACGACAGCACCTTGAGGCCGTAATACGTCAGGTCGAGCTCCCACCAGAAGAAGCCCTGCCGGGTGGCACCGGGATACTTGTGGTGATTGTTGTGCCATCCCTCGCCCAATGTGATCACGGCCAGGATGAAGCTGTTGCGGCTGTCGTCACCGGTGGCATAGCGCCGGCGCCCCATGACGTGGGCCAGCGAGTTGATGAACGAGGTCCCGTGAAAGAGGAACACGGTGCTGATGAAGAAGCCCCAGACCAGCAGCTGCCACCCCCCTGCCAGGAACAGCGTGACGGCGAGCAGGACCGGGATCAGGATGTCGAACCGGTCCAGGAACCGGAGCTCGGGGTACTTGGCGAGATCGGGCACCGCCTCGAGATCGGTGGCAAAGTTGGAGGGGGAGGTGATCCAGCCCATGTGGGCCCACCAGAACCCATGGTGCCGGGGCGAGTGCGCGTCGAGTTCGGTGTCGGAGTACCGATGGTGCTTCCGGTGATGCGCCGCCCACCAGAGCGGACCCCGCTGCACCGCACTCGCGCCGATCAGGGCAAAAATGAATTGTCCCGCCCGGGTGGTCGTGAAGGTCCGGTGCGAAAAATACCGGTGATAGAAGCCGGTGACGGCGAACATCCGCACCACATAGAGACCGAAGGCCACCGAGACGGCGGTGACACTCCACCCCACCCAGAACACCGCGAGGCAGGCGACGTGCATGCCGAGGAACGGGATGACCCGGACCCAGTCCACCCGGCGGTCTCCGGGGGACACCTCGACGGCGCTGGTGTCGAACCAGAGGGCGATCCGGGTCAGCAGGGACTTGGGAGTGCGAGCGAGGGGTGCGGACAAGGGAGGATCCTCTCCTGAAGCGATCGGCATCGCCCGGGGCGATACCGGCTGGACAGCGCGAGCGGCCTGAAATCTACCGGAATGGACCTGTGAACAACAGGCCGGGTCGGTGCAGGCCGATGTAATACGGTGCAAGGTGGGACGCCGACCGGGGCACGGCACGACTCCGGGGCTGACGGCCACCGGCCCCGCCGTGCTCAGGGTTGGCGCGGGCGGCTCGACGGCGGCACCAGGCCTCGCAGGCGGAGATACGTGACCAGGTTGCCGTAATGCTCTCCGTTGTGGGTGGCGTTCATCGCCAGGGCGTAGAAACGGGGCCCCGTCTGTCCAAAGACCTCCGTCTCCGCATGGAGAGCGGAATCCGACTGGGCATAGGCACCGGCACAATAAGCAGTGGACTCTGTGAGTGCGTCGAGGAGAGCGGCCCGGGTCGTGGCGTTCCTCTCCACCTCATCCTCGTCACGGGGCGGATCGCCCAGGGCCGCGGCACAGATGAGATACTGCGCTCCCGCGATATGGCCGATCATCTCACCGATGCTCCGCACCCCCTCGGTGGGCCGCCAGTCATAATCGGCCTCGGCGGTTTCCTCGGCGATCGTGGCGACGTGACGGATGGTCTCGCTCCAGAGCTGTTCCAGCGCGGCCGCCACCGGACGGTCGGAATCGGCACTGGGGGTCGGTTGAGCCCCGGTACACGCTGCGCTCAGGGTGAAAACGCCGAGAAGGACCGACGGGACGGATCGCCTGGACATGATGGCCTCGGGGGGCGGGGGTTGGGTGATGGGTATTGAGCAGGGGGTCTCGGGTACTCCCGTCCTGGGTGCGGGACCGGGAACTGGTACACACCGATCCCGCCTGCCCTATATTGGACCAATCCAATCATACCCCAATGACCCAAAACCCAATACCCAAAACCCAATACCCATCCCGATACCCGCCACCCGCCCCTCATTCCCCTCCCAAGGCCTCATGCGCTCCCGCGAACGGATTCTGACCAATCTGGAAACCATCTACCGCGAAACCTTCGACCGCGCGAAGGAATCGGAGGACCAGGTCCGCATGGCCGACCTGGACAACGCCTACATGCGGGACCAGCTGATGCTGGAGATCCTCCTCGACATCCGGGATCTCTTTGCGGTGGCTCCGGCCGCGACCAAGTCGGGATCCAGCGCCCTGGAAAAGCTCCAGGCGCTGCGGCGGCTTACCGGGAAGGGATGAGGGGAGGCGGGAGGTGGGAGGCGATAGGCGGCAGGCGATAGGCGGTAGGTACTCTCAGAGCTTCGAACACTGCATCACACCGGCGTCCAGGACGTCGCCTTTCACCGTGAACGTGAGACCCCGCCCGTCGGCTGATGTGACGGAGACCTTGTCGCCATCCTTCGTGTACTTTCCCGGCATTTCCATGCCGAAGAGACTGAAGAGCGCGCTGCCGTCCTTCTTGAACGTGATCTTGTTGTACATGCAGCTGTCGCCCCCGTAGTCACCGCTGAAGCCGCTCCCCGCGCAGGCACCGAAGACAAGCACCAGACCCGAGGCCCCCAGAATCGTTCGAGCACGCATGTCGCACCCCCGAAAGTGCGCGGCATCTCATCGGGGGATCCCCCAAGTCGACGGACCGCAGTATGCCTTTCCCTTGCGCGAGAGGTCCTCGAGAACTGTCATGGGAGTGAAACCTTGTCGCCCGGCCTCTCGTAGACTACTGGCACAGTTGGCCTTCAGGCGGTAGACTCTGGGATCCGCCCCCTGTGCCGGCGGCAGTTTCTCCACCACACGCGTCTTTTCCGGTCCGTCCACACGGAGCTTCAGGCATGATGCAAACCCGTCCCATTCACCCCGCCCCAACACCCAGCACCTCTACACCACCCACACCAGGTATCGGGTTTCGGGCCTTGGGTATCGGGTCCCCCGCCCCCAACACCCGGATCCCAACACCCGATAGCCCTTTCCCCATGCTGGCCGGACTGGCACTCCTGGCGGCCGTCCTCGGGGCGATCCCCGGTCCACTCCAGGCCCAAGGTTCTTCGGCGGGGCAGAAGCCGGGACTCCCGCTGGAGGCGTCACAGACGGCCCGATTCACGGCCACCAGGGGTACCTGGATGTCGGTGGATGTGAGCCCCGATGGCCAGACCCTGGTTTTTGATCTGCTGGGAGACCTCTACCGGATGCCGATCACCGGAGGGACGGCCACGCGCCTGACCCAGGGGCTCGCCTACGACGCGCAACCCCGCTTCAGTCCCGATGGGTCCCGGATTGTTTTCCTCTCCGACCGGACCGGAGGCGAGAATCTCTTCACCATCGCCACGGACGGCTCCGACCTCCGCCAGGTGACTCCACCCGGCAACCAGCTCGGCTACACCTCACCCGAATGGACCCCCGACGGGAAGTACATCGTCGCCTCCCGCTCGGGTTCGGGCTTCGGGGTCAAGAAACTCTGGCTCTTCGACACCGAGGGCGGAACCGGGGTTCCTCTCGGCTCCCAGGCGGGACCGCAGGGACTGTACGGTGCGGCCTTCGGACCCGATGGACGCTTCGTGTATTACGCCTGGCGGATCGGGCTCTGGCAGTACAATGCCTCGATGCCGCAGTTCCAGGTGGGGGTCTACGACCGGGAGACGGGGAACACCACCACCATCACCTCCCGCTACGGATCCGCGTTCCGGCCCGCCATCTCTCCGGACGGGAAGTGGCTTTCCTACGGTTCCCGTGAGAACACCGAAACCGGACTCCGCCTCCGGGACCTGGCGAGCGGCGAGGAACGGTGGCTTGCCTATCCGGTTCAACGGGACAACCAGGAATCGGTCCCCGATCTCGATGTGCTTCCCGGCTACTCCTTCACCCCCGATTCTCGCGCCATCGTTCTCTCCTACGGGGGCGAGTTCTGGCGGGTCCCGGTGGATGGGACGGCCGCCACGAAGATCCCCTTCACGGTGAACGCCGAGGTGGCGGTGGGCCCGGTGGTGAAGTTCGAGTATCCGATCGAGGACGCCCCCACCTTCACGGTCCGGCAGATCCGGGAGCCGGTGGCGTCCCCCGATGGGCAGCAGGTCGCGTTCTCCGCGCTGGACCGACTCTACGTGGCGGACGGTGCCACCGGGACGCCGCGTCGCGTGACCACCGCGGACGTCGGAGAGTATGCGCCGACCTGGAGCCCGGACGGGCAGTCGCTCGCGTATGTGACCTGGGATGGAACCCGCGGCACCCTGTCGAGAGTGGACCTCGCCACGGGAACGGTGACGGAACTGGCCGGGGACGGTCTCTTCCTGAGTCCCGCATGGTCCCCCACCGGAGGGGGGGGGCGCATCGTCGTGACACGAGCCTCCGCCCGGGAGATGCGCGAGGCGGTGGATCCCTTCGTGTCGGGCTTTGGCGCGGAACTGGTCTGGGTTCCGGCCTCGGGCGGGCCGATGACGACAATCCGTCCGGCGGGGAACGTGTCCGCCCCTCACTTCACGGCGGATACCTCACGAATCTTTGCCTACGGCTTCATTCCTCCCCCGCCCGGGGCGCCCCCCGGATCGGCGGGACCTGCCCTGGTCTCCATGCGGTGGGACGGGACCGATCTCCGGCAGCATGTCCGCATGCTCGGTCCCCTTCCGCTCGGCGCCACCCCTCCGGAGGACCCCAGCCGGGGCGACATCGTGATGCCCCCCACCGAGACGGATCAGGAGGTGAACCGGGGACTCTCCGCAGCCACGATCCGGATGGCCCCGCGAGGGGACTTCGCCCTGGCCGAGATCGGCCGGGAGCTCTACCTGGCCCGCATCCCCCAGGTCGGGGGGGCGGTTCCGATCATCAACATGTCGACGCCCGACAGCGCCGGCACCCGGGCGATCCGGCTGAGCGACATCGGGGGTGAGTTCGCCTCCTGGAGCGCGGATGGGCGCACGGTCCACTGGGGGATCGGGAACGCGTTCGTCTCCTACGACGTGGCCCGTGGCCTGGCGGTGGACGACAGCCTTCGAAGGGCCGGGGCCGACTCGGCCACCCGGTGGAACAACGCCTACCGGCCCGCCGAGCAGCGGATTCTCGTGAGCGCTCCCCGGGACATTCCGGAGGGAACCGTGGTGCTGCGCGGGGCCCGCATCATCACCATGCGGGGAGAGGAGGTGGTGGAGAACGGAGACGTGGTGGTCCGCAACAATCGGATCGTGAGCGTCGGGCCTCAGGGCACCGCGCCGGCCGGAGCCCGGGTGATCGATGTGCAAGGCAAGACCATCGTGCCGGGCTTCGTGGACACCCATGCCCACATGTGGCCCGGGTGGGGGATTCACTGGAAACAGCCCTGGATCTACCTCGCCAGCCTGGCCTGGGGGGTCACCACCACGCGGGATCCCCAGACCTCGACCACCGATGTGCTCACCTATCAGGACCGGGTCGAGGCGGGCCAGGTCGTCGGTCCCCGGGTGTACAACACCGGCCCCGGCGTGTTCAGCGTGGACCGGGTGGGAACCCTGGAGCGGGCCCGGGACGTGCTCCGGCGCTACAGCACCTACTACGACACCAAGACGTTCAAGATGTACATGGCGGGGAACCGGCAGACCCGGCAGTACCTCATCATGGCGGCGCGGGAACTGGAGCTCATGCCCACCACCGAGGGCGGACTCCAGTTCATGCTCAACATGACGCACGCCATGGACGGGTACTCCGGGGTGGAACACACCATCCCTCTCGCGCCGATGTATGACGACGTGGTCCAGCTCTACAAGACCTCGGAAACCACCAACACGCCGACTCTCCTCGTGTCCTACGGGGCACCCTGGGCGGAGAACTGGTTCTACACGACCGAAAATCCCACGGCCGATCCGAAGGTGCGTCACTTCATGCCCGCCGAGGAACTCGACCTCAAGGCCCGTCGCCGGAACTCGTTGGCAAGCCCCGGTCCCTCGGGATGGGTGCATGAGTCGGAGTATGGTTTCCGGCGGCATGCGGCCTTTTCCAAGGCGCTGGTCGAGGCCGGGGGCCGGGCGGGCATCGGAAGCCACGGGCAGTTCCAGGGTCTCGGCTATCACTGGGAGCTCTGGGCGGTGCAGAGCGGGGGAATGCGTCCCCACGACGCCCTCCGGGTGGCCACCCTGCTGGGCGCCGAGGCGCTCGGGCTCGGGCGGGATCTCGGCTCGGTCGAGGCCGGCAAGATCGCCGATCTGGTGATTCTCGATGCGAATCCGCTCGACGACATCCGCAACACCAACACTGTCCGCCATGTGATGAAGAACGGGCGGCTCTACGAGGGTGACACCATGAACGAGATCTGGCCCCGACAGCGCCCCGCGGGGGATCAACCGTGGCGCCACTTCGCCCCGACCAACACCACCGGCCAGCGGTGAGGCGCACCATGACAACCTCGACGACTCCCCTGCTTCGCCGGATTGCCGCGGTCACCCTGGTGAGCGCGACGGCCCTTGCCCTTCCGCTCGCCGCCCAGGGACCGCGTCCCGGTGCGGGTGGCCCCGGTGGGCCACCACCCAAACCGCTCCCGCTGGAAGCGAAGCGATCCGCTACCTTCACCGCCACCGAGGGAACCTGGATCTCCCTCGATGTGAGCCCCGATGGCCAGACCATCGTGTTCGACCTCCTCGGGGATCTCTACACCATGCCCATCACGGGAGGCACCGCGACGGCCCTGACCTCGGGCCTCGCCTTCGACGCCCAGCCCCGGTTCAGCCCCGATGGGAAGCGGCTGGTCTTCGTGTCGGACCGGAGCGGTGGCGACAACGTGTGGTTGATGGACCTGGAGACCAAGGACACCACCCAGCTCACCCAGGGAAACAACGCCCTCTACGTGTCGCCCGAGTGGACACCCGATGGACAGTACATCGTGGTGAGCCGGGCCACCGGGTCGTTCGGGACCGCCAAGCTCCATCTCTACCACGTGGACGGAGGGTCGGGCCTCCCGCTGATTCGCCAGCCGGCCAACGCCAAGACGATCGGCGCCTCCGTCACGCCCGACGGGCGGTACATCTGGCATGCCCGCCGGAACGGAGACTGGAACTACAACGCTCTCTTCCCGCAATATCAACTGGCGGTGTATGACCGGGAAACGGGGGAAACCCGCGGCATGGCGGGTCGCTACGGCTCCTCGTTCCGTCCGGCCATCTCTCCCGACGGGAAGTGGCTCGTCTACGGGACCCGGCACGAAACCGGGACCGGGCTTCGGGTGCGGGACCTGGCCACCGGCGACGAAGAGTGGCTCGCCTGGCCCGTCCAGCGGGATGACATCGAGTCCCGCGGCACTCTCGACGTGCTTCCCGGTTACGCCTTCACCCCCGACTCCCGGGCGGTCATCACCTCGTACGGAGGAGGGATCTGGCGAGTGCCGCTCGACAAGTCCGCCCCGGTGCGCATTCCCTTCTCCGCCGAGGTGAAGACCGCGGTGGGACCCGAAGTGAAGTTCGCCTGGCGGGTGGACACCGCCGCCACCCTCACCGCCCGGCAGATCCGGAATCCCGTGGTGTCGCCCGATGGGAAACGCGTGGCGTTCACCGCCGTGGACCGGCTCTATGTTCAGGACCTTCCGGAGGGAACCCCTCGCCGGGTCACGACCGCCGATGCGGGGGAATACCAGCCGGTCTGGTCCCCCGACGGATCCTCCCTCGCCTGGATCAACTGGCGGGACGGCAGCGGCGGACACCTCATGCGCGCCACCTTCGATGCCCGCGGCACGCCCCGTCCGGTGCAGGTGAGTCGCGTGGCGGCTCTCTACTCCAATCCCGCGTTTGCGCCGGACGGGAACCGGATCGTGGTGACCCGGGCCCCGGCCCGCGATCTCCTCGAGGCCTCCGGGAACGGGGGCGGAACCTTCGGGGGGGATTTCGTCTGGTTCCCCGCGGCCGGCGGTGATGCCACACTGATCGCCCCGACCGCGGGCCGGGACGTCGCGCACTTCGTGCTCAGCGAGCCCGATCGGATCTACGCATCGAGTCCCTTCCGGGGTCTGGTCTCGTTCCGGTGGGACGGGACCGACGAGCGTCAGGTGGTGCGCGTCGTGGGAGCCATGCCTTTCGGATTCGGCCAGTTCGATCCGGAGGAGGAGATGGTCTTCCTGCCCCGCCGGATCGCCCCGGTGCGGGCCGACGCTCTCTACACCCGCGTCTCCCGGGAAAACCTGGAACCGGTGCCGCAGCCGACACCGGCCGGGGTGATTATGATGTCCCCCGCCGGCGGCCAGGCCCTGGCCCAGGTCAACACCGATCTCTATGTGGTGACTGTTCCGGTGACCGGAGGACCGGTGCCCACGATCAACGTGGCCGGAGGGAGTGCCGTGCCGGTGCGGAAACTGACCGACATCGGTGGGGAGTTCCCCGCCTGGTGGGGACCCGAGGGCCAGCACGCCACCTTCGCCCTCGGCAACACCCTCTTTCAGTATGACCTCGCCCGTGCCAAGACGGTGGACGACAGCCTGAAGGCGGCGGCCAAGGCCAAGGCGGACACCGCCCGTGTCAAACAGGCCACCAACGACACGATCAAGACCCTGAAGGCCCGGGCCGACAGCCTCATCAAGGCAAAGCAGCCGGTGCCCGATTCGATCAAGATCCGGATCTTCGATCTCGAGGCGCGGCTCGTTTCCGATTCCATCGCCGCCGCCAACGCCGCCAAGGCCCGTGCCGACAGCGTCAAGGCCAAGGCAGACACGAGCAAGGCGAAGGCGGACACCACGAAGAAGCCCGCCACCCCCGACAAGCCGGGGTACAAGCCGGTCGAGCGGAAGATCACCGTGACCCTCCCCCGGGACATTCCGAAGGGAACGGTGGTGCTGCGGGGCGGGCGCGCCATCACCATGAAGGGCCACGAAATAATCGAGAACGCGGACGTGGTCGTACGGGACAACCGGATCATGGCCGTGGGAGCCCGAGGAGCAGTAACGGTCCCCGGAGGGGCGCGCATCATCGATGTGACCGGGAAGACCATCATGCCGGGGATGATCGATGTGCACTATCACGCTCAGTGGCTCATCCCGGAGGTCCACCCGGGCCAGACCTGGCAGTATCTGACCACGCTGGCCTATGGCGTCACCACAACGCGGGATCCGCAGACCCAGTCCACCGATGTCCTGAGCTACCAGGATCGGGTGGAGACCGACGGCATGCTCGGTCCCCGGATCTACTCCACCGGCCCCGGCGTCGGGCTTCCCAACAATGAGGGGGTGCGCGATCTGGATCACGCGAAGAACATGCTGAAACGCTACAGCGAGTTCTGGGACACCAAGACCCTCAAGATGTACATGAGCGGCAACCGCCAGCAGCGGCAGTGGATCATCATGGCGGCCAAGGACCTCGGCATCATGCCCACCACCGAGGGGGGCCTCGACTTCCGGCTCGACCTGACCCACGCCATGGACGGATATCCCGGTGTGGAGCACTCCCTGCCGATCACCCCGATTTTCGGTGATGTGGTGGAGCTCTTCAAGGCGAGCCAGACCACCCACACGCCGACCCTGCTCGTCTCCTACGGGGGGCCGTTCGGGGAGAACTACTACTACACCCATGAGAACGTCCTCGGAGATCCCAAGCTCAATCGTTTCATGCCAAAGGGCCAGATCGATGCCCGGGCCCGCCGCAGGGGGAGCGAACCTGCTGTGTTCAACCCCAACGGCTACCGCCAGGGAGGCTGGTTCCTGGATGAGGAGTATGTGTTCACGAAGCACGCGGAGTTCGTGAAGAAGATGATCGAGGGTGGCGCCCGCTCGGCGCTTGGCGCCCACGGCCAGATTCAGGGGATCGGGAATCACTGGGAGCTCTGGTCCATGGCCTCGGGGGGGCTGTCCAATCACGATGCCCTGCGCACCGCCACCATCTACGGTGCCGAGGCGATCGGTTTCGGACAGGATCTGGGCAGCCTGGAGCCGGGAAAGCTCGCGGACATCCTGGTCCTCGATGACGATCCGCTCGTGAACATCCGGAACACCAACAGCATCCGGTATGTGATGAAGAATGGCCGCCTCTACGAAGGGGCGACGTTGAACGAGGTCTGGCCGCGCCAGCGGGCGATGTCGGCCCAGTGGTGGGCCGAGGCGGCGGAGGGTCCCAAGGTGGCTGCGGGCCTCGGGATGCCCTGAGGGAAGTTTGAAGTTCGAAGTTCGAAGTTCGAAGTTTGAAGGCGGAAGGGAGGAGAAGGCGGAAAGGAAACCGGGGTCGGCCGGGTTATCGGAGCGTCACCCCGGCGAACGCCGGGGTCCAGCACTCAGACATCCGGCGACCTTCCTGACGCTCTTCAGTGTGTGCGCTCCTCTCACCACTCCCGTCTCCAAGGAACGATGACTGACAACCGACGTTTCCCCTTCGCGCTGCTGGTCGGGACCTTCCTCTTCCTTGCCTGCGGGCCCGCGGGGCCGGCCCCCGACCTCATCGTCCTGGGGCGGGTCTGGACCGGTGACCGCACCGCTCCCTGGGCGCAGGGTGTTGCCATCCGGGGCGACCGCATCCTCGCCTTGGGGGATCGCGACACCATCCTGGCGATGGCGACCTCCGGGACCGTCACCCTCGACAACGGGACCAACCTCGTCACGCCCGGCCTCCAGGACGGCCACACTCACCTGTTCGGGGGCGGCTTCCAACTTCAATCCGTTGACTTGCGGGACGCCTCCTCCCCGGAGGAGTTTATCCGAAGGATCGCGGCCTTCGCCACCACCGTCGGCGAGGGCGTCTGGATCCAGGGTGGCACCTGGGACCACGAGCGCTGGCCCGGGGCCACGCTTCCCGCCGCGGCATGGATCGATTCGGTGACGGGGAACACGCCCGTCTTCGTGAGTCGCCTCGACGGCCACATGGCACTCGCCAACTCGGCGGCGATGCGGTTGGCCGGGGTGACGTCCGCCACGCCCACTCCTCCCGGTGGCGAGATCGTCCGTGACCGAAACGGGAATCCCACCGGAGTGTTCAAGGACGCCGCGATGGATCTCGTCGCGTCGGCGATTCCGTCGCCGAACGCCGAGCAGCTCGACAGTGCCTTGGCCGGGGCGATGCGGCACGCCGCGTCGCTGGGAGTGACCGCGGTATCGCATGTTTCCGCGTCCTGGGAGGAGGTCGCCGCCCTCCGGCGGGCCCGGGACCAGGGGCGGCTCACGCTGCGGGTGACGGTCTATACCCCGCTCGCGGGCTGGCGAGAGGCGGCGGAATCACTCCGGGTGTCGGGGCCTGGTGACGAGTGGCTCCGCGTCGCCGGGGTCAAGGGGTTTGTGGACGGATCCCTCGGGTCCACCACCGCCCTGTTCGAGGATCCCTACACCGACGCCCGGGGAACGTCGGGGCTGTTCGTGACCCCCGAGGATTCCCTCCGGCGCTGGATCGCGGCGGCGGATTCCGCGGGGCTGCAGGTGGCTGTGCACGCCATTGGCGATCGTGCCAACGCGATTCTCCTCGACGTCTACGATAGCGTGGCTCGCGCCCACGGGCCCCGGGACCGCCGGTTCCGGATCGAGCATGCCCAGCATCTGCGCCCGGTGGACATCGAACGGATGGCCCGATTCGGCGTGCTGGCCTCGATGCAGCCCTATCATGCCATTGATGATGGGCGCTGGGCGGAAAAGAGGATCGGCCGGGACCGGATCCGCACCACCTACGCCTTCCGCTCGTTGCTCGACGCGGGGGCCGAGCTGGCGTTCGGCTCGGACTGGCCCGTGGCACCCCTCCGGCCGGCCGAAGGGCTCTACGCGGCGGTGACGCGCCGCACCCTGGATGGCTGGAATCCCGAGGGATGGGTCCCGGCGGAGCGGATCACGCTGGAAGAGGCGTTGCGGGCGTACACGGCGGCCAATGCCCGGGCCACCTTTCACGAGGAGGATCTGGGTGTCCTCCGAGTAGGGGCCCTGGCAGATCTGGTGTTGTTCGACCGGGATCTCTTCCAGGTTCCGCCCGGTCAGATCCGCGAGGCGGCTGTGAAGAACACTGTGGTGGGGGGGGGACCGGTGCAGAGGATCCCCCCCGGGTGACTACCTGATCAGATCCCGAGTATTCCGCGTGCGCCTCACCCCGATGAAAGGGCGCCCCATTTCGTTGGATATGCGCAACACTTTTTGGGATCGCCATGGAATGGGGTTGCCGCATGAGCGATTTCCATAATGCCATGTGAATCAAATGGTTGACCATTATCACATCCACCTCGCGAGGCGGTCGGGCCACGGGTTGCAAGTGGCTGGTTTCTTGCCGTATGATTATTGTTCGGTGATGTTGCGATATCGCCGAAAGGGCATCGAGCCCTTGGGATCCCTTTTCGCTTTGGAGGTGTATATGGCCAGCCACAAGACACCGTGGACCCGCCCGGTTCTCGTCACCAAGCCCGTGCAGGAGACTCTGCAGGGACTTGGAAGCAACCTCGACGCTATCGGCGGCGAATTTCCGGTGCAGAGCTAAGCACCCAGCTCGAATCGGAAATCGATGCCCCCCGGGAATTGCAGCCTGGGGGGCATCGGCTTTCCTGGCCTGCGTTGACATCGGAGTGGGCAAAGATGGCGCTCGATGAGATCCTCCTTTCGACACCCCTGCAGTACCTCATCTATGGCCTACGCGTCGAAAGCGACATTGACCTCCCCGGATGGCCCCACGCCGCCGGAGGAGGACCTGCCGACCTGACCATCCGCCATCGGTCCCTCCCTATGGACCGATCGCCAGGGGCCCCCTACACCGCCCAGGGAGCACTCAAGAACGACCGAGTCGACCTCTACATCCGCGGGGTCGGGGCCTACCGGGCAGCCGACGGAACCCGCATTGATGTCGACCCCGACCCTTCGGCGTCCCCGGAGGATGTCCTCCTCTACCTCACGGGTGCGATGCTCGGGGTCATCCTCCACCTTCGTGGAGCCTTTCCCCTTCACGCCAGCTGCGTCACCCTGGGACCGGGTGGAGGCGGCATCGCGTTTGCCGGCCCTTCAGGGGCGGGAAAATCGACCCTTGTCAGTGCCTTCCTGGATCGTGGGGGGGTGCTGGTGACGGACGACGTGGCGGTATTATTCCAGACCGAAGAAGGACATACCCATGCCTGGCCCGGCGCTCGTCGGGTAAAGCTCGACGACGGCTCCCTGGAGGTCCTGAAGCGTCCGAAGGGCGAAGGGCGGGGACTCGAACGGGCGGGGGGGAATCGGGGGAAATTCCATGTGACGGTCGAGGGTGCCCTTCTGCCGCCGACCCCCGTGGCCAAGGTATACATCCTGCATGAGGAGGAGGGACTGGTCCGCACGGAGAACCTGAGCGGGGTAGACGCCGTCGCGGCCCTGGTGGAGCACACGTACCTTTTGGCCTACGCCTCTGGCCTCGGTCGGGGGCGGCAATGCTTCCGACTGGCTGCGGAGGTGGCTCGCACGGTCCCTGTCGCCCGCCTCATTCGACCGAGGGGGTTCCAGCATCTCGAACCGGTGCTCGACCTCCTCGAGCAGGAGGCCCGAACGGCCCAGGATACCACAAGGGGGGATGCATGACACCCGGCAATCTGATTGGTCCCGACACCCGGCTCGCACGGAGCGACGAACCGGTGGCGGTCGAGGTCGACCGCACCGTCGTGATGATGAGCGTGGAGCAGGGGAAGTATTTCGGCCTCGAAGGGCCGGGAGGCCGCATCTGGGCCTTGTTGGAGCAACCGCGAACGCCGCGTGAACTGCGGGACACCCTCCTGGACGAATTTGCGGTTGACCCCGACCGCTGTCTTCAGGACGTCTGCGATTTTCTGGAGGAGCTCCGCAGCGCCGGCCTGGTTCACGTTCCATGAACCTGCTGGCCCGGGCCGGGCGCCTCTCGGTCGCGGAAATGCGGTTGCTCACCGAGGCCATCTTCGGTCTGGTGGTGAGCGGGGTGCTCATCCGGTTCTGGCGATTCCGCGTCCTCGCGGCGCACCTGGGGCGACACATGGCCGAGAGTCCGATCGACCAGGATCGGGCGCAACTCGCGGTCGCCCAGAGCATCCGGTGGGCGATACACGCGACGGCGCGGCGACTTCCCTGGCATCCCGTCTGTCTCCCCCAGGCCCTGACTGCGCAGTGGATGCTCCGGCGCCGTGGCATCACCTCGACGCTGTACCTTGGCGTGGACCCCGGCTCCCGATACGACGCCCACGCCTGGGTTCGGGCCGGCGCCCTGATCGTCACCGGCGGACCGCGCCGGCCGGAGTTCGTGGTTGTCTCCACCTTTGCATGATGGCGACGCCATGAGTCTCGCCGCCGAGAAACGCGTCACGCGATGAGCACCATTGCCGGACTCTACCAATGGGACGGTGGCCCCGCGTCGCGATCTCGCCTCGCGCCGATGCTGGATACCCTCGCGGCCTGTGGTGGGGAAGCCCGGTGCTGGGCCCCTGAAACGGAATCCCACCCGGTGGCCCTGGGATGCCGCCCCCTGCGAATCACCGCGGAGGATGAGAACTACCATCCTCCGCTCCGCTCTCCGGATGGCCAGCTGGTGCTCGTGGCGGACGCCCGGATCGACAATCGAGTCGACCTGGGCCATCGGCTCGGAATCTCCGCAGCGGAGGCCGGAACGTTGTCGGATCCCGGGTTCATTCTGGCGGCGTATGAGGCGTGGGGCCGTGACTGTGTCCGTCACCTTCTCGGTGACTTCGTGTTCCTGCTCTGGGATGGACAGCGCCGGACCCTCTTTGGTGCGCGAGACGGGTTGGGGCAGCGGGTGCTGTTCTTCCACCGGAGCCCTTCCCGCGTGGCCTTTGCCAGCACCCCTGCCGCGCTACTCGCCTTGGACGACGTCCCGGCCCGCCTGAACCGGCGCAAGGTCGCCATGGCTCTGGTTCTCCTCCAGGATCCCGGGACAACCTATTTCGAGGGGATCGAGCGGCTGCTCCCGGGACACACCCTGGAAGCGGGTCCGTCCGGGATCCATATCGCTCCGTTCTGGACACCGGTCCCAACCCGCGAGATCCGGTTCGCGTCGGATAGCGAGTATGTCGAGGCCTTTCTGGGTGTGTTCGACTCGGCCGTTCGGGCCCGGACCCGTGGCACGGGCGGGATCGGTGTCCTCCTGAGCGGGGGGATCGATTCCACCGCGGTCGCGGCCACTGCGGCCCTGACGATGGAGGGGCGGCCGCTCCACGCGTTTCATGCGGCTCCCGCTCTCAACTTCGACGGTCGAATCGGGCGGGGGATGGTGGCCGACGAATCCGCCGATGTGGTGGCGATTGCCGAGCACCATCCCACCATTGACCTCCGGATCGATCGCGCCTCCTACCTCAAGGAGCTGTGGGAGGTCGATTCCCTGTACGGAGCCGTGGGGTCGCCGGTTCGCAATCCAAGCAACTGGGGCTGGTACCAGGGACAATACGCCGCGGCTCGCGCAGTGGGTGTGCGCGTGATGCTGAATGGAAGCATGGGGAACGCGACCATCAGCCACCTGGGAACGAGGTCCCTTCGCGATCTCGCGCGGCGGGGTGCCTGGGCGACACTCTGGCGAGAGATGCACTCCGTGGCGGCTGCCACGGGGGCCGGTCGGTGGTCGGTGCTTCGGGATCAGGTTCTCCTGCCCCTCATTCCGCTGCCCGTGGAGCGCCTGTACCGTCGGTGGCGTGGTCTCCGGACCCTCTCGCTCCTGGATCAGTCCGCCTCGGCGCTCCGCCGGGACCAGGTGGCGGCCTTTGCCCTGGAGGACGTGGCCCGGACCATGGGCCGCGGCGCGGATCAGCTTCGGCGGTGCCGAGGTCTGGATCTCCGGTTAGCGACCCTCGCCGGGACTGGGGAGACGTTTGATGCCCTCAACGGCCTGCGCGCCTGGCATGGGATTGAAACGCGCGATCCCACGGCCGACACCCGGGTCGTGGAGTTCTGCCTGGCGATCCCCGAAACGCAGTACCATCGTGGCGGGGAGAAGCGCTGGTTGATCCGTCGTGCCATGCGAGGCCGGGTTCCCGACCAGGTCCTCGACCGGAAGGAGTTCGGTGGCCAGGGGGCCGACTGGATGGACTGGATGCACTTCCTGCGACCGGATGCGGCCAGGGAACTCGACAACATGGACCGGTCGGAGACGGCCCGGGACCTCCTCGATCTTCCGCGGCTGCGCACCCTCCTCGATCGGTGGCCGGAGCGATTCGGCCCCGAGCACGAGGTGGACTACAAGCTGCGCTTTCTTCGGGGAATCATGATGGGTCGCTTCCTCCTCTGGTTTGAAAGGACCCACGGGTGAGGGCGCCGAGTCGGACGGAGAGCCCGTGGCTGTTTGACCTGGGGCCGCTGCGGCATGGCCTTGCTCTGGTCTGGCGGAGCGCACCGGGGTGGTCTCTGGTGCAGGGAAGTCTCCTGGTGGTGCAGGGGATCCTCCCCCTCGCATCACTCTACCTCATCAAGCTGATCGTCGACACGGTCAGCGCCGCCGTGACCACGGGCAACAGCGATCCGGGCCGATTGACCCTTCTCGTCCTGCTGGGGGGCGGGGTCGCCGCGCTGTCGGCGGGACTGGGGGCCCTCAGTACCATGGTGGGAGAAGTACAGTCGCTCCGTCTTGCCGACGCGGTGCTGGACGTGATGCACGCTCAATCGGTGTCGATCGACCTCGAGCGATACGAAAGTGCGGAGTATCACGACACGCTCCATCGCACCCAGGAGCGAGCCCCGTACCGCCCTGCGCGCATCGTGCAGGAAGTGTCTCAGATCGCGCGGGGGGGGCTCTCCCTCGTCGGCATCCTGGGCCTCCTGCTCGCGTTTCATTGGCTCCTCGTGGTGGTCTTGCTGGTGGCGGCGATTCCCGGACTGGTGATCAAGACGGTCCACTCCCGTCGCCACCATGCCTGGGCCCAGACCCGCACGGCCGTCCACCGGCTGGCACAGTACCTCAGCTCGCTGATGACCAGCGCGGCATTCGCCAAGGAGATCCGGCTGTTCGACCTCGGCGGGCCTCTTCGCCAACGGTTTCGGGTCATCCGGGAAGCGGTCATCAGGGATCGGATCCATCTGGTGCGCCGGCGCGCGATCGCAGACCTGGGGGCGCAGGTCGTGGCCGTGGCCGCGGTCTTTGGTTCCCTGCTGGTGGTGGCGCGGTGGGCCGCGTCTGGAGCCTTGTCGGTGGGGGACATGGTGATGTACTTCGGGGCTTTTCAGCGGGCGCAGGATTACTTCAAGGACATGCTGTCAGGGGTGGCCGGATTGTATGAGGACAACCTCTTCCTGGCGGACTTCCAGGAGTTCGCCTCGCTCCGCCCCAGGGTCGTGGATCCCCCCGTGCCGCGAGCCTTCCCCCATCCTCTGACGGAGGGCATCTCCTGCGACGGGCTGACCTTCCGGTATCCGGGGACCGATCGGGATGTGCTGACTGACATCACCTTCGACATCCGTCCGGGGGAGCACGTGGCACTGGTCGGAGAAAACGGGTCCGGCAAGACCACTCTCGTCAAGCTTCTCTGCCGGTTGTACGATCCGACGCGTGGTGAAATTCGGATCGGAGGGGTCGATCTTCGGACCTTTCGTCTCACGGATCTCCGCCGGGAGCTGGCCGTCGTGTACCAGGACTATGCGCGCTATCAACTCTCGGTGCGCGACAATATCTGGATGGGCAATGTGGACCTCTCCCCGGACAGCCCCCGGATCACCGAGGCGGCGCGCCGCACCGGAGCGGACACCGCGATCGCACGGCTCCCGCACGGGTACGACACGATTCTGGGTCGCCAATTCGTGGACGGAGCGGAGTTGAGCCTCGGGGAATGGCAGAAGATTGCCCTCGCTCGCGCCTTCGTGCGCGACGCCCAGATTATCATCCTGGATGAACCGACCGCAGCGCTCGATCCTCGCTCCGAGGCCGAGGTCTTTGAGCAGTTCACCGCTCTGGCGGCCGGGAGAACCACCCTCGTGATCAGCCACCGGCTCGCCACGGTCCGGAACGCCGACCGCATATTCGTGATGGCAGAGGGTCGCCTCGTCGAATCAGGCCCCCATGATGCCCTCATGGCCCAGGAGGGCATCTACGCACATTTCTTCGAGACCCAGGCGAGGTCCTACCGGTGAGCGAACCCGGGGGTCGCCTGCTCGCCCTCCTGCGGGGAAAGGGCCGTGATCTTGGATGCCCCTCCGAGGACGAGTGGCCTCTCCTCCTCGGTCAGGCGGCCCAGTGGCAGTGCGGAGCACTGACTTACCGGACGCTGGAGGACGCCCGGTGCCTCGAGCTTGCTCCCGCAGGCGTACGCGACCGGCTGCGATCGGCCTATGTGCAGGCCGCCACCCGGAACGCGCTCCTCTTCCGGGATGTCGCCCGTGCGGCCGCGATGCTCGCGCGCGCCGACATTCCCCTGATGCTTCTCAAGGGGGTACACCTTGCCCGGTTCGTCTATCCCGAACCGGCCCTGCGAAGCATGGCAGATCTGGATCTGATGGTCCCGCGGGACCGGCTCGTCGAGGCGGAGAACCTCTTTCTGGGGGCCGGGTGTGGACCGACCCCGCGTCCCGATCCCGTCGAGTTCTGTACCCGCTCCAATCATCTCGCGAAGCTGTCCGCCCCGGGCGGAACGGTGGTCGAGCTGCACTGGACCATCGAGCGGCCCACGAGCCCGTTTGCCATCGATCTGGACGGCCTGTGGGCGCGAGCCGACATCGTCCGGTTCGAGAAGCAACGGGTTCGGGTGCTCTCCCCGGAAGACCTGGTGTTGCACCTGGTGCTTCACACGTCCTTTCACCACGGGTTCGATCGCTCGGCGATCAAGGCCCTGGTGGACCTTCGCCATGTGATCGACCTCCATCGCGACACGCTCGACTGGAACACCCTGGTCACCCGCGCGAATGCCTGGGGAGCCGGTGGAGTCACCTACGTGACCCTGCAACTCGCCACCTCCCTCATGGGTGCACCGGTTCCAGCCGCAGCCCTGGGGACACTGGAGCACTCCCCCGACGATGAGGTGGCGATGGAGGCGGCCCGGGAGTTCGTCCTGCGGCCACCGACCCTGCCGAAGGTGTTCGTGGAAGTCGCCCGACGCACGGGATCGGACCGGTGGAGGTGGATCTTCCATCGGATCTTCCCCCCGCCGATGACCATGGCGAGGCTCCACGGCCTGAGGTTAGGCTCTCCGTGGGTGTACCCACTCTACCTGATTCGCCTCGCTGGCCTTCTGGTGGGGCGGGGGCTCCTGCTGCTGAGAGCGATGCTTCCCGGGGCCGCCCGCAAGGAAACCCTCGAAAGAGAGGTGAACCGGCAGCGCATCGAGGAGTGGATCAAGGCCCAGGGCGGCTCCTGAAAAAAAGCGGGGGTATGATTCGTCCCTTGGCGGTGATATAGTAGTAGTTTGTAATACTACGTACTGGAGACCCTCCTCTCCGGGGCCATGCCCGGACTATATTGAAACGTTCGGCGCCCCTCGGGTGCGCTCTTCGATTCTCCAGCCGGCAGATTCCCATGGCCACTCGCTCCTCGACCCGCTCCAAGTCCCAGCCCTCCTCCCGGCTCGACAAGGGCGACCTGCTCGACATCTACCGGATCATGTACCTGTCACGGCGCCTGGATGACAAGGAGATCCAACTCAAGCGCCAGAACAAGATCTTTTTCCAGATTTCAGGCGCGGGGCACGAAGGGGTCCTCGCCGCGGCGGCCAAGATCTTCCGGCCGGGGCACGACTGGTTCTACCTCTACTATCGCGACCGGGCCATCTGTCTCGGGCTCGGCATGACCGCCACCGAGCAGCTTCTGTCCGCCGTGGCCGCCGCGGATGATCCCAATTCCGGCGGGCGTCAGATGCCGTCGCATTGGGGCCACAAGGATCTGAACATCGTCACGACTTCCAGCCCGACCGGCACCCAGTTCCTGCAGGCCGTGGGCGCCGCCGAGGCGTGGCTTCGGTACACTCAGAATGAGGAGATCCCCGACCGGGACGACCGGATCCGGGGGGACGAGGTGGTGCTGGTGACATCGGGGGACGGGACCACCTCGGAAGGGGAGTTCTGGGAGTCCCTGAACACGGCCTGCAACCTGAAGCTTCCGATCGTGTACCTGATCGAGGACAACAAGTATGCGATCTCGGTTCCGGTCGAGGTGAACACGGCGGGCGGATCGATCTCGAAGTTGGTGACCGGCTTTCCCGGGCTCCTCATCCAGGAAGTGGACGGGTGCGATCCCATCGCCTCGTACGATGCGCTCTCCCGCGCCGTGGATCATGCCCGTCAGCGGAAGGGGCCGGCCTTCGTGCACGCCCATGTCATCCGCCCCTACAGCCATTCCCTCTCGGACGACGAAGTGCAGTACCGCACTCCGGAGGAGCGCGACGCGGACGCGGCCATCGACCCCCTGGTGACCTTTCCGGCCCGCCTGGTGGCCGATGGCGTCGCCACGGAAGCAGAGTTGGAACGGATTCGGGCCCAGGCGGATGAGGAGGTGGAGGTGGCCACCGAAACGGCCTTGGCGTCCCCCCAACCGGCGGCCGACACCATCTACGACTTCGTGTACTCCCCGGACGTGGACCCGACCTCCGAGCAGTTCGACACGGAGGACGATCCGCAATTCACCGGGGATCCGACCACGATGGTGGACCTTCTCAACGCCTGCATGAAGGATGAGATGGCCCGGGATCCTCACATCGTGATGTTCGGGGAGGATGTGGCCGACTGCAGCCGGGAGGCGAGTGCCGGGTCGGTGAAGGGGAAGGGGGGGGTGTTCAAGGTGACCTGGGGGCTCCAGAAGGCGTTTGGAACGCACCGGGTCTACAACTCACCTCTCGCCGAGGCCAACATTGTGGGCCGGGCGATCGGGCTCGCGACCCGCGGCCTCAAGCCGGTGGTGGAGATCCAGTTCTTCGACTACATCTGGCCCGCCTACATGCAACTCCGGGACGAGTTGGCCACGATCCGTTGGCGGTCCAACAATGCCTTCTCCGCGCCGCTCGTGGTGCGGGTGACCTATGGCGGCTACCTCAAGGGTGGCGCCCCCTATCACTCCCAGACAGGGGCCGCCATCTTCACGGCGGTCCCGGGGCTTCGCGTGATCTGCCCGGCCACCGCCCTCGATGCCAACGGTCTGCTCCGGACCGCGATCCGCTGCGAGGACCCGGTGCTCTTCCTCGAACACAAGCATCTCTACCGGCAGACCTACAACAAGGCGCCGAACCCCGGTCCCAACTTCATGATTCCGTTCGGAAAGGCCAAGGTGGTTCGCGAGGGAACCGACCTGACCGTGGTCACCTACGGTGCGGTGGTGCAGCGGTCCCTGGTGGCCGCGAAGGAGCTGGAGGAGGAACAGGGTGTGAGTGTGGAGGTCATTGACCTGCGTTCCCTGTCGCCCGTGGACTGGGAAACGATCCACACCTCGATCCGCAAGACCAGCCGGGTTCTGGTGGCCTATGAGGATTCGCTCTCCTGGGGGTATGGGGCCGAGATTGCGGCCCGCATCGCCGACGAGAGCTTTGCCTGGCTCGACGCGCCGGTCCGGCGGATCGCCTCGACCGACACCTTCGTGGCCTACGCGCCGGAATTGGAGGATGTCATTCTGCCGCAGGTTGGCACCATCCGTGCAGCAATGGAGGATGTGCTTCAATTCTGAGGATGGCCGAGGCGATCCGCCGGTGCCCCCGTTGCCTTTTGCGTGGGTTCTTGCGTTGTCCCGTAATTGAAGGAATCCACCCCTCCGCTGGGGCCGAGTCCGGTGTCGGCCCCACCGCTGAGGTCTACCTGTGGGAGCGGCGAATGGCTCGCATCTTCGTGGCGGATGACAATCCCCAGGTGGCCGACATCCTCTCCCGGATGCTGCAACGGGAGGGGCATGCGATCGAGGCCTATTCCGATGGCGCCTCCCTTCTCGCCCGGATCGGGGCCGACCAGCCTGATCTGTTCATCCTCGATGTGGTCATGCCGGGGATCGGGGGCTTCGAGGTCTGCACTCGTCTCAAGGCCGACCCCGCCACACGCCTTGTCCCCGTGGTTCTGGTCACCGGCCTGGGGGACTCCGAGAGCCGGCTCCAGGGTATCGAGGCCGGGGCGGATGATTTCCTCACCAAGCCGTTTGATCGTTCCGAGCTCCTGGCACGGGTGCGGTCCCTGCTCCGGCTCAAGTCGTACACCGACGAGCTCGATCGGGCCGAGTCGGTCCTCTTCGCCCTGGCGCGGAGCATCGAGGCGCGGGATCCCTACACGGGGGGCCACTGCGAGCGGCTCGCCACCTTCGGCCGCGCGCTGGGACAGCGCCTGGGGCTCCCGGAGAGCGCGTTGGTCGCGATCGAACGGGCGGGTACCGTGCATGACATCGGCAAGATCGCGATTCCCGATCGGATTCTTCTCAAGGCGGGTCCGCTGGAGGAGGACGAATGGATCCTCATGCGGCAACACACGGTCACCGGCGAGAAGATCTGCGCTCCGGTTCGATCGTTCCGCGAGGTGCTTCCGATCATCCGCTCTCATCACGAACGACTGGATGGCTCCGGCTATCCGGATGGTCTGGCGGGAGAACAGATCCCGATCACCGCCCGGGTGTTGCAGGTGGTGGACGTGTTCGATGCCCTGACCACGGAACGACCGTACAAGCGGGCCATGCCGCTGGAACAGGCGATGGGTGTGCTTCGCGAGGAGATGGCCCGGGGCTGGTGGGACCGGGAGGTACTGGGGGCGTTTGAGCACCTGATGGGGGAACGCGAGGATCTTCGCCGCCTGGTGCCGCGGACGGACGGATCGAATCGGGTGGCCGGGGCGTAGAAGGAGCCTGTCTCCCCGGGTGGTGTGCGCGCGGAACCTACCGGGTGCGGCGCGGGCCGAATGCGGTGAGGTCGAGCGCGTCCAGGCTCACCGGATCCACGGTCACCCTTCCATAGCGGGCAATCCAGTGCAGGTGAGGTCCGGTGACCCGGCCCGTGGCCCCGACCCGTCCTATCGGCGTGCCGGTCTCCACGGTATCCCCCTCGGCAACCAGGATCCGGCTGAGGTGCAGATACGCGGTGACCACTCCGGCTCCGTGATTCAGATAGACCACGTTGCCCCCGTACCAGGTGGAGTCCACGAGCGCCACCGCGGCGCGGTTCGGGGCCACCACGAGCGCCCCCGGGTTACCGGCCAGATCGGTGCCCAGGTGGCGGCTCCGGATCTCACCGTTGAATTCGCGCCCCGTGCCGAATGCGCTGGTGATGCGTGTGGGACGTGGACGAGCAAAGGGCCCCTCCCAGAGGCGCCGTGTGGTCAGGGCCTCGTCCGAGATGCGCATGGCACGGGCGTACTCGGCGGCGACGCGAGCGGCCAGGGCATGCCAGCGGCCGTCGCCATCGGATTCGAATCGCACGGCCTGCCCGGCGAGGGTTCCGGTGATGCGGATCAGCGTGGTGACACCCCGCTCTCGCACGACCATCTGAACGAAGCGTCCCTCCACCGGTTCTTCCGGGATGAGTTCGATGGCCCACGGTCCGATGCGCCCGGTGGGGGGGCCAGGCACCGGAAGGGGGACCATCAGGAGGACGAGTGACACGCCGAGGCATGGCCGGAAACGACGGATCAGGTCATCTTTGGCGCTCACGGGTTCCATCCACGGTACGCGACATCGCCACGGGAAGAGAGGAATGCCTCCATGACATCCCAAGATACTCGCAGACGGTACGGGAGGCTCCCCCTCCTGGTCTTCACTCTCCTGTGGCTCGGGGAGGGTTCCGCGATGGCTCAGGGTACCCGCAGTCCCTGGGATTCTCTGGCGCGGAGTCTCCTCCGGGAACTGGTGGAGATCAACACGACCGAAAGCTCGGGGAGCACGCTCGCCGCCTCCCGCGCCATGGCGGAGCGGCTGGTGGCGGCTGGTTTCCCCGCGGGTGATGTCACCGTGGTGCCGCAGGGAAACCGGAAGGGGAACCTGGTGGTCCGCTACCGGGGACGGAACACCGGAAGGCGTCCCCTGCTTCTGCTGTCCCACCTCGACGTGGTGGAGGCGAATCCGGCGGATTGGACTCTGCCGCCCTTCGAGCTCGTGGAGCGGGAGGGCACGTTCTATGGCCGCGGGGTGGCGGATGACAAGGACGAGGGCGCCATTCACCTCGCGCTGCTGCTGCGGCTGCGCGCAGAGGGGTTCGTCCCCGACCGGGACATCATCGTGGCCCTCACCACCGATGAGGAAGGCGGACCCGACAACGGAGTGCAGTACCTGCTCGAACACCACAAGGCGTTGATCGATGCGGAGTTCGCCTTCAATGAAGGGGGTGGGGGGGATGTGCGCGACGGCAAACGCATCGCCAACGGAGTGCAGGCCAGCGAGAAGATGTTCCAGAACTTTCTCCTCGAGGTCACCAACCCCGGAGGGCACAGCTCCCAACCGGTGCCCGAGAACGCCATCACCCGGCTGTCCGCCGCCCTGGTCCGCCTCGGAGCGCACACCTTTCCGGTCCGGCTCAATCCCGTCACCACGGCCTTTTTTGAGCGCTCGGCGCCGTTGGTGGAGCCGGAGGTCGGCGCGGCCATGCGGACGCTGGTGGTCCGCCCGGACGACGCGGCTGCCGCCCGGGTCCTCACCGTCGACAAGGCGTACAATGCCCTTCTCCGCACGACCTGTGTGGCCACGCTGGTGGACGCGGGCCATGCCGCGAACGCCCTGCCTCAGCGCGCCCGGGCGACGGTGAACTGCCGGATCCTGCCGGATGGGTCGGCCTCGAATGTCCGGAGAACACTCGTGGACGTGATCGCGGATTCCGCGGTGACGATCACGCCGATCGGGACGGCGGTGGAAAGCCCTCCCTCACCCTTGGCACCCGATCTGGTCGCGACGTTCGAGCGGGTGACGACGTCACTCTGGCCCGGGGTGCCCGTGGTTCCGAAGATGAGCACCGGAGCCACCGACGGGCTCTACCTCCGGAACGCCGGGATTCCAGTCTATGGGGTCTCCGGGCTCTTCTACCCGGACACGGGTGCCCATGGAATGAATGAGCGGATTCCGGTCCAGGCGTTCTATGACGGACTCGAGTTCATGTACCGCCTGGTCAGGGCGGTGACCAGCGGACACCTCGGGGCCTGACCCGCCCCCGTCCACATTTCACAGCAGAAGAGACTCGAGTGCCAGGAGATCACGTGCCCACCACCGCGACCGGGATGTTGCAGATCGCGTCTCAGCGCACCGTTGTCCGCCGAGCGCTTCGATACGGCGTGATCGTCGGAGCGTTGTTGATCGGCATCAACCATGGCGGGGCCCTCCTGTCCGAAACGGTGACGACGGGGCGGATGGTCCAGATGGCCCTGACAGTTGTCGTGCCGTACCTGGTGTCCACCCTGTCGAGCGTGGAATCGGTGTTGGAGCAGAGAAAGAGGGAGAAATGTGACGTGTGAAGTGTCGGTCGGTTGCCTGACTACCGCCTACCGCCTACCGCCTATTCCCTGGCCTTCCTGCATACCATGAGCTCCGTGCTCGGGCTTTCCCGCATCCGGTGGACGAGGCGTTTTTCCAGCGGATAGAGAACGGCACCGAGCGCGCCCCCGGCGTGATCGCTGAGGGCCGCGGGAGTGACCATGGCGGTCCAGGCCCACCGGGCGAGGCGTGAGGTGGTGTCGGCGGGATAGTTCATGAGGACGAACATCGGCACCCGGGAGACGATCTCGAACCCCGCTTCCCGGACCTGGCGTTCACTCTCGGCCAGCGACCGGCTGACCTGGTGCCGGACCCGCTCGGTGCCGTGCCGGAGAAAGTTGTCGGACCAGAGGAACCACCCCCCCGGCTCCAGCAGGGCTGCGATGTTCCGGAAGGACCGGGCCCATGCCTCGTCGTCCACGATATGGAAAAGGACGTCGAAGGCCGAGATGGCCGTGAAGGGCCCGAGACCGTCCGGGAGGGGGAGGTCGGTTCCGATGTCGAGCTGAACGAACGGGTGCTCAGGCCAGCGGGCGCGGAGCCGGGAAATGGCGATCTCGGTGAGGTCTGCACCGGCGATCCGGGGGACGCCCATCTGCTGCCAGCGCTCGACATAGAATCCCGTCCCGGCTCCGATGTCCAGCACCGACGCGGTGCTCCAGTCCACGTCAAGGCTCGAGGCCACCCGATCAAACACCTCGCCGCGGATCCGGTACATCCAGGAGTTGAACCGCCGGCCCAGGCGAAGGTAGCCAACCCCGGCGAGGGAGTACTCCTCGTGAAGCCGCGCCTCCCAGTACGCCTGGTGGGCGAAGCCCGTGTCGGTCAACCAATCGCCTCTCTGATTTCCTTGGCGGCGGCGAGCTTGAACTCGATGTCGCGGGACAGGGCGCGGGCCTGCTGGGTCACCTGGGTCAGGTCTCCGATCGCGGCGCTGATCCCCTGGGTCTTGAGTCGCATCAGGTCGACCCGCATGTTCTGCATGGCGAGCAGGTGGGACTCGAAGCTCCCCAGCACCCGGGCCCGCTTGTCGTTGGCTTCGGCGTAGGCGGCCTTCTGCTTGTCGAGCATGGCGAGCTGCCGGTCCCGTTCCTCTCCCGCCGGCAGGGACCGCACCCCCTCGATGCGCTGCTCGATCCGGGCGATGCCCGTCTCACCCAGGCTCGAATCCAGGGAGTGGAGCATGCGAGCGAGGTCGAGACACCGCTCGTAAAGAGCGTTCGTCGTCTGCTCCACTTCGGGGAGTTGCTCCCGTTCCTCGGGGCGGAGGGCATCCAGAATCTGGAGAATTCCCTTGCGGTCGGCCCACGCCTGATGCACGGCTCCATGGTGGGCGCCAAACTCCGCCTTCTTCGGGGCGATCAGGGGGACGGTGGCGGCGCTCCCGGGCGCGCGGATCGCGTCGGGAGCCGGGGGGCGGTTCAGGACGTCACGCCAGCTGTACCCCGATTGCCAAAGGGTCGCATAGTTCTTGAGCAGCGGGATCGCCATGAATCCGCCGACCAGCAGGAACCAGGGACTGTCCACCCCCGTGGCCACGTTGACCATGAAGAAACCACCGGTCACCGCTGCCCAGCGGGCGAACTGGGCGCGGACACGCTGCACGATCGCCGGTTCACCGGTGTCACGGACCAAGGCCGCCTCCGGCTCGCTCCGGTTGGCGCGAACCCACTCGCCTCTCTCGTTGCGAACCCACTTTCCTCCGGCCAGGGAACCGGTCCCCCGGGGGCGCTCCGCGGGGCGTTGGCCGGTGTCGGCTCGTCTCGCGGGCACCCTCCGCTCCCGACCCGGGAGGGTGCGGCCACGGGAGCCGGTCTCCCGGGCGAGACCGCTCCGGCGGCTTGTGGCGGTCGGGATCCCCGGGCTGGTGGGACGGTATCCGGTGACGGTGCGGCTCTCCAGAGATCGCCGGAGTGCATCGGCGGTGGGCCACCGGTTCTCCGGATCCTTTTCCAGGCATCGGCTCACGGCGAGGCTCAGGTCCTCGGGGCAATCGCGATGCGTGTCGTGCACCAGCGGCGCCACTTCCGTGATCTGCTTCATGAGGATACCGGCCACCGTGGGGGCCTTGAACGGAACCTCCCCCGTCAGCATCTGGTAACTGACGATGCCGAGACTGTAGATGTCACTCCGTCCGTCGATCTCGCGTTCGCCCGCGGCCTGCTCGGGGCTCATGTAGGTCGGGGTTCCGATCGCGACACCTGCTCCCGTCAGGGTGGCGCCGGAGGTGGCGGAGAGCGCCTTGGCGATACCGAAGTCGGTCACCATCACCCGTCCCCGGGTTCCCTCCAGGAGGATGTTGTCGGGCTTGATGTCCCGGTGAATGACCGAGAGGGAGTGTGCCGTGGCCAGAGCATCCGCGGTTTCGCGCATGATCCGGCGCGCCTCCTCGGGGGGAAGCTTTCCCCTCCGGCGAATGCGCGCTCCCAGAGACTCCCCCTCCACCAGACCCATCACGAAATAGACGAGCCCTTGCCCCTCGCCCACGTCGTGGATCGGCACGATGTGGGGGTGGGAGAGGCGGGCAGCCGTCTGCGCCTCCCGGGTGAACCGTTCCCGGATCTCTTTCTGGAACGCGAGTTCGGGGGGAAGGACCTTGATGGCCACTCGCCGGTGCAGGCGCTCGTCCCGGGCGCGGAAAACCACCCCCATCCCACCGCGGCCGATTTCGCCCTCGATGGTGTAGGAGTCACCCAGCGCTTCCTTCAACCGCTGGGGCAGTGATTTTTCGGGCTGTTCGCTCATTCCTGGGCTCACCGGCATGCCGACGGGAAGACAACAAGGGAACATGACAATTTGGGACATTCCAGGACTCGAGGCAACTCCGACTCTCTGGAATGCGGGCAACGCGTGGATTCACGACCCAGTCGACCCCCTGGTACGGAAGAGCGCGAGATGTCCCGCCATTTTGGCGGAGGCTCCCGGAGGTCCGGTTCCATTGCTTCACTCGATGGCCGATAATCGAGTATTATGATGACACCCAAGATACGGTTGCGCAATGACTTGCGTCCTCACTCGCCAAGTCGTGGCATGGCCGATGCACTCGGGTGATGGAACGCCCGGTCTGACGCCGGACTGATCCCGCCGAGCGGGGAATGGAGAATCGTACATGAGCCCAACCCAGACGCTGCCGGTCTTGCCCTTGCGAGAGGTGGTCCTCTTCCCCGGTATCACCTCCACGATCGGTGCCGGACGGGCCGGGACATTGAAGGCAATCGAGGTGGCGCTCGCGTCGGAGGAGAAGCTGGTCTTCGCCGTGACCCAGAGGGAGAACACGGAGAGCATCCAGCCGGAGGGCCTGTATACGGTGGGGACGATCGCCCGGATCGGGCAGCTGCAGCGGGGGCTGTCCGGCATGCAGCTGTTGCTCCACGGGGAAGCCCGCGGTGTCGCGTTGCGTTATGACGAAGAGGATGGGCACCTGCGGGCGGTGGTCCGGGTGGCCGACGAGATTCCCCCGACCGATGCGAACGATCCGGGATTTGTGGCGCTGACTCGGGAGGTCCGCGAACGGGCCGCCGAATTGGGACAGAAGTCGGGCCTCCCGGAGGAGGTGGTGCGGCAGGTGTTGGGCAACGTGGCCGAGCCGGGCCGATTCGCCGATCTGGTGGCGGGATACATCGATCTCTCCTCGGTGGAACGACAGGCTCTCCTGGAAATGGTGGCGGTGGAGGAGCGCCTGCGGCGCGTTCTGGTCCATGTGCAGCGGCAGGTCTCGGTTCTCGACGCTCAGGAAGACATCAAGAGCCAGGTCCAGGAGGAACTCGGGGAACGGCAACGCGAGATCTTCCTGCGGGAACAGCTCAAGACCATCCGGCGCGAACTGGGAGAAGGGGACGATACCGACGATCTCGAGGAGTTGCGGATCCGTTTGGAGGAACTGGAGCTTCCCCCGGCGGTCCGCAAGGAAGTCGATCGGGAGATGGGGCGCCTCACCCGGATCGGCCGGGAGTCGATGGAGTCGCAGGTGATCCGGAACTATCTCGAAACGATCGTGGAGCTCCCCTGGAACGTCCGAACCAAGGACCATCTGAGCATTCCGGCGGCGGCCACGATCCTGGAGGAGGACCATTACGCACTGGGGGACGTGAAGGACCGGGTCCTGGAATTCCTGGCAGTGCGGCAGCTTCGAGGCCGGCGGCAGGAGGAGGCACGAGCGGTATCGGACGCGGAGCGTGCGAGCTCCGAGGGTCTGTCGGGAGCCACGGCGGATCCGGTGGAGGAGGGACCGGATGTCGCCGGTGATACGGTGCCGGAGGGAGGCACCCGGGCTCCGTCCTTGGCGGGGAACGAAGATGACCGGGCCAAGGGATCGATTCTCCTCTTCGTGGGGCCTCCCGGAGTCGGGAAAACGTCGGTGGCCAAGTCGATTGCCCGGGCGATGGGGCGCGAGTACGTGCGGGTGTCCCTCGGAGGGGCCCGGGACGAAGCGGACATCCGGGGTCATCGCCGGACCTATGTGGGGGCCATGCCGGGGCGGATCCTTCAGGGGTTGAAGCAGGCGGGAACCAAGAACCCCGTCTTCCTGCTGGATGAGGTGGACAAGCTTGGCGTCTCGTTCCAGGGCGATCCCGCCAGTGCCTTGCTCGAGGTGCTCGATCCGGGACAGAACGACTCGTTCACGGACCATTACCTGGGTGTGCCGTTCGACCTGAGCGAGGTTCTGTTCATCGCCACGGCCAACCTGCTTCAGCAGATTCCCGCCCCGTTGCTCGATCGAATGGAGGTCGTCGAGTTCACCGGGTACACCGAGCGGGAGAAGCAGGTGATTGCCCGGAAATATCTCCTGCCCCGTCAGTTGGAGGAGAACGGGCTCCGCGAGGAGGAACTCACGCTGACCGATGAGGCCCTTGCCGAGGTCATCACCGGCTACACCCGGGAGTCCGGAGTGCGGCAACTGGAGCGGGAACTCGGCAAGCTGGCGCGGAAGGTGGCTCGCAAGGTGGCCGCGGATGAAGCCGCTCCCATGGTGGTGGATCGGGAGGAGGTGGAACGCCTCCTGGGCCGGCCCAAGGTCCATCCGGAGAAGGCGCTTGGGGAGGACGACGTGGGGGTGGCCACCGGGATGTACTACACGCCGGTGGGGGGGGACATCATGTTCGTGGAGGCCAGCACGATGCCCGGCAAGGGAGACCTGATTCTGACCGGCCAACTGGGTGACGTCATGAAGGAGTCCGCGCGGGCAGCGCTGACCTACGCACGGTCCCACGCGGCGGCGCTCCGAATCCCCGAGGAGATGTTCCAGCGGGACATTCACATCCACGTGCCCGCCGGGGCCATCCCCAAGGACGGTCCCTCCGCGGGCGTCACGATGGCCACAGCACTGGTCTCAGCGCTGTCGGGTCGGCCGACCCGGCATGACATCGCCATGACGGGGGAACTGACCCTGCGAGGCCGGGTGCTCCCGATCGGGGGGTTGAAGGAGAAGGTGCTGGGTGCCATCCGGGCCGGGATCACGCGGGTTCTCATTCCCGCGGACAATGAACCCGATCTGAAGGATCTGAACGAGGAGGCCCGGAAGAAGGTGGAGGTGTTCCCCGTCTCCACGCTCGGCGAGGTTCTGGCGCTGACTCTTCGAGGGGCCTCGTTCCGGGAAGGACGCCTGCTCTTTGGCAACGACGATCCCCGGGACGTGGCCCCGTTGCGGGCGGGGTACCATCATTGAAGGACGTAGGACGCAGGACATAGGACATAGGACATAGGACATGGGACGCAGGACAGAGGTAGGACAGAGAACCCAGGACGGAGCACATCGGGACTGGAGAACTGGGTGTTGGGGAATTCTGATGACCGTCATCCCGTGCGTCCACGGGTACCGTGAGCATGCACGCGGATTCCAACCGTCTCAGATCCCTCGGGCGTTGCCCTCGGGATGACGATGGTGCCAACTCTGTCCTCCGCTTTTAGGTCCTATGTCCTATGTCCTATGTCCTATAATGTCCTATGCCCTATTCTGTCTTATGTCCTCTGTCCTCTGCCCTGTTCCCTACGCCTCGGCCCCCGCCGCCCCCGCCGCGATCACGCGGTTGCGACCGGCCTTCTTTCCGGCGGTCAGGGCACGCGTGGCCGCCTGGAGGAGGGTCACGGAAGTCTCGCCATCTCGGGGCCAGTGGGCCGTTCCGATCGTGACATGCAGGGGAAGGACCTGGCCGCCCGGGTGCATGAAGGGGGTGTTCTCGACCGCGGCCCGGATCTGTTCCGCCGCGATGGCCGATCCCACCTCGGTGCCGCGGTGCCAGATCACCACGAACTCTTCTCCGCCCACCCTCCCCATCACGTCGGAGGCGCGCACGCAGGTCCCGATCGTCCGGGTGACATGGGCGAGAACGGAGTTCCCGACCACGGGACCAAAGCGTTCATTGACACGCCGCAAATGATCGATGTCGAGGGTCGCGATCGACAGGGACTCCCGGTACCGCTTTGCGTGGGCGATGGCCCCCTCGAGTTCGGTCAGCAGGGCGTGCCGGTTGAGGAGGCCGGTGAGGTCGTCGCGATGGGCGAGGATCCGCGACTGGCGAGCCCGAAGGGCCCGGGACTGGACGATGCGCGCCAGGTTGTGGCGGTCCGTCGGGGGCAGGACCCCATCCATTCCCGCGGTCAACAGCGCCACCCGCTCGGTCTCCGAGCCGGTGAATCCGATGGTCAGGATGGGAAGGGACGAAAAGCAGTCGCCTGATCGCAGGGTCCGGGCGACCTTGATGTTCTCCTCCTGCCAGGCGCCGTTCGGTCCCCAGTCAGCGAGGATCAGGTCGGGACGATTGCGCTCGGCTTCCGAGGTAAGGGGGTCGGCGGCGGTGAAGGTTTCCACGTACATCCCGAGCTTCTGGATGGCATGCAGGGCCTGCTCCACGCGGTCCAGAGCCGGTGCCAGGAGGAAGGCGCCCATCGGGGAACCGTGAAGGCGAGCCGCCGTCAGGGCCCAGGCGGGCAGGGCGGTGGTCATGTCCTCGGGAGTGACAATCTGCTCGATCCCGAGGGCGCCCGCCCGGAGACGGGAGGTGCGGCCGGGACGATCCACGAGGAGGATTGCCGGCAGGGGCGACGGGGCCACGCGGCGCCAGGCGTCGACGAGGGACGCCGTGGTCACATCCGCGTCGTGGGCCACGTGGTCGGTCAGCAGGACCAGCAGGTCCGGGCGGGTCGACGCGGTGAAGGAGGTCACCGTGTCGCGAACGTCGACCGCGAATCCTTCCCGGGCCAGCAAATTCTCGGCCCGGTCACGGGTATCTCCCGCAGGGCCGTTCACCACCACACGCCAGGCGAAGGACGCAGTGGGGAGAGGGTCACCCGCACCCAGCGATGCCCCGGCCTCATCGAACGCGACCCCCAGTGTCCGGATGCCGTCCTCGATCCGGGAAATGTCGTCGGGCGTGGGATCGGGGCGCATGGCCAGCTCGAGAGTCTGACCGATCGCGGAGATGTCGGGAAACCCGTAGGAGCCCCCGGAGCCGGCGAGCCGGTGAAACCGGGTCCGGAGCGAGAGCCAGGCGTCGGCTTCCCCCGCCCGCATGGCCGTCAGGTCCTTGCGCAACTCCGCCAGGCGGATCGGGGCCTCGGCCAGATAGTCCCGCTGCAGTTCACGCAGGAAGTCGTGTGGAGGCTCGCAGGTCACGGCGGCACGCCTCAGGGGATCAAGGCGGAGGTCGCGGCCACCAGGGTCGGAGCCGTTCCCCAATGTCCGCTCACCACCTCACCCGTCCGAGACGCCAGGAGGGCTATTCGACGGTCGATGACCGCGAGGACCGGCTCCCCGGGCCAGGCCGGAGGAGGCGGTGTCACCGACACGGTGGCCACGTCGAGAGCGACGGCCCGGAGGGCGCACAGTCGCAAGGTGACACCGCCCGCGGCGGCCTTTCGCAGCGAGGGACCGAGGAGGGGCCACGCCTCGGCGGGGAGAAACAGGGCCACCATCTCCTGTGCCCGGGCAATGTCGTGGGCGAGCAACTGGATGGCGCCGCGGCCCGAGTGGATCTCGACCAAGGCCTCTCCGGGAGGGAGGGCGACGGAGTCGAGCGAGTGCCGGAGCCGGTCGATGTCGCGGGCCTGGTGGTCGAGAATCCGGGCCAGGAGGGCCTCGGGAGGTTCCGGCCGGAACCGGCGGGGTTTTTCGCCGGGCCGGACCCGGGCTCCACCCTTCGCGACCAGCCCCTCCAGCGCGGCGTAGGCGTTGGCCCGGGCCAATCCGGCCGCCCGGGCGATGCCATACCCTGTCCCGGGTCCCTCCCGCAGAAGCACCTGGTACACCAGGCTTTCGGTGGGTGTGAAGCCGAACGGGGTGAGGTCGAGGGTCGTCACCGCGCTCGGCCCGACGCGGAGGACCGCGGAGTGGGTATCAAGTGAACGTAAGATCCCATCCAGCCATCTTCGCCACGAGGGCAAGGCGGAAGGTCGTCTCCACGTACCGGGCGTCACCGGATTTGGCGTCGTCCTGGAGGCCCCAACTGTGGTATGCCGCGGGATGAACGCTCTTCTTGATCGTCGGCATCCGCTTGGGACGCCACACCCCGAGGGCGTCGCATTCCGAGAGAAGCCGACCCATGACCCGGACCCCCAGGGGGGAGTGGACCAGGGCGCCGATCCGCGCGAGTTGTTCCAGGGCATGCAGGGCGAGCGGCAGATCCTTGGGGTGTCCATGGCTGTCGGCCTCGATCGGGTTGCCCAGAAGGAGGTAGTCTCCCTTGATTTTCTTCCGTCCGACCTGCACTGAGAAGGTCCGCTTGCTGGCGGCCGTTCCCAGGTACTGCGCCAGTCGCTCGGTAAAGCCGGCCCGTTCCCGCCGGAGGTTGGGCATCGCGGCAATCATCGCGACCAGATACCAGGTGGGTGGATAGGCGTCGGGATGCAGAAGCGTCGCCCCTCCCGACCGGATGTAGGGGTTGTCGGCCAGGGGGCTCCGCATGAAGTCCGACACAGCGGTGGCGATCTTGTGGGCCGCTCCCCGCACCCGGGGATCCTCCACATACCCCGCCTCCGCGAGGGCCGCCGTGGCCGCAATGCGCTCATGGGCCCGGGCCCAATCCGTGGTGTCGATATCGGTGGCGATCTTGGCGTACTCGAAGAGGAGCTCCGGGCTGTTGTCGCGGGAGAGAAGCCGGAACAGGATCCGGTCCGCCAGCTTGAAGGGCCGGCTGTTTCGAGGGTAGCCGAGTTCGAGCAGCCTCCGGTACTGGGGAATGGTCCCCACGTCGCGGATTCCGCTCCGGGCGGCGGGAGTGACGCCGAGGAGATTGCCACCCCAGACGCCATTGTCTCCCTGCTTCGAGACGATTCCCCGAGCCACCTCGCTCTCGACCACGGCCGCCATGGCCTGCTCGACGAGGGGTGGCTCGGCAAACCCCTCGGGCGCGAGATCCCGGAGGACGCGGGCGCGGATGGGCGCACTCCCATGCTTAAGGAGCCATGTGAGCGGGACGGTGTGCTGGCTCGGAAGCTCCAGGAAGACCTCCTGGTGACTCGGACGATAAATGGTGAAACGCTTGCCAAGATACAACTTACCGGCGAACAAGGCCAGTCACCTGTCAAAGAAGTGGCCACATTCCCCCCGGAATGGCCCCGCCAGAGTCTTCCCGGAGACATTGGAGTTCTAATGTGAAACGTTTTCGCCGTGACACCATCCCGTCCTCAGGAAGGGAATGACGCTGTCCAAGAAAAGGTCCGGGCGTTCGACATGAGGTCGATGCAAGGCCCCGGGGAGGGTGATCAGGGTGGAACACCGGGCCCAGGAGCGGAAGGTAGCAGAGGTGGCAGCCGGGATGACGGGATCGAATTCTCCCCAGACCAGGAGCGTTGGTTGGGTGATCGGTTCCGTCGTGCGGAGGGAGAGAAAATCAAAGTCCCGGAGAACCGAGGCTGCGGAGGCTCGGTATCCGGGATCCAGGGTGGGGTCGTAGCGCGCCATGGCCGGGGGTTCCCCCATCCAGTCGGGGTCATGGATCGGCAGGATGAAGGCTCGGGCGGCCTGATACCATCCCAGGGTGCGGGCCTTCCGATCGGACATGCTGTCGATCAGTCCGCCCAGCCCGACCGCGAACCCCGCCGGGGCGATCAGGACCGCAGCCACGATTCGGTCCGGACTCCGGATGGCCAGGGCGGCGGCGATCTCTCCGCCCATGGAGTGGCCGATGACGATCACCGGTCCCCGGGGGATGGCTCGGTCGAGGACCTGCCTCATCCAGGTCGTCATGCGCGCCAGGGAATAGGGCCCGCCGGGCTTGTCGCTCGCCCCGAATCCGGGCAGGTCGACGGCCACCACGCGATAGTGCCGCGCCAGGGGGTCCACGACGGCGCGCCAGGTGAGGAGGCTCTCGCCGTACCCATGAAGGAGGAGAAGCGTCGTGTCTCCCTTTCCGGCCATGAGTGCGCGGACCACGAGGGAATCCAGCGGCAAAGCGATGGCGTGATGCGGTGGAGGCGGCCGTCCCCCGGGTCCGCCGCCGTGCCAGAGAGATGCGAGGGTCAGCACGGCTGCCACGCCCGCCCCCACGCGCCGGCGGCTCATCCGTCGTCCGGCAGGCCGAAGACGGTCAGGACTCCTCCGCGGGTGGTGACCGACGCGGGAGAGCGGGGCAGGGTCCTGGTGCCATACAGATCGGGTCCTCCGGTTCGAAACGGAGCCCCCATCCACCCTCCCACGCCCGCCACAATGGCGATGCGATCGTGCCCGTCCGGCGTGCGGAACGCGATGGGGTTGCCGATCACACCGGAGGGGAGCTGATGGGAGTACAGCTCGCGTCCGGTCTCGAGGTCGACCACCCGGAACCATCCGTCGAGCGTGCCGTACATGGCGAGTCCGGTCCGGGTGACGAGGACACCCCCGAGCACCGGCCACGGTTCCCGGATCTCCCAGGTCACGATGGCCCGCGCGGCGTCCCAGGCGATGATCCGTCCGAGGTTGTTTCCCGGTCCCGGAACCAGGCTCACAATTGTTCCTGTGGCAGGGGCGCCCGGCGGGACGCGAGTGGAATCGGGGCGGGTCGTCATGCAGAGGTTGGCGAGGGGAACGATGATGAGGCTGGTGCCGGGGACGGCCGCACCCGGTCCTCCGGTGCGGATGCCAATCGGGGCCGGGCACACGGGCTGCCCGGCGGGAGGGGCCGCAGGCACGGGACGTGCCGTGGCGCGATCGACGTGGGAGGCCCAGTTCACGGGACCGTACCGCTCCACCAGGAGGACACGACCGGTGACGCGGTCGAGGGTGTACGCGAATCCGTTGGGGTCGAGGTGGACCAGGGCTCGGGACGGTGTGCCCCCCACCGGAAAATCGAGGAGAATGTTTTCCGTGGCCGCCCCGAAACCGAGGGTGTCATTCGGAGTGGTCTGGAGCGCCCACCGGGTTCGTCCGGTCCGGCGGTCCCGGGCGATGATGCTCGAGGTCCACTTGGCGTCTCCGGCTCGGCGCGAAGACCGCCAGGGAATTGGTGCTGCCGTTCCATGGTAGATGAGGTCGGTGACCGGATCCCACGACAGGGGCCCGGATACGGCGCCTCCGCCGGTGCGCCAGGTCATTCCGGGCCAGGTGGTGAGTCCGAGTTCGCGTCCCTGATGGGACGGATAGACCGGGTGCCCTGGAACCGACAGGAGGACCTCGGCGTCGGGACCGGTGCTTTCCGCGCGCCACCGGAGGGCACCGGTCCGGGCGTCGAGAGCCACGAGGGCTCCTCGGACGGCGAATTCCGGGCTTCCGAGTCCCACGAGGACGAGGCTGTCGGCCACGAGCGGGGTGCCGTTGATCGTCCGTCCTGCGGCACCGTCTCCGACCGCCACCCTCCACCGTTCCTGCCCGGTTCGAAGGTCCAGCGCCGCGACCTGACCGGGAAGCAGGGGAACGATGACAAGTCCGGCTGGATGGATGGCGGGCCCTGGACCAGCCCCCTCGCAGCAGGCGATGGCCGGCCTCGTCCGGGGAATCGGCATCTTCCACTGCCAGCCGATGGTGCCCCCCGGGCGATTGAGATCAAGGGCGTAGACCGTCCCTGGCCAGGGTGTCTGCAGGACCAGGAGACTGTCGGCCACCACCGGCTGTCCGCCATGCGCTCCCCTGCTTCCCGTGGAGAAGGTCCAGAGGGGCCGGAGATCGGCCGCGTTCTCCCGGGTGATGCTGGTGATCGACGCGATGCGGGTGGCCGACGGATCCGGGAGGGAGGACCGGGGGGGGCGCGCGCCCTGGGCTTCAAGGGCGGGGGGTGGTCCGGGCCATGCCAGGACCACCGTCACGATGGGGATCAGAGTCCTTCTCATCGCTGGAACATGTCGGTTTGTCCCGGGGCTCTCAAGGGTGGGACCGTGGCATCCGGCGTGGTCGGAGGTTACGATTGGACCATTCCCTTCCTCGGAGAGCGACGGATGAACGTCACCATTCAGTATTGCGTGGTTTGAAACTATGAACCCCGAGCCACCGGTCTGGTGGCTGAGATTGCCGAAGAGTGGCCCGAGGCCACGGTCCGGTTGGTGCCGGCATCCGGTGGAGTCTTCGAGGTGACGGTGGACGGTACCCTGGTGTTCTCGAAGAAGGCCCTGGGCCGCCATGCAGACCCCGGCGAGGTGGTGAAGGCCATGCGCGCATGCGCATAGCAATCAGCACCGGCGGGGGCGACGCTCCGGGCCTGAACGCGGTCATCCGCGCCGTGGTGCTGTCCGCCCTGGGGCGCGGGTGGACCTCGTTCGGGATTCTGCGGGGGTATGAGAGCCTGATCGCCCGGGGGCTTGAAGACGGCACGGCCCACCTGCCGCTGTCGGGCGAGCGTCGGCGGGTGGCGCATGCCCACGGCCTGGTTCCTCTGGGAGAGGATGAGGTCGCCGGGATCACCCACCTGGGCGGCACGATTCTCGGGACGACCAACCGGGGCAATCCCTTCCGGTATCCCGTGCGGTCGCCGGATGGAAGCGTGAGTGAGGCGGACCGATCGGACGAGCTGGTGGACGCCTTCCGGCGGGCACGACTCGACGCCCTGGTCTCCATCGGCGGGGATGGAAGTCTCCAGATCGCGCACCAGTTGTTTCAGATGGGTCTTCCGGTCGTGGGCGTGCCCAAGACGATCGACAACGACGTGGAGGGTACCGAGGCGACCTTCGGCTTCGACACCGCGGTGAGCACCGCCACCGATGCCATCGACAAGCTCCACTCCACCGCGGCGAGCCACGACCGGGTGATGGTTGTGGAACTCATGGGACGCAATGCCGGCTGGATCGCCCTGCACAGCGGGGTGTCGGGCAGTGCCGATGTGATCCTGATCCCCGAGATCCCCTTCGACATCGATGCGGTCTGTGCCAAGGTTCTCCATCGCGAGGCCCGGGGGCGCCGGTTTTCGATCGTCGTGGTGGCCGAAGGCGCGCGACCGATCGGGGGTGAGCCGAGCCTGATCGCGGGGGCGGGGGCGGGGAGTGTGGAACGGTTGGGCGGGGTCGGAGCGGCGGTGGCGAGGCAGATCGAGGAGCGAACCGGCAAGGAAACCCGGAGCCTCGTTCTCGGTCACCTTCAGCGCGGGGGGTCCCCGACCACCTTCGACCGGTTGCTCGGACTCCGGTTCGGATCGGCCGCCGTGCGCGCCATCGCCGATGGGGATTTCGGCTCGGTCGTGGTGTATCGCCCGCCGGTGGTGACCCGGGTGCCGCTTGCGGAGGTGATCGGCCGGACCAAGCTCGTCCCCCTGGACAGTGGAATCATCATGACGGCTCGCAGTCTGGGGATCAGTTTTGGCGACTGACTCCCTGCGCGCGGCCAAGGGGAGTCTCCGCGCCGAGCTCCTGGCCCGTCGAAGCACGGAGACCGACCGTGAGGGAAAATCCGCCGCCATCGTCGCGTCGGTTTCCCGGGGGCCCGCCTTCGTCTCCGCGCGCACCGTCTTCACCTATGTCGGTGTGGGGTCCGAAGTGGACACGATCCCGCTGGTTGTGGAGGCTCTGAGACTGGGGAAGAGCGTGGCGGTCCCGGTGGTGGAGGACGCGCGCCTCGGGTGGTTCACCGTGGAGGATCTGCGCGACCTCGTCCCCGGTCGCTTCGGGTTGCTGGAACCCCTGGGTGGGGTCATCCCCCCGGGGCGCCGGGCGCAGGTGCGGGATGCCGAGCTGCTCGTGATTCCCGGGGTGGGATTCGACCGCCGAGGGGGAAGGTTAGGGTATGGCCGGGGATATTACGACCGGGTGCTGGCGGCGCATCCCTCGATCCCCCAGGTCGCGACAGGTTTCTGCTGCCAGGTCGTTCCGGAGGTTCCCATGGGGCCGGGAGACGTGCGGATCAGGGCTCTGCAGACGGAGGCCTGGTTCTGGCAGGATGGGGAGGAGGACGGGACGAGCGGAAAGCCCTGAACACCTGACGGACAGCCCCGGCCCCCGATCGGGTGGCCTACGCGGGATCGCCCTCCCCGATCGTCATCCGAAAACTCGCCGACTGCCCCACATTCTCCTCGACGTCCACCTCCACGGCCTGAAGCCGGTGGTATCCCGCCTCTCCCAGTTCCCGATGGACCAGTCTCGCAAAATGCTCGGCCAGCATCTCGGCGGTGGTGTTGGAGACGGGGAGTAGCGCACAGTCGGTCCGCGGAAACATGTAGCGGTGCCGGCCAAGATACTCGACGGTGAGCATCTCCCCCTCTTCCCGCAGAATCAGCTTCCCGTTCTCCGTGGGGAGAAGCACCCGGTGGTCGATGGCGTCGACATGGGGCTTGAGAATCCGCTTCAGGACGGCAAAGTCGACCACGAATGCGCACTCAGGGTCCACGCCACCGGTGACCGTTACCCCAACCCGATAGTTGTGACCATGCAACGCCTCGCAGGTATGCCCCCGGAGCGTGATGAAGTGCGCCGACGAGAATCCGAGATAGTCCTTGCTGACCGTGACCGCGAATCGCTCCACACCAGACTCCCGACGTGGTGGTTCGGAATACCCTGAAGGGGTATGACCGAAGGGGGAAACCGGGGGGAGAATATAGACGGAGTGAGGACAGAACGGGGTGAACCGTCCACTCCAGAGGACAGTGCCTCGGTGGGGACTGACAGGCCAAGTGGTTGTGGCAAAATCGTTTATATGTATGGCACAGAGATCGCCTTGGGTCGTGGTGGAGGCCACTGATACCAAGGAGCAAACCATGAAAACGATGCATCTGTGGGCCGGAGCCATTGCCCTCGCCGCCGTGATCCCCACCCCCGCGTCCGCGCAGCGCGTCCGTGCCGACGTGATCGTCGCCACGGGTCCCGTCGCAGCCCGGGTCGCGATCGGGTCGCCCCGGGTTTACGAACGGGTCATCGTGCATTCGCCCCGCCGGCTCAAGGTCCAGCGCTATCGTGCCGATCATCGGTATGACCATCGGGTTATTCGGGAAGTGGTGTACTACGATCCCCACCGGGACCGGTTCTACGATGGCTACCGGAGCGGTTTCCACCGGGTGGAGGTGTATCGGGTCGGTGGCAGGTACTACCGTCACTGGGATCGGCGGGAATGGACCCGGTATGAGCGGCGCCACGATCGCTACGACCGCCGGGATCGTTACGATGATCGCCACGATGATCGCCGATTCGACCGGGATGACCGTCGAGGCGACCGCCGGGATGGTCGAGACCGGGCTCGGCGCCGGAACTGACGAGGAGGAGACCCACGGCCGGAGGACGCATCTCCGGTCGCCCCGGTGCGGGGGCACCGGGAACACATCTGAGCCGACGGCCCCGCCTCTTCGGGGCTCTGATCCCCACCTGTTGGCTCATAAACCCTGGCGCCCCGCCGGGGTTCGAACGACCTCTCCGGAGGTCGTTTGTCTTTCGGAAGTTGGAGGTTGGAAGTTTGAAGTTGGAAGGAGGAATCAGAATGACCACTTCGCACCCTTCGAACTTCGAACTTCAAGACGGCGTGAGGACGATTGTCAGGTTGGAAACGGTGTCGCCGTCGCGATCGGGGCGGAGCACGAAGGTGGCCTGGGTGGCGGTGGCGCCGAGCGCGGCGAGGGACTCCGGGTCGGCGAGGGCGTCGTAGCGTCCGGGCCGGATTCCCATGGCGTAGAAGGATCCATCGGTGAACGTGAGGAGGGAGTAGACTCCCCCCGTATCACGGTTTCTGAGGAGGACCCGGACTCCCGCAACGCCCGTGGGCCCCACCGGTGTGCTCCGCGTCACCCGTCCCTCGACCACTCCGCCCGGGAGCACGGGGATGTCGACAGCCCGGTACCCGTTCGGTGCCGCTTCAACGCTCGCGGACGAGAAGGCCGGGGTCCAGAGCGGAGACGGGAGGGAAAGGGAGTCGACCACGAGGAGCGTCGGCTCCCACGGCGTGAGATCCCAGGCCCGGTATTGACCCCGGGAATCGGTCGTGACGGACCGGAATCCGACGCGGACCCGGACGCCCGGGAGGCCTTCCTCCCCCGGGTCGAGGGCGCCGTTGCCGTTCAGGTCGAGAAAGACTCGTCCCGCCACGCCGGCGCGTTCCACCGATGGGTTGGTGGCAAAGCTGACGGCCCGGGACGAGCGGGCCTGCATCGAGCCCTGGATGAAGTGAGATCCCGAGGTGCCGGTCTCGGTGGAGGTGACCACATTGGTGGAGCGGAATCCGGGCAGTTCGGTCGTGAGGGTCATGGCCAGTGCCGTTCCGGTTTCCCGGCGCCAGGAGATGCCGGTCTCTATCCGCCACCGCGCGAAGGAGCGGGACACGAACCCGGCCAGGGTCCGGACTCGGCTGGTTCCGTCGGTTTCGACCGTGGCGCGGGAGGTGAGCGCACCCAGGATCGGGCCCAGGGAGGGAGAACCGAGTGTGATCGTGTTGAGGCTCAACACGGTGCGGGTCGCCGAGGGTGCCCCGCTGGCCGCGCTCCGTTCCAGCCGCACGGCGGGGAGGAATCGGGTTCCCCCCGACTGGGCCGAAAAGCCGAGGCGGAGGCCTTCGGTGCGGCCCTCGATCCCCGTGGTCCGGTCATAACTCCCCTCGACGAACACCGCCTCCCACGAGGCGACGGGTCGGAAGAAGGCCTGCGCCGTCCACTGGCTCCGGCGTCCCTCCGGGGTGAGGAGAGGATCGACCACCTCGTCGTCGAACGTGGCGGCCTCGACGGAGAGTCGGAGCTCGGTGGAGGGCTCATAGCTGACCTGCCCCCGGGTGAAGGCATCCTGAACCACCTCCCCCCGGAGGCCGAGGGCTCCGAAACTTCCGGTGACGGCGGCGTAGGGATGAATGAGGTCGGCCAGGGTGTCGCGCGAGAAGTGATCCAGACCGGCCTGGAGGGACCAGCGGGGGCTCAGGCCATAGCGAAGGTCGACATTCCCGGTGAGGTCGCATCGGTCGGTGCGGCAGGCCCCGAGGGAGGCCCCATACTCGAAGCGTCGGGACGGCAGCTGATCGTGCAGGACGCGGTACGTCTGGTTGAACTCGCGGATTTCACCGAAGGGACCGTAGGCGACGAAGTCCACCGGGTTCTCGCCGTACTGAATCGGGACGTCGACGGAGAACTGGCCCAGGGCGTTCACCGAATCGTAGGATACGAGACGGCCTCCGCGATACGCTTCGACCTGCCACCCGGGACCCAAGACCCCGGCGAAGGGGATGCTGCCGATGCCGGGGTCGCGCAGGTAGGGGGCGTTGGTCACCGAGATCCCTCGGCTGGATCGGGCGCGAGGACCGGTGGCGAAGGCGTCACCCACCTTGAGCTGCGTCAGGTAGCGGTTGTCTCTCCACACCCCGGACCAGTTGGCTTCGGTCCGGATACCGCGGGACTGCTGGTTGGCCAGGGACAAGCGGAAGGATCCCCCGAGAACGCCCACGCCGAGTCCCGCGCTCCAGGCCCCGGTCTGGAAGAGATCCTCCGAGGGGGTGAGGACCGAGTAGTCGAGAACGACCCCCCCGATTCCTGACCGGTCGACATCGAGCGTGAGGTCGGGGGATACCCCGTCCTGGCCCCCGGTGAACGAGCGCCGGAGCTGCTCCCGGCGCATCCGCCGTCCCACCGGCAGCTTGTCGGGATCGAGCACGGTGACCTGCAATGCGGCCCAATCGACATCGATGGCCACCCCCAGCGCACGGGCCAGGACCGCGGCGTCCAGGAAGAGCTCTCCCCCTTGCCATCCCGACTGCCGGGCCGACACGGGGATCCGGGTCCGGCCCACAGTGAGCATGGAATCACTCAGGGAGTACCGCCCCTCGGTGTTCCCGGGTTGGAGTGTGAAGGTGACGATCCCGTCCGGCGCCAGGCGATAGTGGATCTCCGCCAGGGTGAAGAACACCGAGGTGGGAAGCAACGCCATGTCGTCGATGCGGTGGGCCTGGACGACCGCTCCGAGGAGGCGCCCGAACTGCAACTGGATGATGGCCGGGTCCTCGGGCAGCGAATCGCCCGGTGCAGGCAGGGTATCACGGATGGGCGCCGGGACGGCATCGGCGCGCCGGGGGGCGGCGATGGCGCACAGGACCATCCACGGGAGAACCAGCCAGCGGCGTCGCATCGGATCAGGGGAGGCGGAGGGTCCAGCGGTGGAGGACGGGCTCCGCAGGCAGGGGAACCTCGCGGGGGAGGTCGGCCCGTTCCGTGGCGAACTCCAGCTCCAGCACATACCCTCCGGGGGCGAGGCCGACGACGGGCAGCGTGATCCGCGGAGAAAGATCCCGATAGACCGCGATCGGCGTGCTGAGGGTACCGATCGTGGCGCCCGCCGAGTTGCGCAGGGCCCCCCGAATGGTTCCGAGCCAGGCCCCGCTGCCTCTTTGCCGGAGCGCCGGCCGGAGCACGAGGGAATCCCCCTCGACCGACCATGATCCGTCCGCCACGGCGAGGCGGGTGACCACCGTACCCTTCCGGTACAGAATGGGAAGGAGGGTCCGGACTTCCATCGTGAGCCCGACCGTGATCCCCGAGCTGTCACCCACGCCGGACACCGGCACGCTCCCCCCGCGGGCGGTCACCAGCAACCGGGCCCAGTATTCACCGTCGGCCAGGGTGGCTGGCGGGCGTCCCAGCAGCCGCACAGTTTGCCGCTGACCCGGGGCCACCCGAAGCCGGCGTGGGAAGGCCTGGATCCATCCAGCCGCCGTGGGCCAGGTGGAATCGGGCTGTTCCGGAGAGTAGAGCTGGAGGTTCCCGAGGGAGTCGGAAATCGGGACCCCGAAGAGCGTGGAGATCTCGACTTCGGCCGCCTCGGTGCCCGGGTTGTAGAGCTCGATGGCGGTACCCCGTGCCCGGTGATTGATCACGATCTGGTGGGGGGCAATGAGAACGCCTTGGGAGTGGACCGGCTCAGTCGGTGTTGCGAGGGGGGCGAGCCCGAGGGCGAGCGCGATCCGGATCAGAAGACGGTGACGGTCAGCAGAGCCGTGGCGGTGTAGGCGCCCGGCGCCTGGGTTCCGGCCGGCGTCACACGCCCGCCAAGAAAGATGAAGAATCGTCCGCTGGTGATGAGGCGGAAGTTCTGAGCGGCCTGGGGATTGAAGGTGACCGGTGTTGCCCCGGGAGCGTCGCTCACTGCGATGGCATCGTTGTTCCCGAAGGTGACCGGCATCTGGTTGCCCCCGGAGGCCGTCAGCTGGGTGGGCAGGGTCAACCGAACCCGAACCCGGTCCCCCTGTTGGGCCGAGACCTCCCACATTCCGCTTCGAACGGGATCCGATGGTGAAACGATGGTCTGGATTCCGGGAATGACATTCCCAAACGCCAGGTCGCGGACTCCGACCACGCCGACTTGCGCCCGGAGCGATCCGGCGGTACAAGTCAGAAAGAGGACGAGAAACGGGAAGCGTGGTGCCCATGGCATTCAGGTCTCCAGGCTGGGGCGCGGTCACGCCGGACAAAGATAGTCCTTGCCGGCGCGACGCGATCCCGAGCGGTGGCTCAGTAGATCACCGTGAGGGTGACGGTGCCCGTGTAGGTGCCGAGCGCCTGAGCGGCCCCGGGGCTTACCGTGGCCCCAATGAAGACGAACAGGTTCCCGCCAGCGCTCGTCGTGGCAGGAGTGTTCCCGCCCGACGGAGTGAAGCCCGTGCCGGTGGCGCTGTTCGTGGTGTTCCAGTTCCCGGTCCAGGATCCGATCGGGAGGTTGTTGCCGCCATTGGTGAGGTTGGCCGGCAGCGTGAAGCTCATGTTGACCCCGGTGCTCGGGGAGCCGGTGACGTCGAAACGGCCCGCCGCCGCGTTGGTCGCGTCAATCGTGGACGGGACCCCCTGAATGACGTTACCGAAGTCGAGATCCTGAGCACCCGCGACCGTGATCGGTACCTGGACGTTGGCGGTCACGTTGATGGTCTGGGCCCCGGCCGTCCCCGCCAGACTCAAGAATCCGGCGAGGAGTACCGACACTGTCTTCATGGAACGCATTGCTTGTCTCCGTTGTTGTGGTTGATGGTTTCAGGTTGCTCTTGTTGGACATCGGGGGAGGTGACGCTCCCACGCAACAGCGGAGCAAGCAATCGGCATGCCACGCAGGAGATTGCATTGTCTGGTGTCGCAATACCCTGCGAACCTTGACGGGAGGCATTGGCGTAAGTCATTAGCATAATTGCTGTTATGTCGGTTTTTCACTGGTGTCGCATATTTGGCCAGAGACCGGGGTGTCCGTGACCAGACAATCAGCTTCCTTCGCATGGTGCGGCACCGTCGGAAACGGGAATGCGGCGGTCGGAATCGCGCTCCTTCTCGTCGGGCTGATCCTTGGGCCCGAGGCGGTCGCAGCACAGGGCCGTCTCGAGGCTCGGGCCACGGTGATATCCGCCTCCGCCGCGCGGGAAGGGCTCACCCTCTCGGACTCGGTCACCCGGGTCGGCTTCACGACGGACACTTCGATCACCAGGCGGAGAGTCGACGGTCCCCTCACCTCCCTCTTCTGGTATCCCGCTGCAGTCCAGCTGCAGGAACACCCTCTCTCCGCCCCCCATCCCGTCCGAACCGACCTCGTGAGCTCTCCCCGCCCCCGGACAGCCCGGGTGGCTCGCGTCCTGGAAATCCACTACCTTCGGAACTGATCGTGACCGGCCGCCCGGTGGTTCTGGCGGCTCCCTGTCCCCATCCGTTCCGAGTCGAAAATGCACGCCCGTACATTCATCTCCGTCACGCTGCCTTTCCTGCTGGTGGCTCCCCCCGCTCGTGATGCCCTCGCCCAGCAGACGCCCGACCTGTCGGGTCGATGGGTGCTCGACGTGGCCCGCAGCAATTTTGGCGACGCGCCCGGTCCCGTGGCCCAGATGGATGAGATCGACCAGGTCGGCACCACGCTGACGATTCATCGAACTCGCGACATCGGGGAGGGTCCGGTTCCCTCCCGCTTCGTCTATCAGATCGGGGGAGACGCCACCCGGCACGAGGTCGGGGGTCAGATCACGATGACGACCACCCGGTGGGATGGTTCGGTGCTCCAGCTCCACTCCGTGATCCAGATGCCCGACGCGCAGGCCGAGGTGTTGGACCGGATGAGCCTCTCCGCCGACCGGTCGCAGCTGACGATTCAGCGCACCATCCGGATCGCCGGAATGGCGGAGGTGGCGCAGACCCTCGTCATGACCCGGCATTGACCGACGGGATCCGGATCCCTCCCCGGGATCATCACCTTCCCCCCGATCCTGACGCCTATCGCACCTCGCGGGGCCCCCGAGGCCGCGTCATCGTCATCGCCCCGACCCGGGCCGCGTGCGAAACCATCGAGCTCGCCCTGGGCTCCGACCGCGAGACGGTTCTCTCCCGCGACCATGGCGAGACCCTCGAGACATGGAGCCGGGCCGGGACGCCCTTCGGCATCGTGGCGGGCACCGGGACGGGGAAGACCCTCGGCATCCGGCTGATCGCCCAGGCGTGGTTGGGGGAGAGTCTGGTGTACGGTGTCGTGAACCGGGAACGGGAGGCGACTCCGGACACCCCCTCCTGGAACGTGGTGGTGGTCACGACCGGCATCGCCCGGCGGTGGCTCCAGGATGACCTCATCACCGGTCACGACACCCTGATCGTGGACGAGATCCACCAGACCTCGGCGGAGCTGGAGCTCTGTCTCGCTCTGGGGAAGCGGGTCGGATGCCGGTTCGTCTGGCTCAGCGCCACGGTGGATCCCGCCTTTTATTCCCGGTATCTCGGCAGCCGGGAGGTTCTCCTCACCAGCGCCTTCGATCCCGAGCGTCGCGCACGGGTGGATGTGATGCCTCAGCAACCGGAGGAGTTTCTCGACGACCGGACCATCCGGCGGTTCATTCGAGAGCGCCGGGGAGTGGCGGTGTTCGTCCCGACCCGCGCGGAGGTGGAGCGGCTGGCCAGCGACCTGCAGGCCCGGTGGCCCCGGTTGCACAGCGCCTTCTACCATGGGGGACAGCCGATCCGGATCATCCGTCCCTTTCTGACGGGCGAGGTGGAGCGCCCCTACCTGCTGGCCATGACGGCGGCGGGCCAATCGGCCTTGAACCTTCCCGATCTCGACACGGTGGTCATCTACGACGCGCGGTACGGCAACGTGGTGGAGCGTGGGCGCAATGTTCTGCACCGGCTCTACCTCGGCGCCAACGAAATCCTGCAGATGGCGGGCCGGGTGCATGGCCGGGTGGAGGGGGGGATCGTCACGATCCTGTCCGACCGGGATCTCGATTTCGATTCCTTGCGCCCGACACCGCCGGAATTCCAGCTCGCGGGGGACGCCGAACGGGTGGCCCTGACCTGTGCCGCGATCGGCGTGGATGCCACGGACCTCGATCTGCCGGTCCCCCTGGACCGGGCGGCGTATCGGAATGCGGTGACGCGGCTTACCGAGCGGGGCATCGTGTCCGAGGGTCGGCTGACGGAGTATGGACACGCGGTGGAGGCGATGCCGGTGGAGCGTCCCTGGGCCGAACTGCTGGTGCAGGCCCGGGGGGAGATCCTTCCGGTCGTCGCGGTGGTGGCGAACGTGGACTCGCTGCATCGGATGACCCGCGACGACCGGGACCTGACGGGGGTGGTGGTCAAGGGGAGCGACCACCTCACGACCTACAACCTCTACGCCGAGGCCTTGAACCGCCATGGACGGGTGGGCGAAGTCTACGGGCTGCCCCGGCACCTCTTCTCGGAGGAGATGGAGGCGTGGGCGGAGGAACGCGGGGTGCTGGTGAAGGCGATCGAGGACATCGCCCTGGGAGTGGCGAGTGTGTACCGCTCCCTTGAATTGCCGCTCCCGCCCACGATGGCCTATGTGAGCCGGGATCATCGCGAAGCCTGGGCGGAGCTGCTCGCTCAGGTGATGCCCCTCGACCTGGCGATCGACGAACGTCTGGCGGACGGGACCGAGGCCCGTGTGGGGAAGACCTCGGTGGCGGGAAGTTGGGGGCCGGTGGCGGGCACGGTGCGGTTCTTTGCCGACCGGTTCGGTCATGCCCGTGCCTCCATCGACGGTACGACACTGGAGTACGCCCGCATCCGCCGCCATGCCGTCCGGTCGGAGGCGATCCTGGAGGTCATGGGAATGCGATCCCATCAGCAACTGGGGATCCGCCGCACGATCACCTATCATGGGTTTGAACTGGAAAGTGTGGTGGAGCCGGTGCGCGGCGCTCTGTCGCCGGAGCAGCGGGCCACCCTCCCCGATGTGCTTGCCCGGGCGCTGGTGAACGGCGAGACCGCCCACCCTGACCAGGGGGCGATCCGGAGGGCGCTCAAGGATCTGCGGGATCTCCATGCCCGGTCGGGGGGAACGTTGAGCGCGGCGGCCCCCGAAGCCCTGGTGGAGAGGATTCGGTCACAGCTCCAGGGCGTGACCGGGTGGCCGCATTTTCTGAAGACCCGGATTGTCTTCGATCCCGTGCAGATCGTGCCAGACGACCTACGGGAGGAATTCCGGGCCCTGCCCAGTGCGGTCCGCCTCCGGGGAGACATGGTTCCCCTCGTCTACCGCTTCCACTCCGGGGAACCGGTGGTCGTTCTCCAGCTCCGCGAGGGGCAGGTGCGCCAACTCACCCTGGCGGAGATCCCCCCGCTGGACCGTCCTCTCCGATTTGCGGTGTCGCGAAGCCATGCCCCCGACCTCGAGGCCGATACCCTTCCGGCCCTGCGGGACCTTCTCTCCCGTGAACGAAATCCGAAGGAACGGGTCCGGTCCGGCAAGGGACGACGCACCGACCGGCGTCCCCCCCGTCGTCGTCGCTGACCGGGCCCCCACTCCGGGTCACTCGGACGGGGGGGGGAACACCAGGTCGCGGGTGATTTCATCGAGCTGGGTGGCCCCGCAGAGGGCCATCGCCGTGTCGAGTTCGGCGCGCAGCATCTCGAGGACTCGCGAGGCCCCCGGGGCACCGTCGAGAGCCAGCCCCCACACCACGGCACGTCCGACGAGGACGGCCCGCGCCCCGAGAGCCAGGGCCTTCAGGACATCGGTACCGCGGCGGATCCCGCCGTCCACGTAGACTTCCCCGCGATCGCCCACCGCGGAAACAACCTCCGGCAAGGCCCGTGGCGCCGGAACGGCCCCGTCGAGCTGCCGGCCACCATGATTGGAGACAATGATGCCGGCGGCGCCCAGGTCCATGGCCCGGGCTGCGTCATCCCCACGGAGTACTCCCTTGAGGAGGAGGGGCAGGCCGGACAGGTTCCGCAGCCATTCGAGATCCTTCCAGGAGAGTGAGGGCTCCCGAAGGCCCTGATGGAAGGCGGCCAGTCCCGATTCGCCCGCGTGCCCCTGCCCGACCTCGGGTTCGGGAATCGTGAAGTTGCCCAGCCGGAACTCCGGAGGAAGGCTGAAGGCGTTCCGCGCGTCCCGTTCCCGCCGCCCCAGGACCGGAACATCGACCGTGAGCACGAGGGCGGTGTATCCCGCAGCCTCGGCGCGCCGGACCAGGCCTTCGGTCAATCCCCGGTCCCGGTGGACGTAGAGTTGGAACCAGCGGGGGCCGGGCGCTGCGTCCCGCACCGCTTCCAGGGAGCGGGTGGAAAAGGTGCTCAGAATCATCGGGACTCCCGCCGCGGTGGCGGCCTGTGCCATGCCGAGTTCTCCCTCCGGATGGGCGAGGGCCTGGAATCCGGTGGGGGCGATGAGCACGGGCATCGTGGCCGGGTCGCCAAGCAGGGTGGTGCTGAGGTCGCGTGTCGTGACGTCCACCAGCATGCGAGGCCGGAGGAAGAGGGTCTCGAAGGCCTCACGGTTGGCTCGCAGCGTCACCTCGTCTTCCGCCCCTCCCGCGAAGTAATCGACCACCTCGCGGGGAAGCCGCTCCCGCGCGGCGGCCTCGACGTCCGCCAGGTTGAGGAGGACCGGTGCTCGGGTCATGGCGCCAGGGCTCCCGTCACCCGCGTCATGAACTCGTTCACCGCCCGCGGGTCCATCCACCGGACCACGGCCACCACGTCGTTTTCGGGGTCGATCCAGATCACGTTTCCTCCACCTCCCAAGGCAAAGAAGCTGGAGGCACTCGCCCCGGGGTACTGCGCGCGGCCGGTGTTGAGCCACCAGAGGTAGCCATACGTCGGTCGAAGCGGAACCGGGGTGGTCATCGCCTCGATCCAGCCGGGTGACAGAATCTGTCGCGAGCCCCAGTGTCCCCGACGGAGCATGAGAAGCCCGACCCGCGCCAGGTCGCGGGTGCTGATCCAGAGTCCGCCGCCCCAGTGTCCCCCTCCGCTCACCGACTGCACACGTGTCCCGCCCAGGGTGACCCAGCTGCTGTCATAACCGTGCCAGACCCACTCTTCAGAGGCCCCGATCGGATCCATCAGTTCCTCCCGGAGAAACTGAGGCAGGGGGCGGCCGATTGCCTGGAGGAGAGCGTGGGAGGTGCGGTTGACCCGCACGTCGTTGTACTCCCAGAACGTCCCGGGAGGCTGCAGCTCCCGGTCCCGCCCGGCCCGCCGGTCGGCCACGTCCGGCTTGCCCCAGAGCGTCCCGTTCCATTCGCTGGTCTGGGTCAGAAAGTGATGCCAGGTGATGCTCCCGTTGTGTGGCCCGCGCAGGTCGGGATCGTCGATCTGCGCCGACACCGGGGCGTGCAGGTCACGGAGGAGGCCGCGGTCCACGGCGAGACCGGCCACGAGAGACAGGAAACTCTTGGTGACGCTGAAGGTCATGTCCACCCGCCGGGTGTCCCCCCATTCGGCGATGATCTGACCGTGGCGCAGTATGAGGCCGTTGGTGCCCCCCCGGGGGGCGACCGGGCCGATCAGCTCGGGGAAGGGTTCGTTCACATGCATCTGGTCGAGCTGTGCGCCCAGGTCCCGGGACCAGGCGATCTCGCGGCTCCGGGCGAAGCCGACGGCGGCGGCGAGCCGCTCGGCGTCGAATCCCGCCCGGGCCGGAGTGCGGACTTCCCAGCTCTCGCCCCGCGGGGGGACGTACGAGGTCTGTGCCGTCAGGGGTTGGGAGCTGACGGCCAGGAGGAGGGAGAGCAACGATCGATGACGCAAGGATGGCACGGGGTTCTCCGTGAGGGTTGAGGGACGCTAATGGGGTGAGGGGCACTCGTCCAGCGTCGCGCTTGCCCGGTGTCGGTCATGGGGACAGACTTCCCCGGGCGGGGATCTCCCGCCGCCCTCGTCACCCGCGCCCCAGGACGTCCCGCGTGAACCATCGTCCCTTCTTCATCGGTGTCGTCGGGGGATCGGGTTCCGGCAAGACTACCGTGGCCCGATCGATTTGCGACGGGCTGCCCGTCGAGGCCGCTCTTCTGGACCAGGACGCGTACTACCGCGACCTGGCCCACCTCACCCTGGAGGAGCGGAGGAAGGTCAACTACGATCACCCGGACGCCTTCGACACCGACCTCCTGGTGGCGCACCTCGAAGCCCTCGCCCGGGGCGAACCGATCCAGAAGCCCGCCTACGATTACGCCGCGCATACCCGGGCCGACTACAGCATTCTGGTGGAGCCGAAGGATGCCGTGCTGGTGGACGGGATCCTGCTCTTTTCCGACGCCCGGCTCCGCGACCTGTTCGACATCCGGATCTATGTGGACGTCTCCGAGGATATCCGCTTCATCCGGCGGCTGCAGCGCGACATCCAGGAGAGGGGACGCGAGGTGGACGACGTGGTGCGCCAGTATCTGGCCACGGTCCGGCCGATGCACCATGAGTTCGTGGAACCCTCGAAGCGTCACGCCCATGTGATCATCCCGGAAGGGGGTCACAACCGGATCGGAGTGGAGATGGTCCGGGCGAGGGTGCTGATGGAGATTGCAAACAGGCGGTAGGCGGTAGGCGGTAGGTGGTAGGCGGCGGCGTGGCGATCGATCATTCTCCCGGGAGGCTGGAAGTGGACGCCAGGTCAGGGCTCCATGAGCGTGGCATCCCACGGCGCCTGGTTACGCGATTTGCCCCGAGTCCCACGGGGGAGTTGCACCTGGGTCACGCGGCCCATCTGCTCTGGGTCTGGGGGATCGCCCGGGCGCTGGAGGGAACGATCCTGCTCCGGATGGAGGATCACGATCGGGGGCGCTGCCGCCGCGAGTACGAACAGTCCATCCTCGACGACCTCCGCTGGCTCGGTCTGACCCCGGATCACCCTGATCTCGACACGGTGGCGTCTCCCGGTCCCTCTCCCTGGCGGCAGAGCGATTGCCCGGACGTGTATGCCGAGGCACTGGAGACCCTGCGAGGGGTGACCGCGGTGTATGGATGCGACTGTACCCGGTCCACCATGGCCGAGGAGGGGACCGCGGAGGAGCGTGGCGAAGTGCGCCACCCCGACTCCTGCCGGTGGCGGAATCGCTCCTGGGTTCCGGGTATGGGGATCCGCGTCGCCCTGCCGGAGGAAACCGTCCCCGCGCACGACCTGCGGCTCGGCCCCCTGTACCAGACACCCTCTCGCCAATGCGGCGACCTGCTCGCGCGGGACGCGCGCGGACAGTGGACCTATCAATTCTCTGTCGCGGTGGACGACCTCCGTCAGGGAGTCACCCTGGTCATCCGCGGGGAGGATCTCGTCGAGTCCACGGGGCGCCAGGTCCTGCTGGCCCGCTTGTTGGGTCGGTCTCATCCCCCCGTCTTCCTGCACCACCCTCTCCTCCGGGACGCCACCGGAGCGAAGCTCAGCAAGCGGATCCGGTCCACGACGCTCTCCTCTCTGCGGGCGGGAGGGGAGTCTCCGGAATCGGTGCTGGGCCGGGCCGCCCAGGCCACCGGGCTGCAGGAGAGTGCTGATCCGCTGTCCCCGTCCGACGTCGTCCCGCTCTTTCGTGCGTGGCTGGGGGCCGGTCAGCGGCCTCCCGAGGCGGCGGGAGATGGTGGGGCGTAGAGGTCCCGATAGATCCCGAAGTTCTGCATCACCCGGCGCACATAGTCCCGGGTTTCGACAAAGGGAATGCGTTCGACGAAGACCAGCGGATCGTCGGTGCCGGGCTTGGTGACCCACCGCTCCACCCGCTGAAGCCCCGCGTTGTACGCGGCGAGGGCCCGGTACCGATCGGGCACCAGGGTGAGGACATCGCGCAGGTGGCCCATGCCGAAGGCGAGGCTCACCTCGGGCTGATAGAGCATCACCACGTCCCATTCCCCGATGCCCCGTTCCCGGGCCAGGGTCCGGCCCAGCGCCGGCATGACCTGCATGAGCCCCCGGGCATCGGCCACCGACCGGGCGAGGGGATCAAAGGCCGATTCCTGCCGGATCAGAGCGGACACCAGAAAGGGGTCGACCTTCGCGGCACGAGCTTCCCGTTCCAGCACGTCACGCCAGGGAAGCGGATACTGAAGAAGGGCAAGGGCCCGGGTGCGGGGTGCCCCACGGGCCACTGCCCGTTGCGCCAGACGCGCGCCGATGGCGGGGAAACCGGCCTGGGCAAAGGAGCGCCCGGTCGAGAGGATCTCGGCCGCGGACGCACCGGCGTTTCGTTCCAGGGCGGCTCGCTCGAATCCGGCCTCGGTCGTGAGTCCCACGGCGTCCAGTTGACGGGCCCGTTCGAGGATGCGGTCCGCTGCGGGGGAAGGATCGATGGGGGGGCCCTCGGTCAGGCGCCAGGCCGGCTGTCCCAGTTCCTCCGCGGCCAGTCGAACGTAGAAGCTCCCGTCGGCGGGCGCGGCCAGAGTGCGCCAGAGGGCGCGGGCTCCGGCGGTGTCTCCCAGGGCCATGCGGGACCGGCCGGCCCACCAGAACGCGGCGGCCCGTTCTCCGGTCCCCGGGCGCTCCGCCAGCGAGGCGAATTCGGTCGCCGCGCTCTGATGGTCCCCCGCCACGAAGGCGAGGAGCGCTGCACGGAAGTGTGCCTGGTCGGCAAAGCGACTGTCGGGATACTCCCGCCCCACCCGGAGAAAGAGCTCCCGGGCGCTGCTGTCTCGGCCAGCGTCCGTTTCCAGATCCGCCGTGAGGTAGATCGCGCTGGACGCCGCGTCCACGTCGGGGGGGAAATCGCGGATGACCTCCTGGAGGGCCTGACGAGCTCGGCCCGCCGCTCCGGCCCGGAGGATCGCTCGGCCTCTCTGGTACATCGCCCGGCCTCGATACACCGAGTCCCGCACGAGCGCGAGCTGGGGGATTGCCCGCTCCTCACGTCCCAATCGGACCAGGAGGTTTCCGAAGGCGAACCGGTCGGCGTCAGTGAGGAGGCCGGCCGCCGCGGCCCGCTCATACCCGGCGGCGGCCCGTTCCCCCAGCCCGACCTCTCCCGCCCGCCGGGCAATGCGCAACTCCTCCGAGTGCGTCCGGGTGGGGAAAGCGAGGTCGAGCATCCCGATGGCGTCCCGGGCCTCGCTGACCGAACCATTGGGGGAGAGGATCGCCAGCAACTGCTGGCGGAGCGCGCCGCGGTCGGCCCCGGGGAGACGCAGACGGGCCTCGACCGCCCGGGTTACCGCTCCGAGTCGTTCGTACACCCGGGCGGCGCCCCCGAAATCCCTGGCACGATTGCGGGCGAGGGCCTCGGTCCAGTCGATCCGTTCCCGGGCCGCCGGGAGGGTAACACCACGATAGAGGTCCGCTCGTTGCGCACTGTCGGAGAGTGTGCCCGCGGCCCGGAGCGCCAGCCACTCGGCGAGTGCCGGCAGGTGATCGCGCGCCGCAAGATAGTGCGTGGCCGCCGAGTCGTGCCGCTCGATGCGTTCGAGGGCGCGAGCGAGGAGAACCATCCGCTCCCCCCGCACTGTGCTGTCGGCGGCACGGAGGGCCCGCCGCGCCGCGGCCACTGCCACGCTGTCCCGACGCTCGGCGAGGGCGGCCCGGGCGAGAAGGGCGTGACCATGCCCGCCGAAATCAAGGTCCAGCCAGGAGGCGCCGGAGAGAATCTGCCGGACCCGTGACCACCCCTGCCACCCTGCCGCCGCCTGGGCCGCCAGCAGATCCGACGCGGGGGAGCCCGGAGTCCGAGCCCGTACGCTGTCGAGAAGGAGGGTGGCTCTCCACGCGAATCCGGAATCGAGGAGAGCCCGGGCGCGCTGCAATCCCGGATCCAGGAAACCCACCCGCCCCGGCTCGATGGCCTGGGCGCAGAGCTGCTGGTCGTGTCCTTGGGCCGGAGAAACGACCAGGAGCACCAGAGGCAGCAGGGTGGAGAGGAGGAAACGCAGCACGAAACTCCCTGTGACGTGACGAGATGGTCAGCGGCAACCTCAATCATAACCGGGAATCGAGGGGAGGGGGACAACGCCACACGGCCCGAAAGACCGGACCGTGTGGGGGAAGGGGCGAGCGGGGATTCAGCGGGGAGGTTGCGCGGGTCTCCGTGTCAGGCGCGGGTGGGTGGGAGCCGAGGGACGACGGTCGAGCAACACGGTGCCTGCCCGCGGACCGGCCAGGACCGGCCCCTCGGGATGTCTGATAGTGCCGAGAGGGTGGCCGTTGTCTCCCACGACGGTGACGTGGGTGTGTTGTCGATCGTTCCTGAGCATGACCATCGGTGTTCTCTCCGTGCTCCTCCGTGCCGATGGCACGGAGGTGTTCGTCCCTGTCCTTCCTGAGATGCACGAAACGCGCAAACCGTTGCGAAGAACGAGCGAGAGGATCGAGCCGGGACCGGGCGAGCCGTGTCGGCTTGCGTTTCGTCCCGTCCTGCGCCAACATCCGGTCAGCGACCCCGTCCCCGGGGGACTTCTCCGTCACCAGGTGCCGTTGTGACCCGAAACTGCCATCCCACTGCCTCGATTCCCTCCCCCGGGCGGCCCCCCGCCCTCGTCACGGCTCTGGCGGGAGCAATTCTCCTTGTTTCCGGTGCCTGCACACCCTCTCGGCAACAGGTGGCCCCGGAGGTCACCTTCGCCGACACGCCCGACACCATCGACACCAAGTACTCGGCGGTACCCGAGGCCGCGTGGGTGGGCGGCCAGAGATGGGTCATTGTGTCACCGGAGTACGAGGAGGCCGTGCGCGTGGACTTCTCCAACCGCTCGGTCACCCCTCTCGGCACGCCCTCGGAGTACCGGAACCCGGCGGGTGTTTTTGCCGTGGGCGACACGGTGGTGCTGGCTGATTGGGGTCTCCAGAGGTTCACCGTGTGGGGACCGGGTGACGAGCTTCTGGCTGCGATCCCGGTTCCTGCGGAAACCCGCGGCGCGATGCCACGGGCCCGCGACGCAGCGGGACAATACTACTTCGAGCTCCGTCCCGCCCCCGGTCGTTCCGGGGAGGGAAACCTCGATTCCGCAGCCATCATCCGGTCTTCCCCCGATCTGGCTCGTTTCGACACGGTCGCCTGGCTGGCGCCGTTGGATGTGCAGCAGGTCCAGGGACAGGCGGGGGCGCGGTATGAGCGCATGGTCTTTTCCGGGGTGGATCGATGGGGGGTCCGGCCGGACGGATCACTGTGGATCGCGCGCATTCACTCGAACCGGATCGTCTGGCATGACCCCTCGGGTGACCGGAAGCGGGGGCCGGCCCTCCCTGACCCGGTGTGGGAGGTCACCGCCGCCGACCGGGATTACTTCCTCCAGCAGTTCCCCGAGGAACTCCGGTCCACGGCGGATGCCCTCCCCTTTGCGCTCGTCAAGCCGCCCTTCGAACAGGCCCTCGCCGATGCCGAAGGACTCATCTGGTTGCAGAAGAGTCGCCCGCTGCTCGACAGCCTGCGGCGCTTCCAGGTCGTGGGACGAGATGGCCGGGTGGACCGGGTCGTTCTCCTGCCCGGCAATGGCCATCTGGTGGCCCTGGGTGACACCCTGGCCCTGGTGGTCGAGCAGCATCTCGGGGGGCTGCGTCTTCTGCAGTTGCGGATCCCCGCCGTTCGACCTCCCGTTGATTCGGGAACGGGAGGCGGGTCCTGATTGGCCGTCGTTTCCTTTGAGTCCCTCGGACCGTGCCCTCGGAATGAGCGTCTGCCCGGCTTGGTCCTCTGTCCTGCGTCCTCAGCCCTCTGTCCTCTGTTCTTCTCCTGAAGTGTGCTTTTCCCCAGGGCCCGCCTCGGCCTCCAGGGGGGGCGTCGGCTTGGCCGATTGCGGCGACACCTGGCTGTTCTCGTACCACCGCCGCGTGACTTCGCCCGCCAGATCCCGGTTTCCCAGCCCGAAGGCCAGCCCGGCGGCGAGGGCCACCGCGCCCAGGATCAGCGTGAACGCCGAGGTGACGATTTCCTCCGCCACGCCGAGTTGCTGCAGGGCCATGAAGATTGCAATCGTCACCACCGCGATCTTGGCCACCTTGGCCAGCAACGGTACACCCTCCACCGATCCGGCCGAGGCCAGGATGAGTCCGCGGAGAAACTCGCCCACGATCATCCCCAGGATCACGATCACCACGGCGGCGATCAAGGTCGGGATGTAGGTGAGAATGATCCCGAACATCTCGTTGATGCTCTCCAACCCCAGCGCCGTGCTGGAAAGGAGAATCACCATCAGCATGACGAGCCAGAACAGGAGGGTGCCGATGGCATGCGCGGGATCGAGGCGCGATCCGGTGCGTCCCACGGCGTCGGACAGCCCCCCGGCTTCCGCCACCCGGTTGAAGTTGAGCTTCCGGAGCACCTGGTTGGCCCAGCGCTCAATCTGGCGCGCCAGGAAGTATCCGGTGAGCAGGATGGCCGCCGAGCCGAGGAGGGCGGGGAGGAGGACACCGAGTTGGCCCGCGCCGTCCTGCAGGCGGGCAACGAGTTCGTTCATGTTCTCACCTCGATGACGAGTTTGCCGAACTGGCCACCCGCGGCCAATCGCTCAAATGCCATCCGTGCGTCCCCCAGGGGGTAGACCCGGTCGACGGGCGGGTGGAGATGTCCGTGTTCAGCCAGGCGTATCACCTCGCGGAACTCCCGATGGTTTCCCATCGTCGAGCCGAGAAGGGACCACTGGAACCAGAAGAGCTTGCGAATGTCCAGCGAGACCTTCGGGCCCGTGGTGGCCCCGCAGGTCACCAATCGCCCCATCGGTCGGAGCGCCTTCAGGGAGTGAGCCCAGGTGGATTCGCCCACACTGTCGACCACCACGTCAGCCCCTGTCTCCGTTTCCTCCCGCACCCTGCGTGCCACGTCGTCCGTGGTGTGGTCCAGAACGATGTCGGCTCCGAGGTGGAGAGCGGCGTCTCGCTTGTGAGCCGAGGAACTCGTGGCGATGACGCGAGCCCCCGCCAATTTCGCAATTTGCAGGGCCGCAAGGGAGACGCCGCCGCCAATCCCCCAGATCAGGACCGTTTCGCCGACCCCCACCCGGGCTCGGGTCATGAGCATCCGCCATGCCGTGAGTGTGGCGAGGGGAAGCGCCGCGGCCTGTGCCGTGGAGAGACTCGGACCGATCGACCGGACATTCGCCTCGGGAACCACGACATACTCCGCCATGGTTCCCTCCCGATGCTCGCCCAGGATCTGGTAGGAGCGGCAGAGAGGACCTTCGTCGGCCCGGCACTGGTCACAGGTTCCACAGGAGATTCCCGGGTTCACGACGACCCGGTCCCCCTCACGGACGGTGGTGACGCCACTCCCCGTGGATTCCACCACTCCCGTCGCGTCGGCCCCGAGAACGTGGGGGAAGGCGTACTCGGCCCGGGGCAGGCCACCGATGACGAAAAGGTCGATTCGATTGAGCGCTGCGGCCTGGATCCGGACCCGTACATCGTTGGGACGCTGGAGGTTGGGGAGTGGAACCTCCCGGATTTCAACCCGGTCCAGCCCCCCAAAACCCGTCATGGTGACCGCCTGCATCGACGCCATCCGGCACCTCAGCTTTGACCGAAATGGAAGAACCGCTTGCACAAGTGACTCCAGAATGCAAGATATAAGGGATCCCCACACGAAGGCGCCTGGGGCGCCCTCACCATCGCGGCTGGATTCGCCGCGTCTCGCCCGTACGGAGGAGCTAGCATGGCTGAGTTCCGCGATCTCGAGATGGGTTGGTCTGGAGCAGGTTGGATGGAGCCGATCCCGTCGGCATCCCCGGTCCCCCCGGCCCCCCCGCCACCTCCCGCGTCGTCGCCGCCCCCGCCGAAGGCCCCGGACGCCCCCGAGGCCAAGCCTGTGGCACCTCGACCCGCTGTGAGCGAGACCCCCCCGCCGAAAAAGGTGGCCCGGACTGCCGGGAAGGCGGCGAAGAAAACCGCGAAAAAAGCGGCCAGCGGGGTGGCCAAGGCAAAGAAAGTCGTTCGGAAGGCCGCCAAGAAGGTGGTGAAGAAGGCGGCACGGAAGGCCACCAAGGCGAAGAAGGTTGTGAAGAAGACCGCGAAGAGGGCCGTGAAGAAGGCGGCCAAGGCGAAGAAAGTGGTCCGGAAGGCCGCCACGAAGGCCGCTCGGAAGAAACCCGCGCAGAAGAAGTAGCGAACCGGGCGAACCCCTCCCCCCCCCCGGCCATCCGCCGCGGGTTGGGGAGGAGGGGGCACGGCTCGTTTTCGATTCCTTATGCCTCTCGATGTTTGCCGCAGCCTCACCAAGGCACTGTGTCTCCTCCCCTCCCGGCCGGGTTTGCTTGTGGCCCGGTCGGTCGGCGGGGGCGTATGCGGTCGCGATCTGGTCGGCGAGACCCGCCGAGAGATTGAACGCCTCCAGTCCGGTTTCCGCCCCGATGGCAGCGTGGAACGGGATCTCCTCGCCACCACGCGAGGGGTTCAGGAACTCCTCGACCTCGGCGTTCCCACCGGCGATCCCACGGTGCGGCATGGGGTGCGGTGGCTCTGCGAGCAACAAGGGTCCGAGGGGGCCTTTGGACAAGGGTGCACCGCGGAGCGTCACCGGCACCACTCCTGTGAGCACTTCGTGGCGTCTTTCTTCAGCCCGGCTCGATCCACCATTCGCATCACGCCGCTGACCCTTCCGTGGGGACGCACGATGAGGTCCGAGACCGCGGCACGGTTTGCGCTGAGTTGTTTCGCTCTTCAGGTGGTGCTGCGAACCGGGGCCTGGAATCGTTCGGTCGAGCGCCATCTGGACAGCCTGCCGGCGCTGGAACGGGAATGGGAGCGCTGGTCGGGGTTTCTCCCACCCGATCTGGCGTTCTCCTCCCTGGGATGCCTGGCGCTTTCTCCGGCGCATCGTCCGCACACCGATGCCCTTCTCGAGACAATCGCCCGGCGGCAACAGATGGACGGCGGTTGGCCCGAGGTGGATCCGTTTCATGCCCTGGTGGGACTCCTGCCCTGCCGGGAGCACCCGGTGGCCATGAGGTGCCTGGAGGCCTTGGCGCCGCTCGTCGGGGATCAGGTGCGGCCCGATGGCCTCGTGGGTGGTGCGGCCAGCCTCGAGCGTTCCTGGCTTGTCTGGGACGCATGGTGCCGACCGCGGGGGAGTGCCCCGACCGGCGGAGCCTGACCTCTCACATCCCGGCGACGGCCCGGACAATCCACCAGACGCCGATCAGAATCCCGGTACCCCCGATCGCCTGACTCACCCGACGGCCCAGAGAGAGGGAATGGGCTCCCGCTCTCCGGATGGCCACGGCGGCCGCGAAGGCGTACAGCGTCATCGCAACCACCACTCCGACCGAGAAGGCGAGGAGGAACCCGATGCCGACCCATGGCGATTCGATCAGGGTTACCGGAATGAGTGCGATCGCCCCCGTGGTGCCCGCCAGGCCGTGAAGGAGCCCGACGAGAGTCGTGGCATGGCGATGGGGCTGGACGGAGGGACCGTTCCCGGAGGGAGACGGGTTCGGGGTGGCGTGCCGGTGCTCATGCCGCTCGTCGCCGTCGTGATGCACGTGCAGATGCGCATGGTTCCCATGTTCCGCGGGGCGGTGCAGATGTAAGTTCCGGGTCGCGCGGATGGCCCAGACCCCGACGAGGATCAACATCACCCCGACCAGGGCCTCGCCGACAGCGTCCCACTCCGGCGGCCAGCGGAGACCGGTGGCGAGGAGGATCCCCCCGGCCGTGAGGACGGCCAGGGAATGGCCGATGCCCCAGCGCGCGCCGAATCGAAGAGCGGTTCCCAGGGCCGGCCGGGTGGCCACGAAGGTGGTCACGGCGATCATATGGTCCACCTCCAATGCGTGGAGGAAACCCAGGATGCCGGCGGTTCCAAGGGAGAGCCAGAGCGTCATACCCGTTGTCTCGGTGGAGGAATGCGATGCCCAAGCCCGTTGATCAGAGTACCCGCATTCGCCTGACGTCGTTTTCCCACGGCGCCGGTTGAGCCTGCAAGCTCGGCCAGTCCGAACTGGCGCAGGTCCTGCGCCATCTCCCCCCGCTCGATCATCCCGCCTTGCTGGTGGACGCCGCGTCGCACGATGATGCTGCCGTCTACCGGTTGTCGGATGATCGCGCTCTGGTGGCCACGGTCGACTTCTTCACCCCGATCGTGGATGACGCCCGGACCTGGGGAGCCATTGCCGCCGCCAACGCTCTGAGCGACATCTACGCCATGGGGGCAACGCCTCTCTTCGCCCTGAATCTGGTGGGGTGGCCACGGGACACCCTTCCCTTCGACCTGCTGGGCGAGGTGATCGCCGGCGCCTCCGAGGTGGCTCGCCAGGCCGGCTGTCTCCTCGTCGGGGGGCACTCGGTGGATGACGCGGAGCCGAAGTTTGGCATGGCGGTCGTCGGAGAGGCCCACCCCGATCGGTTGCTCACCAACCGCGGGGCCCGTCCCGGGGATGTCCTGGTTCTGACCAAGCCGCTGGGCACCGGTGTGCTCACCACGGCACACAAGCGGGATCTGATCCGGCACGCCGACCTGGCCACGGCGATCGCCTCGATGATCGCACTGAACGACACGGCGGCCCGGGTGGCGCTGGCTTACGGGGCCCGGGCCGCCACCGACATCACCGGGTTTGGCCTGCTCGGTCACCTGGGGAACATCCTGACCGGGAGTGGCGTCGGCGCCGACCTCGCGATCGAGGCGTTGCCGGTGCTGCCGGGTGTGATGGACCTGGTGGAACAGGGTGTGGTGCCGGGGGGGACGCGTCGCAATCGCGAGGCGGCCACGGGCGTCCGGTGGGACGCCGACATCACCGAGGCCGAGCAGATCCTCTGTGCCGATGCCCAGACGTCGGGAGGGCTTCTCATGGCGTTCCCTCCCGAACGGGTGGCCTCCGCCCTCGCGGCGCTGGACGACGAAGGGACAATCGCGAAGGCGGTGATCGGACGCTGCACCGCCGAGGTGGGAATCGTACAGGTTCGGCGCACGCTGTAAAGGGGGATGGAATGCGGTGGACACCGGCGGCCATGGACCGCCTGGAGCGAGCCGCCCGGCTCGGAAAGCGCGTCTCGCTGTCGCGCCGGGGCACCGAGTTCGTGGCGATCGCCCGGGCCATCCGCCTGCGCAGCCGGGGGGAGGAACTGGTGGTGGTCCTCCCGATGACCGGAGAGGAACTGACGTTTGCTCTTGAGGAGATTGATGATTTCACCGTGGTGGATTGACCGGGAGGGCGTGTCGTGACTCCCTCCGACCCCGTGGCCATTCTGCATCTCGACGAGAGCTGCCTCGGGAACGGACGGGAGGGAAAGACTCCGGGAGGAGCGGGGGGACTGGTCGAGATCCACCATGGAGGATCCCTCGTCCGGCGCGATTTTTTCCTGCATGCTCCGGACACGACCAACAACCGGATGGCTCTGGCCGGCGCGATCGCCGCCCTGCAACTCCTCGGAGGAAAGGGGCGCCGTCTGCGGGCTCTGATCGTCTCCGATTCGGAATACCTGGTCCGGGGGATGCGCGAATGGGTGCCGGGCTGGGTCAGCCGAGGATGGCGCCGGAAGGCCGGTCCGATCGAGAACCTGGAACTCTGGCAGGTCCTCGTGGCCACCGCCAAGCTGCATGACGTGTCCTTCTCCTGGGTTCGGGGCCACGCCGGTCACCCCAAGAATGAATACGCCAACGACCTGGCCGTGGCGGCTGCCCGGGAACAGCGAACCTCGGACGGGCTGGTCGACTCGGGGTTTGCGGAGTGGCTTGCGGGCCAGAGAGAAAGAGGGAAATACCGGGACATCGACCCCGACCGGAGCTTCACGCTTCTGGAGGCCCGGCTCCAGGGGGGAGATCCGATCCCGCTCGCCTTGGAGGAGTCGGATGCCGGAGCGCACTGAACAGGACCTCCCCGTGGACGACCTGGTCCCCTTCGTCTCGCACCTCGTCACGGTGCCCGGCGTGACCCGGGAGCCGATTCCCCTGGATCATCTCGTCAGCGACCTCCTCCCCTACCGGGTCCACCGGAGGGCGCTCGGTGTCGTGTCCCTGGATCAATACGAAGCTCGGCTGCTCCGGCTCTGCGCCGGGGAGGGCGGATATGCCCGCCTCATTCCCCCCGAGTTGAGCGACGCCTGTCGGGGGGCTCTGGCCGGACCGGACCCCGGGCTCTCGTCGGTGTCCGGACTCGAAGCCGGGAGACTGCTCCTGCTTGACCGCGCATGGGACATCGGGAATGGACTCCGAGAGCCCGCTCCGCCCCCACTGGCGACGGAACCAGGCCCGCCGCACGACGCAGGCGAGACTCCTCGACCCCCGGCGGAGCCGACACCGGTCGCGGAGGCCCCCCTCCCCGTCATCGCACCGTCGAACGAACGGCCCGAGCGGACCGCGGCTCCCGACGTCGTCCCCCGCGAACTGGTTGCGCCACCCACACCCGAGTCGGCGGATCAATCGGCCCCAGTCCCGGATCGTCGCTCCACGCCGAGCATTTGCCCCTCCTGCCGATTCGTCCTGCCCGACCTCGACACCCTCCGGTTCTGCCCCGGATGCGGCGCAGGCGTGGCTCCGGCCGGGTGCCCCGGGTGCGGCGAGACGGTTCTCCCGGCCTGGCGCCACTGCCCCTCGTGTGGGCACCGCCTCGGGTCGACCGGTTTGGCCTGAGCCTCTCGGGCTGCCATAATTCAGATTCCTCGCCGAACCTCTGGAGGTTGGTCCATGGCCCGCTCATCCACTCCACACCTGATCGATGATGTCGTCCTGGTGGCCGGTGCCCGAACCGGGTTCGGGAGCTTTGGCGGATCTCTCAAGAATCTGTCCGCCACTGATCTTGGAGTGCATGTGGCCCGCGCGGCGCTGGAACGGAGTGGGGCCCGGGGGCGGGACGTGAATCACGTGATCATGGGCAACACTCTTCAGACCTCGGCCGATGCGCCGTACCTGGCCCGTCACGTGGCCCTGAAGGCGGGGTGTCCCGTCGAGACCCCGGCGCTGACCGTGAACCGTCTCTGTGGCTCGGGATTCGAGTCGATCATCCAGGGGGCGCGGCTCATCCAGTTGGATGAGGCGGATCTGGTGATCGCGGGAGGAGCCGAATCGATGAGCCAGGGGCCACATGTGGTCCGTGGCATCCGCTGGGGTGCCCGGCTTGGCGTGTCTCCGCCCCTGGAGGATCTGCTCTGGTCCGCCCTCACCGACCAGTACTGTGGCCTCCCGATGGCGGAAACGGCCGAGAATCTGGCGGTGCAGTATGGTCTGACCCGGGTGGAGGTTGACGCGGTGGCGTTGCGGAGCCAGCAGAACGTGAAGCGGGCCTGGGAGGAGGGACATTTCGGAGATGAAATCGCGCCGCTGACCCTGACCGGCCGGAAGGGTGAGGTGACCTTCACCGCCGATGAGCACATGCGCCCCGACACCACCGCGGAAATCCTCGCCGGACTCCCTCCGTACTTTCGCACGGAGGGAGTCGTCACCGCCGGAAACGCGTCGGGCATCGTGGACGGGGCGGCCGCCGTGGTGGTCTCCTCTCGCCAGACCGCGGTGTCGCGGGGATACCCGGTGCTCGGGCATGTGCGCGGTTGGGGGGTCGCCGGGGTGGAACCCGCCTACATGGGCATCGGTCCGGTTCCCGCCGTGCGCCAGGTGCTCGCCACCACCGGACTCACGCTGGATGACATCGACCTGATCGAGATCAACGAAGCCTTCGCCCCCCAGTACCTCGCCGTCGAACGCGAACTCGGACTCGACCGGGATCGCACCAACATCGACGGCGGTGCCATCGCGATGGGTCATCCTCTCGCAGCAAGCGGCACCCGCATCACCCTGCATCTGCTGCATGCCCTGCGGCGCACCGGTGGCCGGTACGGAATCGGCTCCGCCTGCATCGGCGGGGGCCAGGGCATCGCCATCCTGGTGGAGGCCACCCCCGCCTTGGGAGAGAACTGATCATGGAATCCCTGCTCGCGGTCCTCGCCGCCGTCGTGGCCTACTCCTTTGCCAGCCTCCGGGTGCTGCGACAGTACGAGCGTGGCGTGGCGTTCTTCCTGGGACGCTACTGGGGCACCAAGGGACCGGGGCTGATCTTCGTTCCCCTGGGGTTCGCCGTGTTGAGGCGGGTCTCCCTCCGAATCGTGGCGATGGACATTCCCCCGCAAGATGTCATCACCCGCGACAACGTGTCCGTCAAGGTCAATGCCGTTCTGTACATGAAGGTCAGCGACCCGTCACGCGCCATCATCGAGATCGAGGACTATTCCTACGCCACGAGTCAGCTGGCCCAGACCACTCTCCGCTCGGTGCTTGGCGAGGTGGAGCTGGATGAGTTGCTGAGCGACCGGGAAAAGATCAACGGCATCCTCAAGTCGATCATCGATGAACGGACCGATGCGTGGGGAATCCATGTGTCGGCGGTGGAGGTGAAGGATGTGGACCTTCCCGATACCATGAAGCGCGCCATGGCCCGGCAGGCCGAGGCCGAACGGGAGCGACGGGCCAAGGTCATCGCCGCGCAGGGGGAACTGCAGGCGAGCCAGACCCTGGCCGACGCCGCCCATACCCTGGCCACCGAACCGATGGCGCTGCAGCTCCGTTACCTCCAGACCGTGACCGAGATTGCCGCGGAAAACAACTCCACCACCATCTTCCCGGTGCCGATCGAGATGATCCGTCCCTTTCTTCCCGATGCCGCCCGCCATGCCGGGACTCCCGCCGGGGAGCGCGCCGTGGCCGCCGGGACCTCCGCCGCGATCCTGCCCCAGGTTCGCGTCGGGGAGGCAGCCTCCATGGATGTTGCGCGTCCCGCGACCACCCGCTCTCGCTCGGGGGACCAGTGAGGTCCGTCGATGGCTGACACCCCGTCGCGGATCGACCGCGAGGCTCTGGACCGCATCATCCGGCGCGCGGCCGAACTCCAAACCTCGGAGCGCGACATTGGAGAAGGATTGACCGAGTCGGAGGTGGTCTCGCTCGGCCAGGATGTGGGAATCCCCTCGCGCTACCTCCGGCAGGCGATGCTGGAGGAGCGAATGAGCGGACCGTCGGACTCGCGCACCGGGCTCCTCGACCGGATCGTCGGACCCCGGAAGGCGAGCGCGGAGCGGGTGATCTCCGGGACCCGGGAGGCCGTCGAACGCGCGTTGCTCGGATGGGTGGACGCCAACGAACTGTTGACCGTGCAGCGCCAGCTTCCCGGACGGATCACCTGGGAGGTGCTGGGAGGTGTGCAGGCGGCGCTCCGCCGCGGCTCGGCGATTTTCCAGCGAAAGGGACCACAGTTCATGCTGCAGAAGGCCGATCTGCTCGTGGCGACCGTCACCCCGCTGGAGGAGGGCTACTGCCATGTACGCCTCGAGGCGAGTCTCGGACGGGCTCGGGGTGGGGTAATCGGGGGCGCGGCCGCGGTGGGGAGCATCGCCGCGTCAGGATCGATCGTGCTCTTCACTCTGGGTGCCTTTCCCGTGGTGGCCGCACTGCCGCTGCCCATCGCAGGGGTGATCATGTGGGCCGTCACGAGAACATGGCCCCCGGTGCATGCCCGGGTGCACCTGGGGCTCGAGAGGGCCCTCGACTTCCTGGAACGAGGCGGAGTCAAGCCCGCTCACGCCCTGCCTCCCGAGCGGACCGGAGTGCTGGAACAACTTGTCACCGAAGTACGGAAGGCGATCCAATCCGGCTCCGGTTCACGGGGCGCGACATGAGGAACATTCAGACGGTGGGGGTGATCGGGAGCGGACTCATGGGGGCCGGCATCGGACAGGTGGCCGCCACGGCCGGGTTCGAGACGATCCTGGTGGACCGGGATCCCGAGGCCCTCGTCCGCGCCCGGAAGGAGGTGTCCCGCTCTCTCGACCGGTTGGTGACAAAGGGGATCGTGTCGCCGGGCCTCCGCGACGAGGCGCTGGCCCGGCTGCGCTACGACCCCTCCCTGGACGAGGCGGCCACCTGCCATCTCGTCATCGAGGCGGTTCCCGAGAATCCGGAAATCAAGCACGCGGTCTTCACCGAACTCGACCGGCTCGCCCCGTCCGAGACCATCTTTGCCACCAATACCTCGAGCCTCACCGTGGCCTCCCTCGCTTCGGGAACCGGCCGGCCCGACCGGTTTCTCGGTCTGCACTTCTTCAACCCGGTGCCCGTGATGGCGCTCGTGGAGGTGGTGCGCACCGCGGCGGTGCGCGAGGACGTGATTGCCGCCGGAATGGACTTCGTGCGCCGCCTCGGCAAGGAACCGGTGCTCGCCCGGGATACCGGCGGCTTCATCGTGAACCGTCTCCTGATCCCCTACATGATGGATGCCATCCGCGCCCTCGAGTCGGGGCTGGCGACCGTGGCCGACATCGACACCGCCATGCGGCTCGGCGCCGGACATCCCATGGGCCCCTTCACCCTCCTCGATCTGGTGGGACTCGACACCACGGCCCGGGCCGGAAACGCGCTTCGCGACGAGTTCGGGGACCCCCGGTTCGGTGCCCCGGATCTGCTCCAACGATTGGTGGCCGCCGGTCACCTGGGGCGCAAGAGCGGACGGGGATTCTATGTGCACGGTGAGGGGGGTCCCCTGCCCGTGACGGAGTTCCCGTGAGTTCCGTGATTCCGGCCCTCCGCCTGATCCTCCCGGCGCTCGTGGCCCTGCTCGCCGGGTGCCGGGCCAACACCACCCGCCCCTCCTTCACTCCGGTCCCGTCGGCGATGGAAGCGGAAGTGAGGCTCGGCATCGCCACGGGAACGCAACTGCTCACCGAGGCCCTCCGGGAGGACAGTCTGCCGGTTTCCCGGGTGGAGGAGTTTGACGGCTACGTCGAAACTCCCTGGTTCTCCCTGCCCGGATACGAGCCCGTCACCGGGCGGCCCGCCGGTCTCGACATGGTCCGGGTGCGCGGGTGGGTCAATCCGGCGCGTCCCGGCTACGTGCGGCTGGTGGTGGAGGTGGTGTACCGTCCCTGGATCGACCCGGGACGGCCGGGACGAGATCTCGACCGGGCCGTGCCACCCGATCACCCGGTCCTGATCCGCATCCGGGAGTCGCTCGATCGGCTTCTGGATCTCTACGGCCCCCCCGATCATGTGAGGGGAACGGCGGTTCCGCGATGACCCTCGTGCTTTCCCGGCCTCCCGGCCTACGGGACGATTTCCGGGCCCGCGCCGCCTACGCCGAAGGGGCGGGCATCTTTCGCATCCTCCCGGCCCTGGTGGCGCGTCCCGTCACGATCGACGACCTCGCGACCGTGGTGCGGTGGGCACACGACACAGGGTGCTCCATCACCCCACGGGGTGCGGGCTCCGGGATGGCCGGGGGCAACGTGGGAGACGGGCTCCTGATCGATCTTACCGCTCTCGAAGGAGCCCCGCTCGCCATCGACGCCGGGAACCACCGCGCCTGGTGCGGCGCGGCGGTCACCATCGACCAGCTGAACGCCGCCGCGCGCCCCGCCGGACTCCGCATGCCGGTCCGTCCCTCCAGTGGACGATGGGCCACGGCCGGCGGCGTCATCGCCACCAACGCGGCGGGCGCGATGTCCTATCAAGCGGGCTCGGTACGCTCCTGGGTGGAGGGCCTGAGCGTGATGACCGGGGAGGGAGACGTGACCTCACTCCGGCGGGGGATGCCCGCGCCGACGGGGGTGGCCGCCGTCGATCGCCTGGCGGAGATCCTCCCCGACATCACCCGCGCCGCGCACCTCATCCGGGAGCACTTTCCCCTCACCCGAAAGAACAGCTCCGGGTATGCCCTCGATGCGTTCCTCGCGAGCGGAGACCTGATCGACCTTCTCATCGGCTCGGAGGGCACCCTGGCACTGGTCACCGAGGTGACCTGGCGCCTGGAGCCGCTCCCGCGCCACCGCGCCACGGTGCGATTTCTCGTCGGCGCCCTCGAACAGCTCCCCGGCATCCTCGACCGGATCGATCCGGTGGGCGCCGTGGCGGTGGAACTCCTCGATAGGACATTTCTCGAGTTCGTGGACCCGGCGGAACACTCCCCCGCCGAGGCGATCCTGCTGGTGGACGTCGAGGGGGATCCGTCGGATGTGCTGGAACGGCTCGATGTGCTGGAGGGAATCGGACGGGAGACGGGGTGCCCCACGACCCTCGCCCGCGACGAGGCGGAGGCCGAGCGGCTCTGGGCCATCCGCCATGCGGCGAGTCCCCGGCTCGCGCAGCTCGGCGATACCCGGCGATCGCTCCAGGTGGTCGAGGATGGTGCCGTTCCCCGGCACCGGCTGGGAGACTATATCGCGGGTCTCCGTGCCATCACCGCGCGGCATCGGGTTCCCGCCGTCATCTTCGGGCATGCGGGAGACGGGCACCTGCACGTGAACCTGATTCCCGACGTGACCCGCGCGGGATGGGAGGAAGGCGTGCGCCGCGTGTACGACGGCACCATGGATCTGGTTCTCCAGCTCGGAGGTACTCCCTCCGGGGAGCATGGCGACGGGCGACTGCGCGCCGGACTCCTCGCGCGATGCTACGGTCCCGAGATCCTGGCCCTCTTCCGCCGGATCAAGGATGCGTTCGATCCCCGGGGCATCCTCAATCCCGGCGTGATCCTGGGAGAGGGGCCTCCGCCCTGGGATCATCTCAAGGTGGACCCGCCCGGAACAGTGCCGACGGACATCGAAGCGGCGCTCCGGAGCATCGAACGGGACGGGACCTACGACACTCCGCGGTTGCGCCTCGCCGACCGAGGTATGGATGGGGGACCTTGCTGATGCGCCCCTATCTCGATCTGCTCCAGCGCCTCCTCGACGAGGGCCGCCCCAAGCCCGATCGGACAGGCACCGGCACCCGGAGTCTCTTCGGGCACCAGATACGCTTCGACCTGGCCGACGGGTTCCCCCTCGTGACCACCAAGAAGGTGCATCTGAAGAGTGTGATTCATGAACTCCTCTGGTTTCTGCGGGGTGACACCAACGTCCGGTACCTGCGGGAGAACGGGGTGCGCATCTGGGATGAATGGGCCGATGCCGATGGGGAGCTCGGCCCGGTCTATGGGCATCAGTGGCGGTCGTGGGGGGCGCCGGACGGGACCACGATCGATCAGATCGCCGAGGCCTTGCGGCAGATCCGGGAGACCCCCCACTCCCGGCGCATCCTGGTGAGCGCCTGGAATGTCGCCGACCTCCCGAGGATGGCCCTGGCGCCCTGTCATGCCCTCTTCCAGTTTCACGTGGCGGACGGACGCCTCAGTTGCCAGCTCTACCAGCGGAGCGCCGATATCTTCCTCGGCGTGCCGTTCAACATCGCCTCCTACGCGTTGCTAACGGCGATGATGGCGCAGGTCACGGGGCTCCAGCCGGGGGAGTTCATCCACACCTTCGGTGACGTGCACCTCTACGACAACCACGAGGCCCAGGCCCGGCTTCAGCTCACCCGGGATCCCCGGCCGCTCCCCCGTCTCCAACTCAATCCCGAAGTTCACTCACTCTTCGATTTCCGGTTCGAGGACATCCGGGTCGAGGGATACGATCCCCATCCTGCCATTCCGGCGCCGGTGGCGGTGTGATCGTCTCCCTCATCGCCGCCATGGCGCGCAACGGCGTGATCGGGGTGGACGGGGATCTCCCTTGGCGCCTACCCAAGGACCTCACGTTCTTCAAGCGGACCACCATGGGGCATCCGGTGATCATGGGCCGGAGAACGTGGAACGAGGTGGGTCGGCCGCTGCCGGGTCGGACCAACGTGGTGCTCACCCGCGATTCCACCTTCGAGGCGCCGGGAGCCCGGGTGGTTTCGTCGCTCGACGAGGCGGTGGCTCCGTGGCGGGACACGGAGGAGGAGGTGTTCGTGATCGGGGGAGGGGCGGTCTACCGACTGGCCCTCCCGGTGGCGGACCGGCTCTGGCTCACCCGGATCCACGCCGATGTCGAGGGGGACACGACCTTTCCGGAGTGGTCCGAATCCGAGTGGCGGCGGGTCTGGTCCGAGGAGCACCCCGCCGATGCCGACCACCCGTGGCCGTTCACCTTCGAACGCTGGGAGAGCGTGGCTTAGACTTCCTCACGATGCCCGCGATCCGCCGAGCCACGCCATTCGGGTCCGCCTTGACCTCGCTCTCCCACACGCGGACCACCGTCCAGCCGTCACCCCGTAGAGCTCTCGTCACCTCGGCATCGCGCTCGATGCGGCGGGCGAACTTCGCTTCCCAGTACGGCCGGTTCGGAGACCGGAAGTCACGCCAATACGCCTCGGGTCCTCGCTCCCGAATGGCTCGGGCATGCCAGAAATCTCCATCAACGAAAACGACGACCCTGGGACCGGGAAACACGATGTCAGGGCGACCCCGCAGCGAGGTGACATACTTGCGGAATCGGAGGCCCAGGCGGTGGAGATGGCTCCGAAGGGTGGTTTCGGACTGATTTTCCGTAGAGCGGATGGCGGACATGTTCCGCCGGATTTCCTCGGCGGGTTTGGACCGCCAGGGACGAGGCGAAGGGTTGTCCCGGCTCACACCGCGACAACGTCCTCCAGCAGGATCGCGGATTGAGGGCCAGCTGTCTCGGGGAAGGGGTGCGCTGCCCGGCGCACCAACGCGAGCGCGATCTGCTGGCCCACCGCCTGGGCCACAGGCGGAGGGAAGGCGTTCCCGACCTGCCGCCACGCCGCAGTCTTCCGCCCCGCAAACTCCCAGCTGTCGGGGAAGCCCTGCACCCGGGCGCCCATCCGGACCGTGAGGCGGGGGAGTCCGTCGACCGGGAAATCCGCCGGCGGCGGACCATCGGCGATCCCTCGTCCGTCGACCCCAAGCTGCATCCACCCGGCACGCGCTCGTGAAGGGCCGACATCGGGGCCTCCATGCTTCCTGGAGCCGCCAACCAGGGTAGGACCCACCCCACTCGCATGCACCGCCCAGGACGAAGCCCCCTTCCATCCTCCGCTCGCCATGAGATCCCTCAAGGCCTCCCCCACCGTGGGGGGTGAAGGACCCGGTTCCGGCCAGGAGAAGCGGTCAGCGGCGTCGGGCCGGAGCGCCACAAGAACGAATCGGGGACGGAGTTGGGGAACTCCGTAGTCGCAGGCGTTCAGGATGCGCCAGTCCACCTCGTATCCGAGCCGCGCGATCTGTCCCGCGAGGTGCCTCCGATAGTCGCTGAACCGGTTCGAAGCCAGTCCCGGCACATTTTCGAGCATGACGGCCCGTGGTTCCGCCTCGGCGATCAGGCGAATCGCCGTGGGGAAGAGATCCCGTTCGTCGTCACCCCCGAGTTGTCGCCCGGCGATACTGAACGGGGGGCAGGGGACACCCCCGGCCAGCAGGTCGATTCCGTGAAAATCCCGTCCGGAAAGTGACCGGACATCCTGCAACAGGACGTTCCACTCCGGACGGTTCCGGGTCAACGTTTCGCAGGCCGCCGCCTCGATCTCCACGGCCACGGCGTGCGAGAATCCCGCGGCTTCCAGCCCGAGCGCCTGGCCGCCCGCGCCGGCACAAATCTCCACCGCGCTGAGCGAGGGGGGAGTGTGCAGGCCGGTCGTCGACGAGTCGGGAGATTCCATCCGGGGAAGGTAGGGGATCCCGGATCAAGGATCAATGAACAATGATCAATGAACACCCGTCACCGAACCCTTGGGCCAGCGGAGGAGGACGTTGCCCGTCCGGCTCGTTGGACATTGATCACTGGTCACTGGTCATTGGTCCTTGGTCCTTGATCATTGGCCATTGTTCTACCGTCCGCGGACCCCGCGCGTCGTCCCGTACTCCACCCCGCGCTCCACGGCGGCCACGTAGGCGTACCACCGCTGGATCAGGTCGGGCAGGGCCTGCCGCCCGGTCGGGGTGAGGTACCAGAAGCGGGCCTTTCGCCCGTGCTCCGATCGCCCCCACTCCGACTCGATCCATCCCCGCCGCTCCAGCCGCTGGAGGGCGGGGTAGAGGGTCCCCTCCTCGATCGTGAAGGCGTGGTCCGTCACGAGACGGATCCACTCGCCGAGTCCCGCGCCATGGGTCGGTTCCCAGCGGAGTCCGCGGAGGATCAGGAGTTCCAGGGTGCCGGGCAGGAGGTCGAGGGCCATGGCTTCAAGGTAACCTCTCTCCCCTAGAGTCACTAGGGGTAACGGTGGCGCGGAACGGGACGAGTCCCTAGAATTGGCTCCGGTGCGTTCGCCGTTCCACCCTGCCCGCCAGGAGATCCCCGTGGCCCGTTCCCCGATGTCGTCCGCCGCCCCCTTTTCCGCTGCCCTCCCCCTGCCTTCCCCCACGGAACGGGTCGATGAGTTCTACGGCAGCGACGTGTTCAGCCGCCGGGTGATGCGGCAGCGGCTTCCGCGCGAGGTCTACCGAAGCCTCCTCCGGACCATCGATCACGGGGAACCCCTCGACCCCCAGGTGGCCGACGTCGTGGCCGCCGCTATGAAGGACTGGGCCATCGAACGGGGAGCCACGCACTTCACCCACTGGTTCCAGCCGCTCACCGGGCTCACCGCCGAGAAGCACGACTCGCTCGTCTCCTCCGATGGTGCGGGGGGCGTCACCTTCAACTTTTCCGGCAGTGAACTGGTGCAGGGGGAACCGGATGCATCGAGTTTTCCCTCGGGCGGCCTGCGCGCCACCTTCGAGGCCCGGGGATATACTGCCTGGGATCCGACCAGCCCCGCCTTCGTGATCCGCGGCGAGAACAACGTCACCCTCTGTATTCCGACCGGGTTCGTCTCGTGGACCGGCCAGGCGCTCGACACCAAGATCCCCCTCCTCCGGTCGATGGAGGCGCTCTCCCGGCAGGCCATGCGCATTCTCAAGCTCTTCGGTACCGATGCCGGCGTGAGCCGCGTCATCACCACCGTCGGGCCGGAGCAGGAGTACTTCCTGGTGGACCGGGAGCTCTTCTACCGGCGCCCCGATCTGGTCACCTGCGAGCGGACGCTGTTCGGCGCCCGTCCGCCAAAGGGCCAGCAGCTCGAAGATCACTACTTCGGGACCATCCCCCCGCGGGTGCTCGCGTTCATGGCCGAAGCGGAGCGGGAACTCTGGCGGCTTGGGGTGCCGGTCAAGACCCGGCACAACGAGGTGGCCCCCGGCCAGTATGAGATCGCGCCCCTCTTCGAGGCGAGCCACCTCGCGAGTGACCACCAGATGCTGTTGATGGAGACGCTGAAGCGGGTGGCGCCCCGGTACGGTCTGTCGGCGATCCTGCACGAAAAGCCCTTTGCCGGCGTCAACGGCTCCGGGAAGCACAATAACTGGGCAATGGCTACCGACACCGGGGTCAACCTGCTCGACCCCCAGGACGAGACCCACACCAACATGCAGTTTCTCGTCTTCCTCTGCGCCACGGTCCGTGCGGTGGACCTCCACGCCGATCTGCTCCGGGCCGCCATCGCGAGTGCCGGCAACGATCACCGGCTCGGCGCCAATGAGGCCCCACCGGCGATCATCTCCATCTTCCTCGGCAGCATGCTGAGCGACATCCTGGACCAGGTGGAGAAGGGACTCCCCAACCGGACCCTTCGGGGAGGCACCATCGACCTCGGCGCCCGAACCATGCCGCAGATCCCGCGGCACTCGGGGGACCGGAACCGCACCTCGCCCTTTGCCTTCACCGGCAACAAGTTCGAGTTCCGCGCGGTGGGCTCCACGGCCAGCATCGCCTGGCCCAACACGGTGCTGAACCTGATCGTCACGGATTCGTTGGATCATGTCGCAACCGAATTGGAGAAGGCCGTTGGCAAGAATCCCACCCCAGCCAAGCTGCATGCGGCTGTGCTGAAAGTGCTGAAGGGTGTGATCGGAGCCCACAAGCGGGTCATTTTCGACGGAGACAATTACGCCCCGGAATGGCACGCCGAGGCGAAGAAGCGGGGCCTCCCGCGGTTCGACGAGTCGGTGGAAGCCCTGGCGACGCTGACTTCGCGGAAGAACCTCGACCTCTTCCGGAAATACGGTGTGCTCGACAAGGCCGAGCTGGAGTCCCGCAGCCACATCGCGCTGGAAAAATACGTCAAGCAGCTCACCATCGAGGCGGAAATGATGGCGACGATGGCCCGGACCCAGATCCTGCCGGCCGCGCTGGTCCACCAGACTCGCGTGGCGGGTGCGGTGGCCGCCACGAAAGCGGCCGGGGTCGACGCGCCCGAAACCCGGGAGGCACTCGTCCGGTTTGTCGAGGGCGTCGCGACGCTCCGCGCCCGGACCACCGCCCTGGAGGAGGCGATCACGGTGGAACACCACGGCGACCCCCTGGCCGATGCCCGCCACATCCGGACCGTGGTGCGTCCCGCCATGGTCGCCGTGCGGGAGATTGCCGACCAGCTGGAAACGGTGGTGGCCGCCGATCTCTGGCCGCTGCCGACCTACCGGGAGTTGCTGTTGCTCAAATAGGAGGACATAGGACATAGGACGTAGGACATAGGACATAAGACGGTAGGGGCAGTGGGCGCCACCCCCGACGGAGTCATCCCGAGGGCAAGGCCCGAGGGATCTGTGGAGGCGACTGGTGTACTTCACGCCGGCTGCGGCCACCCGTGCCCGTCTCTTGACGCAGAGGGAAGCGACGCGGAGATTCACCCCGAGCCCCACCGCCCCTTCACCGAGGCTGACATCATGCCATCGACCCGTCTCCCCTTCGTGTGCACCTCGGGATTCCTCCTGCTTGTCGCGGCGTGCCAGCCGGCTCCCCTCGTCCCGTTCGACCTCGCCCGGGTTCGGATGGTCGACCTCACCCACCCGCTCAACACCTCCACCATCTTCTGGCCCACCTCCCCGACCCGATTCACGCTCGACACCCTGAGCAACGGAATCAGCCCGGGTGGGTGGTTCTACGCCGCCAACACCTTCGCCTCCCCGGAGCATGGCGGGACCCACCTCGACGCGCCACGGCACTTCGCTGACGGTCAGGCGACCACCGACCAGGTGCCGCTGCAGCGACTCGTGGCCCCGGCCGTAGTGCTCGACGTGACCGACTCGGCGAATGCCAACCCCGACTACCTTCTCTCCGTAGCCGACATCGAGGCCTTCGAACGGCAACACGGCGCCATTCCCCGCGGAGCCATCGTCCTGCTCCGCAGCGGATGGAGCACCCGCTGGCCCGACGTCCGTCGCTACCTCGGCGACGACACCCCCGGCGACGCCTCCCGTCTCCATTTCCCCAGCTTCGGTCTCGACGCCGCCCGCCTTCTGGTGGAACAACGTCAGGTGGCCGCTCTCGGCGCCGATGTCGCCTCGATCGATTACGGACCCTCCACCGATTTCGCGGTGCACCGGCTGGCCGCAGCCGCCGGCGTTCCAGGCCTCGAGAACCTCACCCAGCTCGACACCCTGCCTCCCACGGGGGCCCTTGTGATCGCGCTTCCGATCAAGATCGAAGGGGGATCCGGCGGCCCGGTCCGCGTGATCGCTCTGGTGCCCCGCTAGGCGTCCCATACCCGATGCGTACTCTACCCGTACCCGTACACGTACTCGATCGCAGGTCCTGTCGTGACCACGAAAGATGGCGCCACTTCGTGAACGTGTACGCGTCGGTGTACGGGTACGGACCTCACCTCACGACCCCTTCCGGGGCCCCCCGGGATGAAGATTACGCTCCAACCCCGTAGATTCCCTGCATGCTCAAGAATTCAGTCGCCCTGGTCACCGGGGCCACCGAGGGCATCGGGCGGGCCATCGCCTTTGCCCTGGGGCGCGAGGGTGCCGCCGTCGGGGTCTGCGCCCGCACTCCGGAGCGGGTCACCGCTCTCCTCGCCGAACTCGCCGCCGCCAAGATCCGGTCCGCGGGGCTCCCCACCGATGTCGGGGATCCCGACGCGGTGGCAGCCTGCGTGGCCGAGGTCGAGAAGACTCTGGGTCCGGTGGATGTCCTGGTGAACAACGCCGGCGTGGCCCGGCTCTCCCGGTTCGAGGAAATGAGCCTGGACCAGTGGGATGAGACGATGCGCACCAACGTGCGGAGCCTCTTCCTGGTCACCCGGCTCGTCCTGCCGGGAATGCGGGCCCGGAAGCGGGGTTCCATCATCAACGTGGCGAGCCTGGCCGGACGGAATGGCTTTGTCGGCGGAACCGCCTACGCCGCCTCGAAGCACGCCGTGCTCGGCTTCAGCCGGTCCCTGATGCTGGAGACGCGCAAGGACGACATCCGGGTCATCGCCATTTGCCCCGGTTCAGTCGACACTCCGCTCATCCACCAGCAGGATATCTTTCCCGCCGATCCCGATCGAATCCTCAAACCCGAGGACATCGCGGAGGTGGTGCTGGGGGCCCTCCGACTCCCTCCGCGGGCGCTGGTGAGTGAACTCGACATCCGGCCCACCAATCCGTGAGTCGTCCCCGGTGATCACCGTCGACCGCTGCCTCTGCCGTGGCATCGCCTTCGCCGAAGTGCACCACCGGGCGGCGGCAGGCAGTTGGTCACTGGAGACGCTCATGCGGGAAACCGGATGCGGTTTGCAGTGCGGCCTCTGCCGCCCCTACCTCGCGGAGATGTTGCGCACCGGCCGGACCGTCTTTCACACCCTGCTCCCGGCTGTCGAGGGATGAGTCCGACCGGAGACCGGGGCGGGTGGCGCCAGTTCCTCCGGCCGGCGCCCCTCACGGTAGCGGCCATCATCACCGGGTGGGTCGGGGTCTGGTTCATCTGGCAGGGTCACGCTATCGCCTTTCTGCTCCCGGCCGCCGCCACCCTTTTCGCGTTGACCGCCCTCCAGCGGGGGAGAGCGCTGGGGCGCGTGCGGCAGCGTTCCCTCATGGATGCCCTGGCCGCCGTCGAGGCTCACAATCGCGAGTTGGACGGGCTCCGGACACTCGCCGGGACCATGCTGGCGGTCCGGACCCGCGAGGAGCTCTTCACCGAAGTGACCCGGGGAGCGCAGCGCCTCCTGCAGTGCGAGGGGAGTGCCTTGCTGCTGCTCGTGGAGGAAGGGAGGTTCCTCAAGGTGATGGCGGCGGAGGGGGACATGCAGCGGGTGACGGGGGCGTTGTTTCCCGTCGACCACAGCCTGACCGGATGGGTGGTCACCCATGATGAGCCGGTGATCTGCCCCGACCTCCAGAGTGATCCACGGCTGTACCAGGTCCCGGAGCTGGAGGGCCACCTGTACAACGGGGTGCTCGCGCCGCTTCGGTCCTCGGGGCTCGTGCTTGGAGTCCTCTCGGTGTACAACCGGGCGGAACCCGGGTTTACCCCACATGACCGGCAACTGCTGCAGACCCTCGCGGACCAGGTGACATTCGGCCTCGACCGGGTCACCGTGCTGGAGGAGAGTCGGAAGAGCGAACAGGCCCTCGCGGTCAAGAACCGGGAACTGGAACAGGCCACCCGTCTCAAGAGCGAGTTCCTGGCCAACATGTCCCATGAGCTGCGGACCCCCCTGAACGCGATCATCGGGTTCAGCGATCTTCTCCTGACGGGGGAGATGAACGGGGACGAGCAGAAGGAATTCCTCGAGTCCATCTCGCGGAACGGGACCCACCTCCTCGGCCTCATCAACAACATTCTCGACCTGTCCAAGATCGAAGCGGGGCGGATGACCCAGACGCTGGGGACCGTGGATCTCAAGGTGGCCCTCCAGTCCGCGGCGACGGATACGGCCTCCCTCCGGTCCGCCCGACGGCAACGGAGCGTGATCGATCTGGACCAAGGTCCCCTGGAGATCCACGCGGATGGTCTCCGTATTCGGCAGATCCTGCTCAACCTCCTTGCCAACGCATCGAAGTTCACTCCCGAAGAGGGAGAGATTTCTCTGCGGGCCGTGATGACCGAGGCCCCGTTGCCGGTTCCCGCGGGACGCGCCGGGGACAAGCCGAGACTGGTGACCCGGAAGGCGGTCTGGGTGGCCGTCACCGACACCGGAATCGGAATCACTCCCGAGGATCAGGCCCGACTCTTCGAGCCGTTCAGTCAGGTGGACAGTTCGGCGAGTCGCCGGAATCAGGGCACAGGACTCGGCCTGGCGCTCTGCAAACAGTTCGTGGAGATGCACGGTGGGACCATCGGTGTCGAGTCACTGCCGGGGAAGGGAAGCACCTTCTGGTTCCTGCTGCCGGTCGACGGCCCGATGCGACGGAGCGGGAGCGATGCGTGAGGAGGGACGGAAGTCATAGGACATAGGACATAGGACATAGGACATGTCGGAGTTGTAGGGAGTAGGGTGTAGGGGCGAACGGCGTTCGCCCGGTCGGTAGGTGGAAACGACAAGCGATAGCAGTGGGGAACCGGAACAACCACCGGAGTCATCCCGAGCCGCAGGCGAGGGATCTGTGGAGGTTGGATGGTGCACTTCCCGTCGGCCGCGTCCACTGCCGCTGGCTTGTGATGTCTGGCATCGGAATCCGAACGACGGGAAGGACACCCGCCGGTCGCCACAGATTCCTCACTAACTGCCCATGCCCTATGTCCTGGGTCCTGCGTCCTGCGTCCTGCGTCCTGCGTCCTACGTCCTGCGTCCTACGTCCTGCGTCCTACGTCCTACGTCCTGTTCCTGCCGCCACTGGAAAGGCTTCCCGCCGGAGCACCTCGAGATGGGGGGCCAGGAGGTCCGCACACTGCTGGGCCACGGCCACGGTTGACCGATCGCCGGCGCTCCGAATCCCACCGAGTCGCATCACGCCGATGGCCCGGCCGGCCATCCGAAGCGGCACGACCAGGGTGGTCCCCCATTCTCCGCTCTCCTCGAACCCGTGGGGCTGTGTTCCGCCCGCGACGGCTCCCCGCAGCGTGCCGTGCCCCGACAGGCGGGGGAGGTCGGCGAGGGGACGAGTGTCACCCGGCTCCAGCAGGGCCAGTTGTCCCTCCTCCTCCCCGGTGCGAAGCGCAAGGTCGAGGTGGTCGAACGGGAGAAGCAGACGCACAGTGCCGGCGAACTCACGCAGGGCGTCTCCCCAGCGTGCCGTTGTGGCCAGCAGGTGGATCGCCTCGGCGATGCGAACGCCGGGATCGAGGCTGGCCGACGCGCCCGGTTCCCGGGATCGCCGGGCAATCTCCAGCTCGATCGCCAGGTGCAGCGCCTGGACCCGCGGCGCCACGCTCGTGGCGATGATCTCCGCGATGGGTTCGTCGGTTCCCTGAAACTGGTCCACCGACATGCCGCCCAGGAAGAGGTAGCCCACCGTCCGGTCCGCCACCTGAAGCCGAGCTCCGAGAAAGGAGCGGATTCGTCGGCCCTCCCGGCTCTCCAGATAGGTGGGCCAGATCACCGATCCTCCCAGCTCGCGCAGATCGCGGATCGTCAGGGCGCGCACATCACCGATCGTGTCGATCAGAGTCTCCATCATTCGACGCGTGGAACCGCTCTCGCTCTGGGCGATACCCCATCGCCGCCGTCCCGCGGGAGCGCTCAGCAGATGCCACCCCCCGGGTTCTCCCGCCACCAGTTCCAGCCGGTCGTGGGGCAGCACGCCGTGCACGATGCCGGAGACGAGGCGGACGAGTTCACTCCCGGTCAAAGCGCGCGTGGCGGCCACGCCCAATCGCTCCGGAAGCGTCTCCAGGGTGACTCCCTCCGCGAGCGGATCGCCCGAGAGGATCGGAGGTGATTCGGCGAGCCGGCGAAAGGTCTGCGCCAGCGCTCGGGCCATCTGCTGCAGGCCGAACGCCTGGGGAGGACCGTACCGTCCCTGCTGCAGGTCCCCCAGAAGGAGAAGGCCGAGGTCGCGGGTGTCGTCCCCGATCGGGACCGCGATCGCCGATGCGTACCCCGAGGTGCGAAGGAGGTGCTCCAGGTCATACAGTTGATCCTGGGACAGCCGGGGCGAGGGGGGGGAGAGCAGGATGCGATCCTGCGACAGCGACTCCGGGGCAAGGAGCACACATCCCCCCTCATCCGGAAAGAGCCAGAGTCCCATCAGGTCATGGGGGATCTCCACACCGACCAGATTGGAGAGAGCCAGATGCCACGTGGCGATGGCCCCGGGACTGGGTACACCCCCGTCTCCCTCCATTCGAGGCACGGGCACGAGAAAGGTCCCGCCGGAGAAATCCGAGGCCGGGTGGTCAGCGTGAGAGTCCGACATATGACAGGAATCGGTGGCAGGAGTCATGCCGAGGGAAGCGGATTACCCAAAGTGTTTCCATGCAGTGAGTTACGGGTATCCAGCCGACTGCGCATCTGGGCGAGATGCTGGAAAAAGGGCACGAAGCGGTTCGGAAACCCCATATTGACACCATATTGACATATACCCCCAGGGGGTATATCTTGTGCCAAGGTACACAACTGGAGCGTTCACCATGACACACCTGGTACTTGAAGTGGATGGCATGAGCTGCGGGCATTGCATCAGCGCCGTCAATCGTGCCCTGGAAAAGGTTCCAGGGCTCATTGTCCGATCTGTCGCCCTGGGGACCGTGGAAGTGGATCTCGAGGAGGGTGGGGCCACTCCGGAGCTCCTGATCGCCGCGCTCGCCGACGCGGGGTACCCTGCCACGGTTTCGACGCCCCGATGACGGTGGCCCAGCTCGTGGCCACCGGCACCGGAGCGATCCTCATCGGTGCCATTCAGTGGTGGTTCTTCCTGGCCGGTCGTCGCAGCGGAGGCGTGCGGGCGGCGACGAGGGACGGGGTGCAGGAGGTGGCCATCACCGTGGCGGGCGGGTACTCGCCCGATCCGGTCGTGGTCGAGGCGGGCCGGCCGGTGCGCCTCAACTTCCATCGCACCGACACCGATCCGTGCAGCGAGGAAGTGGTTCTGGGTGACTTTTCTCTCCGGCGGTTTCTCCCGACCGATGAGGTGACCCCCGTGGAGTTCACTCCGGAGCATCCGGGGCGATTCGTGTACACCTGTGGAATGGGGATGCTTCGGGGGACGATCGAGGTCGTACCCGCTCACTCCGTCGGGCAGTCGGAGGGATCGGCCTGATGCCCGATCTCACCGCACCCGATCCCCCGGAGGTCACCTGCACGATCGATGTGGAGGGGATGACCTGTGCCGCCTGCAGCGGACGGATTCAGCGCCAACTCGAGAAGACCCCCGGGGTATCGAAAGCCAGTGTCAACCTGATGACCAACTCCGCCACGGTGTCCTTTGATCCGACGGCCACGGCCGCGGAGGGGCTGCTGAAGGTCATCCACGAGGCCGGCTACGGGGCAACGTTGCCCGCTCCGGATCGTGGAACGGAGGAGGCCGTGACCGCGCAGGACGAGGCCCGCGCCGCGGAACTCACCACACTCGGCCGGAAAGTGCTGGTGTCCCTCGTGGCGGCGGTTCTGGCGATGGCAGCCTCGATGCCGCTCGCGGAGGTGACTCCTGGCGGGCATCTCGATCCGCTCATGCGGTTCATGATGCCGCTCACCGACCTGATGCGGAGCGTGGTGCCGGGTCTCGACACCGTCACCGCCGACGCCTGGCGCTGGTCTCTGCTCCTCATGACAACCCCGATCGTGTTCTGGGCCGGGAGGCACTTCTACACCCGGGCGTGGGCCGCATTCACCCACCACGGCGCTGACATGAACACCCTCGTCGCGGTGGGCACCGGCGCCGCGTTCCTGTTCAGCGTGGCGATGACGGTGGCTCCCGGATGGTTCGAGAGCCATGGCGTCCCGCCGATGGTGTACTACGAGGCGGTGGTCTGGATCATCGCTCTGGTGCTGCTGGGCAACTGGCTCGAGGCCCGTGCCAAGCGCGCCACCAGCGGAGCGATCCGGCGCCTCATCGGTCTTCGGCCCGACACCGCGCGGGTGCTCCGCGAGGGCGTCGAGACCGACCTTCCGATCGCCCAGGTCCAGGTGGGTGACGAGATCCTGGTCCGGCCAGGGGAGAGAGTTCCGGTGGATGGCACCGTGGTGGAGGGGAGCAGCACGGTGGACGAATCGATGCTGACCGGTGAGCCCCTCCCGGTGGCGAAGGCGATGGGGGACGACGTGACCGGTGGAACCATGAACCGGAGCGGTGCCTTCCGGTTTCGCGCCGTTCGGGTGGGGCGCGACATGGTGCTCTCCCGCATCGTGCAGCTGGTGCAGGAGGCCCAGGGCAGCAAGGCCCCGATTCAGCGCCTCGCCGACCGGATCTCGGCGGTCTTCGTTCCCATCGTTCTCTCGCTCGCCGTGCTCACCTTCGTGCTCTGGGTGGACTTGGGCCCCTCCCCGGCCGGTCTCCGCGCACTCGTGGCCGCGGTGACGGTGCTCATCATCGCCTGTCCCTGTGCCATGGGCCTCGCCGTCCCCACCGCGGTGATGGTGTCGACCGGGCGCGGCGCCGAGATGGGGGTGCTGATCAAGGGTGGGGAACCGCTGCAGAGACTGCGCGATGTGGACACCGTGGTGCTGGACAAGACCGGCACCATCACCGAGGGGAACCCGCGCGTGACCGAGGTGGAGGTGCTGGCCGGTGATCTCTCCGAAAACGAGCTCCTCGCCCTGGTGGCCGGGGTGGAGGCGCGGAGTGAGCATCCCCTGGCCGAGGCGGTGGTGGCCGCCGCCGGAGACCGGGGGCTCTCCCTTCCCTCGATCGCCTCCTTCGACTCGGTGGCGGGGCGAGGCGTTCGGGGGGAGGTGGCGGGGCGACAGGTACTCGTCGGAACCATCGCCTTTCTGCAAGGGGAGGGTGTGGAGGTGTCGATGTTGCGCGAGCGGGGACTGGCCCTCGCGGATCTCGGCCGGACACCCGTGCACGTGGCTGTGGACGGCCAACCGGTGGGCCTGCTCGGCATCGCCGATCCGCCGCGGGCCACGAGTCGTCAGGCGGTGGCCGCCCTGCGCTCCCTGGGACTCGAGGTGCTGATGCTCACCGGGGACCTGCGCCGGACGGCGGAGGCGATGGCGCGCGAGGTGGGCATCACCCGGGTGGAGGCGGAGGTGCTTCCCGCGGCCAAGCTGGAGGTGATCGAATCCCTCCAGGCCCAGGGACGGGTGGTGGCGATGGTGGGAGACGGGATCAACGACGCGCCGGCCCTCGCCGCGGCGGATGTCGGCATCGCGATCGGAGGGGGCACCGATGTCGCCGTCGAGGCGGCCGATGTGACCCTGCTCGGCAGCGACCTGACCGGGGTGGTGCGGGCCATCGCCCTGGCCCGGCATACCATGCGGACCATGCGGCAGAATCTCTTCTGGGCCTTCCTCTATAACACGGCGGGCATTCCGATAGCGGCCGGCATTCTCTATCAGGCCTTTGGCATTCTCCTCACCCCCACAATGGCCGCCGCCGCCATGGCTCTGAGCTCGGTGACGGTGGTGGGGAACAGTCTCCGTCTCCGTCACAGCACCTTCTCCCTCCCCGCTTTGGAGTCCGGACGATGACCCCCGACACCCCCGAGACGACGTCGCCTCTCCCTCCAGCCTGTGGATGCGGCACCGGCGACCCGGACCGTCACGCCGTGGGAGTGGACCCGGAGATCAAGCGCCGCGTGACGGCACGGTTGCGGCGGATCGAGGGCCAGGTCCGGGGACTGCAGCGCATGGTGGAGGAGGAGCGCTACTGTGCCGACGTGATGACGCAGGTGAGTTCGGTGCAGGAGGCGTTGTCTGCGGTGAGCCGGGAGCTCCTTCGGAACCACCTCCGGTACTGCGTCACCGATGCGCTGCGCTCGGGAGACGCCGCCGCGGCGGAGCAGGTGTACGAGGAGGTGGTGGCGCTGGTGGCTCGCGCGGGCCGGGGTGGCGTCAGGTCGTGACGCGTGCCATGTCCCGCCGGACCGTCCGCACGGCGGGAAGTAGGGCCAGACCCCCGATGATCCCGACGATGGGCAGAACGTAGATCGCCCGCTCCAGACCCATCCGGTCGGAGAGAACCCCGATGAGCGGCAGGGCCACCGCGTCTCCCGCCACGTGGACGAACAGAAGATAGGCTCCCACCACGGTCGTTCCGATCCGGGCGGGCACCACGTCGAAGAGCACGGCGGCCAGGGGGCCGTTGTGCCAGGCGATGAAGAAGAACGCCGCGACGAACACCGGGACGAAGAGGTCGATGTCCCGTATCGTCAGCAACCAGATGATCAACGGTCCCCCCACCAGGTACCCGATGCTCGACACCACGATCCGGGCGGAGGGCATGACCCGCATGAGACTGTCGGCGAGGTAGCCTCCCACCACCGTTCCCGCGACGCCCGCGAGGAGACCCCACTTGCCGAGCAGCAGCGCACCCTCCGCCACACTGAGGCCGTGTTCCCGGCCCAGGAAGGTAGGGGCCCATCCGATGATGCCGTTGATCCCGAAGGTGACCAGGGCCCCGCCCACGAAGACGTAGATCAGCGTCGGAGTGCGGAGGACCAGGGCGAACGCCCCGACCAGCTCGCCCGCGGCCGAGCCCGGCTCCGGGGTGAACCGTTCCGCCACGCTCTGGGGCCCCCGGTCCACCACGGCGGAGGTGGCCCGGAACCAGCGCGGGAGGTTGAGGAGCAGGCCGATGCTCACCACCGTGGCAAAGGCGGCCACGTCCAGCGTGCTGTCGGACCCGAACGACTGATCAAGCCAGACCGCCGCGAGAAGGCCGATCACCACGCTGGTCAACAACGGATAGCACGAGCTGACAATGGACGACAACCCCACCTCGAGTTCCCGCAGATAACCCCGGAAGCCGAGCGGAGGAGCGGGACGCAGGGGGTCCCGGAGACGGCCCGCCAGCAGCGCCAGGCCGAATCCCGGGAGACCGAGGGCCAGGAATGTCACCCGCCAGCCGTAGAGCGCCTCCATCTGTCCCGCGATCAGGATGCCGAGCACGCCGCCCGTGGTCACGCCCGCCGTGAAGATCGCCATGGCGGCGGCGCGCCGGGCCCCCGGAAAGTAATCGGCCACGAGTGAAGTACTGGCGGCGTTGGCGGCGGCTCCCCCGATGCCGACCATGGCCCGGCTGAGCAGCAGGGAGGTGAACCCGCGGGCCAAGCCTCCCAGGCTCCCGAACACGCTCCAAGCCGCGACCCCGGTGGCCACCATTGCGGTCCGGCTCCGCAGGTCGCTGATGAGTCCTACCGGCAGGGCGGCCAGCGAAAAGACCAGAACGTAGGCGCTGCCCAGCCATCCGAGATGCGTGTCGGTGAGGCCGAGATCCCGCTTGATCGGCTCGAACAGGGCGAAGATCGCGTTGCGCTCGATGTAGTTGACGATGTTGATGACCGTCAGCAGGGTGAGCGCGTAGAGCCGGTAGCGCCGCGTCGGAGCGGCCGGCGGATCAACCGGTGTGGTCACCGGGCGGATTTCGCTTCCTCGGCCCGGGCGTCCCGGAAGGCAATGGCGGCGCGGTACTCCTCGACCAGGCGGGTCATCATCGCCTCCCGGCGGTCGTACAGCCGCTTGCAGGGCCGGGGCACGTGGCGGGCCAGCGCGTAGGCCGCGAGGAGCGGGAGCGCCACGGTGTTGTCCAGGTAGCAGACCACCGTGTCGGGGAGCATGTCGGGATCGATCTTCCCCCAGGAAACGGCCTCGCCCGGGGTGGCGCCGGAGAGCCCCCCGGTGTCGGGACGCGCATCGGTCATCTGCAGGAAGAAGTCGTGTCCCCGTTCATCGATGCCGAGCACCTCCTGGATCTGGGGCTCGGTCTGCAGCAGGAAGTTCTTGGGGCTCCCCCCGCCCACGATGAGGGCCGCGCTCTTTCCACCGCCCCGCTTGGCCTCCAGTACGATCGCGGCGGTCTCGTTCACGTCGGCGCTCACATCGAACCGGAGCGCGCTTCCCGCCAGCGCCTGTTCGGCCACATTCATGCCGATCGAGCTGTCGCCGGGGGAGCTGGTGTAGATCGGGACCGCCAGGTCGTGCGCCACGCCAAGCACCGACCGCCGGGTGACGCCGAGCGCCTCCTCCCGTTTCCGGAGGTACCCGCCGAGCAGGTAGTGATACTCGGCGCTCGACATCGGCCGCTGAAACTCCTCCCGCGCCGAGACCTCACGGATGAAGGCATCGGTGGAGAGGAGGACGGAGTAGTCGAAGAAGATGTCGTAGATGCGGACCACGCCCTCGTCCCGCAGGGTCACGTCGTCGATCTGGTGGGTGCCCTGATGGAGCGAGAGGTCGAGCCCGAAATGCGCATCGTGATAGAGATTGGCGCCGGTGGAGATGATCCAGTCGATGAACCCCGCCTCCAGCAGGGGGATGATGGTGCTCATCCCGAGCCCGGCGGGGGTCAGGGCCCCGGTCAGGCTCATCCCGACCGTCACGTCCGGGTCGAGCATCCGGTCGGTGAAGAGACGGCATCCCGCCCGCAACCGGCCGGCGTTGTAGGCCAGGAAGGCGTTGTCGATCAGGTCGGCAAGGGTCTCCCGGCCGGTGATCGAATCGGGGACGATGCGCGTGCCGCGCAGGTGGCTGGAGGTCGGACGGGACATGGCCTGATTCCTGGGTCGACGGGGTGGGTCACGGCGGGGAATATAAGGCAGGGAGTCGGGAGTAGGCGGGAGGCGGTAGGGGAAGGGGATCAATGTAGGGGCGAACGGCGTTCGCCCAGGCGGGAGACCGGGACAGCCCGCGGAGCGTCATGTGTCCACGGGGCGTGACGTGTCCACGGAGCGTCACCCCGGCGCACGCCGGGGTCCATGGTCGGGCGGGTAGGGACTCAACGCAAAGGCGCAAGGACGCAAGGACGCAGGGGGCCCGACGGTCCACGGAACGTCACATCCGCACGGAGCGTCACCCCGGCGGAGGGACATGGGGGTCGTCTATGTCCTACGTCCTATGTCCCACGTCCTATGTCCTACGTCCTATGTCCTATCCTCCCGGCCTCACGGCTTCCGCGGTGGGGGCGGCGGGGGCAGCGCGAGCAGTCGGCGCCGGAACGATTGAAACTCCTTCGTGTCCACCGTCAGACCCCGCAGTTGGCTCGCGGGGTGGGCCGCGATCAGGGCCTCGGTGGTGGTGATGCGATCTTCCGCGAGGGGATGGGTGGCAAAGAATGCGTCCAGCGCGCTCGGATTGTTCTTGCGTTCGCGAAGGAGGATGCGGAACATCCCCGGTATGCCCGACGGGTGGATCCCCGCCTTGATCGTCGTCTCCACACCCTCCGCATCGGCTTCCTGCTCGTCCGAGCGGCTGAACTTGGCGAAGAGGGCGCTTCCCCCCACTCCGATGGCGGTCTGACCGGCCCCGCTCTCACACACCTTGGTGAGCGTGCAGGCCAGGACGACCCCCACGTTCGCTCCCTGGGCCTGCTGCATCTGCTGCACGGAGTGGCGCCGGGTGACATGCCCGATCTCGTGCCCGAGCACTCCGGCCAGTTGGCTCATGTTCTCCGCCTGCTCGATGAGACCGCGGTTGACATAGATCCACCCGCCGGGGACGGCAAAGGCGTTGACGTCCCTGCTGTCCACCACGGTGAAGTGCCACGAGAGCCCCCGGGTATCGGTGACCCGTGCCAGGGAGTTGCCGAGGGTCGTGATGTATCTCACGACGGCGGGATCGGTGACGAGGGGCAACTGCTCCGCGATCTGGCCGGCGAAGTCCGCACCCATCTGCAACTCCTGTTGCTGGGAGATGGCGCAGGCCGCACTCGCCAGGAGCAGGACCAGGACCGGTCGGCGCGGGGCGCGACGCGGCTTTTTCGCCTTCCGCGCCCGCTCATCCGGTGTCACCCCGGGGCGGAAGTCGACACCAAGGGTGGTGGAACTGGCGCCGGTCGCGTCGATGATGTGGGGGTGGTTCATGGTCCGTGCCCTCGCGGGATGATGGGTCGCACTTCCCCTCCGTGACGCCGCGGTCGACCGTGTCGCCCACGGTGATTACGAAAGCTATGGGGGAGGACCGAGCGTCCCAATCGCTCATTCGGGTGGAGGAGGGACTAGTCCGGAGGAGTGAGGGGCAGCGGCGTGGGGTCGAATCCCCTGCGCCCTTGCGGGGGCCCCACAGACCAAGGAACGTCACGTGTCCGCGGAGCGTCACCCCGGCGAACGCCGGGGTCCATGGTCGGGCAGGCAGGGGACTCGACGCGGCGGCGTAGGGGCGAATCACATTCGCCCATGAGGTATCAGGATATCCCCATGAACCGATGGTGTGGCTCGAGCGCTACGGACTCCACACGCCGCTATGGGCGTCCTCTATCAGCAGGCTCTCCCTGGCTCCATGCAACGTCACCTGGCGGATCGCCGAAGGACACTTGTGGTCCCAGCATGTCGGGGAGAATACGACCGCGGAGCCGTCCGGTGCCCAGCCAGGACGCGCGAAACCGGCCGTATTGGTCAGCAGCCGAAAACCTCCATTGGTGAGCGGCCGAACACCTCCCCCATCCGCCCCCATGACGCCCACTCGGCTGATTGTGCAGCTCGCCCACTGCCATTCGACGCATTCCATCACTGCGAGGCTGCGTCCGTCCGGCGACCACGACGGCTGCGAGTAGATCGTGTAGGTCGGCCAGTTCGCCTGGTTACCGAGGAACCCGTTCGTCACCTGCTTGATCTCACCCGTCCCGTCGGCGTTGGCGATGTAGATGTCGTAGGCAAAATCGAAACCCATCCAGTCACTGACAAACGCGATTCTGGTACCATCCGGCGACCAGGCCGGGAAGTCGTGGTAGCCCCGGTCGAAGCCGATGCGTACGGCAGATGGGCCCGGGTCGTCCACCGACCTCACGAGAATGGCGCCCTGTCCGTCGAATAGGGTGGCAAATGCGAGCCGCCGCCCATCGGGAGACCAGGTCGGCGAGCGACCCTCACCCAGCACTGTCAGGCCCGAGCCATCGGCGTTGATCAGGAGGATCCTGTCGCTGGCGGGCCACGTGTTCTCCTCGGCAAATGCGATCCGGTTTCCGTCCGGCGACCACGCGGGATGTCCGAACGTGCCGCCGCTGGTGAGCTGAATGGTGCTTTCGTTCATGGAGTCGTAGACGTAGATGTCGCCGGCGCGCACGAAGGCGAGCCGTGGAAGGGACGACAGCGTGATGAAACGCAGCGTCTCCCCCTCCCGCCGGCCCACCTCGTTTCGGGCGACCGCCCGGAAGTAGTAAGTGGTGGCCGGCTCCAGCGAGTCGATCGTCGCACTCACCTCCTGCGCCGAGGTCTCGGACAGGGTGCGAATCGCGGTCTGGCGGACGAGCGATTCCGGGCTCGTGCCCCACTCGAACCAGGTCTCGGTGGCGCTGCCGCGCGGAGTCACCACGCCGTGCAACGTGGCCGTGCCGGCGCCGTTCCCCCTCGAGACCTTCACGGTGACAGCTTCCGGTGCTTGCGGTGTGGGCGATAGGGTCGTCGGTGTGGTCGCGCCGTCGCAGGCGATGAGCCACGCGATCAGGCACCCTCCCCAGACATGCCGGCCACGGAATGGGGCGCGTTGTGATGGGCTGATGATCGTCGTCGACGGGGTTCTGCGCGATGTCCCGCTCATGGGTATCTCCCTTAATACTGCATGTCGCCGGCCGGTGTTATCGGGCCGGGACCATTTGCTCCGCCGTAGAGGGCGGCGGCGCACATCCTCTCCCCATACATCACATCACACCGGACCCGCTGAATCGGGGCCACGGAGCGGGACCGACCGTGGCACCTCAGGGCACTGGCCGCCACGCCGGGGTGCGGCCCGAGGCAACCAGGATCGGTTCGCCGGTCCCGTCCGCTGCGATGTACGCGACCGATGAGCTGATCCAGGGAGGAGAATTGAACGTGAACGCGATCCGGGTTCCGTCCGGTGACCATGCCGGATCTTGCGGTGACCATGCCGGAGGAACAACCTCCGATCCACGGGTCACCTGCACGGTGCCTGATCCATCCGCGTTCACGGCGACAATGCCGCAGGCGGCGAAGGTGCATTTCACAAACGCAATTCGCTGACCGTCCGGCGACCAGGTCGGATGATTGATGCCGGCCCCTTCATCACGGGGCGTGAGCGCGGTGACATGTGAACCATCCGCGTTCATGACGTGGAGCGCCTGGGAGCTCTCGTCGCTGCTCAGGCTGACGAAGGCGATCTTGGTCCCATCCGGCGACCAGGCAGGCTCCGCGGCCAGCAAGGCGATGCGGACTGGCGCGGCGCCGCGCTCTCCGACGCTCAGCAGGTAGATGTCAGCATCGTACGAGCACCGGTCCGGCCCGCCGGGACAGTTGGCACGTTCAACGGCGAGTACGCGGCCGTCGGGTGACCAGGACGGCGAATAGAATCCGTCAGCAAGACGTACGACATTGGAGCCGTCGGCATTCATCACGTAGACGGCGCTCTCCGGCCATTCCGGATCAAATCGCGCGAACGCGATCCGCTGGCCATCCGGTGACCACGCCGGGTCAGTGCCGGGGGTGTTCAACGACCTTGCCTCACCGTTGACGAGGGTATGGATGTGCCCGTCGCGCACGAAGACCAGTTGCTGAGCCGAGCAGGCGGCGGCGTCGCAGGCGTACGCCGTGAGTACCGCGTGCAGGTCGCCGGCTCGCGCTCTGACCTGTTGAACGCCTGGTGTGTCGCCCAGCGTCCAGGTTCCCGAAGTCGCGATACCGAGCCCATCGGTGAGGACGGCGCTGCCAGCCAGGGTTCCGTTTCCCGAGAGCACCTCGAAGGTCACGGGGGTGAGCGGAACCGCCTTGCCGAAGCGGTCGGCAACCTTCACCCGCAGGAGGTCCGAAAGCGCGCCGCCAGCAAGTCCTGTCTGGTCGTTCCCACTGACCGGGGTGATTGCCGCAGCCGGTCCGTGCTTCACCTCATCCTCGGAGTCCACATCCTCGGAGTCCACGAGCCCCTCTGAGCTTGTGCATCCGGCAATCATCAGTAGGGTGACGATGACACCCGACCCCAGGTTCCTCCAGAGCGCTCCACGATTCCTGCTTCGCATGCCGCCTCCATTCACCCGCAACTGCGGTTTAGGGTGTCGCCGGCTGGATGAACGCCGCGGCCGGTGTCATGGTGTCGGGATCGGTTGCTCCGCCGTAGAGGGCGGCGGCGCACATCCTCTCCCCATACATCACCCGTACACCGGACCCGCTGAATCGGGGCCACGGAGAGGGAACAACCGTGGTACCTCAGGGCCGTGGGTGCCACGCGGGGCTGTGCCCGTTCCCGACGATCAGGCCCTCGGCGCTGCCGTTGGCCCGGACGAATCGGATCGAGCTCTCGCAGCTTCGGCAGCTCGACGACCCGAACGCGATCGTGCGGCCGTCGGGTGACCAGGCGGACTGGAAGTAGTGGACGACGTCGAGGAATGGGCTGGGGGGACATCAGATCCGTTCGCGTTCATGACATACAGGTCATGCACGAAGTCGTAGAACCGCCAGATGCGCGAGGTGAGCGCCACGCCCGAATCGTTCGGCCGGGGCTCGGTCCGGATGAGGATCGGGGGCGTCCGACCTCGCCGAGATGGTATCCCCCTCGGCCGCCGGGACGCCCACTGGATCCAGGCCCCCGCCGGTGGAAGGCGGGATCACCGCCGCGGAGACCACGGCGCCGGCGCGGAGGACCTCGAGGGTGACCGTGATCGCACCGAGCAGCGGAGGGGAGCCCGGGAGGGCGGAGATTAAACGCGACGGGGCCGACCGCATTCGACACGACGAAGGGGCCGGGTCCCGTCAGGGCAAGCGGTGGTGACGGCGGCGGCGGCGCGAGTGTTTCGGCCGGTGAGCCGCACGCGGCCGCGAGGCCCGCGAGGAAGGCGGTCAGCGGGAAGGTGAGGGACGCCACGCCGGAGTGTGACCGCCTGAGAACAGGGGGATGGGCTCCCCGCCAGTGGCTGCGGGGACGTACGCGACCGAGGGCGACCCTTGGCGGGGGGGCCACACAGTGAAGGCGATCCAGGCTCCGTCCGGAGACCAGGCGGGTGCGCCGGCGTTCCCGCTGGTGGTGAGCTGTGCCAGGGCCGAGGGCGGGGCCGACGCGGCATCTGCGTCGACCGCGAAAATATCACAGCTGTCAAAGCATTTCGAGAATGCGATCCGCCGGCCGTCGGGCGACCAGGTGGGGCCATAGATCCCGCCTGGGTCCCGCAGGGTGACTTCCCTGACGGCCGTGCCGTCCGCATTCATGACGTGGAGCGCGTGGTAGCCGTCGTCGCCGCTCAGGCTGACGAAAGCGATCATGGTCCCATCGGGTGACCAGGCGGGCTCTGCGCCACTGGACCGGAGATGAACCGGAGCCTCGCCATCGTCATGGGCGCTCATCAGGTGGATGTCGCAGTAGTAGGTGCAGTCGCCACTCGTGACGGCCAGCAACCTGCCGTCGGGCGACCAGGCCGGGGAGCCGAAGTCACCGGCACGCCGCACCACATTCGCCCCATTGGCATCCATCAGGAAGAGGCTGCTGCTCCCGCTCTTCTGGTCGTAGGTCACGAATGCGATCCGGCCGCCATCCGGCGACCACGCCGGCTCCTGGTTCGACGTCCCGGCGCCGGTGTTGGTCAGCTGCACCAGGCCGCCATTGGCAGTGGCCACCACGTAGATCTGACCATCCCTCACGAAGGCCAGATCCGCCTGCATGGGCAGGAGCCTGGGCGGGGCTGTGGCAAACGAGATGCTGGTCGCGACCCCGATCGGTGTCCCGTCGAGATCACGGATCCCCGCGCCCAGCATCAGCTGGTATACGGTCGCCACCGACAGGATTGCGGCCGGAGTGAACTCGGCGACGGTGTGTTCGGGGTTCGCGAAGCCGACCTGGCCCGCGAGACTGCTGTCGCCCGAGCGCAGGTCGATGTTCTGTGACGTGAGCGAGGCGGGGTCGATCGGCTCGCTGAAGACCACCCGGATGCGCGCGTTGAGCGCCACGTCCGGATCGTTCGTGCGGGGCTCGGTCCGGATGAGGATCGGGGGAGTCCGCGACGGAATCGTAAAGACCCAGGCCGGTGTGGCCGACCCGGTCAACCGTGCCGACACGGTGTCCCCTGCCGCTGCCGGGACGCCCACCGGGTCCAAGCCCCCGCCGGGGGAAGGCGGGATCACCGCCGCGGAGACCACCGCGCCGGCGCGGAGGACCTCGAGGGTGACCGTGATCGCACCGAGCAGCGGAGGGGAGTCCGGGAGGGCGGAGATGAACGCGACGGGGCCGAGCGCATTCGACACCACGAAGGGGCCGGGTCCCGTCAAGGCAGGCGGCGGTGGTGGTGGCGGCGGTGGTGGCGCGAGTGTTTCGGCCGGTGAGCCGCAGGCGGCCGCGAGGCTCGTCAGGATCACAAGGCGAAGAAAATGGGCGGCACGAATCATGGGACCCTCACCGACGGTTGGAGAATTGCCCGGGGATGGCGCAGCGGGCAGGGCTCTTGAGTATTGTCTCCGGCCGCTGTAGCGTTGGCCGAGGCGCCGAGCCGGACCTGCCGGTCGAGCGCCATCCCGTATCTCACAACACACCGGAGCGCTTTGTGAGGGGCCACAAAGAACCAGAACGACGGTGGTCACCTGGCCGATGGCTGGGCCGCCCCGCCCCCGTGGACTCGGGGTGAAGTGTCGGACGACGATCCGATGACGGACGCCTCCGCCCCGGCCGACCTCACGGGCCTCCTGCACGCCGTCGCGCGAGGTGATCGCGAGGCGCTCAATGCCCTTCTGCCACTCGTGTACGACGAGCTGAGCCTCCTCGCGCATCGCCAACGGAGGAAGTGGCACGGCGACCTGACCCTCACCACCACCGCGCTGGTGCACGAAGCGTATCTGAAGCTCGCCGGCCAGAAACGGCTTTCGACGGAGAATCGGGCGCACTTCTTCGCGGTCGCGGCCACGGCCATGCGTCACATCCTCTGCAACTACGCCCGCGACCGGCAGCGGCAGAAGCGTGGGGGTGGCGTGCGGCCCCTCGCGCTGGACCCGGGCCACCTGGGCGTCGAGCTCGATCTGTCCGCCGAGCAGGTGGACACCCTGGCGGACCTGGACGACGCGCTGCGGCGGTTCGAGCAGGCCGCCCCGCGACAGAGCCGCGTGGTGGAATGCCGCTTCTTCGGCGGCATGAGTGTCGAGGACACGGCCGCGACCCTGGGCATGTCGGCACGGAGCGTCAAGCGGGACTGGAGCTTCGCCCGGGCCTGGCTTCGGCGACAGATGACGCACACTCTCGACTCCGGCGGCTGAGGGAGCTGTGGACGAAGCCCGGATGACTCGCCTGGCGGCGCTGTTCGACCGAGCCCTGGCTGTCTCGGACTCGGAGCGCTCTGCATTCATCAAGAAGGTCTGCGGCGCCGATGAGGAGCTCCGGCAGGAACTGACGTCGCTGCTCGAGGCTCACGAACGCTCCGACGAGTTGTTCGACGACCTGGCAGTCCGCCTCGTCTCACCCGCCTACGCAGCCATTGCGGAGGACGCTCGTCGAACCACATCGGCGGTGCTCATGTCGGAGCTCCAGGGCGCCCTGGAAGGGGGCTATCGCATCGAGCGGGAGCTCGGCGGCGGCGGTATGAGCCGCGTCTTTCTGGCCGAAGAGGTGAAGCTCGGGCGCAAGGTCGTCATCAAGGTGCTGCCTCCGGATCTCGCGGCCACGATGAGCGGCGAAAGGTTTCGCCGGGAGATTCAGCTCGCCGCGCAGTTGCAGCACCCGCACATCGTGCCCCTGCTGACCAGCGATGCCGCCGGAGCGGCGCTGTTCTACACCATGCCGTTCATGTCGGGCGAGTCGCTGCGCGACCGCCTGCGGCGCGATGGAGCGCTGCCCATTCCGGACGCCCTGAGGATCTGGCGCGACGTGCTCGACGCACTGGCCCACGCGCATGCCCGCCAGGTGGTGCATCGCGATATCAAGCCGGGCAACATCCTCCTGTGCGACCGCAACGCCCTGGTCGCCGATTTCGGCATCGCCCGCGCCATCGCGGTCGCGGCGGGCACTGCGGAAGACACCGCCTCCGGTCTCCCGATCGGCACGCCGGCCTACATGGCTCCGGAGCAGTTCACCGGAGATGACGCGGCGGATTTCCGGGTGGACATCTATGCCGCCGGGCTGGTGATGTACGAGATGCTGGAGGGCCGGCTTCCGTTCGCGCTGGGCCCAACCCACGAGGTGATGCGGGCGCGACGGGCCGGCGACCCGTTACCCATTGGACGAGCGGATTGCCCGCGGGAGCTTTCCGCGCTGGTGCTGCAGTGCCTGGCGCAGGACCCCGCGGACCGCCCGGAAAGCGCCGACGCTCTCCTGGCCGAGCTCGAGACCCTGCCCGGGACCGGGGCGCGGCCGCGACGCCGAATGGCGGGCGTGGTCCTGGCCACCGGCCTCGTGGCGTTGCTGGGGTTCGGCACGGTGCTCGCCACGCGCTACCTGCGATCCGGCCCAGTCGGCCCTTCCGCGGCAACCGTCCCCGCCCCCACCCCTACACTCGCGGTTTTCCCGCTCACCAACCTCGGGTCCGACGCCGACGCCGCGCTGGCCGATGGGATGACGGAGGAGCTGGTGTCGGGTCTCGGCGGAGTCGGCCATCTCCGTGTCATCGCGAGCACGTCCGTCCTCGTGTTGAAGAACCGGCAGCTCGACGTGCGCCAGATCGCCGACAGCCTGCGCCTCACGCACTTTCTCGAGGGCGCGGTACAGAGAGTCGGGTCCCGACTGCGGGTGCGGGTACGACTGGTGGATGCGCGTGACGGGTCCACCCGCTGGTCGGAGACCTACGACCGGGAACTGGGCGACATCTTCGCGGTGCAGGACGACATCTCCCGCGCCGTGGCCGGCGAGCTGGACGTCCGCCTCGCGGGCGGCGAGAGCCCCGCGCCACTCCGCCGACCCCACACCCCGGGCATCGTGGCGTACCATTGGTATCTCCGCGGAAAGAACTCGGGCGCCGTCGAGGACTTCCAGAAGGCCATCGCCGCGGACTCGAACTTCGCGCCCGCCTACGCCCGCATGGCGTGGGCGTGCCTGTACCGGGCCGGTACCGTTCCCGGAGATCATGCGGTCTGGCACGCCCGCGCCGAGCAAGCGGCACTGCGGGCCGTGGCCCTGGACGATGCGCTCGCCGAAGCCCACTCGGCGCTGGGGTGGGTTCGCTACGCCAAGGATGGAGAGTGGGGTGCCGCCGAAGCCGAACTGAAGCGGGCCGTCGCGATCGACCCGGCCGTCCACCGCGGATACGAAGGGCTGGCGAAGCTCTACCTGCTGACCGGCCGGCCGGCCGAGCAGTTGGCGGCGGCGCGGCGGGGGCTGGACGTCGACCCGTACTCCGTCCAGGCCATTCGCGAAATGGCGCTCGCCCTCAACGTGAATGATCGCTGTGACGAGACGCTGGAACTGCTCCGTCCGCTCAAGGGACTGAGTCCGCCCCCGTCCGTGGCCGGGGTCATCATGGGTCTCTGCTACGCCAGGAAGCAGAGGTGGCCTGACGCGATCGCCGAATTCCGTTGGGCCATGGATAACGGCGGCAGGATGGGGCTGGGTCTCCTCGGCTACGCGCTGGCGCGCGGAGGCCGGCCCGAGGAGGCCAGGAGCATCCTCGCCGACCTTCTGGCGGGACGGAAGCACAGCCATGGCGCTTTCGGCATCGCCCTCGTGTACACCGGACTCCGCGACTACGACCAGGCGTTCGTCTCGCTCTACCACGCGGCCGAGGAGAGCAGCACGAGACCGTACATCATGGACCCGGTGTTCGAGGATCTCCATCGAGATCCCCGCTGGGATCGCGCGCGGGTGTGGAGACACCGTGTCGCCCGGGGCGAATGAACCCGGCGACCCCGTTGATCAAAAGCGATAGCGCGCCGCGATCTGGAGCTGGAACACCGATTCCGTCGCCAGCGTCTCCCACTCCTGCCGGGAGGGGTCGAAGCGAAAGATCGGCTGGGCGGTCTCCGGCGGTCCTCCCGTTTGTCCCACGTGCTCGAGCAGGCGAGGATTCGCCGCTCGATAGCGCCCCCAGGCCCCGTTCAGCAGGTTGAGAATATTGAACGCATCGAGTTGGAGCTCGAGGACCTGACCACCGAGGGGAATGCCTTGCCGCACCGAGGCGATCGTCGTATGCGTCCATGGCTCGCGACAGGTGTTGCGCTCCACGATCCGCCCGCGTTGGCGCCGCAGACACGGGGTCCGCGCGATGAAGCGCTCGAAAGCGTCCGCTTGCTGCGCGACCGTGACGGTGTCGGCGCCGCTCCCGCCGCTCGGCAGGGGCCGTTGCCGGGTGAAGGGAACAAACTGGATCTCGTCCGGGTCCACGGCGGTGGAGGGAACGTAGATCGGATCGTTCGCGTTGGAACCGTCGGCGTTGAGATCGCCGAGGCGGCCCGCGCCGAACGCGAGATAGGTGAACGGGCTCCCCGATTCGCCCACGTAGTAGAACGACACGTCGGTCGGCCAGCGACGCCACGGCGCTGAGTACGTCACCGCGGCGACGACCCGGTGCGGGAGATCGTTGAGGGAGACCCCCCGGCGCAGATCCTCGTGACGACCGGAGACCGCGCGGGCGTCGGCCCACATGACCTTTCCCGTCTGGTTGACCCGGCTCGGCGACTGCACATCGCGCGTGCGCGAGTACGTGTAGGCGACCGTGGCCCCGAACCCCCGGGCAAACTTCCGCTCCAGGCGCGCCGACAGCTGATACGAGTAGTTCTTCGAGGTATTCTGGAGGTCGATCACCTCGGCGAAGCTCGACCGCTCGGCCGGACGCGCGACCCCGTTCACGCCGAGTGTGCCGTAGAGCACCCGGCCGAAGCGGTCCACCCCCTGCGGACCCTCAAGGTTGAGGTTCACCCACAGGAAGTCGGACAGGTGGCGGCTCGCCAGGATTTCAGCACTGGCCAGCAGGTCTCCCGGTAGACGCCGTTCATAGGCGAGCGAGCCGCGTAGCGTTTGCGCCATACGGAGGTTCCGATCCAACAGATTCACGTCCCCGCGGGGCTGTGCCTCCAGGGTGGGGCCGGTGCCGCACCGGGTCGGCGCCGCGCGGTAGTCCGGTTCGAACGCCGGCGGCAGACCGGCATCACCCGGCTGAAAGCCGCATCGCAGCACACCGACTGTCTGTCCGTGGTTCGCGAGCGCGGGGACCAGCCACGCCAACGGCGGCCGCCCGGTGAAAAGCCCGATCCCGCCGCGGAGCCGATGGGGTTCCCCTCCGGGGAGGTCCCAGGCGAACCCGAGGCGCGGCGACACGTGGACTCGCCGGCTCGGCATCTGGTCGGTGCGCCGGGCGAAAAGAGAGTCGACCTCCGGGTTGTACGGCGCGTGCCCGTCGATGGCGAGAAGATCGGCCCGGACACCTGTGACCAGGGAAAAACGGTCGCTGATTCCCCACTCGTCGCCCAGATACAGTGCGTACTGCCCCCCGCTGAGCGGCGTGCTGGCGGTGCCGAAATCCTTGCGAAGCTCATACCGGGCGGGGACGCCGGCCTCGAGGGCATCGAGATTCGCGAAGGTCCAGCTGCCGTACCCGTTTGTCACTCCCCCTCGGCGGATCCGGAATCGTTCCAGCTGGACACCCAGCACCGTCACGTGGTCCGTTCCCCAGGGGAGACTGATCTCGTCCTTCACCTTGAGGGAACGGGCGCGGCTGAATCGCCCCTGCGCCTGCGGGGTCGTCCCGGCATTGACCGTCACCGGCCCGCCGCTCACGCCGGGTACCAGAACGCGGACCAGCGGCTGCCGGACGGCGGGAACCTCTTCCGACCGGTCGGAGACCAGCGACAGGATCAGCTCGTTGTGTCCACCGCCCAGGCGCGGCAGATCGGTATGCAGCTGGAGCGAGGAGCGCAGCAAGGCGACGTCACTCGCGAACTGGTAGGTCGAAAGAGAGAACGTGTCGACGGCCGAGCGGGAGAACTGTTCGTCGCTCCTCCGCGCAGAGGTGACGAAGCCCATGGCCCGACTGTTCCACGCGGGAATCGCGGCATCCACCCTGGCGAACAGATTGCGCAGGGGTGTGCTGTTTCGGATTGGGCCGCCGGAGCCCGAAGTCAGACCGTAGCGGTCGCGCAAGATCCCCTCCAGGCGGGCCAGATCCGCCTCGCGTACCGGGAGCGGTGGCACTCGGAGTGCGGGCTGACCGACATACGGCCCCGGGGCCGGTTCCGTGAGGCGCTGGATTTCGGGGGCGACAAAGAAGTGCAGGCGATCGCGCACGAGGGGGCCACCCAGGGAGAAGCCGAATTGCGCGCGGTCGTACGGGCTCCTGTCCGTGTCCAGGCTGCTCCGCGCCAGCCGGTCGTTGCGCCAGTGCACGAAGGTGGAGCCGCGCAGCTCGTTGGTGCCCCCATGGGTGACGGTATTGACCAGCGCGCCGGTGAAATCTCCATACCGGACGTCGTACGGCGCGATCAGAACCTGGTACTCCTTCACGGCGTCGAGAGGAATGGACTTCCCGACATTGTGCGCCGCCGAGACACTTCCGTTGACGCCGCGCTCGTCGGCGCCGTTCACCAGAAAGCTGTTGAAGCGCAGGTTGGCCCCGGCACCGGAGACGCCGGCCCGGCCGAAGCCGACCTTGGTGGACACCTGCGGCGCCAGGACGACAAAGTCGTAGACGTTGCGATTCAGCGTGGGAAGCCGGTGCACCAGTGATTCCGGAATCGTCGTCGCGGTGCCTCCGCCGGCGTGCACGCCGGTCTGGGTCGTGGTCGCGTGGACCGGCTCGAGCTGAATGGCCATCGGCTGAAGGACGAAGCGCAGGTCGAGGGACTGGCCCAGCGTGAGCCTCACCGGCCCGGTCCGTTGGGGCAGGAAGCCGATGTGCCGCACCTCGACGACGTAGGCCCCGCCGAGCTCGAGTCCCTGGACCAGGAAGCGGCGGTGCTGGACCTGCGCGCTCGTGGTGAACCCCGTGGCGGTGTTCACGACGCGAACCTGGGCGCCTTCGAGGCTGGCTCCATCCGGACTGTGCACCTGGCCTCGAATGCTGCCGGACGCGATCCCCTGCGCGATGGCCCCTCGGGCCTGCCCCGCAAGAGCGGCAAGCCCGAGCGCACCAATCCCGAAGAGCTCTCGGAGTCGGCCGAGGGCGCTCGATCCCGAGTTACCGCCGGGGGTTCTCCGGGGCCCGGAAACGGCTGGTCGCACAGGAATGACCCTCGTGGAAGCACTGTGATATTATCTTCATTCCGGGATCTGCAAAAGGGATCCTCCTCCAACTTACCGTGGCGGGGGGATTAATGTAGGGTGAAAGGGGTTCGCCCTTGCGGGGGCCCCACGGACCACGGAGCGTGACGTGTTCACGGAGCGTCACCCCGGCGAACGCCGGGGTCCATGGTCAAGCGGGCAGGGACTCAACGCAAAGGCGCAACGACGCAGGGGTCGACTCGTCGCGGCTGAGCCACCACCCGTTCGGCGGAAGTCGATCTCCACGAGGTCGCGAAAGATGCGAAGCTCCCGTGCCCGGTGCAGGTTGCGGATGATGGTGAGGTGGTTGTGGGTTTCGCTGCGGCGCGAGGCCGGAGGGTCCTATATTGAAGGAAGATGACCCCCGCGACAGGAACCCCGATTCCCGTGACCCGGTCCTCCTCGGCTCACCCGGATGCTCCACCGGACCCCCGCTACGTCGGGTCCTGGGGCCGTCTCGCCCTCTCCCTGGCGCTCCGGGGCACCCTGCGCCCCCGCCTCGGCATCGATCTGCTGCGGCTCGCCTGGGCCTTCCGCCGCCGCCATTGGTGGCGTCAGGCTCCGTTCCTCCCCGTTCCCGATCCGGCGTACCTGCGGTGGCGGATGTACACCGCGTATGGAGACCCGTCGGCGGTGCCGCCGGTCGAGGATGTCGCCTCCTTTGCCCGGTGGCGCCGGGAAACAATGGGACTGTAGCCGGTGCGGGTCGTGATCCTCGGCGCCGGCTTTGCCGGTCTCTACCTGGCGCAGGGGCTCCGGGGCGTCCCCGTGCAGGTCACGGTGGTGGACCGGCAGAATCACCATCTCTTCCAGCCGATGCTCTACCAGATCGCGATGGCCGCGCTGTCTCCGGGGAACATCGCCTCGCCCATCCGATCGATCCTCCGCCGCCAGCAGAATGTGGAGGTGATCCTCGACGAGGCCACCGGAATCGACCTCGAGGCGAAAACGGTGAGTCTCCGGAGTGGCCCGCCCCTCTCCTGGGACACCCTCGTGGTGGCCACCGGCGCCCGGCACTCCTACTTCGGGCACCCCGAATGGGAGGCGGTGGCCCCCGGTCTCAAGAGCATCGATGATGCCCTCGAGGTGCGCCGCCGGGTGCTGCTCGCCTTCGAGCACGCCGAACGGGAGGAGGACCCGGCAACACGCCGGGCGCTGCTGACCTTCGTGATCGTCGGGGCAGGACCCACCGGCGTGGAACTCGCCGGAGCTCTGGCCGAGATGCGGCGCCACGCGCTCCGGCGCGACTTCCGCCGGATCGACTCCCGCGATGCCACGGTCATGCTCCTGGAGGGTGGTCCCCGTCTCCTCCCCTCCTACCCCGAGCACCTGAGCCAGCGGGCGCGGGAGGATCTCCAGGCGCTCGGCGTGGAGGTGCGGACCGGCACCTTCGTCACCAACATCACCTCAGATGCCGTGGAGGCCGGAGATCTCCGCATCCCGAGCCGGACCGTGGTGTGGGCCGCGGGGAACCAGGCGAGTCCGCTGCTGGAGAGCCTGCCAGGGCCACGCGACGCTCAAGGCCGGCTGCAGGTGACTCCCGAGTGCACTGTCCCCGGACATCCCGAGGTTTTTGTTCTGGGAGACGCCGCCGCCTTCACCCACCAGCAGGAACTGGGCGTCCTTCCCGGGGTCTGCCCCGTGGCGATCCAGATGGGCCGCTACGCCGCCGCAACCATCCGGCGCGACTTGACCGGCAAGCCCCGGGTTCCGTTTCGGTACGCCAACAAGGGACAATTGGCGGTGATCGGCCGGGGGAATGCCGTGGCCGACGTGGCGGGCCGGTTCCGCTTCGCCGGGTTCCCGGCGTGGCTCGCTTGGGTGTTCGTGCACATCCTCTTCCTGATCGGATTTCGCAACCGTGTCCTGGTGCTGATCGAGTGGGCCTGGAGTTACCTCACCTTCCAGCGGGGAGCCCGACTCATCACCGGCATGGTCGGAATGGTTCGCCGGGAATGAGCGCCTCCCATCGCATCAAGGCCGCCGCCGAGGCCCTCGGTTTCGTGGCGTGCGGCATCGCCCCGCTCGATCCGAGTCGCCACGCCGAGGCGCTCGACACCTGGCTGGCCCGCGGATACGGGGGCACCATGCGCTACCTGCATCGCCAGGCGGCCCGGCGCAAGGACCCGGGGCGGATCGTGCCCGAGGCGCGGTGCGTCGTCGTGGTGCTGGAAAACTACCTCCCCCGCACGCGCGCCGGGCCCGGGGTGAAGATCGCCCGGTACGCCCGGGGACGGGACTATCACGACGTGACCCTCGCGCGTCTCGGGGAACTGGCCGAGACGCTGCGGAAGGAGGGGGCCGCTGTGGCGAGGCCCTGGGTTGACGCCGGGCCCGTCCCCGAGCGGGAGCTGGCCCAGCGGGCCGGTCTCGGCTGGATCGGGAAGAACACCATGCTCATTCGTCCCGGGACGGGAAGCTGGTTCTTCATCGGGTCCATCTTCACCGATCTCGATCTCGCCGCGGACCCGCCGTTCAGCCTCGACCGGTGCGGGAGTTGCACCCGGTGCCTGGAGGCCTGCCCCACCCAGGCGTTCGTGGAGCCCCGGGTGCTCGATGCCACCCGGTGCATCTCCTACCTGACCATCGAGCAGAAGGGACCGATCCCGGAGGAGCTGGTGCCCCGGCTCGACGGGTGGGCCTTCGGCTGCGACATCTGCAACGAGGTCTGCCCCTGGAATGAGCGGTTCGCCGAGCCGACCGGCGTCGCGGCTTTCGAACCGGACCAGGGGGGGGAGCCCGACACCGGGGACCCGGGGTATTTTGACCGGATGACGGAGGACGAGTTCAAGGATCGGTTTGGCCACACTCCCCTGGAACGACCGGGTCTCGCAGGAATGCGCCGGAACTGGGCTGCAGCCCATGCCGCACGTTGATTCCGGTAGGGCGAATGTCATTCGCCCCTACTCCCTATTCCCTACTCCCTACTCCCTATGACCCCTTCCCTCTACTCTGTTGCGATCTTCATCACCGACATCGATCGGGCGATCACCTTCTATCACGACACCCTGGGGCTCCCCCTGCGGAGCCGGGGCTCGTTCGGCGCCGAGCTGGGTGAGGGTGATAGTCGGATAGGGGTGCATCCGGCGGCGCACGCCGAGGCGAAGGGAATGGTGGGTCGGCACACCGGGATCACCCTGCACGTGCCCGACCTGCTCCATCACTGCGGTGTGCTGCACGAGAGGGGGGTGCGCTTCGTGGCGGAACCGACCCAGCAGGCCTGGGGGATCATGGCGATGGTGGCCGATCCGGACGGGAACGTGCTGGCGCTCTGGGAGGACAAGCTTCCGGGAGATGTCGAGAGTTCCGGGGCCGGTGCGCCGTGAACCGGCCCAACTTTTCGAGCGACAACCACGCCGGGGCGCATCCCGCCATTCTCGAGGCGTTGGGGGAGGCCAACCGGGGGGCCGCCCCCGCCTACGGCGATGATCCGTGGACCGCCCGCGCCACCGCCAGGATTCGTGACCTGGTGCGGGCCGACGCGGAGGTGTTCTTCGTCTATGGGGGCACAGGGGCCAACGTGCTCGGTCTCCAGGCCATGACCCGTCCCCATCATGCCATCATCTGTGCCGACTCCGCGCACATCGCGGTGGACGAGTGCGGTGCCCCCGAGCGGTTCACCGGCTGCAAGCTCATCACGGTGCCCACGCCGGAGGGCAAGCTCACGCCCGACATGCTTCGCCGGGTGGCGCGGGCCGAGCCGAGCCAGCACTGGAGCCTGCCGCGGGTCGTGTCGGTAAGCCAGCAGACCGAGTGTGGCACGCTGTATACGGTCGAGGAACTTGTGGCGCTGGCGGATCAGGCGCATGGGGAAGGGTGGCTGCTCCATCTCGATGGGGCGCGCCTGGCCAACGCGGCCGCGGCGCTCGACTGTCCCCTTGCCGCGCTCACCAGTGGCGCCGGGGTGGACGTGTTCTCCTTCGGAGGCACCAAGAACGGGCTCCTCTTCGGGGAGGCGGTGGTCTTTCTCCGGACGGACCTGGCGAAGGAGTTTGCCCATGTCCGGAAACAGGGGATGCAGCTCGCCTCCAAGATGCGGTTCATCTCGGCACAGTTCGAGGCGCTGTTGCAGGACGATCTCTGGAGACGGAATGCGGGGCACGCCAACGCCATGGCGGCCCGGCTGGAGCGGGGGATCGCCGGATGTCAGAACCTCCAGCTCAAGTGGACTCGGCAGGGGAACGCGCTCTTTCCGCTCCTCGCGCCCGAGGCGATGGAGGTGCTGCAGCGGGACTTTGTGTTCGAGGCCTGGAACCCGGCGGAATCGCTGGCGCGATGGATGACCTCCTGGTCCACGAGCCCCGAGGAGGTGGATCGGTTCGTGGCCGCGATCCGGGCGGTGTGTGCGACCGAGCCTCGGACGGGCGTCTCCGACAGATAGTCTCGTACTGACGTGAAAGAGAGGTCGGATGAGTGACAACGCGGGATCCCGTGCGCGGGTTCGTGCCTGGCGACATCGGATGGTCCGGGGAATCCTGTCCCTCATGGTGGTCGCCGTGCCGACCCGGATCCGGGCTCAGGATTCCACCGCCGTACCCCTTCTCACCGGGGTGGTGGTCGACACCACCGGGGCCACGATCCCTCTGGCCCAGGTGATCGCCGTGGGGAACAAGAAGAAGATCCGGGGCCCCTTCCAGGTGGAGACCACTCCTCGGGGCCGTTTCGTCTTCCCCGAGATCGAAGAGGGCACCTACACCATCACCGTCCGGCGGATCGGCTATGTCCCGATTCAATACTCGGTGACCCTGGAGGAGGGTGAGCCCAAGTCGGTTCAGTTCGAGATGTTTCCGATGCCGCAACGTCTGGTGGATGTCGTGACCGAGGTGTCGCGCCTCCCGGGGGACCGGGAGACCGGTCGGGCGCCGCTGTTTCGGGGCATGGTGGTGGACCCCGACGGCAAGCCGATCGCCAACGCGGAGATCCTCGCCGGGGGATCCACCAATCGCACCCGGGGTCCCCGCCAGAGGGAAACGGGGGAGAATGGGATCTTCGCGTTCGAGGATGCGAGGGAAGGGAGCTACTTCATCACGGTTCGCCGCATCGGGTACGTCCCCATTCGTGTCGCGCTGAAGCTGGAGAAGGACACGCCCCGGATCGTGCGGTTCGAGATGCAGCCGATGCCGCAGGGCCTCCCCGACATCGTGGTGAATGCCACCCGGTTCGACGTGGCCCGGGTCACCAGGCGGGTGGGCGGTCACCTGGGGACCCTCCTCACCCGGGATGACATCAAGCGGCTGGCTCCGAACGAACTTGGCGAGGCCGCCGGGGAATACCTCTGGAATGTTCATGCCGACACCTTCTTCGAGCCGGCCCTCGGTCTCGATGCCCCCCGGATGCGGGACGTCCGGTATGGGATCGGAGGCATCCAGACCCGGGCGGCGGCAAGCGCCTTCCGGGCCCGGGGGTTCGATTGCCCGCCGGTGATCTCGATCAACGGGGAGCGCCCGCGGGAAGGCTGGGCGCTCAACGATTTCGAGCCCGAGGATGTGGAGGCGATGGAGATCTACCGGAGCCGGGATACGACCAGGGCACGGCAACCGGTGCCCTTGGAGTTCTCCACTGACCCGCTCTACCTCCGGAGCTGTGGGAGTCTGGTGGTGGTGTGGCTGAAGGCGGGCCGGGTGGTGGTTAACCTGGGGAAGTAGGAGGCGTTCGGAAGGCCTCGACCGCTCGCGGAGCGAGCGCTGACAATTACGCGTGGGCTGTGTACGGGCCGTTCGCGAACGGCTCGTACAGGGGTTGGCCTTGGTGCAGCGGGCCGAACGATTTGTGCACCAACTGCCCGTACTCGAACACCTACGGGCAATGGATCGGACCGGGGACAAAGACCTGCCCTCGCCTCTCCCATCGTTCCGGATTCGTGTCGATGTACTCCCGGATTGTCGCCAGCGCGTCTCCATTACGGATGATGTGGTCGAAGTAGCTGCGGTGCCAGAGGGGAGCCCCAGGTGAGCGCCGCAGGTAGTTGATCCGCTTGGTGGACACGGTCTTGAAGGCTCCGATCAGGCGACCGAGAGGTTTTCCCCGCACGGGAGTGGGCGTCCCCGGGATGATGTGGGGCGGGTGGAGAATGATGATCCCATGTACATGGTTGGGCATGACGATGAAGGCATCCAGGGCGACGTGGGGATACTGCGATTCCAACCAGATCCAGGAGGATGCAGCAATCCGTCCGGCTTCGTTCAGGCAGACGATGCCACGGTGGACGGTACCGAAGATGCAGGCGCTGGCGCGCGTGCTGATCGTGACAAAGTAGGCTCCGGCTTGTGAGTAGTCATATCCTTTCAGACGGAGTCTCTTTCGGCGGGGAAGGAGTGGATCGTCGGTCATGGCGGAATCCAGGCGTGATGGGGGACGGGGTGGTTTCGCCGTGATATAGCGGAGATCCCTGAACGCGCCATGAACCACCTGGGGTTGTTTTTTCGTGCCCACCGCTCGCGGAGCGAGCGCTGACAATTACGCGTGGGCTGTGTACGGGCCGTTCGCGAACGGCCCGTACAGGGGTTGGCTTTGGTGCAGCGGGCCGTTCTCGAACGGCTCGCACAGGCTCAGGTTCGTGTGCTGCGGGGGGCTTCGGTGTCGACCCGTGGCGAGATGCGACCTGAGGCCACGATCCAAGCCGTGCCTGACGCAGGAATGGGATCCCTTGCATGGTCTGGGGAGCATGGACACTGATGCCCCCGCTCGCGGAGCGAGCGCTGGCAAGTACGCCTGGCCTTTGTACGGGCCGTTCGCGAACGGCCCGTACAGGGGTTGGCCTTGGTGCAGCGGGCCGTTCGCGAACGGCCCGCGCAAGGGGGGCCGTGATCCTCAGGCGTTGTCGGTGAGCCACTGGGCGGGTGTGGCTGCCCCGATCCGTTGGATCAACTCCTCATCCCAGGTGATCAACGGCGCATTCACCAACTGTGCTGTGGCCGCGTAGAGGGCGTCGGCACCGCGCAGGAGATGAGCGGCCCCGATCTCCTGTGCCGTCGAGAGGCAGAGGTCGTTCATCGGATGCAGGAGGAGCATCGGGTGGGACCGCAGCCGGGTGTGGGCGAGCGTGCCCACCGCGGAATCTCTTGCCCGCCGGGCCAATGCGCACGCCACCTCCAAGGTCACAAAGGCGGGCCCATGCAGGCGGAGGTTCCTTTGGGCCACGGTGCGGAGAAAGACCACACTCGATTCATGAAACCGGTCCTTCGGGTCGAACGCGGCGACCCAGATGTTCGCATCGAGCGTCAGCACGGGTCGGTGCGGTCCAGTCGGCCTCGATCGTCCGCCACGATCTCGGTGGCCGTCGGACCGTCGGGTGCCTCACGGAGTATGGTGTCGCCGAGCTCGGTCCAGTCATCCAGCCACTGCTCCGCGGAGGGGGCGGGCGGGGTCACGGTGGGTGGCTCCTGGAGCCAGCGCTGATAGAGCTCGATCGTGACTTCGCGCACCGCCAGGCCGAGCAGGGCCGACCGGGCCTTGACCTGCCGGTAGAGGTCGTCGGGGATGTTGGTCGTCACTTTCATTTGTGGAGTTTAACCGGGTAGCTGTATTCCTGTCACCGCGCTTCAAGCACCTCGCCTCCGGGCCGAAGCGGCTTGCTTCTTGGGTACCGCCTTCCTCCGGGGCTTGGGGGTCGGCAACTCCGCCGCTGTGGCACGGATCAACCCGGTCATGAGCTCCCGGTCGTCGAGCTGGTCGGAAACCAGAAAGTGGGGCTTGGCTCCCGGGTAGGGCGGCGCCTCGACCAGGGTCCCGAGCAGGGCTCTCCCCGCCAGGGTGGGTTTCACGAAGAACTGGTTGTCGCACACCAGGCCGACGACCTTGCCGTCCAGGTAGACGGCGAACTCGCCGAACATCGCGCGGTGTGAGATCCCACCCGCGCCCCGGATCTGGTCACAGACGTATTCGACAAAATCGATGTCCGACGCCATCGATCACCTCTCTGAGAAGAGTCCAATCAATTGACGAGACGACCTGATGCCCGCCATTCTGCGCTCGCCGGAATCCATGTATCCCTGAAGTGGGAGGGGGTCTTGCTCGTGTATGTCGAGGTTCCTGCTGTTCTCCGGGCCACCCACTCCCTCTGTGTTGATGGGCGGGATCTGTCGTGCCCCTCCTCGTAGGACCTTGGCAATCTACGGAATAACGTTTCCATTGCCCACCCAGGCACGGAGATTCGTTCGTGGCTTTCGTGTATTTCGTGGTCCCCTGGGGGTGCTCTCTGTGTCATCTGCGTCATCTGTGGCTTCCGTTCATCCCGCAGAATACAGGAGACCGAGTCAGTGTGCGCATCGGGTGCCATCGATCATGGTGCCCTCCAGCACCGAATCCCGGCGGGCCGTGAAGAAGGTGCTCACCTGCCTTCGGTCGACCCAGGCGTCGATGTGCCCGCGGAGGAGCCCATCGGGAGTCTCGGTCATCCGGACCGTGCCCGAGTCGGCGTAACCGAGGGGACGCGGCGGATCCTCGACCGAGAGGAGAAAGGGGCCCGGGACCGAGTCGGGTGGGGCCGACCTGCGGAACGCCTCGACGGCGCGGGAGGGAAGAAGGGGATGCCGCCCGCGAAACGGAAACCCCACCGGGTGCAGCGTCAGGCTGGTGCGGGGCAGCGTGGTGGTCAGCAGGAAGAGGTGGATCTCGTCCCGGCAACGGGCATAGACGGCGGTCCCGGTGAAGGGGAGGACCCGGCCCTCCATGAGACCGCTGAAATCTCCGGTTGGGGCTGGAGCAGGGATGGGTGCGACACTGCGGCAGGCTGGCACGAGCATCAGCAAAGCAAAGCAGATCCTCACAGGTTGCGGGCCTCGCCCGGTCAGCGCGAACGCTTGCGCTTGGCCGACTTTCGCTTGGGCGACTGAACCTTTTCCCGCACCATCATCGCGGCTGATCCCGCCTCCCGGCCCTCCCGAATGAAATCGAGAATCTCGGCGAGCGTCACATCCGTTTCGACCGCGGGGACATCCAGAGGCGAGCGGGTCGTCCGGATGGGTTGCACCAGGAAGAGGCGCCCATCCCGTCGGCGGATCTGCACTTTGCCCTCTCGCGACGCATCCTCCAGAAGGCTCGCCAACTGCTGTCGCGCTTCGGTGTAGGTGTAGGTCTTCATGCCGAAACCTCAATGAGTGAAATGCCGGCGGCCCGGGCCACGCGCCTCAACCCGAGGTCCAGGGTCAGGAGCGGTGCTCCGAGCTTCTGACAGGCGGACATCATGTAGGCGTCGTAGGCATAAATGCGGTACGTGTCGGCCAGATCCAGGGCACCCTGAAGGTCCACTGGAATGGGCCGGATCGCGATGTGCTCAAATGCAGTCGCGGCGGCATGGGCGACGGAGAGAGGGAACCGTCCTCTCCTGAGCCCGCTGCTCAAGGCGTTTCCGATCTCCCAGGGCAGCGATGCCGGGGCACAGAGTGCTACTCCCCTCGTGGCCGCCAGAACTCCTTCCCGATGCGCCTCCGCGAGGAGAACCGCGAGGAGGGCAGAAGCATCAACAACGATCTGCATGGGCTGTCCCGTGTACATGTACAGTGGTACAATACATCAGGAAACACGAAACGGCCAGAGCCAGATGCGGTTTATGAAAGATTTCACAAGCAATCACCATGCCCGGACCAGCCCCGGCATCTCCCGCCCCTGAATCGCCGCCCGGAACCGCCTCGCCGCCCCGGGGAGTCTCGGACCGGCGCGCGACGTCCAGGTGTTCCCGTCCATCACCCAGACCGGCAACCGGCGCAGGAGGCGCGCCGCCTCACCGTCTCCCACTTCCTTCAGAAACCCGTCCAGCTCCCTCACCGACCGCTCCACCCCGAAGCCGCAGAGCAGGATCACGACCAGGTCCGGCTCGAGGGCCGCGACGTCACACCACTCTCTCCGTGCCGACTGCGTTCCCGGGTTCGCGCCCACATCGAGGCCACCGGATGCCGCGATGAGTTCCGGTACCCAGTGTCCCGCCAGGTAGAGAGGATCGAGCCACTCGATGGCCAACACACGCGGAGGGGGAAGGGGTGCTCCCATTCCTGCATGCTTCATCCGGCACCTCATTCCCAGGACCAGCTCCTCGGCGTCGTCCGCCAGGTCGAGAAGAGCGCCGAGACGGGTGATGTCCTCCAGCACACCGGCGACCGAGGTGCCCGTCATGGTGAAGGTGGCGGGCGACGGATGGAGCAGATCGGCGACGCGATGCACCTGACCGTCTCCCACAGCACACACATCGCACAGAGCCTGGGTGACGAGAAGATCGGGCCGGAGTTCCAGCAACCGCCCCGCCTCGAGTGCCACGACCGGCTGGCCGGTCTCCATCAGACGCCGAACCTCGGCGTCGATGAGCGATCCCGCCTGGCTCACATCAATCGGGCTCGTGGTCACCCGCGGAAGTAATTTGACCCACGGAGGATGATCACATTCGTGGGAGACGCCCACCAGCCGCCCTCCCGCGCCGAGGGCTGCGATGATCTCGGTGGCCCCGGGGAGGAGGGAGACGATACGCTGCGGCGATGCGGTCATGATCTCCGATCAGGGCAGGAGGCTCCGCAGCACGAACCAGACGTTGGCGGGCCGCTCGGCGAGCCGCCGCATGTACCAGGGGAACCAGGCCTCGCCATAGCTGATGAGCGTCTTGACCGGGACACCCTCCCCCGCCAGGTGACGCTGGGCCTCGCTCCGGATGCCGTAGAGCATGTGCACCTCGAAGGCGTCCGGGGTGAGTCCGAGGTCCCGTCCCCGGGCGCGGAGGCGGGCCACGAGATCCAGATCATGAGTGCCGAACACCACCCTGATTCCCCCCCCCTCCCGGGTTGCCTTCAGCATCGACACCCCGACGTCGAAATACTGCCGGTCCACGTCGCGCTTCCGCGGGATCGCCACGTCGGGTGGTTCCCGGTAGGCGCCCTTCACGAGCCGGATGGTGGGGTGAAGTGGCAGGAGCGACGCCACGTCGGCTGGTGTCCGATGCAGATAGGCCTGAATCGCGATGCCGAGCGTCGGGAAGTCGGGTTGGCAACGACGGTAGAGCGCCAGGGTGGCATCGACGTAACTCGAATCCTCCATGTCGATCCAGAGCACCGACCCGACCGCCGCCGCGCGCTCGGCGATGTCCCGCACGTGGGCCTCACAGGCCGTTGCGTCAAAATCGAGGCCGAGCTGGGTGAGTTTGATGGAGACTTCCGAAGGGAGGGTCCGGTCCCGAATGGCATCCAGCACGTCGAGGTAGTGATCGCACACCGCGGTGGCCTCGGCGGGTTCGGTGACGTTCTCGCCGAGCCGGGTCAGCAGGGTTCCGAGTCCGGCGGTGGCGAGGTCGCGCGCGGCGTGGAGGGCGTCCTCGATCCGCTCACCCGGCATGAAGCGGCGGACCGCCCGGCGCGCGAGGGTGCGGCGGGTGGCCTGGTCCGCGAGCCAGGGGCTCCGGGAGGCACGGAGGAGAAGGGTTCGGGCAAGGCTCATCGAGGCATCAACGTGTGGTGAGGGTCATCTCCCGGCGAACCGGGAGGGGGTCATCGTGGCCATCGGAAGGAGAAAGAGCGGGACACAGATGCCCGGCATCCAGGTGTCGCCCGTGAGCCAGTAGATCGCGGCCTGGATCACCCGCCGAACGCGCTGCCGTTCTGCCGGGAGCCCCGGTCAATCATCAGGCCAGATGGAGACGTCGGCCCTTGGGTTCTGGAACCAGCCGACCGGTTTCCGTGGCGGTATCGATCCACAACGCGATCGCCTCACCGCTGCTCGAGAGAGCGGTCGCGGGAGTATCGCCGTGGGCCACGCATCCGGGTAGCTCCGGGACCTCGGCAACAAACGCCTCGTCTTCGTCGCTCCAGTAGATGATGATCTCGTATTTGTGCGTCATTCGGTGCCTCCCGTGCCGTACTTTGCGATGATGGCACGCACCTGCCTCACCTGGTACGGCTTCGCGTTGCTTCCGGACCGCTGCACGTTGATCAGCTCCTCGATCCCAAGCTTGAAAAATATGTGGTGGCTGCCTCGGACCCTCTCTTCAAATCCGAGATGCAGGAGAAGGCTGCGGAGATCATCGAAGCCGATATTCGCGTCACGCCCGCCGCGGAGAACCTTGAGGAGGGTCTTCTCAGGCCTGGCCATCCCACGAATCTACCACAACGAACGGCTCCCGCACAGCCTCATGCTGAGGCGCCACTGCCGCCGCGGAACTCGAGGATGGACCAGGGGACGATGACGGAGAGGAGTCCGGTCTCGGCATGGGTGCCGGGTGGAAGGGTGTTCAGGGAGACGGGGTGCGGTGACCGACCCAGCCCGGGCCTCGGAGTGCTCGACCGGGGGTGGCTCCCGTGTGGGCTCCGTTCCGCCAGACCGCCACCCCATTCACGAAGACATCCCGCACCCCCGTGGCGATTTGGTGGGGCTGGTCGAAGGTGGCCCGGTCGATCACCGTGGCCGGATCGAAGATGACGATGTCGGCGTACAACCCCTCCCGGAGCAATCCGCGGTCCTTCAATCCGAGGATCCGGGCGGTGGCGCTGGTCATCTTGCGGACGGCGTCCTCCAGGCGGAGCACCCCGTCCTCCCGGGCATACTTCCCGAGCACCCGGGGGAAGGTTCCGTAAGCGCGGGGGTGCACGAGCCGGGTCGTGGTGTCGGGGTCGAAGCCGCCGGCATCGCTCCCGATCACCACCCAGGGCTGGGCGATCATCCGGGCCACATTCTCCTCCGACATCCCGAAGGTGATCTGGCTCAGGGTGTTCTGCTCTCCCAGGGTCAGCTCGATCACCGCATCGGCCCAGTCGACCCCGAGGTCGGCCGCGATGGCGTCGAGCCGGAGTCCCTCGAAGCGCTTCCACTCCTCGCGGTACTTGAACCCGGAGATCCGGTAGGCGCCGGGCGGGTTCGCCTGGGGGCTCGCCATCATCTCGGCATGAATCCGGGCCCGGATGTTCGAGGTGCGGAGGTTTTCCAGGAGCTTCCCGTCGGCGTGGGCCCATTCGGGGATCCGCGACGAGAGGTTGTTGCCCGACGCCGGGTAGGGATACATCGTGGCGGTCACGTCCTGCCCGGCCCGGCGCGCCGAGTCCACCTTGGCGATGGCCGGCCCGGCGAGGGGCCAGTTGGTTTGGCCCGAGGCCTTGAAGTGATAGATCACCACCGGCACTCCCCCCTCTCGGCCGATCCGGAGTGCTTCGTCCATGGCGGTGAGGAGTCCCGCTCCCTCGGACCGCATGTGGGTGATGTAGGTGCCGTGGAATGGTGCCATCGCCCGGGAAATCTGGATCAGTTCATCGGTCCCGGCGTAGCTGCCGGGAGGATAGATCAGGGCGCTGGAGATGCCGAAGGCGCCGTCGAGCATCGCTTCGTGCACCACGGCCCGCATGGTGTCGAGCTCGGCGGCACTGGGGACTCCTTCACGCTGGCCCATGGCGTAGGCCCGTACAGTGGTGGCGCCGAGGTAGCTCCCGGCGTTGACACTGGTGCCGTGGGATTCCATCGCGTCGAGCCAGGTGCGGAATCCGCGCGGGCCCCGATACTTCATCACCTCGGCGAGCATCAGGGTGTCGGACAGCTCCGGCCCCATGAAGAGCGAATCGATGTTCGGGTTCGATGGGGCGGGTGTGGTGGACTCGCCGAGGATCTCGGTGGTGACCCCCTGGGCTACCTTGCCGATGACCCGGCCGTCGGCAAAGAGGAGGGCGTTCCAGGAGTGGGACTGGATGTCGATGAAGCCGGGGGCGACGACCATGCCGGTGGCGTCCACGCGCTCGCGGGCGGAGGCACTGTCCAGGCCCCCGGCGGGGGTCATGGCGACGATGCGGTCCCCCCGGATGGCGAGGTCGCCCTGGTACCAGGGGTTCCCGGTGCCGTCGACGATCCGGCCGTTGGTGATGATGAGGTCGTATTGGCCGCCGCCCCGGCAGGAGAAGAGGCCGGCGGCGAGGAGGAGAATGGCTGCGCGTGGGGACATGGCAACTCCGGAGGTTCGGATGCCGAGCGGGGACGAGGGGAACGGGTGGAAGATAGGGCCGGAGACGGGGGAGGGCCAAGGCGGCCCTCACCCCCGACCCCTCTCCCGCAGGGCGGGAGAGGGGGGACCAAGACGTTGCAGCAGCGGTCATCGCGAGGACCCCACAGGGGTCCGTGGCGATCTCGTGAGCGGGGCTCGGCGCAGTGGGCAATGGCTGGCCTTCCTGCCGGACCCTCAACGATTCCGTGGGTGCGCCGCTTGCGGCGCACCCTGGAGCAGGGAAGTCGGGTTCGTCACAGGTGCGCCGCAAGCGGCGCACCCACAGGGGTGCCAATAGTTGACCAGCCGCTCCACGGGGAAACCCCCTATCGTCGTTCCGATTCCACGACCAGAGCGAGAGGCCGGCCCTTCGCCATACTCACGCCCGGGCTCGGCGTCCAGGTGTCTTCCTCGCTACCTTCGGCCAACCCCCAACCCCCAACCCCCAACCCCCAACCCCCAACCCCTGGCGCACGGCCGCCTCCAGGGGCCACTCCCAGCCCGGCATGTTGTTGTATTCGGCGAGGGACACCCCGAGGGCGCGCACATGGTCCCGCAGGTGTCCCGGTGTGGTCCGGGGTGCGTGGTCCTTGGCCAGGGTCTCCACACTGGGGCAGAGGCGCCTTCGGGTTGCCAGGCCGGAGAGACGCCCCAGGTCGCTGACCCGGCACTTCAGGAGGTCGGGGATCTTTCGGCGGAGGTTTCGCCCGCTCAGACCGGCCGGAGTGGGGCGACCCTTCCCATCGAGGGCGTGAATCACCAAGGGTTCCAGGTGCGGGTTGTCGAGCCGGGCCGCGAGCCAGGCGGCGATCTGGTCCGGGGTGGGGGCGGGCCGGTTGTTCACCGCGGTCAGCACCTCCTCGATCAGGGGTGGAGGGTCGGAAGCAAGGCAGACGACCTGTCGTGTGGACGCAAGGATCGGTGGCGCGGTGCCGTCGGGGAGGTCGGGGAGGAGGAGGACCGGGGGGACGTGGAGCGGCAGTGCCTCGACGGTCGCGCTGATGAGGTCGTGGCTCTCGTGACCATCCAGGTGGAGAACCGCGATGGCGCCGAGGGGGAGCACCTCATAACGCACCGCCTCGAGCAGTGCCTCCTCTGTCGTGTAGGGGGGCAGGAGCACGCCCTTCCTCATATCGACCTCCCGGCATTCAGCCCATATGGGCATGCTGTGTGCCTGGTCCATCGATTGAGACTCGGAGTCAACGCCTCAACAATACGGTAGCATGGTGGCCATCACTACCGCAAGGATGCCGGTGTGAAGTAAGGGTGCTGAGAGCGCAGTTGTGGCAGGCGCCGGTATGGGTTGAGACGCGTCCCCGTGGGAGTCATGCCCAGGACTGACAGCGGGTTGACATGGCCAAAACTGGTACTGGCGGCGCTTGTGCCTGGCCGTAGTTTGGATCTGGTTGACTGAGCCGCAGTGCGATGAGGAGGGTGGAGGAGGGTGTGTGAGACGAGAGAATACCGAGGAAGACAGCGTGAGCCGGATCACAGTGAAAAGCATGGCACGTGGCGTGGCGGTTCTGCTCGCAGCGTTGCTGCTGGGTCAGGTGACATGGCCATGGGCGGTGGGTATGGTATCGCCCGGACCGGGTGAGACCCGGGTGCTGGAGCATCGGGTCGTCAGGATCGGCGACACTCTACCCGACCTGTTCGTGATGCCGGTGGTGGAGCCGAGTCTTTCCGAGGGAGATCGATCGATAACCCTGTCGGCTGCGCTGGCGAGGTCGTCCGCCGGCCCCTGCACGTTCCTGATTGTCTACAGCACCACCTGTGGTGCCTGCCGCCGGGCGGCGGCAGCCTGGGCCAGGGCGACGACCCCCGTCAGGGAGGGATTCGACGGCGCGGTGCTGTGGCTCTCCCTTCCCGACAGCCCGGACAGGATCCAGGCGTTCCACCAGGAGTTCGGTCTTTCCGCGCCCGCGTACCTGCTGGCGTCCGCTGATCAGGCCGGGGCGATGGGTGTCATCGGTACGCCGACGGTGTACGCAGTGGACCGGAGCCTGCGGGTGGTGCGGATGCCGGGGGCCGCACCCGAGGAACTGGTGCGCGGGTCTGGGCCGGAGGCGCTGGCGGCATCGTGCCGGGAGCAGGGGGCATGATGCCCCGCAACCGGAAGGTTTGGACGATCCCCTGCATGATCCTCGGAATCGTGCTCATCGGTGGTTGCCGATACGCCTCCGGTTCTGTGGATGAACCCCTCTCGGAGGTTGTCGCGGAGGTGGGGGACACGACGA